>NZ_JACJPY010000017.1 GCF_014696345.1 Pseudanabaena cinerea FACHB-1277
GGGTGATTTGTTGTAATACCAGCAAATGTAGCTATGTCAATGGCATAGCCCTTCATTTGTAATTACAGGCGGTAATTAGCATTGTTAATGCGTTCGCGTACCATTGACTCGTCAGGGCGCTTCAAGGTGAAGCTATCCGCATTAGCGGTGATCAGTTCCTTTTGAGCTTCGGTAAGCCCAGGGATCGCTAAAACATCATCTAGAGACTGATAGGGGGCATTGTCAATGATGATTCGCCCCAGGGTGGGGTACATACCACGCACCCTGCGGAAGGTATTGATATTAGAATTATTCAGGTCGATCTTGCTAAGGTCTTGGGTATAAAAATTAGTGGGTGGCAACTCTTCGGCAAATGCAGCGCTAGTGCCGAAAGAACCTAAAAAGCTAGTTGCCCAAATTGACGCGATCGCCACTAATAAAACAGAAAAGCGTATCAGTGCTTTCATGCCTAAAATCTCTCAATTTAAAAAATAATTTATTCACTTTCGAGATTACCAGAAAATTGCAAACCCCTAGCCCTTTGGCTCTATAAATCCCTTTTCTAAATTCATCGAATTGAAGTTATATAAATTTTTGTTGCTAATTGTTAAGGATTTGTTACATATTTTGTGAGGTATAAATACCGATCCAATGCTGATGGGAGTCGATTCAATGCTTGATGCTGTCATGATCCCAGAGTTAAAAACCCTAATATTATCTAAGATTTAGCGATCGCTGTCACCATTGGAGGCATCAATACATTTTTAAGTAACTATAAATAACCCATGCTTTGCAGGAGAGCGTAGGTACAATGACTGTCTAGAAATAGGGCGGGTAATTACAACGGTTAATTTTCAAATATGTTAAGTCTCGAAAACTTTCCTTGGCTCACGTTTATCATCGCCTTCCCCATAGTTATGGCCCTTGCGGTTGCCTTTGTCCCCGACAAGGGTGATGGCAAAACCATCCGTTGGTTTGCGCTGGTGGTGGGACTGATCGACTTTGCAGCGATCGTCTATGCCTTTTGTACAAAGTATGACTACAGCAACCCCAGTTTGCAACTAGTCGAAAGATACGAGTGGGTTCCCCAATTGGGGCTGAACTGGTCTGTGGGTGTAGATGGACTCTCGATGCCCTTGGTTTTGCTGACAGGATTTATCACCACGCTTGCTGTCTTGGCATCTTGGCCCGTCACCCTCAAGCCCCGTTTATTTTATTTCCTGCTGCTGTCGATGTATGGCGCACAGATCGCCGTCTTCGCGGTGCAGGATATGCTGCTGTTTTTCTTGACATGGGAGTTAGAGCTAATTCCTGTATATCTACTCCTATCGATTTGGGGCGGCTACAAGCGTCTCTATGCAGCCACTAAATTTATTCTTTACACAGCGATCGGCTCTTTGTTTATCCTGGTGGCAGGGCTAGCGATGGCTTTTTATGGCGATACCATCTCCTTTGATATGCAAACCCTCGCCAACAAAAACTACCCTCTCACCTTCCAATTACTCGCCTACGGTGCATTCCTGATTTCCTACGGGGTCAAGCTGCCAATCTTCCCCCTGCACACATGGCTACCCGATGCTCACGGTGAGGCAACCGCCCCTGTGCATATGCTCCTTGCAGGTATCTTGTTAAAAATGGGGGGCTATGCCCTGATGCGGATGAATGCGGGGATGCTCCCAGAGGCACACGCCTACTTTGCACCGATCCTCGTGATCTTAGGTATCGTCAATATCATCTATGCGGCGCTAACTTCCTTTGCCCAACGCAGTCTCAAACGTAAGATTGCTTATTCTTCCATCTCCCATATGGGCTTTGTGCTGATTGGGCTGGCTTCGTTTACAGACCTTGGCACAAGCGGCGCTATGCTGCAAATGATCTCCCACGGTTTGATCGGCGCAAGTCTATTCTTCCTCGTAGGTGCAACCTACGATCGCACCCATACTCTAATCCTCGATGAGATGGGCGGCGTAGGTCAAAAAATGCCCAAGATCTTTGCAATGTTTACTACCTGCTCCCTCGCATCTCTGGCATTACCAGGCATGAGTGGCTTTGTGGCGGAAGTGATGATCTTTGTCGGTTTTGCCACCAGTGATGCCTATAGCGGCACATTTAAGTTAATTGCGCTGTTATTGATGGCGGTCGGCGTAATTTTAACACCGATCTATTTGCTGTCGATGTTGCGGGAAATCTTCTATGGTGAAGAGAATAAGGAACTTACTTCCCATCAAGAGCTAATTGATGCGGAACCCCGTGAGGTCTTTATTATTGCTTGCCTTTTGATTCCCATCATCGGCATTGGGTTTTATCCTAAGGTCGTTACACAAATCTATGACAGCACCACCACCAAGTTGGCTGCCACATTGCGAGCGGCAGTGCCAGCACTAGCTGAAAAACGGCAGGACAATCGCTTAGCCAGTATGCAGCTTAAATCTGCTCCTAAGCTCTAACAAAAAAGCGGCGCATCGCGCCGCTTTTTTGTTTAGATATCAGCCACCACCAACGATAGTGACTATTTCGAGGCGATCGCCAGCTTTGATAACAGTTTCTTGCCAAAGTTGACGATGCAAAATCTCTCCGTTATGTTCCACCGCCACAAGGCGCGGATTCATATTTAAAAATTCTAATAATTCCACCATATTGCGATCGGGGTGGCATTGGCGCTCTTCACCATTTATTTGCAAGGCGATCATAGGCTGGCGATCGCTGTCATTGTTAGCTGTAAGCATCATGTTTTGCGGGGAAGATTGCGAACAAAGGTTGGGATTTCCTTCAATCCCAAAAGCAAGTATTGACACTTTGCATCAATACTCGCTTTTTTGTTAAGGTTAAGCATCATAAACGATATCTATAACTTCCAACTCCTGTTTTGTACCGACAAAAGGATTGTCTTCGGTTAAAAACAGCATACAGTGACATTCCTTGCGTTCCCGCATTGGTACACAAGGACAGTTCCAATAGGTATCTTTGACCTCTGCTTCTTTGTCTTCGTAATAACGGCAGGGACAGAGAGGAGAGCCTAACTCTTCCTTGTGCTTTGCCAAGCCCTCAATCACGGCATTAGTGACACTAGGATCGACACAGAAAAATGTTCCTGTGTTCTTGGCATATTTCTCTGAAAATTTTCGCATCGCTTCAAAGCTCTTTGAAGAAGCTTTATTTTTACCGCGATCTGATTCTGGGGTTGGGGACATGATCTTAAAATATCTTGCAAACTACTAATACTACCTATATCACGAAACCGTTACAAGCCTTGACAAGGGCTTCAGATCCGTCAGATGAGAAATAACATAGTCATTTTCTAATCTGGTCGATCGCATCATCAACCGCGAAAAAGCTATATTATTACTACTTGTGTTGGTGATATGGGAAATAATGTGATATCGAGGGCTAATTTCTTTGTTGGATTAACAGTTGCATTAGTGGCTATTGCGACTGGGGCGATCGCGGCTGAAACGATGATCGCTAATAATGCTAGTGCCAACAAGTTAGGAACCTCTAGAAGTCTGCCTTCTTTGCAAACAAGGGCGCGTCCACCATTACAACCTGAAACCCTGCACTTGGGAATGTTGGAAACGCAGTTTTTTGCCTATGCTCAAGACAATAACTGGGCGGCGATCACCACGGTGCGCCGCGAGCATTATGCCATGCACAGATTACAACCAGGGGGCGAAGGGCTGTATGCCCTGCCTGATCGCCAATTGATCTATGTCAGGGGATTTGTGGCGGATATTTATTTTGAACGCGATCGCCTTGTGGGGATTCGATTATTTCCCGATAATCGCGATCGCCCGATTACCGCAAAGAATGTTTTGGTTTTGGTCAGGGCTTGGTTTCCCGATGATGTTGTCAGCGTGATCTATCAGGTTGCGCCCACTGACCCGCGCCAAATCGTCATCGAGACTTTAATTGGCAATATTCCCCCCGTATTTAAGCAAGACCTTGGCAAGGTGGCACTGCCCTTTTGTCGGGCGATCGTTTTCCCTGCCCCTGTTTCGATAAATACCCTTTCGACCTGTAATATAGATTCTTAAGTAAGCCCATGAATGCGCTCCATTGGGACGTATCCATGGGCTACATTCATCGCATCTCCATCATTTCCATGCAAAAAAGAGTTTTATCGGGCGTACAACCAACTGGCAATCTGCATATCGGCAACTATTTGGGAGCGATTCGTAACTGGGTAGAGACGCAAGCGGATTATGAAAGTTTCTTTTGTGTTGTCGACCTCCATGCCATTACTGTCCCCCATGACCCTAAAACCTTAGCGGTGAATACCCGTGATATCGCGGCACTGTATATCGCCTGTGGCATTGACCCGCAAATATCGACCATTTTTGTGCAGTCCCATGTGTCAGCCCATGCTGAGCTAACATGGCTACTTAATTGCATTACGCCGCTAAACTGGCTAGAAAGAATGATCCAGTTTAAGGAGAAGGCAATCAAACAGGGGGAAAATGTGGGCGTGGGTTTGCTGGACTATCCTGTGCTGATGGCGGCGGATATTTTGCTATATCAAGCGGATCTTGTGCCTGTGGGTGAGGATCAAAAGCAACATTTGGAATTAACAAGGGATATTGCGGGCAGATTTAATGATCAATTTGCGGCGGTGTTGAAAGTACCTGAGCCATTGATTCGCAAGGAGGGGGCGCGGGTGATGAGCCTCACCGATGGCACGAAAAAAATGTCTAAGTCCGATCCCACGGAAATGAGTCGCATTCATCTGTTGGATAGTGCCGATGAAATTACTAAAAAAATTAAAAAATGTAAAACTGACGCGATCCGAGAGTTAGCCTTTGATCAAAGCGATCGCCCCGAAGCTCATAATTTATTGGGGCTATACGCAATTTTTGCTAATAAAACTAAGGCAGAGGTGGAGGCTGAGACGGCGACATGGCGGGGTTGGGGCGACTTTAAAACGGTGCTGACTGAGGCGGCGATCGCGCATTTAGAGCCGATTCAAACTAAATATCGCGAAGTGGTGCAGGAATCTGGCTATCTGGATCAAGTTTTGCGGGACGGTCGAGAAAAGGCATCTGAGACAGCTTTTAAAACTCTCGATGCGGTCAAAGAGGCAATGGGCTATTTGACCAAAATTTAAGAAGTTGCTTTAAAAGTTGTCTAGATCCCCCCAGCCCCCCTTATTGAAGGGGGGAGAATTTTCTTCATCCCCCTTCACAAGGGGGATTGAGGGGGATCATTAGCGCTTTTATTTTAGCCTTGCCACATCCACAGAGGCATTCCGCTAGTTTCCATCTCAAATTGAAAACGGGCGATCGCATTGTCGCTGCCCCCTGGTAAAAATTTAGCGGCAAAGGACTTGGGTGGCTTGATGGTAAATACTTTCGTATTTTTAGGATCGAGTCCTGCTAGTTCTGCTGCCCATTTTCGTGCATCTTCTTCCGTACCAAGGCGATCGACTAGCCCCAAGGCCAATGCCTGCTCGCCTGTAAATACGCGCCCATCGGCAAAGGAGCGCACCGTGGCGGGACTAAGCTTGCGCCCTTCTGCGACTGTATTCACAAATTGATCATAGCTAGTATCGATCAGGGATTGCAAAATCACGCGCTCTTCAGGGGTAATTTCGCGATCGAAGGCAAGAATATCTTTATAAGCCCCCGACTTAATCACCTTAAAGGAAACCCCAATTTTATCCAGCAGTTTCTCAATATTGTTGCCTCGCAAAATTACGCCGATGCTGCCTGTAATTGTGCCTGGGTTAGAGACGATGTAATCTGCGCCCACACCGATATACACGCCACCACTGGCGGAAATATTGCCAAAACTAGCAACCACTTTTACCTTTTCGCGCAGGCGTTTGAGGGCATCGTAGATTTCTTGGGAATCGCCCACGGTTCCACCAGGGCTATCGATTCGCAATAACAAGGCAGGAAATTTCTGTTCTTCTACGAATTCTAATGCCTCCAAAACTCTGGTTCTGGTGCTAGAGCCGATCGCGCCCGTGATTTCAATGCGGGCAATTTTTTTACGAAATTTACGTTTAAGAAAGCCTAGCATTAGGTTATTAATTATTTATGTTGAGTTTGTTAACGAATCTTTACTATAGCGCTTTGAGCTTAACCCCAAAGCCAAAAAAAATTACAAGTGGGGCTTTGGGACAATTGCAATTTTTTTTGCCTCTGATCCCGATCGCGATCGGCGAATAAAAAGCGGTATCCTGAATAAAGCTAAACATTTCGCAATATATCTAAATCCTCAATGCACGAGATGGACTTACGAAACAGCCTTCAGACAGGGGGCGATCGCCGCAGACTCAAGACCATAATGGCACTTGCCATAGTCTATGGCTTTACCTTTGGGATGCATCTAGTCCCTTGGGGGCAATGGCTGCTACTGGGGCTTTTTAGCATTCAAGCCCTACGCCTCATCTTTGCGCCACCTCTACCCCCCCTTGGCATTTCGCAATCATTACCTGCCTCGTCTGCCAAGCCTCTAGAATCAGAGACCTTGCCATTTTTTTCGCTCATAGCATCCGCTAAAAACGAAGAAGCGGTTATTGCTAATCTCGTCCAAAATCTCTGTCAACTAGACTATCCTAGCGATCGCTTTGAGGTCTGGATCGTTGATGACAATAGCAGCGATCGCACTGCCGATGTGTTGGAATTACTCAAGACAAAATTTCCGCAGTTAAAAACCCTGCGGCGGGGTGCTGGTGCTCAGGGGGGCAAATCGGGGGCGCTAAACCAAGTGCTGCCCAGGACTCAGGGTGACATTATTGGCGTGTTTGATGCCGATGCCCAAGTAACCCATGATGTGCTGCGATCGCTAGTACCTGTATTTCAGCAGCCTAAAATTGGGGCGGTACAACTACGCAAGGCGATCGCCAATGCCAATGAAAATGCTTGGACAGCAGGGCAGTCGGCGGAGATGGCACTAGATTTATGCTTGCAGGATTTACGGATCAGGGTGGGCGGCACGGGCGAACTGCGGGGCAACGGGCAGTTTGTGAAGCGTCAAGCCCTCGATAGTTGCGGCGGCTGGAATGAACAAACCATTACCGATGATCTAGACTTAACAATTCGCTTGCATCTCCATCAATGGGATATCGCCTGTTTGTACAACCCTGCGGTACAGGAAGAGGGAGTCGTCACTCTCAAGCAACTATGGCATCAGCGCAATCGCTGGGCTGAGGGTGGCTTTCAGCGCTACCTTGATTACACAATCCCTCTGCTGAGCAATCGCATGGGCTTCTTAAAGAGCTTTGATGCCTTTCTATTTGTGATTAATCAATATCTGCTTACCATTGCCTTTATTCCTGATACCCTAGCCGCGATCGCCTTCCATCACGCGCCCCTATTGCCACCGATCGCCATTTTCTCCCTCTCCCTCACTTCCGTGACGATGGCATTTGGCTTGCGGCGTTCCTATCAAATGCCTTGGCGATCGGCGATTTGGCGAACCATACCTGGCATGATCTATATGCTGCATTGGATTCCTGTGATTGCTTGCGTCACCTTGCGGATGTGCGTAGTGCCGAAACGCCTCAAGTGGGTTAAGACCCAACATCAAGGCGCAGGTAAGACCAGTATTTTAGAAGATTTAGAAGATATTGAATTGCAGGAAATTGGCGGGTGAAGAGAATTGCGAAGTGATTCCCTTTCATCAGACTTATAACTTCATGTTACGCAGAACGCAGATGATGAATCTCTGGCTGCTAGCCAAGCAGGGCAACCACGGGGGGATTACCTCTGCCTGAATAATTCATGTTTTGTAGGGGCTGTGGATGGTGCGTGCCAGTCCGAAACCTTAGCTATCTCAGGTATTCCATCTGCGTAAGGCGAGTAATTAAACTAAAAAAGATAAAAAACTATGTATGACTGGATTGTAATTGGTGGTGGTATTACAGGAATATCCCTAAGCTATGAATTACAAAAAGCGGGACTATCCACATTATTAATCGAACAGCATTCTCAATTGCAGGGGGCTAGCAGTTTGGGTTATGGCGGCATTCCCTATTGGTCTGGCACAACCGCACTGACGCGGCAGCTTGGCGAAGAAGGAATTGCAAGACAGCGAGAATTGTCTGATGAGTTGGGTATGGATACAGAGTTTCGCGATATTGACCTGTTGCTGACCCTTGAACCCGATGCCGATCCAGATTTGGTCATGGCGAACTATGCAAATTGCGCGGTCGCCCCTCAATTGCTCAATCCCCAAGAAGCGGTCGAATGTGAACCATTGTTAAATATTGATGGCATTGGCGGCGCACTAAAGTTTAAGCATAGTCATATCAATCTAAATTGCTTTGTGGCAGCCCATAGTCAAAATTTCCAAAGATTGGGGGGCAAGATTGCCTATGCTAAAGTGCAGCAATTTTTAAAGGACGGCGATCGCATTAAAGGGGTTGAGACATCGGTGGGAACATACAAGAGCGATCACGTAGTTGTTTGTGCTGGGGGAATGTCCCGCGCCCTGCTCAAAGATTCAGGAATTAAAGTCAAAGTCTACTTTACCCATGCCGAAGCCATTGATACGGAACCCGTGGATCTGCAATTGCGAGCGATGGTCATGCCTGCCAATAGCACCCGTAACCAATTAGAGGAAGCCACCAATGATGTTGATAGTGATGAAGTTTGGGAGCAGGCAGGGATCGAACTGGTTAAGCCTGCTGTGGATGCAGGAGCGATTCAATATTGCGATCGACGCATTCGTTTTGGACAACTTAGCCGCGTTTTAACCGATTTTGATGCAGTCATTGATCCGCACCAGAGTGAGGCGGCAATTCGCAGCGCGGTGGCAAAAGTATTGCCACAAATTGCGGATCTAAAAGGTAAATGGCGCAACTGTTTAGTTGCCTTTAGCCGTGATAGGTTGCCCCTAGTTGGTGGGATGCAGGATTATCCAAATCTACACCTGTTTACAGGTTTTACTAGCCCCACAGTGTTTGTGCCTGCTCTATCTAAACGTTTTGCTGCCAATGCAACTGGCGATCGCGACCCGATTTTGCCTTTACTATCTCCCAACCGTTTCAAATTCCCTGACTAGTAGTCTGCCAAAAGAAATTTGCGGGATTATTGAATTGCAACTTCGGTAGTAGGTTGAAGTATAGGAAGTCAGTCTTCTCGAAGTAGTTCCCAATCGGATGGCAAAATCCCTTTTGACCAATGGTTTAACGCCCTGAGAGATATTCGCACACAAGCAAGAATGGCTGCTAATTCAATTAGGCTCTAAAAGATGACTAACGATCAATGGATGCACAAAGTTGCATACCCCAACCCAGATGCCCTCCATAGTATTGCCATGGATTTCGCAACAACCATCTTGATCGTCATTATGGGCATACTCACTCTGGGAGTAGCAAACTGTTTGGCGCTCACACCCAGAATCAGGGATGCGATTGTAAGCATCCGATTCATCGGTATAGACTGTGGTATTTGGCAAGGTCGTTGACTCTACCTGTGGTTGAATCGTGGATTGTTGTGTATTGTCACAGACTTTCGGGCGAATCTGACCACTGTTACGCCCAACCGTGCCGACAATCGGTGGACGATCATTTGCCATTGTGTGTCTGTCTTGACGTTGATTGCTGCGCTGTCTTGGTGGGTCTGTCATCGGGTCATGTTTTGTCCCCTTTTCGCCTGCGTGAGGCTTTGAAGCTAGAGATACAAAAAATAACCCGATAAGAAAGGAATCTTGGATTTCAATCCCTGAAAGGGTTTTAGAGGCTTTGAAGCCAATGTCGGAGAATCGGGTAAAGCATCCCAGTCTTCGTTTCAATCCCTGAAAGGGTTTTAGAGGCTTTGAAGCCTATCCGTCTAATATCCGTCTAATATCCGTCTATCAGGTTTCAATCCCTGAAAGGGTTTTAGAGGCTTTGAAGCATTACCCAAATTTCTTAAAGCGTGCATGGTCTATTGTCGATGTTTCAATCCCTGAAAGGGTTTTAGAGGCTTTGAAGCCTTGCGTATCCGATACGTTCAATTATCGGCGGGGGGGATTGAAGTTTCAATCCCTGAAAGGGTTTTAGAGGCTTTGAAGCTCCTCTTTTTGCACCAATTAAGTACAGAGATATACTGTTTCAATCCCTGAAAGGGTTTTAGAGGCTTTGAAGCTTGCCTTACCGATGGCTTATCGTGGGCGCACACGCAGTTTCAATCCCTGAAAGGGTTTTAGAGGCTTTGAAGCCTGACATTCTAGATACCATATGGGGGCTGTACGCTCCGTTTCAATCCCTGAAAGGGTTTTAGAGGCTTTGAAGCTCCCAATTCCAGAAGGGAGATAATTAATATTCATTAAAAGTTTCAATCCCTGAAAGGGTTTTAGAGGCTTTGAAGCGCGACATTGACGCGACAGGAGAACATGAAAAGCGCGTTTCAATCCCTGAAAGGGTTTTAGAGGCTTTGAAGCCTCTGTAGCTACATTTTGGCTGTCACACACCTTTTGTAGTTTCAATCCCTGAAAGGGTTTTAGAGGCTTTGAAGCTTTTTACTGCAATCAAGATCAAGCGGCGGCGCGATTGGGGGTTTCAATCCCTGAAAGGGTTTTAGAGGCTTTGAAGCAGTAGCCCCTACGATAGTTGCAAAAAAATGGGATGGAGCGTGTTTCAATCCCTGAAAGGGTTTTAGAGGCTTTGAAGCCAAAATAGAGCGTGATGCATCGTTGGAGAAACTTGGTTTCAATCCCTGAAAGGGTTTTAGAGGCTTTGAAGCCTTGAGGCAAGCATTAAAAGCACCACCCAAGGGTCGACCGTTTCAATCCCTGAAAGGGTTTTAGAGGCTTTGAGGCTGCAAGCAGTAGGGTTTGATAGCGTTGGCGCTCCCGTTTCAATCCCTGAAAGGGTTTTAGAGGCTTTGAAGCCATCCAAGCTAGAGAGCCAATAGCAGCTATTGGGTTTCAATCCCTGAAAGGGTTTTAGAGGCTTTGAAGCGGGAAGTGTACATCTATCACCATGCTTTGATGTAGTTTCAATCCCTGAAAGGGTTTTAGAGGCTTTGAAGCTTTATCACGCCGCAATGGTGATTTAGGAGAGAGTCGTTTCAATCCCTGAAAGGGTTTTAGAGGCTTTGAAGCAAGGATTCCTGTAGGGTGTCCCCTATCAATGCTGATGTTTCAATCCCTGAAAGGGTTTTAGAGGCTTTGAAGCCACAAGAGCCAGTGGCAAGGATTACAGAATTCCAAGTTTCAATCCCTGAAAGGGTTTTAGAGGCTTTGAAGCTTAATGTAGCGCCGCCCACTGCCTTTCGCGGTGCGGTTTCAATCCCTGAAAGGGTTTTAGAGGCTTTGAAGCATCGGCGGCGATCATGCAATCTCAGGATTGAGTCAGTTTCAATCCCTGAAAGGGTTTTAGAGGCTTTGAAGCGTCTCACTGGCTACGGTCAAAGCGGCGCTATTCGTGTTTCAATCCCTGAAAGGGTTTTAGAGGCTTTGAAGCTTCTCTGCTTTAGCAGTCGATTGTATTCTGCCAAGTGTTTCAATCCCTGAAAGGGTTTTAGAGGCTTTGAAGCTTTATCCGTAAATATTTAATATTTAAAAACCTATTGTTTCAATCCCTGAAAGGGTTTTAGAGGCTTTGAAGCCAGACAGGTAGCTTACGATAATGGATACATCTCGTGTTTCAATCCCTGAAAGGGTTTTAGAGGCTTTGAAGCGGCGCGATCTTAGTTTTTTGCAGCAGGTAGCCGCGCGTTTCAATCCCTGAAAGGGTTTTAGAGGCTTTGAAGCGCACAAATTAGTTCTTGTTCAGTCATTTAGTGATCCGTTTCAATCCCTGAAAGGGTTTTAGAGGCTTTGAAGCGATTTTTAGGGAGCCGTCAGCGCGTGGTACATCGTGGTTTCAATCCCTGAAAGGGTTTTAGAGGCTTTGAAGCTCCATGATGACGCAACCTTACCCGCTTCGGCACTGGCGTTTCAATCCCTGAAAGGGTTTTAGAGGCTTTGAAGCGCAATTTCGGCAATTAGCACAAGTAATGCAGCCCTGTTTCAATCCCTGAAAGGGTTTTAGAGGCTTTGAAGCAACTATTGATTAAGCGCTTAAATAGTAAATGTAAGGGTTTCAATCCCTGAAAGGGTTTTAGAGGCTTTGAAGCATTGTAAGGGAATTCTCTCTCACGATACTCTTAATGGAAGTTTCAATCCCTGAAAGGGTTTTAGAGGCTTTGAAGCTAATGGTGTATTCGTACGCGGTTTTGATAGCCTTGGTTTCAATCCCTGAAAGGGTTTTAGAGGCTTTGAAGCGTTAGTGATTCTATATGCTAGATAGCCTGTTTGCAGTTTCAATCCCTGAAAGGGTTTTAGAGGCTTTGAAGCTTTCGCCGCTTGTCGATTTGCAATTTGTGCAGTTTGTTTCTAGTTTCAATCCCTGAAAGGGTTTTAGAGGCTTTGAAGCATAAATGTTTGTAGTTAAATTTGACGATCGCACTGAAAGTTTCAATCCCTGAAAGGGTTTTAGAGGCTTTGAAGCATCAACGAGTCTAGTGGTGGAGGAGCCTCCATGAGGTTTCAATCCCTGAAAGGGTTTTAGAGGCTTTGAAGCTTGGATCGTACTATCGTGTTGCCCGCCAATCAACACGTTTCAATCCCTGAAAGGGTTTTAGAGGCTTTGAAGCATCAATGGGCAGTGGTGGGTATTAGAGATCGTGGAGTTTCAATCCCTGAAAGGGTTTTAGAGGCTTTGAAGCTGGTGCTGAGCTTGGTTAAGATCAATCAATTTTTCAGTTTCAATCCCTGAAAGGGTTTTAGAGGCTTTGAAGCCCATCGTATCGCCCGAATATTCAACAAAGCCAATCTTCCGAGTTTCAATCCCTGAAAGGGTTTTAGAGGCTTTGAAGCATACGCCGACCTCCGCGCCCAGCTAGAGGCATTGATGTTTCAATCCCTGAAAGGGTTTTAGAGGCTTTGAAGCTTCGCCGAGAGGTGGGAAGGGTGTAAAAATCCATTTCGTTTCAATCCCTGAAAGGGTTTTAGAGGCTTTGAAGCAAGGATGCGATCGCGGAGAAGGGGATCGCTATCCCTGTTTCAATCCCTGAAAGGGTTTTAGAGGCTTTGAAGCGGTAAGCGCATTATCTCCCTGTACCCTGATGAGGCGTTTCAATCCCTGAAAGGGTTTTAGAGGCTTTGAAGCCGATAACAGAGGCAAATGCGCCCAATTGATTGCTTGTTTCAATCCCTGAAAGGGTTTTAGAGGCTTTGAAGCAGAATCATTGGCGATGGATACCATTTGGCAGTGCTGTTTCAATCCCTGAAAGGGTTTTAGAGGCTTTGAAGCGAATACCTTGTATATCAACGTGGCGGCTTAAAAAGTGTTTCAATCCCTGAAAGGGTTTTAGAGGCTTTGAAGCCAGCACAACTGCCAACGGGTGCTAGACAAGTCACACTAGTTGGTTTCAATCCCTGAAAGGGTTTTAGAGGCTTTGAAGCGATAATCGCGTCAAAGGTGGTCGGTATTACCGTAGTTTCAATCCCTGAAAGGGTTTTAGAGGCTTTGAAGCAGCTCCCCCAGAGAAGTAGTAATGCGAGAATTGCTTGTTTCAATCCCTGAAAGGGTTTTAGAGGCTTTGAAGCAATGAACTCCGCCCCGCAAGCGCAAATCGTAGTGCGTTTCAATCCCTGAAAGGGTTTTAGAGGCTTTGAAGCGCGAAAAGATGGATTCGGCGGCGATCGCTGATGTCCTCCGTTTCAATCCCTGAAAGGGTTTTAGAGGCTTTGAAGCGCGTTGGTGTAGTTCGGATCAATACCAAGTCTGCTCGTTTCAATCCCTGAAAGGGTTTTAGAGGCTTTGAAGCTCTTGTATTGGCGAGAAGGGAGTCATTATTCAATTCGTTTCAATCCCTGAAAGGGTTTTAGAGGCTTTGAAGCAGAAGTCGAGTTTCTGCAATCCGAAATCAGATATGGTTTCAATCCCTGAAAGGGTTTTAGAGGCTTTGAAGCTTGACAAAAATCTAGCTGAGTCCATTGAGGAGTTTGTTTCAATCCCTGAAAGGGTTTTAGAGGCTTTGAAGCTCCTGATGTCTAAGACGATCGCCACATTATTCACTGGCTATGTTTCAATCCCTGAAAGGGTTTTAGAGGCTTTGAAGCAGCAGCATCGGCAAAGATCAAGCCAGAATCAAAAAGTTTCAATCCCTGAAAGGGTTTTAGAGGCTTTGAAGCCCAAGAAAGTGGGTTGCCAGCAACATAAAACTGAGTTTCAATCCCTGAAAGGGTTTTAGAGGCTTTGAAGCGGTTGCGGCAACCGCAACATCAGGGGCGATCGCAATGTTTCAATCCCTGAAAGGGTTTTAGAGGCTTTGAAGCGGGCGATCGCTTGTGCCAAAACTTGATGATCGACTTGTTTCAATCCCTGAAAGGGTTTTAGAGGCTTTGAAGCCTGCAAACTCATGGATTGAGCATTGCTAGTTTGGGCGGTTTCAATCCCTGAAAGGGTTTTAGAGGCTTTGAAGCATCATGGGAGGCAAACCCAAACGCCAGCGACCCGCAAAGTTTCAATCCCTGAAAGGGTTTTAGAGGCTTTGAAGCTGAAGTGACCCCCCAACCCGAAGTCACCCCTAAGATTGGTTTCAATCCCTGAAAGGGTTTTAGAGGCTTTGAAGCTTGTACAAAACCCCGATCAAAATCTATTTGACGATGTTTCAATCCCTGAAAGGGTTTTAGAGGCTTTGAAGCATCGAAGCAATCAATGAAAAGGTTAGCAAGTCACCATCGCTGTTTCAATCCCTGAAAGGGTTTTAGAGGCTTTGAAGCAAGGCAATATCACAAGGAAATGGCTTATGTAATGGCTAAAGTTTCAATCCCTGAAAGGGTTTTAGAGGCTTTGAAGCGCTTAGCTGTGACTTCGGGTTAGCGGGACACACTAGTTTCAATCCCTGAAAGGGTTTTAGAGGCTTTGAAGCTTAACCCAATCGGGATCTTCTTCTGGTGGCTCCTGTTTCAATCCCTGAAAGGGTTTTAGAGGCTTTGAAGCCAGTATGGGTGCTGGTGCGCCCTTGCGATCGCTCTGTTTCAATCCCTGAAAGGGTTTTAGAGGCTTTGAAGCCCTGAAAATAATAAACCAACTGGGGTTCCAAAGGCTAGTTTCAATCCCTGAAAGGGTTTTAGAGGCTTTGAAGCTGAGCAGCTAACCCTGAAAGTAGCGGCGATCGCAGGGTGGTTTCAATCCCTGAAAGGGTTTTAGAGGCTTTGAAGCTTGAATGCCCTAGAAGGCTTACCCGCAACTATTGGTTTCAATCCCTGAAAGGGTTTTAGAGGCTTTGAAGCTGTTCAGACCGATATAGACCCCAATCATATTGCGCTGTTTCAATCCCTGAAAGGGTTTTAGAGGCTTTGAAGCGCGCATTTGCTGAGAGAGAAATCGATCTCAATAAGTTTCAATCCCTGAAAGGGTTTTAGAGGCTTTGAAGCGTTTTCAGCCAATGATGGGAGTGTCGTGATCAATTGGTTTCAATCCCTGAAAGGGTTTTAGAGGCTTTGAAGCAGGGTGTAAAAATCCATTTCGACAGTGCCGATATGTTTCAATCCCTGAAAGGGTTTTAGAGGCTTTGAAGCATCGCGATCGCGCAGTTAACCGACTGCATCAAAATGTTTCAATCCCTGAAAGGGTTTTAGAGGCTTTGAAGCCTGAATTTCACCAGTATGGACGAAAGGGAGGTGTTGTTTCAATCCCTGAAAGGGTTTTAGAGGCTTTGAAGCAGTCAGCCATTCACAGCAGTTGCTCGTTTTGATGCTGTTTCAATCCCTGAAAGGGTTTTAGAGGCTTTGAAGCAATCGTTGGGCTTGCAACTCAACATATTGCACAAGTTTCAATCCCTGAAAGGGTTTTAGAGGCTTTGAAGCTACTCTTCAGGATGGTGTATCAATGGCTAACATCGGTTTCAATCCCTGAAAGGGTTTTAGAGGCTTTGAAGCGCTCCCAGCATCTAGAATCGGCGGATTGCCCTTGCAGTTTCAATCCCTGAAAGGGTTTTAGAGGCTTTGAAGCTATTCAGGAGATTAACAAGGCGATCGCGGTCTATGCGTTTCAATCCCTGAAAGGGTTTTAGAGGCTTTGAAGCATTTATCTTTTGACCCTGCTGCTGTTGCCAAGAAACAGTTTCAATCCCTGAAAGGGTTTTAGAGGCTTTGAAGCTTCGCGCAGATGAGGCGATTGCTTTAGAAAAGCACATAGTTTCAATCCCTGAAAGGGTTTTAGAGGCTTTGAAGCCAGTAACCCAAGGGACTGTGATCTACGTTCAGTGTGAGGTTTCAATCCCTGAAAGGGTTTTAGAGGCTTTGAAGCTAATTACTGTCACTGTCCTTGTACCTGGACAAACTAGGTTTCAATCCCTGAAAGGGTTTTAGAGGCTTTGAAGCATAGCGACCACACGGGGGGCTGACTCAGTACCGATATTAAGTTTCAATCCCTGAAAGGGTTTTAGAGGCTTTGAAGCAATCTGGCAACAATCGGACCAATTCAAGAGATAGGGTTTCAATCCCTGAAAGGGTTTTAGAGGCTTTGAAGCTCGGAGAGCGGCGTGAGGGGCTTTTCCAAAGTGCTGTTTCAATCCCTGAAAGGGTTTTAGAGGCTTTGAAGCCGGTCAACAGATGAACTCGTTTACATTCACTGCTCAGTTTCAATCCCTGAAAGGGTTTTAGAGGCTTTGAAGCGCGGTAAGCAATTTCTTTGAGGCACGGATGAAGATGTTTCAATCCCTGAAAGGGTTTTAGAGGCTTTGAAGCTGGATCTATGCCAAGAATTTGATTATAAGTCGCCTTGTTTCAATCCCTGAAAGGGGTTTAGAGGCTTTGAAGCTGCAAGCGATGCAATCTCTATGTAATTCATAGTCGGTTTCAATCCCTGAAAGGGTTTTAGAGGCTTTGAAGCTTGTAATTTTTGGCAACTTCACTTGTAACTATAAGTTTCAATCCCTGAAAGGGTTTTAGAGGCTTTGAAGCTGCGCGTAAGCGCGAAGCATATTTAAAAAGAACGTTTCAATCCCTGAAAGGGTTTTAGAGGCTTTGAAGCATTGCCGAAATTCCCACAGAAAAAGTTGAAAGCAACGGTTTCAATCCCTGAAAGGGTTTTAGAGGCTTTGAAGCAGGTCTAGGTTTGCGCTTATCGTATGGAGTATGCCCGTTTCAATCCCTGAAAGGGTTTTAGAGGCTTTGAAGCTTTGAGCATTTCCGTACCAGTTGCCTCGCGATAAACCAGTTTCAATCCCTGAAAGGGTTTTAGAGGCTTTGAAGCCAAGGTGTGGGGCAAGAATCGCACAGCTTTTTTAGTTTCAATCCCTGAAAGGGTTTTAGAGGCTTTGAAGCGCACGGGGGGTCTGCTTGCAAATGTGAACTTGATAGTTTCAATCCCTGAAAGGGTTTTAGAGGCTTTGAAGCATAAAAAATTTGAGCGGTCTTGAGTGAGCAGTTTTTCGCCAGTTTCAATCCCTGAAAGGGTTTTAGAGGCTTTGAAGCTCGTAAAAACTAGGGCTATGGAAATGTGGGGCGTTTCAATCCCTGAAAGGGTTTTAGAGGCTTTGAAGCTTGAAAGTCGCCGCGCTTGGCATCTCCCCAAGATCGTTTCAATCCCTGAAAGGGTTTTAGAGGCTTTGAAGCAGTTGCAGGGCGGTATTTTTACTGCCAATACTAGGGTTTCAATCCCTGAAAGGGTTTTAGAGGCTTTGAAGCGCGACTGTTGCTGGCTTTTTGGCAGTGCTTAGCCCGTTTCAATCCCTGAAAGGGTTTTAGAGGCTTTGAAGCTATATGCAAAGTTTGTCGGATCGGTTAGTCCATCTTGTTTCAATCCCTGAAAGGGTTTTAGAGGCTTTGAAGCGGGAAGGGGGGCGTAATTGACGCTAATACAGGCAAGTTTCAATCCCTGAAAGGGTTTTAGAGGCTTTGAAGCAATCAGCCGCTTGCTGTGCTGGAGACGGTGGTTTGTTTCAATCCCTGAAAGGGTTTTAGAGGCTTTGAAGCCCAATCCGCCTGTATGGGTTTGTGGCTTGCCAAAGTTTCAATCCCTGAAAGGGTTTTAGAGGCTTTGAAGCCCCGAAGTTGTTGAGGTTGAAGTTGTTGAGGTTGAGTTTCAATCCCTGAAAGGGTTTTAGAGGCTTTGAAGCGCACCTGTTTGTTGCGCGGCTACCTGCTGCAAAAGTTTCAATCCCTGAAAGGGTTTTAGAGGCTTTGAAGCGCTATGGGTTACGCCTCGGTGCGGATGATGCTCTTCAGTTTCAATCCCTGAAAGGGTTTTAGAGGCTTTGAAGCCAATATTGCAGTCAGAAAAGTACTTACAAATTTGAGTTTCAATCCCTGAAAGGGTTTTAGAGGCTTTGAAGCTTTGAGACGATCCGAGGATCATCGGCAATCAGAGCGTTTCAATCCCTGAAAGGGTTTTAGAGGCTTTGAAGCAATGAAAAAAATTAGTAAAGGTGTTTTTCTATCGATGGTTTCAATCCCTGAAAGGGTTTTAGAGGCTTTGAAGCGCGTGTTCTCAGTGGTAGGCGTGGCTCAAGGCGTGTTTCAATCCCTGAAAGGGTTTTAGAGGCTTTGAAGCAAGGCTAGATTAGCCTCTATAAGTGAAAAGCTTGTGTTTCAATCCCTGAAAGGGTTTTAGAGGCTTTGAAGCCTAAGAGTATTCACCTTAAAAAGTGTATATCTCGTTTCAATCCCTGAAAGGGTTTTAGAGGCTTTGAAGCTCATTACAACACCTCTCCTGATTCTATTGCTTACGTTTCAATCCCTGAAAGGGTTTTAGAGGCTTTGAAGCTAGTTGTTATCGTACAAGTGTATTTTAAAAGCTTGTGTTTCAATCCCTGAAAGGGTTTTAGAGGCTTTGAAGCTTACTACCATGCGCGACAAAACACAGCTAATTAGCACGGTTTCAATCCCTGAAAGGGTTTTAGAGGCTTTGAAGCTCAACATACAAAACACTGCGATGACCTTAAATAATCGCGTGTTTCAATCCCTGAAAGGGTTTTAGAGGCTTTGAAGCCGTAGCTAGATAAAATGATTATTCCTAGCAGCATAGTATTAAAGTTTCAATCCCTGAAAGGGTTTTAGAGGCTTTGAAGCCTAGTCATGCCAAGTCAAGCCAAAAAGAAAGTTTAAAGACGTTTCAATCCCTGAAAGGGTTTTAGAGGCTTTGAAGCTTCCAGTTCTGAAATGTGAGAATAAAACATCATGTTTCAATCCCTGAAAGGGTTTTAGAGGCTTTGAAGCTTAAAACTTTCAATTGTTCAGCGTTAAAATGCTGGTTTCAATCCCTGAAAGGGTTTTAGAGGCTTTGAAGCACGACAGCCAAGCTTCTTTTTATCCCACAGGTATGTTTCAATCCCTGAAAGGGTTTTAGAGGCTTTGAAGCTCGCCGCCACTGCCAGAAATCCAAGGGCGATCGCCATGTTGTTTCAATCCCTGAAAGGGTTTTAGAGGCTTTGAAGCTCCCGAATTTCGGGATTTGATGGATGGCTGTCATTTGTTTCAATCCCTGAAAGGGTTTTAGAGGCTTTGAAGCCAACACACCTATAGCAGCGTTTAGAGAAAGTGCTAAGGGTTTCAATCCCTGAAAGGGTTTTAGAGGCTTTGAAGCTATGTAAGTGGTAATTTTTGCCCTCTAACAGTCTTTCGTTTCAATCCCTGAAAGGGTTTTAGAGGCTTTGAAGCTTATAAAAGGTACTTTTGATTAATTTGCTAGCCCTGTTTCAATCCCTGAAAGGGTTTTAGAGGCTTTGAAGCAATATTGGCGGCAAGTGCCATGTCATGGACATCTTAGTTTCAATCCCTGAAAGGGTTTTAGAGGCTTTGAAGCTTATTAACAATTACATAGTTTTGAGTCTCAGTTCTGTTTCAATCCCTGAAAGGGTTTTAGAGGCTTTGAAGCTAATGATTAAATCTTTATTTTCTAATCCCCTAAAAGTTTCAATCCCTGAAAGGGTTTTAGAGGCTTTGAAGCTGTTGGGCGGCTCCTCTTGTCGCTCATCTTCAGAGTTGGAATGTTTCAATCCCTGAAAGGGTTTTAGAGGCTTTGAAGCGAAATACAGCGCTACGGATAGCGTTTTGATGCCCTGTTTCAATCCCTGAAAGGGTTTTAGAGGCTTTGAAGCCGCCATTAGGTCTAATTTGCGCTGTTGCAGGTCGTTTCAATCCCTGAAAGGGTTTTAGAGGCTTTGAAGCGCTTACAAATCTTTGCCTAGTCTGGTTTTGCGTGTTTCAATCCCTGAAAGGGTTTTAGAGGCTTTGAAGCAAAGTATCCCTAAACCTTACCGATCTAACTTGGAGTTTCAATCCCTGAAAGGGTTTTAGAGGCTTTGAAGCGTAATGATGGAAAAACAAATGACTGAACAAACAGCGTTTCAATCCCTGAAAGGGTTTTAGAGGCTTTGAAGCAATAAAATGAAACTTGTACATCGCTACATAGAAGGTTTCAATCCCTGAAAGGGTTTTAGAGGCTTTGAAGCTTCAAAATTTGGTGCGTATCTTGCAGGGGCAAAGTTTCAATCCCTGAAAGGGTTTTAGAGGCTTTGAAGCGAAAGGTTCTAAAGAAGAGTTAGAAGCTTTTAGAAAAGATGTTTCAATCCCTGAAAGGGTTTTAGAGGCTTTGAAGCAAAATGTAGCATCTTGGCTAGCTTATAGTTTACAGCAAGTTTCAATCCCTGAAAGGGTTTTAGAGGCTTTGAAGCTTCTGGAATATTTTGGGCGCGATCGCTCTCAAAGCGGTTTCAATCCCTGAAAGGGTTTTAGAGGCTTTGAAGCCCGATCGCCTATGCCAAGCAAGCCAAGTATCACGCGCTGATGTTTCAATCCCTGAAAGGGTTTTAGAGGCTTTGAAGCTCAAGCACTTGAATGAGAGTGTTATTCGTGAGCGTGTTGGTTTCAATCCCTGAAAGGGTTTTAGAGGCTTTGAAGCTTTCGTTTTTAACATATATCGCGTGTGTATGTATTCCTGTTTCAATCCCTGAAAGGGTTTTAGAGGCTTTGAAGCAGCACCTTGAAAATTTCATACTTGCAAGTCGATAAGTTTCAATCCCTGAAAGGGTTTTAGAGGCTTTGAAGCTGCACTCATTTGATAGCGTAAATGGCTCATGGCAAGTTTCAATCCCTGAAAGGGTTTTAGAGGCTTTGAAGCATTGAGCATTTAGTCAATAAAGGCTATATCCGAAGTTTCAATCCCTGAAAGGGTTTTAGAGGCTTTGAAGCCTAACCTCATAAATTACGTTTTTGCCAAACGCTGTTTCAATCCCTGAAAGGGTTTTAGAGGCTTTGAAGCGGTAATCAGAGAAAGCTGTAATAGTCGCTTTAATGGTTTCAATCCCTGAAAGGGTTTTAGAGGCTTTGAAGCATATAGAAAGTTAAGCAAAGGAACACAAAGCCATGTTTCAATCCCTGAAAGGGTTTTAGAGGCTTTGAAGCAGTTCGCCCCTCAAAAAATCGTATTCTAAAAAACTTGTTTCAATCCCTGAAAGGGTTTTAGAGGCTTTGAAGCATTGCGAGGGGCTTTTTTTGTATCAGGAGAAACTCGTTTCAATCCCTGAAAGGGTTTTAGAGGCTTTGAAGCATCTCTTGCCTAGATGTGCCTCCAAGGTAATCTAAGGCTGAGTTTCAATCCCTGAAAGGGTTTTAGAGGCTTTGAAGCCGAATCGGGGGCAGATCGCGACACGATTATTAAGGCAGTGTTTCAATCCCTGAAAGGGTTTTAGAGGCTTTGAAGCAACAGAAAAAACATGGGAGACTATCGAAAGTCTCCCTGTTTCAATCCCTGAAAGGGTTTTAGAGGCTTTGAAGCGCAATCTTACCGCGAGTCTATGAGTCTGTCAATGAGTTTCAATCCCTGAAAGGGTTTTAGAGGCTTTGAAGCCAACATAACCAATAGCAGCACGGATTATTGGACGGGTTTCAATCCCTGAAAGGGTTTTAGAGGCTTTGAAGCTGGAGGTGGCAGTATGAGGCAAAGTGATTGGATTGTTTCAATCCCTGAAAGGGTTTTAGAGGCTTTGAAGCCTGCGGATGGTGCTTGGCTGACCTATTCCACTTATCAGTTTCAATCCCTGAAAGGGTTTTAGAGGCTTTGAAGCTAATATTCTGGTGACAACGACAATGCGATCTCTCTGTTCGGTTTCAATCCCTGAAAGGGTTTTAGAGGCTTTGAAGCTTTGCATGGAGGCGATCGGTAGGTTTTCTTGATTGGTTTCAATCCCTGAAAGGGTTTTAGAGGCTTTGAAGCGATCTTTGGGTCGTTTCTAAACTCTGAATGAAGTTTAGTTTCAATCCCTGAAAGGGTTTTAGAGGCTTTGAAGCTTGGCAACGATCTCGCTAATAAATTTGGTGATACCTATTGTTTCAATCCCTGAAAGGGTTTTAGAGGCTTTGAAGCAGCGCTTTGGGCGAAAAATACGCGGAAGCAGTATCAGTTTCAATCCCTGAAAGGGTTTTAGAGGCTTTGAAGCGGCGGCGATCATGTAGCTCAAGCAAGTCTGCAAAGTTTCAATCCCTGAAAGGGTTTTAGAGGCTTTGAAGCCTTTGAAATCCATCGGGCGGTGTGGGGTTGGTTGTCCAAAGTTTCAATCCCTGAAAGGGTTTTAGAGGCTTTGAAGCTACCCAAGCGCCCGACCTATGCTTATAAGAACCCCGTTTCAATCCCTGAAAGGGTTTTAGAGGCTTTGAAGCTTGGTCGTCCGTATCCCGTAGCGATGGATACGAAGTTTCAATCCCTGAAAGGGTTTTAGAGGCTTTGAAGCCGATTCAAGCAGTGGCAACGTAATCGCGATCGCCTGTTTCAATCCCTGAAAGGGTTTTAGAGGCTTTGAAGCTATCAGGGACTTGATTGGGCGATCGCTTGTGCCAAGTTTCAATCCCTGAAAGGGTTTTAGAGGCTTTGAAGCCTATGCAATCCTCTCCTCTCCAGATGGCTTGTTGAGTTTCAATCCCTGAAAGGGTTTTAGAGGCTTTGAAGCAGACAAAGCGCGGCGCTGCCCGTGCTTTGCGGTCGGTTTCAATCCCTGAAAGGGTTTTAGAGGCTTTGAAGCAGTATAGGTATATGGTCTTGTTGACAGACTCGTAGTTTCAATCCCTGAAAGGGTTTTAGAGGCTTTGAAGCGGCGGTTGCTCCGTTCGTTTTTAATTTAACCTTATGTTTCAATCCCTGAAAGGGTTTTAGAGGCTTTGAAGCGCAAGCCCTGTCTGTAAGCAGTTTTCAACCGCAGTTTCAATCCCTGAAAGGGTTTTAGAGGCTTTGAAGCCAAACAATTCCCATCGGCAAGAAATAAAATCTTTTTTGTTTCAATCCCTGAAAGGGTTTTAGAGGCTTTGAAGCGCAATCTCGCGATCGTAGATTTGAAACTTCCGATCGTTTCAATCCCTGAAAGGGTTTTAGAGGCTTTGAAGCGATGTACGCCCATTACAGCGCCCAGCCCCTGCAAGTTTCAATCCCTGAAAGGGTTTTAGAGGCTTTGAAGCATCATGAACAATTTAATGATCTTAGATCAAATACTGAAGTGTTTCAATCCCTGAAAGGGTTTTAGAGGCTTTGAAGCACGGGCGATCGCTAATGAGATTAAAAAACTCAAAGGGCGAAGTTTCAATCCCTGAAAGGGTTTTAGAGGCTTTGAAGCCTCAGGGGTAAGTATAGGGTTAAGCCCCCTTATCGCGTCTCGTTTCAATCCCTGAAAGGGTTTTAGAGGCTTTGAAGCCTGAAGAAGCAGGGCTACGTTCCCAGAATTTGTAAGGAGAAGGTTTCAATCCCTGAAAGGGTTTTAGAGGCTTTGAAGCATTGGATCTGCCAATTTGCAAGCATCTAACCCTTGTTTCAATCCCTGAAAGGGTTTTAGAGGCTTTGAAGCAGTGGTTTAGCATCTATGATTCGGTCAAAAGGCAAAGTTTCAATCCCTGAAAGGGTTTTAGAGGCTTTGAAGCCTTCACTATTGGCGCTTTTAAGGCAAAAGAAGCGCTTAGGTTTCAATCCCTGAAAGGGTTTTAGAGGCTTTGAAGCAAAATCCCAATTACTTGCAAAAAGGTGATCGAATCACACGTTTCAATCCCTGAAAGGGTTTTAGAGGCTTTGAAGCTACTCATTTCGCCGCCGTTGCTTCTTGCGGCATTGTTTCAATCCCTGAAAGGGTTTTAGAGGCTTTGAAGCCCTCTTCTCTACCGCGTGACATCGGCGTGACATCGGCGTGTTTCAATCCCTGAAAGGGTTTTAGAGGCTTTGAAGCATCCCGTAGCGATGGATACGAATACGATTTTAGAAGTTTCAATCCCTGAAAGGGTTTTAGAGGCTTTGAAGCTAGCTACAATTGCATGGACAAAAGCCGCCGCCGATCTCAGTGTTTCAATCCCTGAAAGGGTTTTAGAGGCTTTGAAGCAAGAGGTAAAAGATGAAATTCAATTTGGTAAATCAGTTTCAATCCCTGAAAGGGTTTTAGAGGCTTTGAAGCAGCAAAAAAGTAAAGCTAGGGCTTTGTATTATAAGTTTCAATCCCTGAAAGGGTTTTAGAGGCTTTGAAGCCAGCCATATTTTGAAAGATTGTCTATGGCATATAGGTTTCAATCCCTGAAAGGGTTTTAGAGGCTTTGAAGCTTGGGCGGGGACAATTACTTCAGCCTCACGGGTTTTGTTTCAATCCCTGAAAGGGTTTTAGAGGCTTTGAAGCCTTTATACCAGACAATACAGTTGCCAGTATAATAGCCCATGTTTCAATCCCTGAAAGGGTTTTAGAGGCTTTGAAGCGCTGTACTGTCAGCATTTTCAAACAGCACAGTTAGGTTTCAATCCCTGAAAGGGTTTTAGAGGCTTTGAAGCCCAGTAAGGATGATGGTTTATCCCCAATCTACTCCAGTTTCAATCCCTGAAAGGGTTTTAGAGGCTTTGAAGCGTTTGACGCTTGAGATTGATTACTCAATGCGATTTGTTTCAATCCCTGAAAGGGTTTTAGAGGCTTTGAAGAATATTCACCTTCGCGAGAAGCATTCTTGAACCTTGGTTTCAATCCCTGAAAGGGTTTTAGAGGCTTTGAAGCCTAATAAATTCTGGTGCGATTGACTTTGATGCTTACGTTTCAATCCCTGAAAGGGTTTTAGAGGCTTTGAAGCCTAACGACCTCAAAGAGTTGGCAGAAAAAGAGGGTATTGTGGTTTCAATCCCTGAAAGGGTTTTAGAGGCTTTGAAGGGCAAAGATTTGTAAGCACTAATGCTTGTGGTATCGGTTTCAATCCCTGAAAGGGTTTTAGAGGCTTTGAAGCCAAATTAACTTATCAGTTCTGATTTAGAATGTCGTTTCAATCCCTGAAAGGGTTTTAGAGGCTTTGAAGCTCGTAGCGCAGTCACACAACCTATCTTTGAATATGTTTCAATCCCTGAAAGGGTTTTAGAGGCTTTGAAGCAGAGTTCATTGTGATTGAAGTAAGCGAATCCACTACGTTTCAATCCCTGAAAGGGTTTTAGAGGCTTTGAAGCCAACCCGTAACAATTGTTAATGGCTGTCGCATTAGTATTGTTTCAATCCCTGAAAGGGTTTTAGAGGCTTTGAAGCATAGGGGCAATTAGTGCCATCGGGGCGCTTAAATAGGTTTCAATCCCTGAAAGGGTTTTAGAGGCTTTGAAGCCTTAGCCGCTAGACCTGCGGCGATAGCATCATTATCTGTTTCAATCCCTGAAAGGGTTTTAGAGGCTTTGAAGCCTGGGTACACATTGCAGCAAGTTCAAGATTATCGTTTCAATCCCTGAAAGGGTTTTAGAGGCTTTGAAGCCGCGGTTTCGTCATTAGCGTTACTTCCGATGACGATATGTTTCAATCCCTGAAAGGGTTTTAGAGGCTTTGAAGCGAATTTTATTATGCTTGCGATAATGGATACATCTCGTGTTTCAATCCCTGAAAGGGTTTTAGAGGCTTTGAAGCATCACCTACCAATGGAGACATGAGGTAAATGGAGGTTTCAATCCCTGAAAGGGTTTTAGAGGCTTTGAAGCCGCCCCCAATAATTTCACCACCACCGCCAGCTAGTGTTTCAATCCCTGAAAGGGTTTTAGAGGCTTTGAAGCCCCCAATTCCCCGCGTAATAAGAAGCTTTCCGAGTTTTTGGTTTCAATCCCTGAAAGGGTTTTAGAGGCTTTGAAGCTTACGGCAGTATTCCCGTTTTTATCCCCATCACAGTACACGGTTTCAATCCCTGAAAGGGTTTTAGAGGCTTTGAAGCCCCGCCCCTAATTTCGCACCTACACCATCGCCTGTTACTAGTTTCAATCCCTGAAAGGGTTTTAGAGGCTTTGAAGCATTAATTCGGCAGTGGTTGTTAGCCGTGATTTCAAGTTTCAATCCCTGAAAGGGTTTTAGAGGCTTTGAAGCCACCCGTATTTTTCTAGCCCCCCGACAAGATAAAGTTTCAATCCCTGAAAGGGTTTTAGAGGCTTTGAAGCGGCAAGCCCAAAGCCAAGCGCCCTGCAAAGCGATGGTTTCAATCCCTGAAAGGGTTTTAGAGGCTTTGAAGCCCATGCGATTGATTAGGATAGATCGCGATGGGTAGGTTTCAATCCCTGAAAGGGTTTTAGAGGCTTTGAAGCAACACCGCCAGCCGCCGCCGAATATTTCAATGCGTTTCAATCCCTGAAAGGGTTTTAGAGGCTTTGAAGCCCAAGCACGTTTTAGGAAGTTTGGATAGTTGATGTTTCAATCCCTGAAAGGGTTTTAGAGGCTTTGAAGCAATGCCTTTAATTAAAGAAGTAATGGCTAGAGTGCCAAAAGTTTCAATCCCTGAAAGGGTTTTAGAGGCTTTGAAGCATTGAGTTCCTTTTTGAGAGCGTTTAGCTGATTGCAGTTT
This sequence comes from Pseudanabaena cinerea FACHB-1277, assembly GCF_014696345.1. Lineage (GTDB taxonomy): Bacteria > Cyanobacteriota > Cyanobacteriia > Pseudanabaenales > Pseudanabaenaceae > Pseudanabaena > Pseudanabaena cinerea. The sequence goes on from NZ_JACJPY010000017.1 coordinate 26,707, forward strand.
CAATCCCTGAAAGGGTTTTAGAGGCTTTGAAGGCTTAGGGAGGCAACCAATGCTAGGAACATCAGGGTATGTTTCAATCCCTGAAAGGGTTTTAGAGGCTTTGAAGCTAGATAGTTGGCTAAAGTCAATCTGGATAAATCGTGTTTCAATCCCTGAAAGGGTTTTAGAGGCTTTGAAGCAAGCGTCCACAATTACCTCCTGTGGAACTTGGCGTGGTTTCAATCCCTGAAAGGGTTTTAGAGGCTTTGAAGCTCATTGAGGGAACGCCTCTATAAGCTTCACTGGCAGTTTCAATCCCTGAAAGGGTTTTAGAGGCTTTGAAGCTTGTAATCAGCACCGTAGAATATGAATTTTACGTTCTCATGTTTCAATCCCTGAAAGGGTTTTAGAGGCTTTGAAGCAAAGAAAGCTATCGACAGTATCAAATCAGTCTAAGGGTTTCAATCCCTGAAAGGGTTTTAGAGGCTTTGAAGCTCTAATTATTACACATTACCGCCATCCTTTGAGCAACGGCGCTGTTTCAATCCCTGAAAGGGTTTTAGAGGCTTTGAAGCTCGCCGCCTGATAATTGGCAAAAGCTTGTTCCCCTTCAGTTTCAATCCCTGAAAGGGTTTTAGAGGCTTTGAAGCATCCTAAGCCAATTGCTAAGGCTGAAATTGTTGAGGCGTTTCAATCCCTGAAAGGGTTTTAGAGGCTTTGAAGCCTAACCTTTTCTCAGGTTTGGGTTGCCTACTTCCCCGTTTCAATCCCTGAAAGGGTTTTAGAGGCTTTGAAGCTGTGTTGTTGAAAGTCAATATGAAGCGCGATAGTTTCGTTTCAATCCCTGAAAGGGTTTTAGAGGCTTTGAAGCTGTGATGGCGATAGAAATCCCCCCTAACCTAGATGATAGCCGTTTCAATCCCTGAAAGGGTTTTAGAGGCTTTGAAGCCTTGGCAGATTGCCCTGCGGCGATTGCTTCATTATCAGTTTCAATCCCTGAAAGGGTTTTAGAGGCTTTGAAGCACTTTTAAGGCATCTAATTTACCTGTTACCGACAAGTTTCAATCCCTGAAAGGGTTTTAGAGGCTTTGAAGCCAGCGATCGCCGCAGCCATCCAAAGGCAACGAGCGATCGCCCTGCATGTTTCAATCCCTGAAAGGGTTTTAGAGGCTTTGAAGCGCTGAAGTTCGCAGGGCGATCGAGCTAATCGAAAAACTTTGTTTCAATCCCTGAAAGGGTTTTAGAGGCTTTGAAGCATGAAAACGATCGCCGATTTTAACCTCACGGAATCGCAGTTTCAATCCCTGAAAGGGTTTTAGAGGCTTTGAAGCGCCCACCAATCACCACCAGCACCCACGAAGCCCTCAGTTTCAATCCCTGAAAGGGTTTTAGAGGCTTTGAAGCTTAGCGTTGTTAATCCAAAATTCTGCTGTTTTTGATGTTTCAATCCCTGAAAGGGTTTTAGAGGCTTTGAAGCCATTAAATCAGGCGATCTTAAATACGGTCTAGAAGCCTGTTTCAATCCCTGAAAGGGTTTTAGAGGCTTTGAAGCTATATAACGAGCATTCTTTTAGATCGTTCAATATGGTTTCAATCCCTGAAAGGGTTTTAGAGGCTTTGAAGCCCATGGAAGTATCTTTTCGTATGAGAGAGAGCAAAAGTTTCAATCCCTGAAAGGGTTTTAGAGGCTTTGAAGCTCCATGTTTGAGCCTTTGAGCCTTCCCATTGAGGCGTTTCAATCCCTGAAAGGGTTTTAGAGGCTTTGAAGCTTAACGGAGAATTGCCCCCACACGGGACACTAGGCGGGTTTCAATCCCTGAAAGGGTTTTAGAGGCTTTGAAGCGCCAAAAACAGCAACCCCACGCAGTCGCGCCAAATCGTTTCAATCCCTGAAAGGGTTTTAGAGGCTTTGAAGCTTTGGAAAGTGGCAGAAGCAAAAACGCAGGATGAAAAAGTTTCAATCCCTGAAAGGGTTTTAGAGGCTTTGAAGCCCAAAACCAAGCGCCCTGCAAAAACTTGGCAGTGGCAAGGATGAAAAAGTTTCAATCCCTGAAAGGGTTTTAGAGGCTTTGAAGCCAAACTGCGAGTGCCGACTGCGAGAGAATTTGCTCAGTTTCAATCCCTGAAAGGGTTTTAGAGGCTTTGAAGCTCTGGTTGCGTTGGTTCAATTCTCCATACCGCCCAGTTTCAATCCCTGAAAGGGTTTTAGAGGCTTTGAAGCGGCGATCGCCTTTTCAAGCAAGCGGGAAACCACAGTTTCAATCCCTGAAAGGGTTTTAGAGGCTTTGAAGCTATTGTCAACCCCGAATTTAGGGAACGCAGCATCGTTTCAATCCCTGAAAGGGTTTTAGAGGCTTTGAAGCGCAGATCTCGCAAGGCGAGAAGGATCAAGGCTTCTATTCTGTTTCAATCCCTGAAAGGGTTTTAGAGGCTTTGAAGCTGCTTCGACCCAATAACGGAATGGGTGTTTGTCAACCCGTTGTTTCAATCCCTGAAAGGGTTTTAGAGGCTTTGAAGCATGGACAAACTAGCAGAGTTTTGGGCTTTGAATCTTGAAGGCATTGTTTCAATCCCTGAAAGGGTTTTAGAGGCTTTGAAGCCCGTTACCTCAACCCATCCAACCCATTTAAGCCATGTTTCAATCCCTGAAAGGGTTTTAGAGGCTTTGAAGCCAATCCCCATTTCGGAGATCATCTCGCTAAAGTGCGTTTCAATCCCTGAAAGGGTTTTAGAGGCTTTGAAGCAGAAAGCGCTAGCCGCCGCCAATGAGAAATTGATTGAGGCTGTTTCAATCCCTGAAAGGGTTTTAGAGGCTTTGAAGCACGCAGATTTGGAGCGATTATATTCACTCTGAACTGTCGAGTTTCAATCCCTGAAAGGGTTTTAGAGGCTTTGAAGCATCGGCGACTTTATAGGCGATCTGATTTTCGCCAGCGTTTCAATCCCTGAAAGGGTTTTAGAGGCTTTGAAGCAGTATTGGCTGGTATCCTCGGTAATTTCGCCGCAGGTTTCAATCCCTGAAAGGGTTTTAGAGGCTTTGAAGCTGGATCGTACTATCGTGCTGCCCACCAACTAGCACGTTTCAATCCCTGAAAGGGTTTTAGAGGCTTTGAAGCATCGGCAATATCCAACGGGCGATCGGCAATGAGATTAAAAGTTTCAATCCCTGAAAGGGTTTTAGAGGCTTTGAAGCATCAAATCATCTTGCCCACAGGCATTAGAGATCTAGTTTCAATCCCTGAAAGGGTTTTAGAGGCTTTGAAGCCTCGCTACCGAATACGGGTACGAATGGCGGATGGAGGAGGACGAAGTTTCAATCCCTGAAAGGGTTTTAGAGGCTTTGAAGCAAAACAGGGCTTCATTTTTGGCACTGCATTAAGCAAGTTTCAATCCCTGAAAGGGTTTTAGAGGCTTTGAAGCGAATCGCCATATTTAGGCGGTCAATCTGGGACAGGGTGCGGTTTCAATCCCTGAAAGGGTTTTAGAGGCTTTGAAGCCTCCGATTAATCACCTCTAGATCATTACCGCCCAAGTTTCAATCCCTGAAAGGGTTTTAGAGGCTTTGAAGCTATTTTTGGCAACGATCGCGCTAATAAATTTGCTTGTTTCAATCCCTGAAAGGGTTTTAGAGGCTTTGAAGCTGGATAAAATCGAACGGGCTGCCCTCAAAGCCATGGTTTCAATCCCTGAAAGGGTTTTAGAGGCTTTGAAGCTGTGGGGTTTAATTTCTAATGTCCCCCTTTTTCGTGTTTCAATCCCTGAAAGGGTTTTAGAGGCTTTGAAGCTGATTGCAAGCCTGATCGTTTCTGCACTGGGGCAAGTTTCAATCCCTGAAAGGGTTTTAGAGGCTTTGAAGCCGCCGCAGGGCAAACAGCTAAACAGCTTTTCAACTGTTTCAATCCCTGAAAGGGTTTTAGAGGCTTTGAAGCGAGAGTCAATCTCAGGCGATCGCGGGGCAAGATCCTGGTTTCAATCCCTGAAAGGGTTTTAGAGGCTTTGAAGCCGATCGCCTAAATCTTGCCTTGCCAGTCGAATAAAGGTTTCAATCCCTGAAAGGGTTTTAGAGGCTTTGAAGCCGCAGGGTTTGAGCCTTGTGAATCAGTGGAATTTGTTTCAATCCCTGAAAGGGTTTTAGAGGCTTTGAAGCAGCAGCTTTTAGCGCCGCCCCACGACTTTTTTTGGCGTTTCAATCCCTGAAAGGGTTTTAGAGGCTTTGAAGCTACAAGCTATAGAGGAGCGTAAGGCGCAATCAACTGTTTCAATCCCTGAAAGGGTTTTAGAGGCTTTGAAGCATTGAATATGCCAAATACTGAATCGTAAAGCATGGTTTCAATCCCTGAAAGGGTTTTAGAGGCTTTGAAGCCCCAAATTTCAATCTGCTGGGTGGTGTAGTTCCAGTTTCAATCCCTGAAAGGGTTTTAGAGGCTTTGAAGCGATAATATTGCGGCGCTGCTCATCAATTATTTTTCGTTTCAATCCCTGAAAGGGTTTTAGAGGCTTTGAAGCTCGCACTCTTTAATTACATTGAAATGGAATATTGGGTTTCAATCCCTGAAAGGGTTTTAGAGGCTTTGAAGCATTATGGAATATCGGTATGGATTGTTGGAGCAGTCCGTTTCAATCCCTGAAAGGGTTTTAGAGGCTTTGAAGCTAAGCCTATCCCCAAAAAGCAACCCGCGCCCAAAGGGGATGTTTCAATCCCTGAAAGGGTTTTAGAGGCTTTGAAGCAGAAGCGCAGGAAAAAAAAATTGAAATTTCTTTGCCTGGTTTCAATCCCTGAAAGGGTTTTAGAGGCTTTGAAGCCGATAAACCGTCCAGATTGCTTCAAGTGATATTCAAAGTTTCAATCCCTGAAAGGGTTTTAGAGGCTTTGAAGCCATGTGCTGAAGCGCAAAAGGATCGCCCACACCTTAAGTTTCAATCCCTGAAAGGGTTTTAGAGGCTTTGAAGCTTCTATACCACTTTTCGGGCGGCTAACATCCGAGGATCTGGGTTTCAATCCCTGAAAGGGTTTTAGAGGCTTTGAAGCAATTGCTGCTACTTCCCACGCCTGCAAGTGGCACTGTTTCAATCCCTGAAAGGGTTTTAGAGGCTTTGAAGCTTATCTTTCGGAGAGCGATCGACTTGTTTACTATGTTTCAATCCCTGAAAGGGTTTTAGAGGCTTTGAAGCTATAGACAGGGGGCGAGTCCTCCTGAGCAACAATAAGTTTCAATCCCTGAAAGGGTTTTAGAGGCTTTGAAGCGCTTTAATTCTGCAATCTCGCGATCGTAGATTTGAGTTTCAATCCCTGAAAGGGTTTTAGAGGCTTTGAAGCTATCCCTAATGCTGTCCCCTGCTTGCTTTGCCTCAGTATCGTTTCAATCCCTGAAAGGGTTTTAGAGGCTTTGAAGCCAAGGTGATTGTCGATATTATTCATTATCAATTCCAAGTTTCAATCCCTGAAAGGGTTTTAGAGGCTTTGAAGCTATATAGAAAGTTAAGCAAAGGAACACAAAGCCATGTTTCAATCCCTGAAAGGGTTTTAGAGGCTTTGAAGCTAGCCCCTGATATTACAGAAGCGATCAACGTGGTGTGGTGTTTCAATCCCTGAAAGGGTTTTAGAGGCTTTGAAGCGCGCAAGGGGCGACCTAAAGGCAACAGCGATCGCGCCCGTTTCAATCCCTGAAAGGGTTTTAGAGGCTTTGAAGCGCCGCAGGAGCAGCAGGGTTCGTTCGGTTCAAAAACGTTTCAATCCCTGAAAGGGTTTTAGAGGCTTTGAAGCGGTATGAGATCAAAGATCTCATCTGTCAATTTGCGGTTTCAATCCCTGAAAGGGTTTTAGAGGCTTTGAAGCCCCGAATTCACGCAAGAAGAACTTGATATGTTTGTTTCAATCCCTGAAAGGGTTTTAGAGGCTTTGAAGCGCTGCAAATACCTTATAAACAGCCATACCCAAGATCTGTTTCAATCCCTGAAAGGGTTTTAGAGGCTTTGAAGCGAAAATCTGGGCTTCAAGGGCGGGTAAATCGGTTGCGTTTCAATCCCTGAAAGGGTTTTAGAGGCTTTGAAGCTTTTCTCCCTCGCTCCATGAATTTAAATATACGAGTTTCAATCCCTGAAAGGGTTTTAGAGGCTTTGAAGCTAGATAGCCGCGCTAAGCGATCGCGCTGTAGGCTAAGTAGCGTTTCAATCCCTGAAAGGGTTTTAGAGGCTTTGAAGCCGGGAGCAACCGCCATGACCGCTACAACACTTCCCACCACGTTTCAATCCCTGAAAGGGTTTTAGAGGCTTTGAAGCGCAATTCAGTTGCATGAATCGTGCTGATAGCAGTAGTTTCAATCCCTGAAAGGGTTTTAGAGGCTTTGAAGCAGAAATTAAGGCTAAGAGAGAATCGGAAGAATTGGTTTCAATCCCTGAAAGGGTTTTAGAGGCTTTGAAGCTTTGCGCTTGACTTTCTCAGACTGGATCAAGCGCGTTTCAATCCCTGAAAGGGTTTTAGAGGCTTTGAAGCACAATTCCCATCGGCAAGAAATAAAGTCTGTTTTCGTTTCAATCCCTGAAAGGGTTTTAGAGGCTTTGAAGCTTCCTGCGCTCATTTGATAGCGTAAATGGCTCATGGCAAGTTTCAATCCCTGAAAGGGTTTTAGAGGCTTTGAAGCCTTGAAGATGCGATCGAGAACGCTTTCCCTGAAAGCTATGGATTGTTTCAATCCCTGAAAGGGTTTTAGAGGCTTTGAAGCACCATGAATTTTACTAAAGGAAATTGCGGCTATGTTTCAATCCCTGAAAGGGTTTTAGAGGCTTTGAAGCGCGCACCCCCCGCCATAAAATATTGATGCGAGATGTTTCAATCCCTGAAAGGGTTTTAGAGGCTTTGAAGCGGCAGCGATCGCCGAGGCTGTTGCAGTTTCATTCCAGTTTCAATCCCTGAAAGGGTTTTAGAGGCTTTGAAGCCCACACCTCAATATCAGTCCATCCAGCGATCGCTATCCAGTTTCAATCCCTGAAAGGGTTTTAGAGGCTTTGAAGCTAGCCCCCGCCTCTACCTTGATCTCTTTTTTAAAGTTTCAATCCCTGAAAGGGTTTTAGAGGCTTTGAAGCAGGCAAAGCAGAGCATTGTCAAGTTCGCTGGAATAGTTTCAATCCCTGAAAGGGTTTTAGAGGCTTTGAAGCCTTTTAAGGCTAGGTCTCAAAGCATCGCAGGGTAAAGTTTCAATCCCTGAAAGGGTTTTAGAGGCTTTGAAGCGATTGCTATTTGGCAGTAATGCAGGGCGATCGCTCGTTTCAATCCCTGAAAGGGTTTTAGAGGCTTTGAAGCTAGCGAGGATTTAAAGCAATGGCAGTCATGAACATAGGAAGTTTCAATCCCTGAAAGGGTTTTAGAGGCTTTGAAGCAGATACATTCGCGTTCGTTGAGTTCACTTTCGACATTTAAGTTTCAATCCCTGAAAGGGTTTTAGAGGCTTTGAAGCCTGGAATGCAAAGCGCGGTACTGTCACGATTTCTGGTTTCAATCCCTGAAAGGGTTTTAGAGGCTTTGAAGCTTCATAGCAGATCCCCTGCGGCGATCGCTGATGCTGACTGCGTTTCAATCCCTGAAAGGGTTTTAGAGGCTTTGAAGCGTGGTCAGTTTTTTGATGAGAGTGGCAATCCTACGTTTCAATCCCTGAAAGGGTTTTAGAGGCTTTGAAGCGCCAAAAAGCTAGTCGCGGCGCTGGTGAATTTTATGTTTCAATCCCTGAAAGGGTTTTAGAGGCTTTGAAGCCGCCTCAAATGGCAATTCAGCCTGAATTTCTTGGTTTCAATCCCTGAAAGGGTTTTAGAGGCTTTGAAGCTTGATCGGGTATCGCTAAAATTCTTTCAATATCAGTTTCAATCCCTGAAAGGGTTTTAGAGGCTTTGAAGCTTGTGTCTGGGTACTGGAGGCAAAAATAGTGTTTCGTTTCAATCCCTGAAAGGGTTTTAGAGGCTTTGAAGCGTTCCAGATTTTGTCGATCCGCCTAGCTTTTATGAGTTTCAATCCCTGAAAGGGTTTTAGAGGCTTTGAAGCTAGATTATTCAGCATTGGCAGCAAGCACATATGTTGTTTCAATCCCTGAAAGGGTTTTAGAGGCTTTGAAGCATCGCCTTGAGGATCTGTTCATCGTGCAATCCACTGTTTCAATCCCTGAAAGGGTTTTAGAGGCTTTGAAGCCCGCGATCAACACTGTCGATCCGCAGTCGTCCCTCGATGATGTTTCAATCCCTGAAAGGGTTTTAGAGGCTTTGAAGCGCCTTGAAACGGTTGATACCCTAAAGTTGAAGTATGTTTCAATCCCTGAAAGGGTTTTAGAGGCTTTGAAGCGATTTTGTGTCTGGGTACTGGAGGCAATAGTGTTTCGTTTCAATCCCTGAAAGGGTTTTAGAGGCTTTGAAGCTATGGTACAGCTTGTTTTATAACAACCTTTATCAATGGTTTCAATCCCTGAAAGGGTTTTAGAGGCTTTGAAGCTCTTGGCAAAACGCCCGATCGCATCTCTAGGATGCGTTTCAATCCCTGAAAGGGTTTTAGAGGCTTTGAAGCTCCGAATTCATTCTGATCAACCAGTCGTTAAACTCAGGTTTCAATCCCTGAAAGGGTTTTAGAGGCTTTGAAGCGAGCCGAACTGGACAGCCAATGATGCACAACGTTGGGTTTCAATCCCTGAAAGGGTTTTAGAGGCTTTGAAGCAAAACTTTCCAGTTTCAGGAAACGGTAATTGATGCGTTTCAATCCCTGAAAGGGTTTTAGAGGCTTTGAAGCGATTGCACTGAGATTCAGTTGCAATTGAATAATCCGTTTCAATCCCTGAAAGGGTTTTAGAGGCTTTGAAGCCCTCAAGTTGGCGAAGCAAATTGATAATGGATGGATTATTAGTTTCAATCCCTGAAAGGGTTTTAGAGGCTTTGAAGCATGGAAGCCCTTTGCAAACTGGCGATAGGTGGTACGTTTCAATCCCTGAAAGGGTTTTAGAGGCTTTGAAGCGTCCCTAAATAGTACTGTTTTTAGGACTAATTGCGCTGTTTCAATCCCTGAAAGGGTTTTAGAGGCTTTGAAGCTGACGACACAACCTACATAATTGGCTTATGACATTGTTTCAATCCCTGAAAGGGTTTTAGAGGCTTTGAAGCTTAAAACTGGAGGGATAGATGGCGGGGGCGGAATGGTTTCAATCCCTGAAAGGGTTTTAGAGGCTTTGAAGCCGCCCGCGCTTGAAAAGTATATCATATTTGGTTTTCAAGGTACAAATGCGCGAACGATCGCAATTGTAGCAGACTTGGCGCAACTTAAGCAAAATCATACTTAAGGACAACCATCGAAAACCTAGACATAGCAACGCACACAGGAATTGCGCGAACCGAACCACCCAATCGATCGCCGCCAAAAGCATACCAGCAAACACTTGTAAACCCCAAAACCGCATATAGCCCTCAAAAACACCCAAACACCCGCGCAAACCATGAACTGAAAATCAGACGATCCTCAAGCAAAGAATATCGTATTATCCCTCACCTGCTCACCACCGATACGTTCTATTTTAGGCTGACAGCAAGCACACAGCGAATAAAAACGAATACTATCCTCATCAGGCTTGATCAACCTACTCAAACGCGATCGCAACTTGGCATATTGAGCATCAGTAAGCTCGCACTCAAACACACTAAACTGCATCCATTGACCATAGGACTTAAGGATCTTATGGATCTTAGTACGGCGCTTATCTTCGGGGATATCGTAGGAAATGACTAGGAACATGAGGATTTTAGCGATTAGCTGTTAGCGATTAGCTGTTAGCTTTTTAATTTTATTAAGTTTAAGGATAGAATTCATTAAAAATTATTAGGCTTTCGTTCCATTAGCTCTTAAATCAGCCAAAAGCTAAAAGCTAAAAGCCAAAACCTACTTTAAAACCAACGGCGGATACTTATCCGTCTCATCCATCAAATACTTAGCCAACAGCCTAGCCTGAAGCTCAAAAGCCTCCTGATAAGTACATTGACGACCCATAACAGGATGCTTAAACTTGGATTGCTTCTTCTGCTCATACAGCGTCAAAAACACCTTTCTTGCCTCATTAGACAGAGAAATCGCCTTGCTCAAAGGCTCAGCAGTAAAATCATTAGGCGCGATCGCTTTGCGATTCATTGCCGACAACACAACAGCATCCACGATCAAGGGGCGAAACTCCTCCATTAAGTCAAGGGCAAGACTAGGGCGACCATAGCGCTCCGTATGTAAATAGCCAAGATAAGGATCAAAACCGACAATATTTAGCGCCCCCTGAACATCGTGACGCAACAGGGAATAGCCAAAACTCAACATCGCATTCACAGGATCAGTGGGTGGGCGGCGGTTGCGAGTCGTAAAACTAAAACCATCGGCACGAATTAACTTCGGAAAAGCTTGCCAATAGACAGCACTACCATGCCCCTCCACACCCCGCAAACTCGCGATCGCCTGAATTGCCGCCAGCGAAGCGATCGCCCGTTCGAGATCATCAATCGCCTTCTGCAAATCATTATCAGGATAATCCCGCATATGCCGCATCAACGACGCGCGATAATTTTTTAACTTACCGCGCACAAAGGCTTGCACCACATGGATCGCCTTCGGCGTTTCCCCTGCTGCATCCCACTGCGATCGCCGCACAAAAATATTTTTCGTAAGCTCAGGCTCCAAACGACCGAGAAAGCGCCCCGTTCCAGTCATAAACGACATCGGGATCTTGCGATCAAGCAATTCCATTACTGCCGCAGGAGAAACTGTGGCACGACCAAGGATGACCACACCTTCAACCTTAATCAGAGGCACATCAATCAACTGTTTTTTATCAGCTTTGACCGTCAAACGCTCATCAGTCTTGCCAATAAATGAATCATCGTGAGTTATGTAGAGAGTTCCCATAGTTTTTATTGAGCGATTAGCTTTTAGCTTTTAGCTTTTAGCTTTTAGCGATTAGCTTTTAGCTTTTAGCTTTTAGCTTTTAGCTTTTAGCGATTAGCTTTTAGCTTTTAGTGGTTATTTTTTTGAATAAATTAGACGTTTTAACTACATTGAGAAGTCGAGAGTAGCTTTTGAACCTAAAGACGGGAAAGCTAACAGCTAACAGCTAACAGCTAACAGCCCTCTTTATACTTCCCAACCTTTTCCTTCGCCATCGGTACACATTGCTTAAACAGACTGCAACCTTTACACCGATTGCCATAGATTGCAGGAGGCATTTTGCCCGTTGCCATCATTTGCGAGATTTCGGTAATCATCGCGATCGCCTCATTTCGTAACTCAGCCGTAATCTCAATCTCTTGCCTCTGGTGGGTTTGAGCATAATAAACATAGCCCTTCGTAATTGTTTTGCCTGTCATCTCCTCCAAACAAAGCGCCTGCGCCACCACCTGCATCGCATCGTTATCCCATTCACCTTTTTCGCCACGTTTATATTCCACAGGATAAAGACTGCCATCCACCTCTTCGATCAAGTCCGACTTGCCGATCAAGCCATACTGTTCCGACTTCAGCCAGATTGCCCTGATTTGCCAAGTCTCCTCCCTCTGATTTTCGCCAACCGTATGCACCCGTTGATGCAGATCAGTTCCTTCAATCGTGTAATGATTCTCGACAAACTCACCCGCACAAAACATCCGCCAGCAACGATGCGGACAATATGCATATTGATTAAGCGCGGCGATGGGGATTGGTTCTTTCATAGGGCTTTTGGCGGTTAGCGGTTAGCGATTAGCTTTTGGCTTTTAGGGGTTAGTTTTGGGATCTTAATTTTTGTAGAAAAGAGTTGAGCATTCTTTTTGTTTCGATTAGTTCTGGGTTTATGGCTTGGTATGTTTCTTGATTGATGAAGCCAAGATCTACAGATAGCAATAGCTGATATTCCAGTTCACTAGCTGATCCCATGGCTATTTGCAAAAATCTTGCAAAGTCAGCATCAGAACCTCTACCGCAACCTTCTGCAATATTTGTCGGAATCGATGAAGAAGATCGGCGCATTTGGCTAACCAGACCATAAAGTTCTTCTTTGGGAAAACTTGCCGTAATCTTGTAAATTTTGAGGGTGATTTGATGAGAGCGTTGCCATACTTTTAATTCTTTGAAGTCTTTCATAGTTTTTTAGCTTTTAGCTTTTAGCTGTTGGCTTTTAGCTTTTAGCTGTTGGCTTTTAGCTGTTGGCTTTTAGCTGTTGGCTTTTAGCTGTTAGTAATTACAAGTATATTTTTAGATAGAGAAATAACTCCAAGAAGCTAATAGCTAACCACTAATCGCTAACAGCCTCCTCCAAAAAAAGCTAATAGCTAACCACTAATCGCTAACAGCCTCCTCCAAAAAAAGCTAATAGCTAACCGCTAATCGCTAACAGCCTCCTCCAAAAAAAGCTAACCGCTAATCGCTAACAGCTAACAGCCTCATAGCCATCCCCATCCCCATCGTTGTCTTCCTCCCAATCCCTGCAAACATCGCAAAATCAGCGATCGCATTAATTTGTTTAATCACTTCTGGCGAAGCATCACCAAGAATCCGATAACCAATCTCACCGACACAACCGATAAAACTATGGGTGTCATAGTTCTTGACAACTTCGGTCTTAATGTCAAAACGGCTAGGAAAAATAGATTCGATAATTTCGGGGTTAATTGGGATTTCGCTGTACTTATTCCAGCGATCGCATAGGCTTTTAAATACATTGTCGCGAGTTGGCAATGGCGAATCAAATTTGCCCTGACGAAAGGCGGTGGGGGTGGCGAGGTGAAAGGTAATGTTGCGTTCGGTTTCGGAGGCGCGATCGTAAATTTGTTGATAGGTGGCGAAGTTTGCCCAAGGTTGGCTTGATTGGGGTGTGCCGAGAATGCTAGTTATATAAAGATCGGCGGAACCGAGATGAAAGGGGCGATCAGGGTTGAGATTGAGCCAAAGTCCTGTGAGTTTGCCAAAGAGAACTTCATCTAAGAGGGAGATCCGCCACCAGCAGGGGGTTGAGGGGGGGATTTCTTGATTGTGCCAAGAGAGGCTTTTAGTTTTTAGCGGTTGGCTGTTAGCTTTCCTTAGCTTGGGTTTGTTCTTGTCAGAGCTAACAGCTAATCGCCAATCGCTAACAGCCAATTGAATTGGACTCAACCCGAAACCTTTGTTGGCTTTCTCACCATGCAGGCGATCGCCTAGTTCTTTATCGACAGAGCTAACTAAGGTCAGAAAAAGGGCGTGTATATGCCGTCCTGTTAGGTATTCAGGATAAATCGGCGTTTTCGGCATAAAATTAACAACTAAACTGTGAGGCATGATTTTTGAGGCTAACAAATATGGACGAGACAACTATTGAGACATTGAGACAATGAACGAAATAAAAGATAACACTGAGCAATTACTGAGAACATCAACAATTGATAACCCAGTAGAAACTCGCGAGCTTTTACAGAAGTTAGAAGCGAGTCTCCCGATCGCAGTGCGACTGAATGAACATGGGTTTAATAGTTTGCGAGAACAGGGTAAAAACATAAACAATGATATTGTTCTTCAGGTTGATAGCGTTCTGTATATAGGAGATATGGGTGGAATTCTCTGTGCAATTGAATGTGAAATGGGTTCTGATTCTGGCAAAGAGGTACTGATGACTTCAATAACCCATCTTAAGATCGATCCGTCACATCCTCTGGCTGAGCAGATTAAACAATATCAGAAGAAGCGGTTGGTATCTATGGCGATCGCTGATAGTGGAAAAAGGCGTAATAAGTTCAAGCCACAAAAGAAGAAGAGAGGTTTTGCTGGCTAGTCCAAAAGCCCCGATCACTCTAAAATTCGATCTGACCAGATCTGTGCTTGGGCAGCAACTTCCATGCGTTGTGCTGGATCTGCCCAGATTTTTGTCCAGCGCAATTGCCACAGTGCAAGCTGAATTTGCAATTCCACCAGTTCGCCAGCCATGTCGATGTCGGCATCGTTAGCTGTCCATTCGATGAATCTTTTACTTTCATCAATTAGGCTGACAGCCACATTTGAGGCAGTTGCTCTTTGAGACAAGTTTTTAATCTTAGCTAGATTTGAAGCTATGTTTCCCAATCGAATCGGCAATTCATCTCTTAAATAGCGTTGTTTGGTGGCTTCCCAATTTCTCATCTTGTTCTATACCTTAAAGCGATATTTCATACGAGCAGGGATTTTGAAGCCGTCAAACTCATAAAAATGACCGTTCAGACTGACATTGCGAATCAGGCTAACGGGAGGCATATTTACAGTGTCATAGCTCAAGACTTGGTGCGTAAACATCACGTCAAGGGGATTGAGGGGATAAGGAAACATAAAATCTCCATTTCCCTGTTTAACTTTATCTAGCTCCTTGACCGTCAACTCCGCCTTACTCATCCATTTACCCAAACGAATCCATTTAGAAGGTTTAGGCAAGGGATTTTGAGACAAGATGAAGAACTCAAAAGCACTTTCGGGCGCGATCTCCTTAGCTCTGCCAAAGCTGGGAATATTTTTTTGAGTTTTCTCCATCTCAACGTGATAGTTGTTATTGGCATATTTCCATGTATGCAATACAGAAGTATGTTGCAGCGATCGCGCAGGAGTGACATAGATCCCCACTTCATTGAGTTTGCTTAAATGCTCCTCATACATGGGAACCTGTTCGCGGCAAAAGTAACGATATTCATGTTCCTCGGATACTTGCGTACCATAGCGATCGCTATCGACTAGTCCCAAGGCATAGCAAAGAGCATAGTTATGAACGATCGCTTCGGTTTCATACAAGCGTCCGATCTCACGGGTGGCAAAGTAGAGCGAATCGTGCAATTCTAATCGAGCGCGATAGATGTGTGTCATGGTTACTTTGCCTTCGCAGGTTTCTTTTCCTTTTCGTCAGCCTTTTTGGGCTTAGCGATATGCACTGCGGCATAGGCTTTTGCCTCATCATCAGCTTTTTTCAAAATTGCCTTGATCCCCTCTTCACTGGTAGTCAGAACCTTGACCTCATTCAATAAAGCATCAAAGTTTGCACCAATAAAATCGTGATGTACAGTAAATTCATCAGCTAATAATTCGGCGATCGCTTCTTTAGCATTTTCCAAAACTAAATCCTCACTCAAGGGGTCAATTGATTGCAGAATGTCAGTGGGAATGCGATCGTAAATTGCCTGTGTCCATTGCAGATTGCTGGTAATTTCACCATCGGCAAACACGACACCAATCAACTCGTTACGCACGCGACCCGTCCTTGTAGTTTGCGCCCCGTAATGACGGGTTCGTAAAATGTTATTGAAAACATAGAGAAAGCCTGCTTCGGTCGGATCTTTCAGGGTGACAATGCTAGGGAAAAACACCTGTGGACGAATGTGATCCTGTTGGTTAATCCGACTGGTGATTTTGCCAACTTCAGAGCCAACTTCTCCTTTTGAAGCCATTGTGCCGTTTTCATAGGGAGCATTCAGCGTAAAGGTTTCGTGAGACTCATCAAAGGGGGTAATTGAGAAAGCGGTATCAACGACAACTTTGGATTTCTCCGAACCAGAATCCCCGATCGCAAATCCATAAATAATACAATCAGGATTGTTCATCGCAAATTTGACATTATATTCGCATTCTTCGGCGGTCATGAATCCATAGTTGCGTAACAACTCACGACCAACTAAACGCTCAGGTGTGGACTGCTTACGCTTAAACATAGCAAGGCGACTGATGGGAGTCCTGTTTTCATTTTTAAGCCCTGCACTGACTCTCGCCTTATTCAATTCGCCATCGGTTTGAAAAAGTGGATAGGATTCCGTCACGCGCACAGTCAAGAAGTGAACATATTTTCCCATTGGCTTATAAGGAATTTCAGAATGAAAGAATTTGGATTCGATGGATTTTAGAAGGGTCATGGTTTTGGTGATTGGTAATTGGTGATTGGTAATTTGGGATTGTAGATTGTAGGATGTGTTAGGCGTAGCCGTAACGCATCAAATCTCTAAATAAAAACTACTCTCCGATCAAAGCTTGCACAAGAATTCTCGTCAGACTATCAAGATCATTGGGAATGTAATAGTCTTCTAATCCTTGCTCGATATGCTTAGATTGACGATTTAGCCTTGCAAATTCCCAAGCTTTGCCAGTGGTAACAGCTCCGATCAAATGGGTTTGAGGTGAGTCATCTTGCCATTGATCGAGAGCAATCAATTGAGAGATTAACTGAGTCATTCCAAAATCAAGATCCGCTTTTTTTGCTTCCACAATCAGCAATTGATGAGGAGCTTCTAAAAAGTAATCAAGATTACCTTGTAGAAATTTAGAGACTTTGATCGAATATTCGATTCTCACCTTTACTTTTGTGTAATGGATAAGGTCGTGAATAATAGGCGAGACCAACCATTCACGCCGCGCTGTTTCATTAGACAAGGTGACATAGGGTAAAATCTCCTCAATGCGACTTTTCGTTTGCTCAATGCGCTCTAATTCGCCAGTAAATTTTGGCAAATTCAACCACTTACGCTCAAAAGTGTAGTCGAACTCTTTAACTAAGTCTTGTGCATCAATTTTTAGTTCAAAATACTTACTAAAAGTATAAGTTTCGTCAGGGTTTAACAGTTTAATCGTCATCATTTTCCTCCTGTTCAGCGTCAATTGTTAGTTCACCTTTGGCTTTACGCTCCTGATTTTCTTGATCCTGTGCAAGTCGATAAAGAAACTCGCAGGTATCACGAATCAAATTGATTTGCCGACCAGCTAAACGAGCGCGATCACCTTTAAAAGTCTCAGTAAATACATCTTTAACAAAATAATTGGCAAACTCCAGAATCTTCTGGCGCTCTTCTTCGCGATCTTTGAGAATCCAGCGACCTTCCGCAGTGGAAGCATGAACGCGATCAATTAGTTTACAAACTTCAGCAGCGACCACATGAACTAGTGCTTCACCTTGAAAGCTAGGATCGGCTTTGAGGATTGTGCTAGAAGCGACATCTATTGGTTTCAGGACGGCGTTTGCTTTGGGGTTATAAGACTTGTTTGCCCGATAGAACTGGCGATAGAGTTCTGTTAGCTTTTGAGGATGATTCAAGGGTGATTGCTCCTGTATTTCTAGTTTAATGGAATTTGTCGAATTTGGTTGATGTTTTGCGTAAGCATCGAAACGAGGATAGAAGTTATAAGTATAGAGTTGGATTTTAGCGATGCTAGGAGCATCAACTTTGGCATTGCGAACCCATTTATTGAGATAGGCAAATACATATAGCGGACTGGTTTCAAAGTCTTTTGCTAGTTCTGTTAATCGCCCCCAATTCGCATCGTAACCTCCTTTACTTTGTTTAGCATTAACATCAAGATGGATCGCATAGGCAGCTGTGAGCTTATTCAGGGGCGCAGGATGCTCTCCACCAGTTGGATCTCGCCAACCATCGAGAATGTAATCTAGACGGAAGCGATCGCCGCCAGTGAGAACTCGAAACGCAGGGGGAGCGCTATCGAGAAACACGGTTTCTTCAAACTCTGTACCATCGATAAATGGCGGTACTGGGGATTCAGAAACAACGGTTTTGACATCAAGAATCATTGGGAAAGCTAAAGCTAACCAACTTGGCATCACCCATGACTCAGTATCAGTAGCATCTCGACTTGGTGGCATTGCCATGAAATAGAAGGTCATCGGCTGATCTTCGGGATATTTCATTTTGAAGGTGTGATCTTTTCTGTCGCCTATGTCATCAAGCAAAAAAGCATCAGCACTTTGATAATTTACTGAACTAAAATCAGCCTGTAAATCCTTAGATACAAAATGATTGCGAAGACTAGTATCAAAACGGGTTTGGGCAATATTCATATAAGCCTTTTGCAAAAACTTATTAGTTTCAGGGGTGAAGTAATAAGTTGGATAGAAATAGAGATAGCGATATTTCCCATCTTCAAAAGACTTTCCAACTGCTTGCGTTTGATTCATCAAGATCTGTCGCAACATAATCTCGATTCCCGCGATGCTAGAAATATTGCGCTTAGCATTTGAGCCGCCTAGCATTTGTTTATTGGTATAGACTTGGGGCGTAAATAGTACTGATGATTCCATTTGTTCTGTCACCGTGTAAGGTGAATGGGAAATTGAGCAGATTGCTTGTTTACCTCGTCCAGATTTTTTGGCTGCGTTGTAAAAATCTAGCTCTTTTAGGAAGATATCAACTTGGTCAACATTGGCTTCAACCTCTTGACTAGGAAGCATCACCACGCGATCGCACCAATCTTTTAAATCTTGCCAAGGGTCAGCTAATTGATATTGTTCCCGAATTGGCTTAGTTAGCTCGATGAAATAATTAACCAACCGATAGCCAATATCACGCACATCTAACGAGCCTAAACCTGCTTCAGATTCTAAATACTTAGCGGCTATAAAGTACCACTCATAGGCAATCCCGCCTGTATTTTTGAGCTCTTGAAGTTCAACAACTTGCGATCGCCAATCCTCTAAACCCAGAAATTCAAGGCAAGCGAGAGTAAGATTTAATTCACGCGGCTTTGGTATATTTTTGTCAGCCTTTCGCAAATTATTAATCTTGATTAAATAATCTTCCCAAAGTTGTTTGACGACTAAAGCGCCAAGTTCTGCAAGATGATCGATGCGAGGATCTTCTTTAAAATCAAATTTCATATCCTCCGATAGAAATCCTTTGCGCTGGAATGTGGCTAGATTACTAGCTTTGTCGGGTGCTTTACTAGATTTAATCTTGTTAATCACCACATCAACGGAAAAACGTAAAAACTCTTCAAAATCAAAAAATAGATTGTAATAGTCAGCAAATTTCATGCCCACATTGCCACGACTAAAACCAACTTGCCGATCGCGCAATTGGTCAGCACAGAGTTTTTTGATTTTCGCCACCACGCGATCGCTTAATCCTTCTGTCTGAACTGGCGGTGCATCTCGCAAAGTGAGATAGATTACACCCGTTGGCAAATATAAAAGCGGCTCATAGTATTGATTTTCTGCGGTATTGAGAGCAATATGAGCATCCATTAAGGCGTTATTAGCCACATTTGTAAGTACACCACGATTCTCAGAAATACTGTGATAGGTAAATCGTAATTGACCGTCACTAAGCTGGTGCATTAGCTCCTTGAACTTAGTTTTGATGGCATCCTGTGGATGTTTCACAATCGAAGCGAGAGAATCCGCTAAACAGGTGAGATCGGTGAGGCAGCGTAATGTGCGATCGTCTAGACTGAGATTTCTTAATCCAAAATCCGAGAAATTCCAGTTTGTATCCCATCGACATTGAGCATTGTAAGCAATACAGAGTAAATCATCAATATATTCTTTCCATTGCTCAGAACCATTACTAATAAACTGGTCAAGCCCTAAAGCAACTACGAATATCAAAATGATTTCACGATGTTCATCTAAGGAGAGTTTGCGAATGTCTTGCTCTCTCTTAGCTGATTTATATTTCTCTGGCATTTCAGGAAATAACTCATAGTTGAATTTCTCAAAGTCATGGAGAATAAATCCTGCGATGACCAGTCTGCGCTCAAATTCTCTAACTTTCCGTCTAACGGTTGTATTAAGTTTCTCTAATCTCTGTTCAATCAAATTTGCAGGGAATAAACCATTTAATAAATGTGTACCAAGTGATTGATCAGCAGCATTATCACGCCTTACCTTTTCTTTTCCTAATGCCTCATTTTGGCGATCGAGTTCATCAAAAAACTTACCGCCTTTGGCAGTCACACCAACCACGACAGGCAAAAGCTTAGGCAATACATATTCTGCAAAATCCGCCATCACTGGATCATTAGGATTTTGAGCCGAGATCGCCTCACGCATGAGTTTTAAAGTCAGCAGTTCTTGCTTTATTTCAATAGTGCGATCGCTTTTCTCATCAAGACCCTCATCATCAAATTCATCTAAATCAACTTCTGGATAATCTTCTTCATCTTGAAAGTTATTAGATGCTGGAATGATCTGATTGTTAAATAGCGATAGTTGAGAATCCTGAGTATTAATATTTTTAGACTTAACCATTATTTTTATCCTCTAATGTTTCAAGATAGCTAGAAATTTGCTCAATATATATGGGATAGTCGGCTAGAGTTTCACCAACGGAATCAAACAAAACTGAGTAATCAATCTTGTCGTATAAGTGAACAAGAACATTTCGCATTTTTGCCGATTCTTTCAAAATGTTAGACAACTCACTATCAATTACTCCATAAATACCCATCAATACAAAAGTATCGCTATATTTTTGTATTTCTAAGCCAAAAGCTTCCGTAAGAATATGTTGATTGATGTCAATAGCAGCTTGATAAACTAGTTGCAGATATAGGCGAGATAAATCTCTCTGAATTTTATTATTTAAATATTCTACATAGGTAGTTAGCTGCAAGTTTTCTAATTCATGAAGATGCTCATTTATAAAATCAATCTTCGCTATAATTCTTTCAATTTCAATTGCCATACTTGATCCTCCAAGCTTTAGCAGCTAGTTTTAAATCTTGAATCTGTTGGTTCTGATGATTTTTAAAATTTTCTACACTCATCAATGATTGGTCTTTAAATTTTTCAAATTCACCAACTTCTTTTTCGTAAATTAGTAAGCCATCTCTAGCAATCACATGGGCGATCGACTTTGAGCATTCATTTAGTCTCAAAACTTCGACCAACTCAGTAGGTAAGTCAAAAATATTGGTAAGGTGACTATAAATATTTAATAGTCCACGCTTTTTAGAATCAGCGATCGCATGACGCATTTCTTCATCATAGAGCGCCGCAAAATCGTAATCACTATCTTCTCGATAGTCACCACGCGCTCTAGAACCAAATAGCACAAGCATTTTTAAATATGGCACTCGTTCTCTAATTTGTGCTGCTGAATCTTGCAAAACAGTAATATTTTTCATACACCTAATACCTGTAATTTACGCTCAAGATTTTGACGTTGTTCTTGACGCATTTTTCCTGTCTGCTCATGACTCATCAAGCTTCTCTTAAGAAACTCGTCATATTCACCTGATCGCTTTTCATACAAAAGCTTGCCATCACAAGCAATCTCATGAGCCAATATTGGTGAACATCGATCTAGATCGACAATATCAACTGTTTCATTAGGAAGGTCAAATACATTCTCAAAAATAGAATATAGGCTAAACCAAGATTTTCCTTTTTTCTTCCAATCTTGATAAATCTGTTGATCGCAGATCAAAGCAAAGTCATAATCGCTGTCTTCGTGATTTTGTCCTGTCGCTCTAGAGCCGAACAAAATTAGAAGCTTCAAGAAAGGAATCTCTTGAACTAAATTTGGTACGAGTTGTTTTAATTCAGATAGCGATCCACTAGTACTCATATATTTCTCTTTTTATTTGATTAGTGTAGAGGGAAGCCAAAGAATTGCTGGCTAAATTAAGTTTGGACTTTCTATAGACTCGCACGCCGCCGCAATAGCTTTGGGGGTTGAGACGACTTACGTCAGTACTTAATAGCGCAAGCTACATAATTAAGCTCCCCTCTAAGTAGTGGGGGATTTTAGTCCCCCGCAGATTTAACTATACGACTGCTAAACTAACCAACTTATAATAAGCAGGTTTATTTCCAGCAGCTTGAATAGTATCAATCCTATATCCTTTACCTCGAAGTGCATGAATTGCTGCTCCGAAACGATGAGTAACCTCTGCCAACTCTTTTGCTGAGTGAGGTTGCAAATCCGAAAGGATTTTTAGTATTCTCTTCTCCATTTGATTTTCTCCTTTGATTTCTGATTACTGTTTGATCGACCACTATTATTACTAGCACAAGTAAAATTGATTGCATAGGTATCGCAGAAAAAACAAATAAGTTTAGACTTATTTGACTGTTAAATACGTCATGGACTACAATAGTGATTAAGCTTACCTCCTGAAACCCTTTTAGGGATTGAAACAAATAAGTCTGTACTTAATAGCGTAAGCTCATTTATCTTTACATCGAAAACCCTTTCAGGGCTTGTATCTAAGCGATCCATATCTCACCTCCTTTTTTGTTTTTAAAGGTATAAGCCAATGTATCTAGTAACATAGCTGATTGCCCAAAGGCGATCGCATAGCTTGGCACAGGATCAAGGAGAGTTTGCTGGTCACAAATCCCATAGATCTGAAAATGCATCGGCAATAGCAACTTCGCTTTTATTTCGGCAACTGGACGATTGAGGACATAAGCAACGATCGCTTGTTTTTTCAACCGTTCATTAACTTTGTCAATCCATCGGTTATCTGGTTGCCAGACCCCAATCCCTGAAAGGACTTGAACCTTCCAACTATCAGCAACCTCTTTAAGGTCGCCGTTATATGCAAATTTCCAGTTAGAGCGCTCCTCCCTGTAACTCAACAACTTCATAAAGCCCATACAATACTCAAAGCGACTTTTGGGGATTGGCTGACCTGTGCGCTCTGATGTTTCCTTGAGCAGACGCATAAACGCCGCCTCAGTCATTGGCTCAATCTCTAAATTACTGAGAATGCCTGACAAGTCGTAAGTTTTAAAGCGATCGCCTTCATATGGCTCTGTCATGTCATAAAGTCCACATTGCAACGGACTCGACCCACGAAAACTACTAGCATCTTCAGCGATCGGATTACCCTTGTCTTTATTAAATTTCTCCTGCCATTCCACTTGGCAAGCTTTTACCTTACCCGCAATCTTACCCAAACTCACACCAAAAACCTGTTCACAATCGGCGCGAAATTGGTCACGACTAGCTGCATATTGTTGAGAGATCGTCTTATGCCCCAGCTTGCGATACAAATCAAAAGACTGCAAAGCACCCCAACGACTGTAATAATTTTTAAAATCGTTGATTCTGCGATAAGTGGTGTAAATGTTTTCACTCAAAAAAGCGCGATCATAAGTTCCATTTTTAGTAAATGGCGAATCTGCTTTCTCAAATAAACGCTCAATCAAATAATTAGGTGCAAGGGTATAAGCAACAAACCGATCAAACTTTATTTCTTGTCCATAAGCATTCACATACCCTCGATGTCGTCCCAATCTTCCCAAACGCTGAATAAAACTACCTGAATCCGCCGATTCAAAAATCAAAAAATTAATCTTAAAGTCCACACCCACATCAATCGTGCTTGTTCCCAACACCAAATCACAGGCAAGCGATCGCTCTTTCACAGTTTTGCTAGATAAGCCCGTATTTTCGCCAACCGTTAACCCATGCTTTGCAAAAGCTTCCGCAAACAAAGGCGTTAACCTTTTCACCGAAGCGATCGAATTGAGAATAATCGCGCCTTTTGTCCCACGATGTTCTAAAAAATGGTTCAAAATTAGACCTAGATTATCTTTGAGCCAAGTCTCAGATGCTTTACTCACCGATTCTAACGGTACAAAATGTAAAGTAATTTCTCGCGTTACTAGTCGCCATTTATCCTGCTCAAGTTGTTGCGATCGCACTTCAGTATCAGGGAATTGATACTTACCCGAAGCTTTAGGATCGATTAATTTGTATCGCAATTTTGCTTTGTCTAATCTCTCCAGTAACTGCTGATCAGGAGTTGCCGACAGAAATAGAAACTTCTTACGGCGATTGGTAAGATGAATTAACAGCATTGTATTGAGAACACTCGCAATCTGGGGAGCGCTGAATACATGAAACTCATCAAATATGAACAGGTTAAAATCCTTGTCAATTCTGCCCCAAAGCTTATCTGGACTATCTTTCGGCATTAAATAAGCGCCACGATGTAAGTAATGGAAGATATCAGGATTAGTAATTAAGATTTCGCGTTGACTACCATGAGTAGCGATCGCTGCGGACTTTTTAATACCTTCATTCTCTGCATATAACTCTAGTTCCGCACTATTTAATCTCGCTATTCGAGGCTCATTTCGAGGTTGAAAATTTTCTACATACTGACGAATTTGATTTTCTTGATCTCGCGCCAATTCATTAGTTGGATAGAGTGCGATCGCCTCTGTATTGCCTTGCAAGACTCCCAAATAAGCCGCTAAGCTTTTACCATCGCCAGTCATGGCAGTATTAAACACCACATCAATATCAGGATCTTGCAAAGCTCTAAATGTTTCTAACTGATGCCAAGCCAATCGCCAACCGTCAGGAACTTCGATCCCTTTTGGGGTTTCCACCGTCTCAGAATAAACAGGCTTGAGAACTATTTTGTATTCCGTCATAACCTTACATCCTCATAAATATCGGAAAGAGCGATCGCTAAATTATCTACAGTCACAAATCCTCCTCTCATTCATTCAATATTCATGCTGCCTGTCGATTTTGACTTTGAATCAATGGAATATCTCTAAAATATCCCCTTGACATTTCAGCACCGTAGGCAATGCAAGCCAAAATATCCGATCTTTCAATACCCGAATATTCTTCGAGAATCTCTTCAAAAGTTGCGCCACTAGCAAGTAAATCGAGAATCGTAGAAACCCAAATACGATGCCCACGAATACAAGGATTGCCAAAGCAAATCGCGGGATCGATAGAAATTCGTGACAGTAAATTATTGTTTGACATAGCTTTTTCTCACAGCTTACAAATTTAAAATCGATAGTTTTATATAATAATTTTATGATAAATAGCTATCATAACCTCACATCCTCATAAATATCAGAAAGCGCGATCGCCAAATCAATCGACTGCAAATGCAAACTGTCACCCACACCCAAACACTGCACCAACCAACCATCACGATCGCGGCGATAAAGCTCTACCTTCATCTCAGACTGCGAAACTAAAACATATTCCTGCAAAGACTCCAATCTTTGATAATTAAAACGTTTCTCCCGCCGATCTAGCATAGCTGTTAAAGGTGATAGAACTTCGATTAATAGACAAGGCTTCTGTTTAACATAAGCATCATTGTCCACGCGATCGCCTGTCACCATCACATCAGGATAGTAAGTGGCATTACTTGCCGAGGAAATTGTGAGCTTCATATCCAAAGCAAACAACCGCAAATTCCGACCACGCAAACGCTGATGAATAGTTGCAACCAGATTGCAAACAATTAAATTATGATTCGCATCCGTTCCCGCGATCGCGAAGACCTGATTATTCACAAAATCATGCTTAATTGAACTGATGCACTCACGATCAAGATATTCCGCATAGGTCAGTTCAGGCTGCTTGACAAACGGCACTTGCAACATAAAGTTAGACTCCGCAAATCAAATTTCAACATAAAATTAAATACTGTCCGTAAACTGTTGAATAAATAAATACTTGCATATAAAATATAATCTTACAACCCCATTGCAGATTAAAGTACACGGACACTTTAAGACAAGAAAAAATACTTAGCGATCGCCTATGATGAAATTAGCCAAAACTATTCCCCTGATAGGTCAACAAACATGAGACTTTTAGAAGTTTTAGCCCATACCCCCATCGACTTCTCCAACACCGAAGAACAAAGGTTAATCATCAACGGCGTGACATGGGAGCAGTACAGCACCCTTGTCAATATTTATACCGATGAATACCCCTCTCTCCACATGACCTATCTCAATGGAGTTCTAGAAATCATGACCACATCCAACGAACATGAACGCCTAAAAAAAATCTTTGCCCGACTGCTTGAGATGTATTTCGTGGAGCGACAGATCGATCTCAATGGTTATGGTCAAACCACCTTTAGACAAGAACTAGCCCAGAGAGGACTAGAACCCGATGAATGCTATTGTTTTGGCGCACTCAAAGAAGTCCCCGACATCGCGATCGAAATCGTCATCAGCAGTGGCGGCATCGACAAATTAGAAGTATATCGAGGCTTAGGCATCCCTGAAGTCTGGTTTTGGTATGTCAAACAGCAACAATGGAAACTCTATCACCTCAGAGAAACTGACAACGAACCACAACACGAACTCATTCCCCACAGCAAATTTCTCCCAGAACTAGACTTCGATTTACTCAATCAATTTGCGAAGGAGACTAGTCAGACAAACGCGGTGATTGCATATCGGAAGGCTATTAGCTGTTAGCTGTTAGCTGTTAGCGATTAGCTGTTAGCGATTAGCTGTTAGCGATTAGCTGTTAGCTGATGATTGCAATCAATGAATGCAGATGATAAAAATATCCATACCTCAAAAATCCCCAACCTAAAAAAGCTAAAAGCTAAAAGCTAACTGCTAACTGCTAAAAGCTAAAAGCTCCCCCTCCCCCAATATGTCCCGTAAAGGCGAATCCATAACACTATCCATATCCGATCGCGACAAATCTCAACTCGAAGCGATCGCGCTAGAACTTGGCATGATGTGGGGCGATCGCCCAAATATCTCCAAACTAGTCGAAGCGATCGCCCGTAAGCAAATCCAAATCTCCAAAAATAATGACTGGGCAAGCGATCGCATTGAAACACTTTCGCGTGCTTACAGGCTTTTTGTTGACTCTGGTGACTTGGAAAAAGCACAAATCATCGCACATCTATTACTAGAACGGAGTGAACTTAACACCCCACTCCGTCGCGACATCGAGCGATTTCTCGATAAGCCCCCCCAAATTTGGCGACATACCATCGATCGCTACATCAAGCAACAACAGCCCTTTAGTTTGCAATACCTTGATGCTGCCGATCATCCCTATGAATTTGCCATTTATTATGCCAAAGTTACGCCCCATGACAAACGGTTATACCTTGATTGTTGGTGCAAAGATATTGCCAGAGCCGATACAGTGAGCGCTTTACAGCATAACCGATGTCTTAGACTTGATCGTATTCCCCATGAAGCCGCAATTACTCCCATTCAGGGCAAATGGCGATCGCAACTGGATTACATTCATGTCACTTTTAATCTATCGGGAAATCTTGCCCACGCTTACCAAGAACGAGAGGAAGACATTGATAATACATGGCTGGATAAAAATCCGCCCACCCGTCAAATTATTCGCAAAATTAGCAGCACCTTTTGGTTCTATCGCGAGATTCTGCCCTATGCCGAAGATTGCGAAATTATTGAGCCAATGGATGTGCGCGAAAAATTCAAAGAGAAGGTGCGATCTCTTTATCTTAAATATACAAAGGAGTGACAGGGCTGCTAATTCAATTAGGCTCTATTGGGTTTCCTTTAGATTCTTTCGCGATCGCTGTCCACATTTATACCAAGTTCTTCTAGAATCGTAAACATATAGCTGTCGCCAGAGATAAACATAAAGATGACTAACGATCAACCGAATGATAAATCTGATCAAAAGCCAGTAATGTCAACGGATACGCGCCGACAGTTAAGGCATCAACGGGTGCAAAAAGTTGTCAAGTATTTAGGGCTTTTGACTGGTGGTTTGGGTGTCTTTGGTTCTGTGGGTTTATGGTGGTTGGGGCATCCTTCGGCAACAATGATTCTGACGGGATTCATTACGGCGGTGGGGACGGTTTTGGCGATCGCCTATAAGTTCATCTCCAATGTCACAAATAAGGTTTGGGACAAGATCGAGGAGGAGTTAGAAGGGCTAGAAGAGCCTTTGGCAAATTGGATTGTGGCTTGGCTGAAGAATGGCGCGATCGCTTTGTACTGGAATATTAATCCTAAGTTTCAGCGCGATTATTATCAGAGTTTGATTGATAGTTTTCGAGAATTTCGGCTTGATGGCTTTCGGGTGGGGTTGCCTGTTCTGGATTTAGAGAATGTGTTTGTACCTTTGCGGGTAATTTCGGCGAGTCCTGAAAAGATATCAGGGGCAATGATTCACACCCATAGTCATAGTGGTAGTCAGGAAATATGGGATTTTTTAAGTAAAAGTAAGAAGTTTCAGAGCTATCGCCGTTTAGCGGTGGTGGGCGCTCCTGGATCGGGCAAAACAACGCTGTTGAAGTATTTGGCGCTGATTTATGCCAAGAAGAAGAATCAAGAGCATAATGCGCCCAAGTTTATTCCTGTGCTGTTGTATTTGCGGGATATTAGCGATCGCCTTGTGACCAGTCAGCCGCCGAATCTGTGCGAATTGATCGAGAGTCACATTAAGTCATTACCTAGCCATACCGATCTTACGCCGCCGCCAAATTGGATTCAAAATCAATTAGAGATTGGTAATTGCTTGGTGATGTTGGATGGATTGGATGAAGTGGCGGATGCAGAACAACGTCAAAAGGTGAGCCAATGGGTGAACAGTCAAATGGAAATCTATCGCCAAACGCCTTTCATTTTGACTTCGCGTCCTGATGGTTACAATAGTGCGCCTGTAGATTTGGTGGGAACGGTGCTGAAGGTGCTGCCCTTTACCCACGCTCAGATGAAGGATTTCATTCATAGTTGGTATCCGCAAACGGAAATTATGAGTCGGGCGGGGCGGGATACGCCTGCGGTGAGGGCTGAGGCGAAAAAGAATGCTGATGATTTGATCGATCGCATTATCGATAATCGGGCGATCGCGGATATGGCGACAAATCCGCTTTTGGTGACGATGATTGCAACGGTGCATTATAACGGCAGTGCGCTACCCAAAGGGCGGGTGGATCTTTATCAAAAGATCTGTGATGTGCTGTTGGGGGCGCGTCAGGCTGCGAAGCAGAATATTACTACGGCGTTAACGGGTGTGCAGAATAAGGCGGTTTTGCAGGTGTTGGCTTTGGAGCTAATGAAAGCGAAAACCCGCGAGTTTAGTCTTGATCAAGGTGAGAAGTTGATCGCTGATGAATTGGTTAAGGTGGCGGGAGGTTCGCTAACGGCTAGGGCGTTTTTGCTGCAAATCAAGGAGATTTGTGGATTGTTAATGGAACGAGAGTTAGGGGTTTATGAGTTCGCGCATTTGAGTTTTCAGGAATATTTGGCGGCTTCGCAAATTAAGGAATCACAGGATGATACTTTGCTGACTGCCAATTTAGATGATCCTTGGTGGGCGGAGACGATCAGGCTCTATGCGGCGCAGGGTGATGCGACAAAGTTGATTGAGGCAGCGATCGCTAAGCCCACTGTCAAATCCTTGAGTCTTGCCTTTGATTGTTTGCAGGAGGCAGCGAAGGTGGAATCGGGGACGCGCCAAAGGTTAACGGATTTGTTGGAGGCGGGTTTGGAGTCGGATGATCCGCAAATTGCGAAGTTGGCGGCGGAGGTGAGTTTGTTACGCAGGTTGAATAATTTGTGTAAGGTGAATGAGAATCTGGAAATTGATTTGAAATACATTACTTGTGCAGAATTTCAATTGTTCCTAGATGAAAAATATGTTCCCAATCCAAGCAATCGCTTTGATCCTAAAGATGCGCGAAATCCAGTTATCACTAACAAACTAGAGACTGTACTTGAATTTTGTAATTGGTTGAATTTAAAAGCTCCATCGCTTAGTGGTAGTGGGGAATGTCTGGATCTTGATAGCTATTATCGATTGCCAGTTGGAGCAGAACTCTTAGCTCATAATGTACATACTTCTTCACAGGTATGTTTCTGGACAATTGCGGAGAATAAATCTACTCACAACAAAATTCGCATTGTGAGAGCTTCACTAGATGCTGACTATATTCAATTGACTAAATATCTAGCGGCGCAGGAATGGATAAAGGCTGACAACGAGACAGTGAGAGTGATCCTCAAATTGACAAATCAAGACGAAATCAATGTTGAGACTATGCAGATGTTGTCTAATGCTGATATCAATACGATAAATCGCTTGTGGTTGTATTACTCCCACGGACTCTTTAGCTTAGGAATACAGTTCAATATTTGGGAAAGACTAGGCGGAAATCC
The DNA here is from genome assembly GCF_014696345.1 of Pseudanabaena cinerea FACHB-1277. Classification (GTDB taxonomy): domain Bacteria; phylum Cyanobacteriota; class Cyanobacteriia; order Pseudanabaenales; family Pseudanabaenaceae; genus Pseudanabaena; species Pseudanabaena cinerea. Next base: position 56,319 of record NZ_JACJPY010000017.1, read on the forward strand.
CATAGCATCGTACTTACCATCTGCTCTGTGGTATTCCAATAATTCTGTAAGTCCCCAAGCCCTATTTGCGACATTTGCACGTAAATGGGATCAACTAGAAAAATTACCTTTTGAAAGCTCTCTATCTCAATCTCAATTTGATGTGATTACAGTCAATGAGCAAGGACAGGAAACTCAACGAAAACAGGCTTCGTCTCGATATTTTCACGAAAGTCTCGATCAAGATATGGAGTATTTGGCGATTCATATGGTGTTAATTCCTGCGGGTAGCTTTGTGATGGGAGCGCCTGCAAATGAAAAAGAAAGCAGAGACACTGAACGTCCACAGCATGAGGTGAAGGTTCCAGAATTCTTTATGGGTAAATATCCGATTACCCAATCCCAATGGCGAGTTGTGGCGGCTATGCCTAAAATCATGATAGATCTGAAACTCGATCCTTCTGGTTTCAAAAGCGATGCTCTCTCTGTGGAGAATGTGTCATGGTATGAGGCAATGGAATTTTGTGCAAGATTATCCAATCACACAGGACGCGCATATCGCTTACCTAGCGAAGCAGAATGGGAATATGCCTGTCGCGCAGGAACAACAACGCCATTCCATTTTGGCGAAGCTATCACTCCCGAAATTGTTAACCACAACGGTTATCGCCGTATCAGCCCACCACCAAATCCTGCTTTTTTAATGCTCAAACCTGTGGGCAGTTTTCCCCCTAATGCCTTTGGTTTGTACGATATGCATGGCAATGTCTGGGAATGGTGCGCTGATGATTGGCATGACAGTTATAAAGGAGCGCCCACGGATGGCAGCGCATGGGTTGATGGTAATCGAAAATTATATAGAGATCGCACTTTGAACAAATCTAACAATCCTTCTAAAACGCTTCAGAAGATGACAGATCTTATACTAATTTTTATGGGAGCCAATGAACCGTTAAAGCTGCTACGCGGTGGTTCGTGGCGAAGCTTTGCTTGTTATTCTGCATATCGTATTAACGACCTTAACAATTTGGATTGCTACCCTCATGGTTTTAGAGTTGCTTGCTCTTTGCTGTGAGGAATCCCTTCTCAGTTCTTTTGCCTCAGCCCATTTGCCAAAGGCGATCAAAATTTTTTTTAGTTTGGTAAGGTGCGTTATGTTCCGCTAACACACCCTACTAAACTAAATGCGATAACAAAATAACTTGCTGATTTTTCTTTGATTTGAGATTATACGCTCCACACCCTTCGAGTTTAAAACTTGAGGGACAATTTTTTGAGGTGATTGAAATTTAATCTTCAAAAAACTATCGAGTATAATAGAAATTAGTTGGAGCGATACAAATAAAAGTTATGACCCCAGAAGAACTCAGACAGTTAGTTGAAAATAACGCTAGAACAGCCCAAGCCATGTTAGACACAATGGCTGACGCTAGATTAGAGCGCGAAGAACTTCGAGAAGGTATGACTACACTTCAGCAAGGCATGGGACAACTTCAGGAAGCAATGGTTAGATTAACGAATATTCAACAAGGAGTATCCAATTTATTAGCCGCCCTTGACGAAGACCGACCAACCATTCTCAGAAAGCTGACAGCAATTGAAAACAAACTAGATCAGGTCTTAACAAATAAACTAAACTAGCAATTCTTATTTTTCGGTTCGGTAGAGTGCATCAATAAAATGGAACACACTCAAATCTTTTTCACACTAATCATTTATGCCTTACGCCCCCGCTAACACACGCTACCAAATTAAAGATAATTGATAATTGTTTGATTTGAGATTAGATACTCCGCGCCCTTCGAGTTTAAAACTTGAGGGGTAATTTTTTGTTTCGTACTAACATCAAATTGAATGCAAATTTAGTGCCGTAGCCCTATGATTAACCTTATTCGAGACATTCAATCCCTATCCACATTTAAACGTAATACCAGTGAACTGATTACCCAGATGAAAAACACTGGGCATCCCATAGTATTAACCATCAATGGTAAAGCAGAACTAGTCATCCAAGATGCAACATCCTATCAAAAATTACTGGATACAATTGAAGAATTAGAAACCATCATGGGAATTAAAAAAGGATTAGAAGACATTGCACAAGGACGCACTCAAATCTTTTTCACCCTAATTAGGGCTTGCTGAAAAAGTAATTAGGAGGCAGGAAGAAGGCAAGTAGAAAAAGCAGACCACAGGACAGGCAAGACAGGAAATCGCCGAAATTGGTAACAATACTGCGGACATTTTTAAAAAAGGAGCCAAAAAAGCTATTCATCGGATAAGGTGCAAGTGTTGAAACAAAACACCAAATGAATAGCATGATCGCCATAGTACCGAAGTTAGAGAGTAAAGTACAACAGAAATTTCTATCAATCCTGTTTTCAGCAATTATAGTGATGTGTGGGAAGGTAAACTTCAGAAATCTGAGTCGCTATAGCGAAATCAGTGAACGCACGTATCGACGGCAGTTTTCCCGTTCATACAACTTCATGAAAGGGAACGCAGAAATCATCAAAAAGG
>NZ_JACJPY010000170.1 GCF_014696345.1 Pseudanabaena cinerea FACHB-1277
GTTGGATAACATCATAGATATTATTTTTTTAATTTATGGCTTCTAGTTTAACAAATTAGGAGCGCTTTTTTCTGATTATTTTCTATCGTTCAACACTTCTGCCTCACCACCTTTCCCATCCGCTTTGCTTTTACATTAAACTCAGGGTGGCGGAAAAGATTTCTGAGTAGAAGAGAGATTTCGGAAGCACGCGAATCTGGCAAATTAAAGCAGACTATACAAAAATATTCACTTATTACCACTTTTCGCCAAAAATCCCGCTCATTGATCGTGATAAAAGTGGGTTGCGACTCTTTTCGCAACAACATAGGAATCGCTTCATCTTTAATAATCGAATTAGGGCGCAAGTCCGTAATAAAGCAGACATTACCCTGATACCATTTGCCGATCGCCTGTTCCAGATTAGCACCCAAAAGCTGTTCATCAAGGACAATCATGCTGCACTCAAAATAGGAAGACTCTCAAGAAAATGAGTAGTCACAACTTGAATCGCCTCAGCGATCGCCTCACGCGAAACTCTTCCCCGAAAACCAAGCACAATATTTTCAACATTTTCCCCCTTAGCTAAGCGCTCCATCACACCCGCAATCTCAATCCGAGTGTACTTAAAAGTTGGGCGATCGCCACAAACCCCCATAGCCCGAACAACATACTGTCCTAGCGGATAGTAGCTATAGGATTCGCCATTAATTATTTCAGTGACAAGCGATCGCATATAAACTTTTTCATCCAAAGATTTTAAAACAGTCATCCGTCAAACCAATAATAAAGTTTCTTCTTACCAATACCAAAGCCATACTTTTGTAATTATATCACGGTGAAATCGCGCCCAATTCAAGTAGATTTTACGCACATCCTTAATTTTTAAAGCAGCCAAGCGATCCAAATCCCCCAACTCGCTATCTCCGCTTTTGCTGCCATCTAAAGTTAAATCAGTCCATCACTTTAAGTCAAGAACTGTTAGGCGATCGCCATCCTGATGTCGCCACCAGTCTCAATAACCTCGCAGGTTTACGTTACAACCAAAATCGTTATGATGAGTCGGAGTCGCTATTTTTGCAAGCCCTAGAAATTTGCGAATCTGTTCTCGGTAGCAATCATCCCGATACGCAAAATACGAAAGAATCCCTTGCCTATTTACGGACGAGACAAGGAAAAAGGTAAAAATTGGATTTTTGGACTTTGTACTTTTTATTTGAAAGCGATAAAATGCAACTATTTAATGCTAATCCAATCTCCCAAATGCCATGTCAATCATCACTATTCATCAACTAGAGCCAGACATTACCCAACAGCTAGAGCAACGCGCCGCCCAACATGGGCGAACCATCGAGCTTGAAATTAAGGCAATTCTCAAAAGCGTATTAGCCCCAAAAAAGCCAAGCAATGTTGACCTCGCCACCGCCATTAATAGACGCTTTGCAGACTTTGGAGACTTTGAAATCCCCGAAATTCCTAGAGAACCCATGCGTTCCTTACCAACCTTCGACATGGGCGATCTATGAAAATTGTTCTTGATACCAACGTCCTGTCAGAACTAATGAAGCCACAAGGTTCTCAAACAGTCAAATCTTGGGTTGCTGCTCAGCCCAGAGAAAAACTATTTACCACCAGTATTAACCAAGCCGAGATACTTGGTGGCATCGCTATTATGCCAGAAGGTAAACGCAGCAAAGCCTTACAAGAATCTGCACAAGCTATGTTTACTGAAGACTTTGTAGGACAGATCTTATTTTTTGATTCAGATTCAGCAAACTGTTTTGCTCAGATTACAAGCGATCGCCGCAGAAAAGGCAAACCAATAGCTCAAGCTGACGCTCTGATTGCCTCTATATGTCTGGCTAATAATGCAGCGATCGTCACTCGCAATGTTGACGACTTTCTAGATTACCAAATCACAATCATTAACCCTTGGGACTATTGAGCGATCGCTACCAAGAAGATATCGTCATCGGTTTTCAGCCCGTTTATATCCGTCAAGTATCAGGCTACGCGATCGCCTAATCACCCAAGAACATCTGTAATTTTTAAAGCAGCCAAGTGATCACGAGTATATTTTGGTTTTGATTGAGGCGATCTTCTCCTGATGATATAATGCAGCTACTCAAAGAAAGTATCTTAGGCAAATAAAATATATGTATCAAGTTACAGTTGATTATGCCAAAAAGAACCTTAATGAACTATGCGATCGGGCAGGTCAAGAACCAGAAGGAGTAGCAATAGTTAATGAAAACCGTAGCTATATTTTGATTGCTCAAGAAGAATGGGAATCACTCATGGAAACAGCGATGATTATGCAAACTCCTAACATTCTGCAACAAATCGAAATAGCAAGACAAGAATATTTGACAGGAGAAACCGTAAGCATGGAGCAGATCTTTGGATGAAGACTTACAGAATTGTTTTCTCTAAACAAGCCCAAAAAGACATAGATGAACTCCCTCCTAAGCAGAAAAACAAGCTCAAAGAGATATTAGAAAACATCATTTTACCTAATCCCTATGTCGGCAAAGCTCTAAAAGGTGAATTAAAAGGCTTATATTCCTATCGTTTAAATCTTAAAGATCGACTTGTGTATGAAATCTACAAGGCTTTGCTCCAGTAGCCGTAATCAGTTGCTGCACTTGAGCCGATTTATGGGAGTTGAGATTGTCCATCACCACCACATTTCCCGACGATAGATGAGGACATAAATCATC
>NZ_JACJPY010000171.1 GCF_014696345.1 Pseudanabaena cinerea FACHB-1277
GTTGGATAACATCATAGATATTATTTTTTTAATTTATGGCTTCTAGTTTAACAAATTAGGAGCGCTTTTTTCTGATTATTTTCTATCGTTCAACACTTCTGATATAAAATCTATGGCGATTATTTCATGCCCCGAATGTGGTAGGCAAGTTTCTGATAAAGCTTTGAAATGTCCACAGTGCAACTATCCTATTGCAAATCTTGAAAAGCAAGAATCAGTATCTTTACAGGCATTACAAGAAAAAATTCAAGGTGTGGTAACTAATGGTCTTACGGTAAAGGTTAGTTCTGTTGGAAAATTGCTAAATATTAAGCTGACTCGAACACCAATCACATCTGTTTCATACGATCAACTATGGTTAAAGATCTCACCGCAACTCAAAACAGACGATCTAAGAGGTTTTAGCCAGATTCTAATTAGTGCTTATTCTGAGAGGGATATTATTAAATCTGAATGGGAGCGTCAAAACGATATCAACTCAAAAGGGGAAATAGTCCCCAACAAGAAAGATATAATTACAGGCTATGTCTTTTTGGCAATTTTAATTGTTGGATTTAGTTCATGTTCTTACCTTTCTAATCTTCCTCGCAATGTCCAAACGAGTTCAAATTCATCAACTTCAATCTCATCAACTTCCAATCCATCAAATCCAAGTCTATCAACTTCCAGTCCAGAATATCTTTTAGCTGGTATAGATAAACAGTCTAAGGATGTATCAGCAAGTGAATTAGCACCATATACACAAGCATTAGATCAACTTGAGTCTAAATGCCAAGAGTCTCGCATGGCATTAGCAGATATGTCTGCTGCAACTAAGGAGATATTGACAAAAAAAGGTGCTAAAGCAACTAACCTTGAACTTCTAAACGGAGTATATCAGGCTGTCCAGCCATATGAAAATCCACAAAAATGTGCAGCAGGGTTTGCTTTGTTTGCAACGTATGTTGATAAGTAAGATTTAGCGAGTGATCTATCTCACAAGAAAAGCAACCTTAACTAATTAGATAAGGTTGCTTATGTTTAAGAATATCTAACATAGCTAAACTTCGGTTAATCTCAAATTTACTGCACTTATTCAAATAACGATTTAGCTAAAATCTCATAAACCGAGCATTTGTTTAACATCATTTAAAGCATTTAAAGCGATCATCGCGGTTTTACATTTAGCAAATAGAGATCGCCTTGTGATGTGATTACTTGAGGGGTGATCGATGGTTATGAGGATGGATAGGCGATCGCCCCAAACCATTCAAGACAGATATGTTACTCTAGCAATACGTTACTGGTGCTGTAAAACTATGAAACTACAAATTCAAGGCATTAAATCAGGGCAAACGATTCAACTGCTAGATATAGTTAATATTCCTGATGGAACAGTATTTCTGGAAATTGAAGCAGACAAACCTAAAGATAAAAGCGCAAGACTAGCAAGACTAAATCGTATATTCGGTGCATGGCGCAACCAGCAAGACATTGACAAATCGGTAAACCCACAGGCGAACTAGATACCATGATTGCTGCTATAGCGCGATCGCGTCATGATCAAGTAGTTACAAATAACACAAAGAATTTCATCAATATTTCTGGATTAGGGTTGGAAAACTGGATCGTTTAGCGATCGCCTTTACAGCACTTATTCAAATAGCGATTTAGCTAAAATCTCATAAACCGAGCATTTGTTTAACATCATTTAAAGCGATCATCGCGGTTTTACCTTTGGCGAATAGCGATCTACCTACAATAGCAACTATATAACCTCTATAATAGGTAGATAGTCCTAGACCTAAAACCTATGCTAAAAGAACTTTTTGGCGGTAAAACACCCGAACAGGTTTTGCTATATCTCGAAAATTATGAAGAAGGCTACGGCAAAGCGATCGCCGATACATTTGAGATATCCTTGAGTTCAGTACAGAAACAACTGCAAAAATTTGAAGACTCAGGCTTATTAGTTAGTCGCTTAGTCGGCAAAACTCGCCTCTATACATGGAACACGCGATCGCCATTTGTAACACCAGTTAGAAACCTACTAGCCCAACGCCTCAAAGTCACACCAACCGAAGAAATCAAAACCTACTATCGCCAACGTCGTCGCCCTCGCAAAGCTGATAAACCCCTTGGAAATACACAAAACCTCTTCCCTAGCTGAGATTGCTGCGATCGTCTCAGATACGCTTACCAAAGCAAACATTATCGCCGTGCTAACAGGTGGCGGTGTCGTTACCGTGTACTCAGAAAACGAATATCAATCTGATGATCTCGACTTTATTTCTCCCGCTAGTTCTCAAAAGCTAGAAGAAGCAATGTCTCAGATAGGATTTAGCAAAGAAGGTAGATATTTCATCCATCCAAATACAAGCTATTATGTCGAGTTCCCTCCATCACCCCTAATGATTGGTGAACAGTACATTGATTACAAAGAATGCACTGTGCAGAAAATTGGTGAATTAGAATTACACATTCTGACCCCGACTTTATGCGTCATGGATCGCCTTGCAGGTTTCTATCACTGGAACGATCGCCAAAGTCTCGATCAAGCAGTCATGGTTGCAAAACGTCATCCGATAGATTTTAAAAGAGTGAAGTTATGGCAATACTACGGACAAAATTGGTCAGAGATAGAGCCGTAAGAGCAAAGCTTGTGGAAATTAGGGTGTAATTTAATCGAAGTAAGGTCTAAATCTAACAGGGA
>NZ_JACJPY010000172.1 GCF_014696345.1 Pseudanabaena cinerea FACHB-1277
ACTGCATTTTCTTGTTACTATTTTTATTCCTCTTTATTCTTCCTATTTCTTCCTTGCTTGTACATAAGTATATTTACTTACCGCAAACTTGGGATGCTCCCAATAATTTCGCCCATCGTTCGTGTTCCTTGCTTGCAATAAGCAATACCAGCATGACTAACACCCAATTGATGCAGAATCAAAAAATCATCATCTTGCGTAAAAATTACCCGACCTTGAGAGAGCGCAAAAGCTAACTGTTCCTCATCTATTACACCTCGCATACCTTGTTCAGGAGTTGTGGTTACATCAATGTCAAGTCTTCTTAACCCGATCGCGATCGCATTACTAACATTTTCATCAAGATGAAAGCGAATCATAACTCATACCGCGTTCCTTTAACCTTTGTTGTAATAACGAAGGAGTATTAGCTCTCATCTCATCCGCCAACCTTTCACCCTCCTCAATTTGACGATTTATCTCAACACGATGGTCGTAATAGTAAGCCAGAGCTGCATGAACATCCGCCAAACCAATACTAGGATAATGACTAACAATTTCCATAGGTGACATACTTAATCTTTCATAACAAATCGCAATATCCTGTACCTTAATACGGTGTCCAGCGATACGCGGCTTACCACCACAAATACCCGTAGTTATTTCAATATGTTCTTTAATTAGTCCAATCAGCATAATTATATGATTACCCTTTGGTTGTAAATTGATATCTGCGACTAAAGAAGTGATTTTGATGAAATCAAAAACTACGCTACATTCAACAGGAAAAATTTTGAGTCATCAAAATGACGTGCTTAGAACCCTTCAACACCTGCGGACCATCCAAAAACTCAAAACTCCTGCCTAAAATGCGGATAATTTCTGGAGGCTGTTGCGGGAAAGAGATATTTGTTTTTGGCGGCGAACCGAGATGGATCGCACAAGCTCCATCGGGATTTTTCTCAAACCTGCTGACCTTAAAACTAAAACGGCGATTCGATACCGTTGTAAACTTCTCCTGCTCCACAAGATCCGCAAAACGATAAATGGGCATACCATCAAAAGTTCGCACATCATCCCGAAAACCAGTAATCACATCCAACTCCAATCGAAAATTTTCAGGAAGATTTGTCTGCCCCGTCACCGTAATCCCGCCACTAGCTGTATTATTGACCTGCAATGGCGCAATGTAGTAATAACTGATTTTCTCGATCTTAGGACGATAAGCCTTGAGCGCATCCGCCCGTTGCTTATTAAAAGGCTTATTGTAAACAGTCATCGCATCCACATACCGCAAAACACTCACCCAGTCCCGCGCCTTCACCAACTCATGCAAACGCCTATTCAGCGCATCAAACTCTGGATCGACTGCTGCAAATCTCGGCGGCTGTGGGATCGCTCCCTGCTGCTCCATCGTATTGAAAATTTTGATAACTTGGTCAGTATCTCTAGCCTTGACCGCCTGTAATAGCTGATTACTCAAACGATCAAACAAACCCTGAGAAAACTTAGGACTGGGAGCCGAAGTACTAGGAATTGGCTTGAGAAGATTACGCGGGACAGAATTATTAAGAAATTCATCCCCTGCTCTCCGTGCTTCAACCGCACCAGATTGAGTCGCCATATAAGCAAGCAAGGCAAAAGCGAGAACCCCTAACTGACGCATCAATACCACCTCAATTAACTTTTAATTAACCCAAGTTTCAGGCAAAATTATCTCAAACAATTTCCGCACCATTAGCATAACCAGAAATTGCTAATTGACCAAGATATTTTAAAATTCGCAACACATCATAGAGCGCATTGTCAGCATCATACAGAGAAAACCGTTTCGACAAAGCATATTGCGATCGCATCAACTTCACAAAATGAAAATCACTACCATTAGTAATCATCCCAAATACAGGGCGATCGCCTTGATTAGCACTCATATAGGTCAATACTTGCGGCAAAGCCACCATCACATTAAAAGCACTATGTTTTGCCTCAATTACCACAACCCAGAGCGCATCTTGCACCACCAATAAATCAATCTGTCCCTTGATTACTTGATCCCGATCTTCTATGGAAATAGCGATCGACTCTTCCACACGCACAAAAAAAGGCGCATGATAAAAACCTGCACAGGACAACAACGGCGAAAGCACCACCATATTCACTAAATTCTCAATCATCGGACGCTGGGCTAAATAGAGATACTCTTCGGCTCTTCTGGGTTCATGGGGATAAGCAAAACTAATTAGAAAGACAGGCTAACAATCTAGAACGAAAGTTTATAAAGTTCAAAAAACCATAAGCTTGCCGTTTAATTACAGCCTGTTGAGGCATTAAGGGGTACAATGGAAAGAAACAGAAAAGCAGGAAAAAAAGAGCTATGCCAGCATATTCCCTAGATTTCAGAAAGAAGATCGTAACAGCCTACGAAGCAGGAAATACATCAATCCGC
>NZ_JACJPY010000173.1 GCF_014696345.1 Pseudanabaena cinerea FACHB-1277
TCGAAGTGGGACTTTCTTGGGCACAGTTGTTTTCTATTCAATATGTCTTCTGACTGACTCCATATATACCTTTCGTATCCTCACTTGGCGGAACCACTGCCATTTAATCCTCAACCCCAAATAATTAAAGGCGGCACTTCGTGCCGCCTTTAATTATTTGAGATTGATTTCCTAACTTTAGTTTAGACTAATAGGCAGTTACAGCGAATTTCGATCAAACCCGCCACGGTAGTGATCTAAAAGTAGTGAAAAGGCTCAAACGATAGATACAACGTGATTATGGGGATTAAGCACAAACTGACGACCACAATCTTTACATTGACGTTTAGGTTTACCATTATTGAGTAGAACCATTCTTCATGGTGTGATAAGAACCACAACGAGGACAAGGTGGTTTTAAGTCAGGATTGTCAGCTATCTGTTTTTGTTCTGGTTCTTGATTTTGCTGAGACAGATCCAAAAGAAGAAAGAGTGCAGCGAGAATTATTTTTATAAAAAATAGAAATGCAAACTTATTTTTGGGAATTGCGTAGAAAATTGATGTCACATAAAAATCGAGATTACTATTCCCAACTTTAGCATTTCAGTGATCGCCTATTTTGTAGAGAGATTAGAGATCGCGCTGTAGGGGCAGAGCATTACTGCCACAATTTATAAATCGGTAATGCTCTGCCTAGACCTTCGCAAACCACAAACAACCCCCAAACCGTAGGGATAAATTATCGGTAATAGCGAAGAGGGTAGAACATTGGCGTATAGAGATTTCGGTGGTAATTTATGAATTGTGGCGCAAATGCTCTAGCATTTATGAATAAAATTGCTTTTTGCTAAAATAAAAACCTCTAATGCTGTTACTTTCTATGCAAGCAGCCATCACCCTAAACTTACCAGCCGATGTCAGAGATTCACTCGAAGATTGCAAATATTACGCGAAAAAATGCTTAAACAAGCTGAGCTGCAAGGTGGCTTGACTGACGAAGACATCTTTGAAATGGTGTCGTGAGAATAGTCCTTTCTAGGGCGATTTTGGTTGAATTTTCATGATTTACCCATTAACTTCAATCATGTCACTGGCATGATAGGAACTTCGCACGAGAGCGCCCGATCGCACATGGGCAAAGCCAATATTCTTGGCGATCGCTCCTAATTCATCAAATTCATCGGGTGTCCAATATTTCTGCACAGGTAAATGCTCAAGGGATGGACGCAAATACTGCCCAATGGTTAGGGAACTGCACCCGATCGCTAATAGATCCTGCATTGCCTCAGTTAATTCTGCCACCGTTTCACCATGCCCCACCATCAAGCCAGACTTGGTAATAATACTTGGATTAACCTCTTTGACCATAGCCAATACAGAGAGCGATCGCTCATACTTTGCGCCGCGCCGCACCTTACCCTGTAAGCGCCGCACTGTCTCAATATTGTGGTTATAGCAAACAGGCATAGCCTCAGCGACCATTGCCACCCAACGGCGATCGCCGCGAAAATCTGGGGTTAGCACCTCAATCTTGGCATGGGGACGCGCTTGGCGAATGGCGGCGATCGTCTCCACAAATACCGATGCCCCCTGATCCGCCAAATCATCCCTTGCCACCGAAGTTAGCACCACATAATCCAGCCCCAATAAATTCACCGCCTCAGCCACTTTACGGGGTTCATCGGGATCTAAGGGCATGGGCTGATGCCCCTTATCCACTTGGCAAAAGCCACAGGCACGGGTGCAGGTTGGTCCCATTAATAAAAAAGTGGCTGTCTTTTGGGCATAGCATTCTGCCCGATTAGGACAGCGCCCCTCTTCACAAATGGTATGAATGCCGCGTTGTTTAATTATTTGCTGAACTTCAGAAATTTGATCGGCTTTGCCAATCTGCGGGCGCAACCAACTCGGTAAACGTAATTCTTCTTTAGCAGGCATATAGCTTTAGCTGTAACTAGTCAGTCCTTACAGTATATCTTTCACAATCTTTTACTGTAATTAATATCAGTTCGGGCTAAGCTGGAAATTATTTCCTAGTTTTTGGCATTCGGATTAAGCCATTAGAACATTACCAAAAACTTTTGCATCTGGGATCATCTTCTTTGACTTGTTTAGAAATTAGTTTATTATTTAGTTTATTATTTGGGGGTTAGTAACCTTGTGATACAGCCTGTCGCCTTTGGGGACGAGACACCGCACATCGTACTGCATGGAGCCGAAGGT
>NZ_JACJPY010000174.1 GCF_014696345.1 Pseudanabaena cinerea FACHB-1277
AATCCATGCAATGTTCCAAAGATCTTACGTTTGCGTACAGCTTTTCTTAATAATTCCCCATCGCTAAGTATTTCTACTTAGCGCAAACTTGGGATGCTCCCCTTATAGATGGGTTGATCTGATGCTAATCCTAATATTTTTTGCTGTAAGAAATGAGAATCATTAATAGTTGCTTGCCCTAATTTTGTTTTAATCAAAAACTTAAATGTTGTACCTTTACCTAATTCACTTTCGACCGTAATATCACCCCCCATTAACTGCACAAATTGACGACTAATCGCCAATCCTAATCCAGTTCCTTCCTGTGCCTCTCTTCCTGATTCTGTTTGTGCGAATGCCTCAAATAGCCTATTTAACTCCTGTGGCGCGATTCCCTTACCTGTATCTTTAATACTAAATTGCAAAGAGTGATTTTGCTCTTGATCCCCTTTTACTAAGGGGGGCTGGGGCGGATCATATCTAACGCTCAAAATTACTTCACCTTGTTGTGTAAATTTAATGGCATTGCCCAATATATTTAGTAAAATCTGGCGCAGTTTTGTGCCATCAGTATAAATATAACGGGGTAAATTTTCGCCACGATCAAATATTAGTTCTAAGCCAGCATTAAATGCTTTTAGATGCAGCATATCTTCTAAATCATTCAATAGCTGTTCTAGATCGACATCTTTCTGATTTAATGTTGTTTTTTGAGCTTCAATTTTGGCAAAATCTAAAACATTATTAATCAAAGTTAATAAATATTCGCCACTACGTTGAATAATTACTGCATTTTCATATTGTTCTTTTGGCAAGTTTTTTGCCCGTAACATTAACTGCGAAAATCCAATAATGGCATTTAATGGACTTCGTAATTCATGACTCATATTTGCAATAAATGCACTTTTAGATTGATTTGCTACTTCTGCCTTGTCTTTAGCAATTACCAATTCAGCAGTGCGTTCTTCCACTCGATTTTCTAGAGTCTCAAAGGATATTTGTAACTGATTTACCATGCTATCAAAAGAATTAGCGAGATTTGATATTTCTGTAATATTTTCATTCTTTGGCAAGTTATTTTCTTTCTGTGAATTTTGCCATTCCCCTAATGCCAAAGCTTCACTTGCCTGACTTAATCTTAAAATTGGTTTGGTAATCCATTGGGCTGTGAGAATGCCAAATATTGCAGCAATAACAAGAGTTAGACCACACAATCCAACTGTCAAATTGGCGTTTTTCTGGATACCTTCCATAAAATCAGTTTCAGGAATAATAATGATCGTTAACCAGTTTAAATTCTGTTTTGTAACTGGTGTGATCTGTACAAAATATCGCTGATTATCAATTGACAAATTAAGTTTTTGAATGTTTTTAATGTCTTCTAATTTGAATTTATCTGTTAAATATTGAGATGTTAAACGAATCAGTTGATTTTTACTCGCAGTTGCTTTTAATCTTCTAGAACTAACATTAACATTTTGAGCTAAATTATTGTTAGCACTACTCCTAAATGGTACTTCATTAATGGAATTGGCAATCATTTGCCCCTGTTTATCGATCAAAAATGCTTGCCCCGTTTTGCCAATTTTTAAACCTTGGAGAAAATATCCAAACTGAGTTAAATATAAACCAGAAGAAAGTACTCCCTGAAATTGTCCTTGGGCATCTTCAAATGGTAAACTATAAGCTGCGACTAAGAGTGGACGATCTTTACCTTGTGACAAACTGACAAAAATATTCCAAACCCCGCTCTTTGCATCTCTAATTGCCCCATACCAAGGCGTACCATTGGGAGGATCATTGTGAGGATTATAGTCCGTTCTTGTCTGTAATAACTTTTGAATTTTTCCTGTGAGATCGGCCTGATAACGATAAAAGTTTATGCCTTTTGAAGCATCCAAAATCCTAACAGTAAGATGTTCATCAGTAAGTCGAGAAACCTCTAGAAAGTCTCTTCTTTCATTAGAGATTAAAATATTCCCAATAGTTGGAAAGATTTGCAGTTGTTTGGCAAAGTGTGTTTGTAAGCTAGATAGATCTTGATGATCTAAAATTTCTTGGCGGGCGAGAGCCGCGTTAGTCTGTGTAATTTGTTCGGGTGCATTCCTGACGGGGCGACAAAAGATATGGGAAGTATGAGTAGATGGGGATTTGAGGATTTAAGATAAAAAAGATAGGTCAAGTCATAGTAAGTATGACCTATCTAG
>NZ_JACJPY010000175.1 GCF_014696345.1 Pseudanabaena cinerea FACHB-1277
CTCTTCCCGATTTCGGCGATTTCCTGTCTTGCCTGTCCTGTGGTCTCCTTTTTCTACTTGCATTCTTCCTGCCTCCTAATTACTTTTTCAGCAAGCCCTACATAGGTTTAAATGTGTCATGAGTAAATCAATATTTCCCCGCAAAACTAAGCAAAGACATCCTGCACGAAGGCTTTCGCAGAATATTTCCCGAAGAGCGATCGCTGCTTTCACCGCCCTATTGTGTGTTGCCTGCCTATTCGTGCTGAGTGCCTGTGAGCCGATCCCTGAGCCAAATCAAATTAGGGGCGTTAGTGGCGATCGCCTCAAAACTGTGATTAGTCGCGGCAAGTTGGTATGCGGCGTTAGTGGCGAATTGCCAGGCTTCAGTTTTGTAAATAAGGAGGGGAAATATTCGGGGCTAGATGTGGATATTTGTCGGGCGATCGCGGCGGCATTATTTGACGATCCTAACGCCGTGCAGTTTCGCAATCTCAATGCCAAGGAGCGTTTTACTGCCTTGCAATCGGGGGAGGTTGATGTCCTCAGTCGCAATACCACTTGGACATTGGGCAGGGATACCGCTTCGGGCTTAGCCTTTATGCCCGTAGTGTTCTATGACGGGCAGGGGGTGATGGTACGCAAAGATAGCAATATCAAGGCGATCGCTGACCTCAAAGACAAAGATATCTGCGCCCAGACAGGCACAACCACCGAACAAAACCTCGCCGATCAAATGCGAAAAGGAAATCTTGCCTACAAACCCGTTGTTTATGAAGATGTCAACTCCACCTTTAATGCTTACCAATCACAGCGTTGCCAAGCAATTACCGCCGATCGCTCTGCCCTAGTGGTGCGCCGTACCCGCCTTGCTGACCCCGAAAACCATGAAGTTCTCGATTTAGTTTTATCTAAAGAGCCACTAGCGCCTGCGGTGGGCGATGGCGATGCACGCTGGGCGGATCTGGTTCGCTGGGTCGTTTTTACCACGATCAATGCCGAAGACTTGGGCATAACCTCCAAAAATCTGACGGAGAACCTCACTAGTGCCAATGCCGAGATCCGCAGATTCTTAGGGGTTGATGGCAGTCTCGGCAAGGATATGGGGGTCAGCAATGATTTTACTGCCCGCATCATTAAACATATGGGCAACTATGCCGAAATTTATGATCGCAACCTTGGCAAAGATAGCGACTTCAAATTGCCCAGAGGACAAAATGAACTATGGAAAAATGGCGGATTGATGTATGCCCCGCCCTTTCGCTAGACTCATTCAAAAGCACAAAATGCTCTGATTTTTAAATTGCGTCACACTCAAGAAAATAGTCGTAAGCATGAGGATCAAAATCCTGTTCGAGATATTGCTGAAAATATTTAACTTGCTCAGGTGTCAGTTCATAAGAAAAAAACATAGGAGAGTTGGCTGGCTCACTTAATAGCTTTTGTAAATCAGCTAGTGATATGTCTTTGAGAATGCTTTCCCCGATCAGAGCATTGCCTTCTTTTTCGTACCACCTGAGCAAACGCTCAACCTTATAGCCATTAACAATTTCTACTGGCTTGCGAAAATTGTTGCTTCTTTTGCCTTGGCGATACTTAGATTTCACAAAAAGGAGCAGGGGCGCTTTTAACCTCAGAAAGTTTTTGATCTGTGTCATAGGTTAAATCTCAATTTTGCGTTTAGGGTTGGCTGGTTTGGTCTGTTTGCCTGTTACAGGGTCAAACTCGCCTAGATGTCTGCCATTTTTATCATACTTTTCAATCGTGCCGTGTTGGTAGTCCCACTCATAAAATTTATTGTCTGTCGTCTGCCAACGTCTCCGTTTTTTGGTTAGAGCCTTGAATCAATGTTTTACCTTTGACAATCACTGCATCAGCAAAGGCTGCTAACACTTTAGGCGGTGGAATATATGGCATCAAGGATAGTATTAGAGTGATCTGAAATTACAGAGCTTTATACTCAAGCCCAGACCAAGAAAGATTTTGAAAGCATCGCGAGGCAACGATTCCAAAATTTTTCCTGCGGTTCGTTTGATCAGTAATTGCTGTAATCTATTATTTTCATAGGGCTTTTAAATAACAATACTACGGACAAAATTGGTCAGAGATAGAGCCGTAAGAGCAAAGCTTGTGGAAATTAGGGTGTAATTTAATCGAAGTAAGGTCTAAATCTAACAGGGA
>NZ_JACJPY010000176.1 GCF_014696345.1 Pseudanabaena cinerea FACHB-1277
TTGTTCGTCCATTTCGCGGTATCCATAAAAAGTATCTGCATCTCTATGTAGCCATGTTTGAGTGGGCTTACAATTTACGTTGGATTGATTTTGACTTCCTCCGCCGTCTTCTTGTCCCTCCTTTCACCTATTTACCCACATGAGCGAAGTTAATCTTTTGGATCGTCAGCTTTGACTAAACCCGCAATTAGGAATGCACCGCCAATGCCAAAAAGGGGAATAGGAGCATTTTGAATGATGGACGCAACGCCTTGATCCAACTTTACTCCCTTTGCATCAAATATTGAGCTGCCACTTATAACTAAATAACATTCAGTGAATAGGCAAGTCACCCTGCCTGAAGCAAAAGATGCGATGCCGCCTAGTATTAGAAATGAGACTGCGGAACTTATTAAACTCGATTTAGATCTTGCCATGCTCGTTAGTTTTTTGAGTATTATGGGAATGTCCTTATTCTAGAACTGTTGAGCCAACAGGACATTCTACAGCCGTAAAATCGGTTCTATCGACTTGAGGTGGTGTTCTAGAAGGCTGTAGGCTTTGGCAAATCCAGTAAGAATCACGAAAATTGATACCCGTATAACTTACCAATCCATCTCTTCTCGGAGTTGCTGTTACGAGAGCAACAGTATTACTTTTAAGAGAAATTTGAAGTTCATAAGAATTATCCTTGTCAAGAGTTGAGGCCATACTGACTGATAATTCATTTGGGGCAAAAAATCTACCTGTCTTCTTATAGTTCTCTGCTTGTGTTTTCATGAGTCCAGCAATGCTCATCCTCATAAATGTAGCCTTAACTTTAGCTGATTGATTGAAAAAGCTAGGCAAGGCGATCGCTGCTAGTACACCAATAATACCGAAGACAATTAAAAAATTTACCCACAATGGGAAATTCTTTTTATTGTTATCATCTGAATTTTTCATTAAAATTAATTTTGGTTTAACAATTCTAGTTTCGTCCATAATAAAATCTAACTATTATTCAAATCAACAGAAAATTGTGCGTTGATTGTACGTTTGAATGGACGCTTAATGTATGTTTATGAGACGATCGCCCCTTAATCTAACCAACCAGAGATCGCCCCTCATCTATTGAAAAACACTTTAAACCTAAGCTATCAAATATTTTCGAGCAAATTGTGTAGATCTTCGATATTGCCCAACTCAAACAAAGCTTCACTCAACTCATCTAACTGCTCTAGTGAAAGCTGATTCAGCAAAATCCTAGTCTCATCGGGTAGAGTTCCTAATTTGCGAGCAAGTTGTTTAAATAGAAGCGATCGCATACCTTCTTGTATAACTTGAGCTTTTCCTTTCTTTATACCTTCTTCTCTAGCTGTTTCAATTACACAATTCATGTCTCGGTAGTACTTTAAACTGTTTTCATAAGCCGCCATTTCTGTTTGAGAAAAGTTGGTAATCTTTGCAATTTCAAACAGTTGCATGAATATATTTTCTTGTAACGGGATAGGCGGATCTTTTAAGTCAGGTAGATGTTTGAGTAAAAATAGCCACTTATCCAAATGGTCGTTTAGTCGATCGATTGTTTTGTTGTACTTCGGTAATTCCAGATAAATAAATTTGAGCTTTTCTTGACAATCATGCTCAACGATGTAGAAAAAATTGTCATCATTCTTATTTTCATTAAAAACGAAGTCTAAAATACCAATCATATAAACTGGAGTGATTTTGTCATTCCAATTCCCCTTTTCTATCTGTTCTTGAGTTGAAAATGAAGAAAAGTAAATGTTACGGTATTTGAAATAATTATGTTTGGCTTTTTGCATCTCGACAATGAGCCTTTCGCCATTTTCACTTTGACAATAAAGATTGAGATCAAGGGGGGTGTTGCCAGTGCTGCAATAGGTGAGATCTTTAACTTGATGGTGAGACGGTAAAATTACATTAAGGAAGTCAATCAATATATTTTTATTCGACTCAGTTCCAAATAGACGCTTAAAACCAAAGCTCGTGAATGGGTTCACATAGCGATCGCCGCTAAGTCGAGGGTAAAACATCGTATTTCTTGATTAACGCTCTCCTCATCAATTTTAACAGGTTGACAGGTATGCGATCGCCTATT
>NZ_JACJPY010000177.1 GCF_014696345.1 Pseudanabaena cinerea FACHB-1277
ACGATCCAAATCTACACTTGCTTAATAGCGTATGTTTTATTAGAGCTAGTAGAGATACCAAAAGAGTTTGGCTGTAAGATGTTAGATAAACTGAGGTATTTACAAGCATTCATGAGTGAGAATATCAGTTATGTACATTGGTTTAGGAAGATAGTGATATTAAGCTGAAATCACGCTTTTTGCAGGAGTAGTGTGTCCACTTTTGGGATAACCTCATGTCTGATTCAACACTTCTGGTACTTGGCATGAGCGCAACACCTGTAATTAACAATCTCAAAGAAGGTAAAAGTCTAGTTGAATTAGTTACAGGTGTGGAACGCAAAGATCTTGGAGAAAAAGCCACACTCAACAATTGTATGCGGTTACATCAAGCATTTGTCACTTTGGGCATCCGTTCTAAAGTCAAGCCCAAAATCACAATCAACAAAATTAAAATTCCTGTTGACTGTACGCATCTAGTTGATAAGATTCGTGAAGAAGGTACTTCTGTACTAAAAATGGAACAAATCCTAACCAGTGCAAGGATTCCATCTATTCTTAACGAAATTCGTCCTAAAACTATCGTTTATACTCATTACGTTGAAGGCATAGTCGATCAGCTAAAAGTCGCTATCGAAGGCGCAGGCTGGACAGTTGGTTTTCACATGGGCGGCGATAAAAGTGGAAAAAATGATTTTATTGACGGTTCCATTGATGTGCTGATTGCCAGCAGTGCTATGGCAACAGGTGTAGATGGATTTCAAAAAGTTTGCGATCGCTTGATTCTCAATATTCCGCCTTGGACAAGTGCTGAACTTGAACAGTTAGAAGGACGCTTAAATCGTCAAGGTCAGGTTCATGATACGCTCTCAATTCTTATGCCTGTTACCTATGGTTTAGATGACGGTGAACATTGGAGTTGGGATGAAGGTCGATTGGCAAGATTGCAAAACAAGCAAACAGTAGCCGATGCTGCCGTTGATGGTGTGATGCCTGATGGACAACTGCGAACAGAATCTCAAGCCTTCCGAGATCTAAGAAAATGGCTAGAACGACTGAAAACTTGTGAGCAAAAACCAATCGTTCGCTCCAAGATCTTTGTGCCACTTCCAGACACAGATCCCGCCGATGTTCAGCGCCGCAATGTTAGCTATGGAGACTTTAGCCGCATGAATGCACGTTGGAATACTAGCTATAGTCAAACCAACTATGAGCGCATCCAAAATAATCCTGAAGAGTGGATGCAGTATCACACTCTCTACCAAGAAGCTAGAAAAACTTGGTCTGTTCTTCCATATCAAGAATCTATTAAATGGCTACAAAAGCGCTCAGATCTAGTTGTAGGCGATTTTGGTTGTGGTGAAGCCCTAATTTCTAAAGCATTAGCCGACAAACATACATTTCACAACTTTGATTTCATTGCGATCAATGATTCTGTCATCGAGTGCGATGTATCTCAAGTTCCTTTAGAAGACAACTGTTTAGACCAATACTTCGGACATAAAAAAAGGGGAACAAAAAAGCTATTCATCGGATAAGGTGCAAGTAATGAATCAAAGCACCAAATGAATAGCATTAATGACATATTACCGAAAGTAGCAACCAAGGCACAACAGAAATTTCTGTCAATCCTG
>NZ_JACJPY010000178.1 GCF_014696345.1 Pseudanabaena cinerea FACHB-1277
TTGTTCGTCCATTTCGCGGTATCCATAAAAAGTATCTGCATCTCTATGTAGCCATGTTTGAGTGGGCTTACAATTTACGTTGGATTGATTTTGACTTCCTCCGCCGTCTTCTTGTCCCTCCTTTCACCTATTTACCCACATGAGCGGAATACTTTACATCTGCCGAATTTGCATCGGTGATGCCTTGCACTCTACGAAAATGCTCTATTAATTCTGTAATTAGATTAACTTCTGGAGCAGGTAGAGGTTTTCTTGGCTTTTCCCAAAATACTTGAATCGTTTTTGCGACCGCAGGAGCAAATCTTAGTGCAGGGTGGTTTACACCATTTAGACAGACAAAATGAGCATGTTTGAGCTTAGTAGACTCAATAGTAACAGTGCCATCACTACCGCCTGTAGTATTCCCTGCCACTACTAAAGTTGGAATTATGGCTGTAATCTTTTCTGCTAAAGGTCGCCGATTTTCACCCAGATATTTAGCCATGCCAATGCCCCAGCCAAAAGGATCAATCATTCTGGCAAGATCTGAACCACCTATAGGCGATCCCAACAGTACCAAAGATTCAACTTTTGACCACCATTCTCGATTACGAGATAATACTTCAACCCAAATCACCCCACCCAAAGAGGTAGCTATAATCCGTACAGGTGTATTCGGATACTGCTCAAATGCTTGGACTGCATCTTTTTCAACCTTATCAACTAAAGGTTCAATTTTGAAATAAGTTTTCACAATTCCCAAATTTGGCGCAACAATATGAGAATTTGGCGGCGCAACTTTGAGCGCTAGAGACAGCATTTCACTGTTTGTATCACTTAGCCCATGCTGAGAAAATATTATAAATTTTGTCTGATTAACACTTGACATATTTGTTTTTTACAGAATTAATCCTTTGCGATCGCCACACCCATAAATCTATCAACAATCAAGCGATTTTAGCTATGAATTGAATAGGCGATCGCTATATACTTTGCCATTCCCTAGCATCCGCAAACATCGACAAATGCTTCGCATTACTCGTAGCAATAATCACTTCATGCCCATAACCAGCAACCAAAACCGCTTGAGTCGCCAAAATCACATCACCATCCAAAGCTTTATTATCGGCTGTCGGCTTACCTTCATTTCTAGCCCTAGCCCATAACTCTGCCACCTTTAACATCAACTCTGTCGTAATTGGTAAATATGTAAGTTCAGACTTCAAAAGATCTAGTTTCTTAATGCTCAATAACTTATTTGCCCTTAAAAGCTCTCTCCTAACTTCATAATCAATTGTTTCTGATAGAATCACATTAATATTTCTGGCTAAGACACTATCTAACCATTGCTGACACTGCAAAGCCAAAGGAGTTGCTTTAGGGTTCGTAATCAATCCAACGGGTGTAGAGTCCAAAAAGTTGACATCCGCCCCGCGCTGAAGCGACGGGGATTCCTAAGACTCACGACTTAGGTTTCTGCTTCATAGCACCAGCCTTAACAGATTTACTCTGTTCGGGTCTTACAGTCGCTCCACAGACATTAACCGCAAGCCCTGCGGCAAGAATATTTTTAGCAGCATTCACATCT
>NZ_JACJPY010000179.1 GCF_014696345.1 Pseudanabaena cinerea FACHB-1277
TTGTTCGTCCATTTCGCGGTATCCATAAAAAGTATCTGCATCTCTATGTAGCCATGTTTGAGTGGGCTTACAATTTACGTTGGATTGATTTTGACTTCCTCCGCCGTCTTCTTGTCCCTCCTTTCACCTATTTACCCACATGAGCGAAAATTTCTTCTTTACCGATCAGTACCTCTGGATGCACGCCAATGGCGCAGAATCAGGTGCTTTGCGATTTGGTCAAGCCCATGCTGGTATGGCTTTAGGTATGGCAGATGCTCACGGCTCTTATTGGAATAATGATGTTGCTGCCGACTTAGTTGCCTCGCTCATCAGAGGAGATTTAACAACTTTAGCCACGCAAAAAGTACATACAGGTTGGAAAAGCTACAGTGACGATTTAGAAGATTTAACTGATACTTTACTTTACAAATCGATTAGAACTTGAGGAAAGGAAACAACGGTCAGAAGGCGATCGCTTACGTTCTCTAATCTAAGAGCAAAAAACAAGAATTTGAAAATACTCTTAAATCCTAATAAAACCATGATCAAGCAAATTACTCTAGAAGTCGAAGCCCCCATCGCTGACGCATATCAAAATGCC
Source organism: Pseudanabaena cinerea FACHB-1277 (assembly GCF_014696345.1). GTDB lineage: Bacteria > Cyanobacteriota > Cyanobacteriia > Pseudanabaenales > Pseudanabaenaceae > Pseudanabaena > Pseudanabaena cinerea. Next base: position 584 of record NZ_JACJPY010000179.1, read on the forward strand.
ACCCCAGAACATCGTCAAGCACTACAGGCGATCGTTAGCTTATATCTGAAATCAATATCTATTCCACCTCAGAAAGATGCTGCATCCAACCAAGATATTCCTACCAAAAAGCCAAAGCGCACAACACCCGCCCATCTGATTGGCAAAGGAAAAACATTAGGCGATATTGTCAGCCCAATCGTAGATGAAGAGGACTGGGAATGTCTGAAATGGTAATTCTTGATACCCATATTTGGTTCTGGTTCATCAATGGAAGCTTTGAGCGCTTTCCCGCACAATGGCTAGAACAAATTCGGCAAGCAGACATAGTTGCAGTCTCAGCAATATCTTGCTATGAAATCGCTCTAGCACATAACAAAGGCAGATTAGAAATACATATCCCCGTTCAAGATTGGCTTACTGATTCACTAGCCCCCGCAGGAATTGAGTTATTGCCATTGACTCCAGAAATTACAGTCAGAGCCGTCAACCTATACCCCATTCACAAAGATCCCTTCGATCGCCTAATCATCGCCACTGTATTAGAATATGGGGCAAAACTTGCCAGTGTTGATAGCTTATTTTCTAAATATCCTGAGTTAGAAAGTTATCTGATGTAAATTGGGGAAACAACAGGAATAGGGCGATCGCCTTATCTGAAATCCGCATCAATAAAAAAGCCCCCCTTTCGGAGAGCTTTTTTATTTTTTCTAGTCAGATACGAGAGTCATCGATTGAGATTAACCGTTGATAGCAGGAGCAGACATTGCTACTGGTGCTACTTCAACTGCTGCCAAATCGAGAGGGAAGTTGTGAGCGTTGCGCTCGTGCATTACTTCCATTCCCAAGTTTGCGCGGTTGATTACGTCTGCCCAGCTTGGTACTACTCGTCCTTGGCTGTCAGAAATCGATTGGTTGAAGTTGAAACCATTCAAGTTGAATGC
>NZ_JACJPY010000018.1 GCF_014696345.1 Pseudanabaena cinerea FACHB-1277
AATTTTGAAGGATTACCTGCAATTCTCAGAGAAAAATATGATCGGGGCGAGTACACGGAAATCCCAGATCTGCCCCATCCCTCACTGCCTTCTGATTGGGATAAGCTACTCAATCGCTTGCTTACAGGCGATCTGTATCCTCTTTTTCAATCAATTACCAACGCAGCTTTTTCAAATCCGATTTTGCTGGTGGCGCGAAATGATCTTTATGGTGCGATTAGCAACTCAAAGATTAGCGATCGCTTAGGGGCGCTTCGCGCTGGCTTAGATATGCTCTTGGCTTCGGGGTATGAGATGTCGCCAGAAAATAAAAATCTGTGGAATCAGGCGATCGCTGAATTAAATTTTCCCGATGAGGTGAAATTATGACTCAAGTAATTGAAAGGCTTGCTAATGCCACTTTTCGCAGCCAATGGCAAAATATACCTGATAGCACTTTGAAGCTAAATTTTGATGTGCTGATTGACCATTTTGGGCTAACTGATGTGGGTAGCTTTTGCCTTGTGCATTGGCAAGCAAAACCTAAGGGATTGCGGCGTTGGGGGGTGTATTGTCGCTCGGCTGATATGTATTACGCGGCTGATGAGATATTTTTTGATGAAGGCTTGACGATCCAAACCTTGCAGATGGATGAGCGGGTGGTTAAAACTGTGCCAACGGCGGTGCTATTTTTGAATGGCGCGATCGCTGAAAGCATAAACAATCAAATATTGGTGACAAAGCTATGAGTATTGGTGACATTCTGGCGATCGCTACTTTTTTGATCTCCCTTTTGGTGATCGCCTATGGCTTTGGGGCAATGGCGAACCGTTTAGAGAAAGTGGAGCGCGATTTGAATGATTTAGGGGTGAAGGTATCAACAAACTTTCAAAGATGCGATAGCGATACCCGTGAGCTAGATCGCAAAATCTCTGGGCTTGCCAATAATTTCGCAAGGCTAGATGAGCGCTGCGCGATGCTTGAGCGTGAAGAGACGATTGGGAGGATGCGTGGGTAATGGGTAAGATTTGTGACCGAAAAATCATTGTTTCGGCAATCATTACACTCCCAAATGGGACTATCTATAGATTTGAGAATCCACCTATCCCCCCTTTCTACAGACAGCCGAGAATATGGGATATCAAAGGCGATTACAGCGTAACAATTTGGAATAACGATTCCATAAAAATGACTGCTGAAGAATTTAGATTCATTACTCCTAACAATCCTTCCCCACCCCCCCCTTCAGATATTTCGTATTTAGGGCTTTTTTCGGACAAGCAGGTTTTAACCATAACTAAAATTGAAGAATTTAGGGGTAATTGCCAATGCACTCCTGATTCTTGTCGTGTGGATTGTGCTGGTGCGCCTGATGGATTTTGTTGTATTGATCACAGCCTCACGAATCGCTTGCTCCAAACTTTGCAGGGTTGAGCTAACGTTTTAGCAAGGGTAATAAACCCATGACAGATAGCTGAAATGCGAGACCACATAACATCATTGCCAGAAAGTAAGGCAAGATGCTCCATACACACCAAAGGAAAAATAGCAGTGAAGCGATCGCTGGAATTAGAAATAGCGATCGCAGATAAGTAAAAACTGACCTTGGCTTAGCTGATTTTAATTGCATAGTTGTTAACCTGCCGAAAATTCTAAATTGTCTGATTCACCACGAACGACACCGTGATTTTTATCGGCTAACCATTGAAAATATTGCCTGATTTCTTTGGTGTCTGTGTCGCGAAATATCCTGATATTTTGTTTGACCTGCCTAGCCGTGATGTAGGTGTTTTGCTTTTTGGCATAGTTGACGATCGCCTCCAATGGTGTTGACAAACCTGTTGACAAATTGTCAACGGTTGACGAGTTGACAGGCGTTGACAGCCTTTTTGGCGTGTCAAAAAGGTCTAAATCGGTGTCAACACTGTCAACGTCAACGCTGTCAACGGGGATGGTCACATAGTCTTTTGGCATCGGCAACTGTGGCAAAGCAACGCGATCAATCTTTGGTAATTCGCAGGGAAGATCGTCCAACATGGCGGGAAATTGGGCGGCGGCGATGAAGGTTTTAACCTGATCATCTTTGAGGGATTTGGCTCTATCCGCCGCAAATTTGCCAAGGCTGACGATCGCAAAGCATTCACGGATTGATCCTTGACCTTCAATGCCTAAACTCTTGACTTCGGAACCTTGGGACAAAATGATTAGCCTGATTTGGACTTTGCGGGCTTCTCTCACAATCAACATGATCTGTTCTGTAAACTTTTTGCCAAGGGTGGCAGCAGCAGCAGGGAACTCATCAATCAGCACTAGCAATGGTTCAAATTGCTTTTGTCCTTTGCCCCTTGCGTCATAGCGGCTATCCATGAGTTCGACTAAGCGATCAACTTCTTTGGCGATCGCTTTGTAATTTCTACCCATGCCGATAACATTCATACCTTGCCAGTCATCGGGCGCGGCGTGGCTGTCTAGTACGATGCTTGGTGCTGAAGCATGGCTGACCAGATACTTAACCAAGGTGCTTTTGCCCGATCCTGTTTCGCCTAATACGAGAATGTGCGGCTTAGATAATGCTTTGCGGATGTCGGAAAACATTAGCGGCGCGGGTTGTGGCTCTGGTTCAGGCATTGCGCTTTGGGGGCGCATTTCATGATCGATATACCTTTGATATGAATTTTGAGATTGAATTTCGCTGATGTGGCGGTAATTCAGTGTGTAGGCTTGCAGATCGTCTAGACGTTTAGAGACTGCGAACAGAATCGCGCTGTTGCCAAACATAAATAGCTTTGGGGCTATGCCCTGACGGGGAAGCATCACAAATATGCAGGAACAAATTGCTAGTCCATAGGCGGCTATGGAGCAATGCCGACTGTGGCGAGTTACGCGATCGCTAAGTAGTAGTTGAGATGGGTGCATATTCATACAAAAAAAGCGCTCATGGCGCTTTGATTTTTAGGACTTTTGGCAAGCTTCTAGGGCTTGCTTTAACTGCTGTTCGGTCATGTTTTGGGTGCTGATATTGCCAATATCGCAGTTTAGCTTTTGCAGTTCTTGCTCTAGGGCTTTGCGGTCAGCAAGTTTGGTTTTTGGGTGCAGGCGTTGCGGTGGTGGTGATGGTTGTGCGATCGCTTCTTCTTGTTTGGGCTGCTCTTTGGCAATAGGGCGGGTCAATCCCTCAAGGAAGTAGCCAAATAGCGATCCACTAGTGAAGGTCAGGAAGATGATCGCCGCCCAAAATTTAATCTTCGTCATCATCTGGTTCATCTGGTTCATCCTCCTCTTCGTCATCATCGGAATCCCACCAGTCTGGGTTAGCGTTGGTTAGGGCATCCCAGAATGTCCATTTTTTGGGGTCACTCATGCTGCTTGATCCTCTGGTTCGATGAGTGCCACTGATTGCGCTTCGATTTCGTTGGTGGCAACAAAGGAGGCATTGCCACTGACAAACCAACGGATAAATTTGCGCTGAATCCCTACAAGAACGGCTTTCTTTACCGCTTTCCAGTCGATGTTATCAAGTAGCTCATCGGCTACGATCTGCTCAAGGGTCAGGGTTTCTTCAGGGTTGTCATCGATGCTGATGTCAAGATTTTGATCGGGGTTGTCATCGATGCTGATGTCAAGATTTTGATCGGGGTTGGCATCGACTGCTAGGAGTTTGTTTAATTTGCGTGTCATGATGTTGATTGAATAATTTTGACGGTGTGGGCTGCGGCTCATGCCGTTTTTTTAATGATGTATTTTGTACAAAACTGGCGACCGTATCCTTTGGGCCCTAGCTCTTTCCAGTTGATATGCTCTGGGCTGTATTGCCACAAAACATAAACGGCGTAAGGTGTTAGGTGATCTATGAATCCGTCTCCTAAATACGGTTCGTTTTTGTGGTAAACCAAATCGCCTAAAGAGTAGTCATCGCCAAATAGATTAGGGCGTGGCATCGTCAGGCAAACAGGCTTTTGACGATTCAGGGTCAGGGATTGCACTGCCTGAAAACAAGACTTTTCCGCACTCTTTACCGTTTTTACGAATAAAAACTTTGGGCTTTACATTGTCTTCAAAGGTATGTAGGGATGCACCGACACTCGCATTATTGGGCAATTCAAGCTTGACGCTAAAGGGTAAAACGCCCTTTACTTCCTCAATCTGTCCTGCACCAAAATCATCTCGTTTATGGATTGAATACATCCCAGTTACCGAAACCCCTGCCTTGCCTTCATAACGAATTTCGTAAGTGTCTTTAGCCTGTGGCAAGGCTTTTGGGCTTGGGTTAGGGCTGGCAATTGGCGCGACGGCGGCGGGCGCTTTGGCTTCTGGTGTGGCAGTGACTGTCGCAGTGACGGTCACTGTGGGGACTGGGTTGATTTGGGGTAAATACCCACAACCTGTAAGTAACAAGCTAATCAAAGTTAAGCGGCGATCGCTCATGTAGTTTCCTCAACCTCTTTCATTACAAATAAATCACCCACTTCACAGTTGAAGTGGTTGCACAGCGTGTTGATCGTGGCTGCATCAATGCGATCAAACTCATTGTTATGCAGCTTATTAACGGTTGCTGTGCTTAATCCAGTCAGGCGAGAAAGTTCACGCTGGCTTAATCGCGTGTCTCTTTCTTTCATCAAAACGGCTAAGCGGCAATACATTTTTTTCACACACTAATTGTACTTGTTAGCTAAAACAATGCAATACAAGGCTTAGCTACTTCATTACAGTAGCAATATAACATACTTTTGTCTATAGACTTGACAATGTAGTAGGTAGCTGATACATTGTTATTCAAGCGGGTAACAAAACCGCTTAGAACCTTGAAAACCGAATAGGAGACACATGGAATCCAACAACAGGAAAGACCCGTTTGGTGGTCAGTTTGGACACATTCAAGTACCAGACAGAGGCATTGCTGACGCTGGGGCTTATAGCATTCTCAACGGCATCATGATGTTTGGGCTAGGTATGCTCGCTCAAGAAAATGAGCGTAACTACCAAGAAAAAATCCAAGCACAAAGGATCGCCGAGCTAGAGAAGCAACACGCTTATGAGCTAAGGGCTAAGGAGCTAGAGCTAATGGGGAGGGCGCAGGTGGAAGCGAAACAGCAACCACCGCAAGTTAACCCCTATCGCGGTGCAAACACAGTGGCAGAGCTAGAGAAAATCCTGCTAGGTCACTCACCCTCACCACAGCGTGAGGCTGTACTGCGAGAGCTGGCTAAGTACCCTGAGACGATGCCCCTAGCTCAACTCCCTACTGCTACCACCAGACTGCTAACTGGCAAATAAAAAACAAGCTTGGGGGAAACCCCAAGCCCTCTAAAACTCTTACCCAAATTAAACACCATGCAAGCTCAAGATTTGAACCGCTTTGATTTATTTTTCTTGCCTAACTGCGACCACAAGGGTACGACCATCAACACGGTCTATCAGGTCAAAGAACACACCGATGACGGAATTATCGCTCACGGCTCTTTGCAAAGCCAGTACGGATCGCTAAACCTAGACTTTTACCTCCCCAACTGGGCAGAGGTAGAGCTATTACCAATCGAGCAAGCACTATAAATCCTACCGCCCCCCTGTTGGGGGGCTTTTACTTTATCCAGAAACAAACAAAATCTATGCTTGAGCAATACATTAAAACCCCCGCCAATTCCGACTATGTTTCAGATTTTTTGGTACTACCTGAGGGGCTGAACGAAGAAGTTGTGATTGATATTTTCGTTGAGTACTTGGCTCCCATGAGGCTATCGCGCCGTGACACCTATGAGCATATGGCGGCTTTGCTGGGAGAGTGCAGCTTTATCGAAAAATACGAGTTCAGCGATGAGGGCCCTAAAAGCTTCACTGTCCTCCGCTATGAAGTCGAAATCAGCATCTAAAAAAAGGGGCGATCGCTAACTTAGCGATCGCCCCTTTTTTATGGCTTATTTCTCCTGTTCATCTGCCCGATCTGATGCTTCAGTCTATTCAATTCGCGCTCAATCTCTAAGTGATCATCAGGCTTAGCCACCTTTGTGGGCTTAGCCTGTGGCAATGGCTCATCCTTTTTGCCCTCACTCATCACCAATCGCCACGCCACGACCAGCAAAGCCAAAACTGTCAAAAGTGGCACTGCGTAAAACAAAAATATCAATGCAAAGCCCAAAAATATCTCTAGAAAGTGACTAGCCAATACAGCGATCGCTATCCCCAATATCACTAATAACAAAAGTCTAGTTGATGTACTCATGCCAATAGTTTAAATGTCATATCTACCGCTTGTAACCATCCGTCCCCCAAAAATCATTGCCGCTATCCCGATAAAAACCTCAGCCAATGATGTCGGCGTGATGGTAACTATCCCACCCATAAATATCAAAACCACGGACAGCAAAAGCATGATGAAACCTGCATTACGAGATTGCGGACTGCCAAACAAAAAAGTACATATGCCACCAATCAGTAAAACAAGGCTGCCCCCTGCGGCAAGTCCTCTAAATGTGAACAATGATATTTGTGAGCTAAAGATTATGTTCTGACCTAGAAACCAGAATCCAAAAAAGAACAGTCCTAACCCAGCTAAACGGATCATTATTTACTCCCTACCATCTGAACTACGCGATCGCTCAAAAACTTAAAAACCTCTAACTGGTCATTAGTTGGCAAGGAATCAATTTCTTTTTTTACCTTGTCCAAACGCAATGGTGAAACTTTTTTTTGACTCAAAGGTTTGCCAGTAATCATAGTTTGAAGCTCTTCAAGCGAGTACCCCAACACAGGGGCAAGCATAACAAGATTTTCGCGATCAGGTAGTCTCTCGCCAGCTTCCCAACTACCTATAGTCGTGTGACTAACGCCCACCAAACGAGCAAACTCAACTTTGGTGCGCGATCCTCTGGCTTCTTTGATTAATCTTGCAAACCTTTCTTTGTCATTCATAAATGCAAGCACACAAACATGAATGAATATTAGCATTCTTTTGTGAATGTATCCGTTCATACTTGACTATCCATATGAATGTGTGCATTAATTCATGATGAATGAACGAACACATTTATTAATACAGGATTTTATGAAAGCTAACGTTCAGATTAAAACAACCCACACTACGGCGCGAACCCTCAGGGCGCAAGCCGCCTTTGAGGGGCTAAGTACTAGCGAATTAGCCGAAAACATGATTTTGCACTGCCTCACAGATGACGAGCTATTGAAGCGACTCGTTGCCGAGTGCCACGCCGCCAAAGCCCAAGCCAAACAAGCCGCCTAAACCTGCCGCGCATCTCTACAACATCGACCCCGCCTCTCTAGGCGGCAGACTTCGCCAAACCCACCAATTTGAATAAGAACCCATGCCAAACCCATCAGGCTACTACCTAGAACTACCCACATCCATCAGCCTAAAGATCGAGCAGTTCTCGAAAATGCAGCTTTACAAACTAGCAACCGATTGTTCGTCCGAATTTGATTTTCCTTTCATGGAGGAAGAGGAATGCTTCACACCAGAGGAATTGCAAGCCCTCAACGATTTGAGCGAATCCGCTCAAATCCAACTACTCCGATGGACAACCGAACTACTCCAAGAAAAAATCCGACTCCAACAAAAAATCAGTGCAAAAGCCGCCTAACCCAATCGAAACAGCCTTTTTTGATTTTTTCAAAGCCAAAACACCATGCAACTCCAAGAAATATTCCCCAGAGAAGTCATAGACGAAATCACAGCCTTCACCCCTGCCACAAAAGCAATGGTGATATGGCAACTAGCCGATGAAGTCAGCGAAAAGCTGCCCGAATTTGCCGATCAAATCTCAGCCACCACCATGCAGTGGCTAACCGCCCTCACCACCAAACAGGCAATCCACACCATCAACCATCTATCAGCCATGCTTCTAGCGATTTATGAAGACAACTAAACTTATCCCCGCTTTGCTTACCCTCGCATTAGCATTACCCGCCTTTGCCTACAGCCAAGACCCTCGTAGTTGCGCCGATCCTCGTACCCAATTTCCTAGTAACCCGCCATGTCAGAAGCAATAGAGTATTCAACTCACGAATATCGCGCCAAGATACTTGATCTTGTGGCAAAGCTCAACGATGCCGAACGAGAGCGCGATCAATCGCAAGACAAGATCAAAAATCTGGAAGGCATCATCAACAGCAATGAAGCTGAGCAGAAATCAAGATTTGAAAAGCTTCAAACCATTGCCATCAATGGGATTGAAGCCGCAAGCCTAATCCTCACAGTCATCACCCAAGCAGACACAGCCCACTGGCAGAAAAAAGAGAACCTACGCAATGCGATCGCTGTTCTTCAAAGTGTGCAGAAGCGCATAGCCAAAGCCGATCCTTTCCCATGTCCTTTTGATGATGATTTTTAACCACTATGACACTGACACTTGCAAAACAAACAGCCCTAGTTTTGACTGAACGACTAGTTTGTCAGCCCAAACCACACAGAGCGCAATGCCTAGAGATTTTCCCCTGTTTCCATGCAAACAAGGGGTTAAAAGTAGTGATCGATCCCAGAAATGTACAAGCTAGTTACTCAACAGTCCACCCCAGTGGCTACACAGTACCTCACTCATTCATGCACTCTTTAGACAATGCCATCAAATTTTGTGACCTAGTGGCTCAAGCTTGCCCAGAGCTAACGGTCGAAGGTTTGATTCTTGTTTCTTTACCTGTAAGCGATCGCAAAAGGATAAAAGCAATTCTGCGAGAAATATCCGACAGTCTAGAGCCATTTGAAGACTAATTAAAAAAGCGCAACTAATCGAAATTTTCGAGTAGTTGCGCTTTTTTTGTCCAAAAAACAACCGAAAAACGATGAGACACAACAAATTACTAAGAGCTAAAGCTTGCACTTTGCTTAAAGTGCCTTTGTGCTGGGTTATAGACGTGATGCCCAATTGTGGGCATACCGCCTATTTTATCCATCTAATTGAACTACAGCCAAACAATCGCCACAAATTCCACACCGAATTAGTACCGGCTGAAGTCCTAGAAGCGATTGCAGTTTATCCCATGTATCAACGCGACATAAGTTCACCTCACCCATTTTATTTATGACCGCCAACATTTACGCCAAAATACCAGCCGAAGCGATCGACATCGCCGAAGCTCACCTCAATAAATCTGAATTTCGAGTCTGGCTATACCTTTGGAAAGTTGACGCATTTGGCGACAAAATGCGCGTTTTTCCATCACCAGAAAAAATTGGTGAAGCCCTAAACCTACACAAGCGAACGGTTACGAGAGCCTGTGACACCCTCGAAGAATTAGGGCTATTTACATTCAAAATCCAAGAATGGCAAGGCATCAATCATTACGGCTCCAAATCCGATCAGGCTAGAGACAAACTAGCCAAAAAATTTCAGATTGAAACCTCGGTTGTTTCTGGGTGTTGTGACAGCGCTGTCCAAAATTTGACAGAACGATCCAATTTTGGACAGAACGATCCAAATCGTGACAGCGCTGTCCAAAATTTGACAGAACGATCCCAAAAATGTACGGAGTTGTCAAATTTTGGACAGGATTGTCAAAATCAAGGCTCAAAAGTGGCTCCTGAAGCGAGTTTCACCCCCTCTAATAACTCTTTAATAACTATTAATAACTCTCTAACTAACAAGGGCGAACAAAATTTTAACGAAACCCGAAATGAGAGAGAGGAGGAGTTTATTGATTTTTCAGGAAACGGAGAAGAGAAGAATTTTGATCAAGAGGTAGAAATCGTGGAGAGCGTGCAGGCAACTTTAAAAATTGTTCAAGAGAGCCTCAATCAAAAGGGATCTAACCAAGCAGATTCAGAGAGGGAGGTCAAACCAGAAAGCGCAAACAATGGTGAGGATCATTTTTCCGCCGCGCCGCCCGAAACTTTTTTTAAAAAATTGCGAGATTTTGTGATTTATGAAGCCAAACAAGATCCCAAAATCAATGCCCCAGAGATTTGGGCAGATACCGTCATCCGCCGCAATCGCGCTGACTGGCAAGAAAAATGGGACGCATGGGAAAAATCCCGCGCTCAAACCACAACCTACACCCCGCCCAAAGTCGAAATATCCCCCGATCCTGATGTCCGCCGCCGTGCAGTTGAGGAGGCTAAAAAGCTGCTACCTGAATGGATGAGGCGCAATCGTGGTTAGCACAGTCCAACGCCCGATTTTGAAAAATCAGGCGATCGCGCCGTCCAAAATCGAAACCACAGGCACAGACCTATCCCACCTGATTACCAAACGCGATGTGCTGATGACCCTGCGCGGCTTTGATTGGCAGCATCCCCGAATGCTTGCCTATCTAGAGCGTTGCGGCGCAAAAAGCCGCCATTACCTCACCGAAAAACAACTCAAAAACCTTGTCGAAAAACTAGAAGCCCTATGAACAAATTTTGGTATGACACCAAACCCGCCGCCATTGAGCTAGGCATTGCCGAAAGGCAACTCAGGAAACTTCGCGCCGAAGGGATTCTCAAAAAAGGGCAGCATTACCGCTTTAAGAATCCCACAGCCGCAAAGCCTAAATACCTGTGGAACATTCGGGCGATCGCATTGGTGCTTGAGGGCGATCAGTCCGCGACATGATCGCATCGTATGCGCGTTGATGGTGGCGATCGCTAATCCAGTGGTGATAAATATCCGTATGCACCTGTACGCTATGCCCCATTTGCATCGCCGCCAACTCAACAGGCAAGCCAAACTCCAGAGTACGCACCGCCCAACAATGGCGCAAAGTGTAAGGCGTAAATACACCTGCGCTCTTGAAATAGCGACTCACCTTGCTACCCAGATCGCTGTTAGTTTTGCCCGTGATGTTTGGCAATTCCACATTAGCCAAATCAAAAAGCCCAACCCATTCAGGGAAGCAAGCCCAAACCCTACGCCTTCCCGTTTTGGTTTCTTCAAGCACTTGCAAGATTGGCAAAGTCGAAAAATCCAAATGGAAAACCTCATGATTTCGCAACCCATAGACCGCCATCAATCCGTAAACATAGCGCCATTGCCTGTTTGTAATCTTAAAAAATCCATCCACAATCTCTTGATCACTTGGCAAATCACGCGGCGTAACCTTCTTGGGTGAATATGTCCCAGAATACTTACGCAAATTGATTTCTAAACCTGCAAACCTAGCCAAAGCACCCAAAGCCATGCAGTAAACCTGTCTAGTCCTAGTGTCAGGCGTGGTACTAGTCACAGTTTTGTACAAAACCTCATCGGTCAAAGGTGCATCCATCGGTAAACGTTGCAAAGCCTCCCAGTAATTTTTCCGCCATGTGGACTGTGATTTAGAGTTTCTTTCCCTGCGAGTAAAGTAATCAGCCTCAAACCTGCTCACCCAATCCCCCGCCGTCATCGCTTCACTGGTTTCATTGAGATAACCCGACCACTCAAACTCACGACAATCAAGCAAAGCCCCGATCTTCCTTGCCTCTGCCTCCGCTTCTTTGATACCCACAGGGTTAGCCCTGACCCCAAGCGCTATGCGTTGCTGATAAGCTTCATGCTTCAAAGAATTTGGCTTAGGCGGTAAAGTCGCTCGAAGGTACAAGCGATCACCAATTGCTTCAATCTTTACCCCCACCTTTGCTGATTTTAAGCGTCCATTCGCTTGAGAAATTCTGGTGTCAATAGTCATAACCTAGCCCTGTTTTTAGTCTAAATTTTAGTCAAGAATAAAAAAGCAAATTTGAAAGCCTTGCTATGTATTAATTATAGGTTTTTGACTAACAGACTCAAAATCTGACGACAGCGATGTCATGAGAGTTCGATTCTCTCTTTGCCCATAGCTTAAGATCCGTAAAAATAAGGATCAATAAAATAAGGATCAATAAAATCAAGAATCAGTAGAAGTCAAGGGCAAGCTATAAAAGGGCAAACTGGTTTTGCCGCAAGGGCAGGGCTTTACCACTAGAATATAGCCTGCTTTGCGCTGTATTCTTTAGATCAATACTGAGTGTAAGTTCCTTGTAAAACCGATGACAGAAACAAAAAACTTGAAATATGCTTACTACTCTGGCTGCGTGGCTAAGGGAGCTTGCAAAGAACTACATATTTCGACAACAGCGATCGCCCGATCCTTGGGGATTGAGCTAGTGGAAATGCTTCAGGCAACCTGTTGTGGCTCAGGCACTTTCAAGGAAACCGATGAGTTGATGGAGGATGTGGTAAATGCACGAAATATTGCCCTTGCTGAAGCCTTAAATTTGCCGATGATGACCCAGTGTAGTACTTGTCAAGGGGTGATCGGACGGGTAAACGATAAACTCAAGGGGGAAGATCCAGCTCGCAAGCACGAAGTTAACCAACTGCTCCAGCAACAAGGACATAGCTTTCAGGGTTCTACCGAAGTCCTACATTTACTCTGGATTTTGATTCGGGACTATGGATTGGCAAATTTGGCGGCTAGGGTAAAGCGATCGCTGGCAAATCTTAACTGTGCAGCTTTTTATGGATGCTATCTACTGCGATCGCAAACCGTTAACCGTTTTGATGATCCTTTCAAGCCTGAATCTTTAGAAAATATATTTCGTACCCTTGGCGCAACCCCAATTTATTATGCAGGCAGGGCGCAATGTTGCGGCTGGCCGATCTCTAGTTATGCGACTAAAGAATCTTTTACTATGGCAGGGCGACATCTGACCGCCGCGATCGCCGCAGGAGCAGATTGTATTGTCACCCCTTGCCCACTGTGCCATCTCAATCTCGACTCTCGCCAGCCTGAAGTTGAGCAGGTAATTGGTCAAAAATTAGGAATCCCGATCCTCCATTTGCCACAGTTAATTGGCTTGGCGATCGGGCTATCCCCTGATGCGCTGGGTTTAGATCGTCACATCGTTGCCACCAGCTCGGTTTTACAAAAAATTATTTAAAACTTGGACTTGGCTTCGATCGCCTCCAATCGGCTCTTGAGGGTTTGGTTATCCTTTCGCAATTGATCGAGTTCTTCGCGCAATTGTTTTAGTCCTGCATCCTTGCCAATCGCTTTCTGTACCCGTTGAATTGCTTCATCGGCAGCACGGCGGACACGCCCATCGGGAGTTGAGTCAGACAGCGATCGCAATACACCCATTGCTCCTGCGCTGTCGATCTGCCCCAAAGCTGCCACTACAGACATTTGGGTCAAAAAGAAAGTCTCTTGGGCAATTACACTGAGGCGATTGAGAATCTGTTCAGTTTTGGGCTGAGATTGGGATTTACCCATCGCACCCAAGGCACGGATCGCGGCAAGGCGCAAGGGTTGTGGCACATCTGGCTCCGTGTATTTAATCACGGTTTCTAAAGCTTCATCGGCATCCTTGATTTTGGCAAGCCCCGCGATCGCGCCCGATCGCACCACCTCGTTCCAGCCCGATCTTTCTTTGAGAACCGTTTGCAGCAGCTTGATCACCTTCGATGGTTCCTTCTCAGAGCTTAGCACCGATGCCAGTTCACCTGTCAGCCTTGCCGCCGTTGCTTCAACGGTATAGCTAGGATCGCCTTTTTTCAGGATGGGCTTGATCAGATCGAGACTCTTTTGGACTTTATTTTGCGCCAAACTGGAAATTACTGCCGCTCTCACCCTTGCATCAGGATCGTTAATTGCCAGTGCTAGAGCCTCAAAGGATTGATCCAGCTTAATCGCCGCTAAGTTTTCGGCAATCTCGACTCGCACCGCCCAGAACTTTTCATTGAGCAAAGCCTCACCCAAAATCCTTGCGGCTTCCAAACCGCCTTTCTTGGCGAGTGCTTCCGCGCAGTAAATACGGGCGATGGGATCAGGATCGCACTGCAAGCCTGCCTTTAGTTCCGCAACTCCATATTCAAGGGTGACTTGCTTGAGATAGTTATTGCCTTTGTCGAAACTGATGTATTTGGGCTTATTTTTGAGAGGGAAGTAAAATGCTTGTTCCTTCTCAAATAGCCGCACTGTGAAAGTCTGGGTATCGGCAGCATCCTCAAAACCAAAGCCAATGGGAATCTTGAGATCAAATAATTCATCCTGAGTTTGGGAAACTGTGACCTTTGCCAAGTTATTATCGCCATCCCAACTGTAGCCCACCTTATATTCTGGATGTCCACCACGGAAGACATATTGATCGAAAAGCGCCATGCAGTTTTTGCCAGTGACCTCTTCGATCGCCCTCAGTAAATCGATAGTTTCCACGGTCTTGTGGGCATTGGTATTCACAAAATGATGGATTGCTTTCCAAAATAGTTCATCGCCTAGCTCGGTGCGAATCATATGATATACACAGCCGCCCTTCTCATAGATATGGCGATCGTATAGTTCGATCGCCTCACGGTAGACATGAGTAACCATGGGACGGCGATAGCGATCGCGGTCTTCAGAAATATAGCGCCTTGCCTCACCTAATAGATAATAGGCGGCTTCTTCTGCTCCATACTCATGATCTGTCCAGAGAACTTCGGCATAGGTGGCGGCTCCTTCCTTTACCCAAGCGTGTGACCAATGTTTGATCACCACCAAGTCGCCAAACCATTGATGTGCCAATTCATGGGCAACAAGGCTCTCACTAGAGCGGTTATCAAGGGCGGCACGGGCATCTAAGACACAGCGATCGGTGAGTAATGTGGTGGAAGTATTTTCCATGCCACCAAAAATGAAGTCAGCCACACAGACCTGTGCATACTTAGGAAAGGCATAGTCATAGCCATATTTTTGGCTAAAGAACTCAATCATTTTCGGGGTCTTGCCCATCGTCAGGATCGCTTCTTCGGCACTACGCGCCTTGTCAACATAGTATGTAACAGGTTTACCCTGCCATTCATCCTTAACTTCGATAAAGTCACCGATCGCCAAGGTCATCAAATAGCTAGGATGAATTTCCCGTTGATACCAGTGATAGGTCTTTTCTTGCTCCTTGCGATGTTCTTTAACTTCAACCAATTCACCATTGGAAATTACCATCAATTCCTTCGGCACACGAATCGCAATTTCGGAAGTGGCAAGTTGCCCAGGATAATCAAAGCAGGGGAACCAATAGCGAGAATCCTCATCTTCGCCCTGTGTCCAGACTTGAGTTGGTTTCTGTGGCTGATGCTCAGTGGGCTTGACAAAATAAATGCCGCGTTGGGGCTGTTCCGCAGCATAGGCGATCGCAATCTCAATGGGGACATTCGCCTTTGTGGCTTCATTAAGATAAATTTTTAAAAATTCGCCATCATAGTCAAATTTACATTGATTGTTAGGATTGGGCTTTGCTTCAATGCGATCGCTAACCGATACTGAGTCAATCCGCAAATTTACCGCATCTAAGGTCAAGTCCATCACCCCGTTTCGCACAGGACGCAACCGAATTTTGCAAGTGCCTGTAATTGAGGTGTTAGGAATATCTAATACCAAATCAAGGGCAATATGCTCTACTTGACCAGGGCGATCAGGATTGTAGTGAGGCTTAGCCCCTGGCAACTGAAAGGATTTATGCTTTTTCGCCTTGTCGCTTTCTCCATCCCAAAATCCTAATTCCAAGGTGCTTTCCCAAGATTTGCGCGTCATAGAACCTACTCTGAGTTTACTTTTTGATTAATTTTATGATATTTCTGTTTTTGACTGTTGTGCCTGATTGACTGACAAAATTGTTGGAAATCCTGTTAGTACGGAAACACGCACCCTTTAGCCCTGTAGAACCGATCCCGTTTATAAGGGAGACAGTCTAAGATATTCACAGATACTTTAGACCACAGGAGGCGGCGATGCAACCAACCAACCCCAATCAATTTACCGAAAAAGCATGGGCGGCGATCGCCAAGACCCCTGATGTGGTCAAAGCGGCGCAGCAACAACAGATCGAACCTGAACATTTACTTAAGGCATTGCTAGAAGAAGAGGGTTTAGCAAGTAGCATTTTTAGCAAGGCGGGGATTAATATTCAAAAATTGCGCGATCGCATTGACGAATTTATCAACCGTCAGCCCAAGGTCTCTAGCTCCAATACATCAGTTTATCTGGGGCGCAACCTAGAGGTGCTATTTGATCGCGCCGAAAAGGAAAAGAAAAATTTTGGCGACGAATTTATTTCCATTGAGCATATGCTACTGCCCTATTGCAAAGATGATCGCTTTGGCAAGCCGCTCTATCAAGAAATGGGACTCGATGAAGGGAAACTACGTAATATTATTCAACAAGTGCGAGGCAATCAAAAAGTGACCGACCAAAATCCTGAAAATAAATATGAAGCGCTTACCAAATATGGTCGCGATCTCACGGAACTCGCCCATGCTGGCAAGCTTGACCCTGTAATTGGACGCGATGACGAGATTCGCCGCACGATCCAAATTTTATCCCGCCGTACTAAAAATAATCCCGTTCTCATTGGTGAACCAGGGGTGGGTAAAACGGCGATCGCCGAAGGATTAGCCCAACGGATCATTAGCGGTGATGTGCCTGAATCCTTGAAAGACCGCAAGCTAATTGCCATTGATATGGGAGCCTTGATCGCAGGGGCAAAATATCGCGGTGAATTTGAAGAGCGCTTAAAAGCAGTTCTCAAGGAAGTAACGGAATCCAATGGCAACATTATTCTGTTTATTGATGAAATTCATACAGTCGTGGGTGCGGGGGCTACCCAAGGGGCAATGGATGCGGGTAACTTGCTCAAGCCTATGCTGGCGCGGGGCGAGCTGCGCTGTATCGGTGCGACCACTCTGGATGAATACCGCAAATATATTGAGAAAGATGCCGCCCTAGAGCGCCGCTTCCAACAGGTTTACATCGATCAACCTAATGTGGAAGATACAATTTCCATTCTTAGAGGTTTGCGCGATCGCTACGAATCGCACCACAATGTCACCATCTCCGATACAGCACTGGTGGCGGCGGCAACCCTATCCAATCGCTACATCAGCGATCGCTTTTTACCCGATAAGGCGATCGACTTGGTTGACGAGGCGGCAGCTAAGTTGAAGATGGAAATCACTTCCCAGCCAGAAGAACTTGATGAAATTAATCGCAAGATCATTCAGATGGAAATGGAATGTCTATCTTTGAAGAAAGAAAACGATCGCGAATCCATTGAGCGTCTAGAGAAGTTGAATAAGGAACTAGGCGATCTGAAGGAAGAACAAACCACCCTCAAAGCAAGGTGGGAAGCTGAGAAGCAAGTAATCGATAACCTTGGCAAAATCAAGGATGATATCGCCCATGTGAATGTGGAAATTCAACAGGCAGAACGGGACTATGATCTGAGCAAGGCGGCGGAATTGAAGTACGGCAAGCTCACTGATTTGCAGCGTAAGTTGGAAATTGCCGAGGTGAATCTGGAAGAGGCAAAAACCTCTGGGCGATCGCTGCTGCGTCAAGAAGTCACCGAAGAGGACATTGCCGAAATCATTTCCAAATGGTCGGGCATTCCTGTCAGTAAGCTAGTGGAATCAGAAAAAGAGAAGCTCCTGCAACTCGAAGATGTGCTACACGATCGCGTGGTTGGTCAAGAAGAAGCGGTCACGGCGATCGCCGATGCCATCCAAAGATCCCGTGCAGGGCTTGCCGATCCCAATCGCCCCATCGCTAGTTTCATTTTCCTAGGACCCACGGGCGTTGGCAAAACCGAACTCGCCAAGGCCCTCGCCGCTTATCTCTTTGATACCGAGGAGTCAATGGTGCGGATCGATATGTCTGAGTACATGGAGAAGCATAGCGTCTCGCGCCTAGTTGGTGCGCCCCCAGGGTATGTCGGCTATGAGGAAGGTGGACAACTTACCGAAGCCGTGCGCCGCCGTCCCTACGCGGTGATTCTCTTTGATGAAATCGAGAAAGCACATCCCGATGTGTTTAACATCATGTTGCAAATCCTTGATGATGGGCGCGTGACCGATTCCCAAGGGCGTACCGTTGACTTCAAGAACTCGATCATCATCATGACCAGTAACGTTGGCTCGCAGTTCATTCTCGATATTGCAGGGGATGATTCTAAATACGAAGAAATGCGCGATCGCGTCATGGAATCGATGCGCTCTAGCTTCCGTCCTGAGTTCCTAAACCGCATTGATGAAATCGTGATCTTCCATGCCCTGCGCCGTGAGGAATTGCGCCGCATCGTTAAATTACAAGTGCAACGTCTCGAAAAACGCCTTGATGAACGCCGTATGAGCCTGAAACTGGCTGACGCGGCTTTGGACTTCATTGCTGAAGTTGGCTATGACCCTGTATATGGTGCAAGACCCCTAAAGCGGATCATTCAACGTCAATTGGAAACCCAAATTGCTAAGAGCATTCTGCGCGGCGACTTTGCTGAGGGCGATACTATTTTTGTGGATATCGAGAATGAACGCTTAGCCTTCAAGCGCTTATCGTCAGATTTAATTACGATTTAACTATATTGCGTTAACAATTTTTTCAAATGAGCATTTAATCTTAGAGGCTGTTTGAAAAGCTCTAACCCCCCTCAATCCCCCTTGCAAAGGGGGAAGAAGAAAATTCTCCCCCCTTTTTTCAAGGGGGGCTGGGGGGGGATCAAAACCTGAAAACGTAGTCAGAGAGACTTGTGTGTACACCGTAGCTTTGTAAGGGGGAAAGGGGGGATCAATCGACATTTTTAGCGAATGTCTAGACTTCTCAAACAGGCTCTTACAGCGCAAAGCGCCATAAGACTCTAGTTGAACTGCTCTGCCCAGTCAGATATCCAGTTAAGGGTTTTATGTACAAGTTCGGGCGTACTCGCCTCACAATACAGTCGCAATAGTGGCTCAGTGCCACTAAACCTCACTAGCAACCAACTACCATCTGCCAAGCGGAACTTAAAGCCATCGGGAGCCGTGGATTCGATGACTTTGCGACCAGCAATTTCGGTCAAGGAAAATTGTTGCAAAGTCGCAATCAGTTTTTCTCTCGCCGCCATACCTGACAGTTTCTTATCGATGCGATCGTAATGAGAAAAGAAGTTAGTTTGCTGTTGAAGATGGCGATAAATTTGACTAAGATCCTGTCCCGATTTGGCGATCGCCTCCAATACATAGAGCGCTGACAATAACGCATCTCGTTCAGGAATATGATTACCATAGCCAATGCCACCAGATTCTTCACCGCCCAAGAGACATGGCACGCCCGACAGCATTCGCTCAGCAATATATTTGTAGCCCACAGGGGTCTCGTAAACGGGTAAGTCGAATAGTTGCGCGACTTTGGGCATTAGGTCAGAGCCGCTAATGGTTTTAATTAATTCGCCTTTAAAGTTGCGATATTTGGCGAGGTGTTCTAAGAGAATGGGAATGAGGATTTGGGAACTTAGGAAATTGCCTGTGCTGTCAACAGCCGCAATGCGATCGGCATCGCCATCAAATACAAAGCCCACGGCAGTCTTGTCTGGATATTGATGATGGTGGGCTTTGACCTGATCCAATAACTCGGAAATATAGCGCGGTAATGGTTCGGGTGCGCCGCCCCCAAATAGTGGATCGCTCTCGCTATTAATTTCATGAAGGTTAGTGAGATCCGTAATTTCGAGGATTTTGGCGAGTCCTGTGGCGGCGGCTCCATGCATCACATCTACAAATACCGTCAATTCTCCCGTGGCGATCGCTTCCTTAATGATGTCAATATCAACCTTGCCCCGCAAAACTTGACAATAGCTCTGCCAAGGGTCAAAGAGGGTAATCGTACCTTTTTGGGGAGCTTCATAATTAAAATCACCGCTTTCTAAAATTGCTTCTACTTTGGCGGTGAGTTCAGGAGCAACAGAGCCACCAAATGCACCCTTAATCTTCAGCCCTGAATAGTTGGCAGGGTTGTGGCTCGCAGTGATAACTAATGCACCAAGGGCTTGGCGATCGTAAGCAGCCCAACTAAAGGCGGGAGTGGGGGCAAAGCCATCGGCAAGCAGCACATCAAACCCGATCGCTGTCACTGACTCAGCCACCCGTTTGGCAAAATCCGCAGACATAAATCGGCGATCATAACCTACGATGATCTGATTGCTGCCATTACCGAAGGTCTCTTGCAATATATGGGCAGCGATCGGAGCGACTGCCGCTAAGCGATCATAGGTAAAGTCATCGGCGATGATGCCGCGCCAACCGTCAGTACCAAAGCGAATCGGATTTTGTAAAATATACTTGCCTTGCATAAGCCCTTGAAAATATCTAACGGTATCAAGTTTACAGTGCTTTCCTTGCCTACTCCCTTCCCATTCAAAAATTAGTGGGCGGCACGAAAAGACTCTAAAAGACCCTAAAGATGCCGCAGCGCAGCAACTTCAAGGTCTTCTATTGATTGTGACCCAACCACAAAGTGCTGTAAATCACAAAATCCCTTCGGCTTTCGCCATTGATAGCATGAGGTCTATCACCCGACAGGAATAACCCCATTCATTGTCGTACCATGACACGACCTTAAAGAAGTTGGAATTTAGTTCAATACCCGCACCTGCATCAAAAATGCTCGATCGCGAATCGCCTTTAAAATCCATGGAGGCAACCTCCTCATCGGTATAGCCCAGAATACCTTGAAGGCTACCCTCAGAAGCCGCCTTCATCGCCGCACAAATTTCTTGGTAACTGGTGGCATTGACGGTTTTGAAGGTCAAATCCACTACGGATACATCGGGGGTTGGCACACGAAAAGCCATGCCCGTTAGTTTGCCCTTGAGTTCGGGTAAAACCAGAGCCACTGCCTTTGCTGCACCAGTAGAAGAAGGAATAATATTTTGACTAGCACCACGTCCACCACGCCAATCCTTTTTGCTAGGTCCATCAACCGTTGGTTGGGTGGCGGTCATGGCATGAACTGTGGTCATCAGCCCTTCGGCAATGCCAAAACTGTCATTGAGAACCTTAGCGATCGGTGCGAGGCAATTGGTAGTGCAACTGGCATTGGAAACGATCAAATCCGTTGCAGGGTTAAATTTAGTGTGATTGACCCCCATTAGTAGGGTTGGCACACGATCGGGGTCTTTAGTGGGTGCAGAAATAATCACCCGCTTAGCCCCCGCATTGACATGGTTGATTGCCCCCGCATAGTCCGTGAATAAGCCCGTCGACTCCACTATATAATCGGCTCCGAGGCTGCCCCAAGGTAATTCCGCAGGGTTGCGAATTGCCGAGCAAGGTACAAATAGACCATCGATTTCGATGCCATCAGGTTTAGCAGCGATCGCGCCTTGGTAAATACCATGAGTGGAATCATATTTAAGTAGATAGGCGAGATTATCCGCAGGGACTAAATCGTTAATGCCCACAATCTCTATTTCAGGATGCTTCGCCGCAACCCTCACCACTAATCTACCGATTCTGCCAAATCCATTGATACCAATTCTGAGCTTAGCCATATTTCGCTTGTTTAGCTTATCTATAGTGCTTCGCGATTATGCTAACCCAAGTTTTTAAAGTCACAGTTTATCTTAATCTATCTATTAGAATTCAAAAGCGTTACCAATTTGCAATGGCAAAAAGACCATATTTGCAAAATTTTTTGCCTCACAGTATCTTAAGACCAATTCATGAATTAATTTTATAAAATGTATGCAATTTATCAATCCCAAAATTGACTATGCCTTCAAGAAGATATTTGGCTCACAACAAAGTCATAATATCTTGATTAGCTTTCTCAATGCGCTGCTTTATGACGGCAAACCTACAATTCAAGATCTAGAAATTATCGATCCCTACCTTGCTCCCAAAATACGCGGCATTAAGGATAGCTATGTAGATGTAAAAGCAACGATCAAAGACACAAGCGATCGCACTTCCTCAGTGATTATTGAGATGCAGGTGTTGAATGTGGAAGGGTTTGAAAATCGCATTTTATACAATGCGGCGAAGGCTGATCCTGGGCAGTTAATTATTGACAATGACTATACCGATCTAGAACCTGTGATTGTCCTTACGATCGCTGACTTTGAAGTGTTTCCTGAACTAGAGCAGAGCATCTCGCATTTCATGCTTAAAGATAAAATCTATCTTACTGACTATCCAATTTATGACATTGAGCTAGTATTCGTCGAATTACCAAAATTTCGGAAAGAATTAGCAGAGTTGGAAACTTTGACCGACAAGTGGATCTACTTCATGAAGTCAGCACAAAAGTTAGACTCAATACCATTAGTGATGCAGACCGTGCCAGAGATTAGCCAAGCATTTGAACTTGCCAAAAAAGCCAACATGACCCCCGATTATAGAAACTATCATCTATAGCCATAGCCAAGCAAGTTAAAACCCAAAAGAGAGTTGCGGCGCGAAGCGCCGCAACTCTCTTTTGGGTTTTGGGTTTGTCCTAACATAACTGACTACAGCTATACTTCCAAAAAGATAATGCAGCCCACTACGCGGACTGCATTGTTCTTTTATTTAGAAAAGCTAAAAGCTAAAGGCTAAAAGCTAAAAGCTAAAAGCTAAACCATTGTTGGCATCTTCGATTGAGTGGGTGCAAAGCTTGGCACAACAATCGACTTATCTTGCTTAGTCAGGCGGTTGTATAGCTCCTGAGTATTGGGATAGTTTGCCGCAGGGAAGGTTTCAAAGCGGTTGTAAGGAACCACATCTTCACCAAAGGCTTCACCGAACTCCATGCTATTCACCATCTCTGTCACCATCGCCTTAATGCCGCTAGAAGCCAAAATCACATTGTATTTACGGATTTCTGCTTGATCGATGGGCGCACGTCCGAGGAAATGCTTAGTGCCGAGTTCGATCACCTTGGTGTTGGGGAATGGTGCATAGAATTCCTTGATGTAAAGATCGGAAGTACCGATCGCCAAAATGAATTCCTTAACGGTAATTTCGCGATTCTTCAGCTTGGAGGCATACTGGCTAAACTGCTCGGAGGCAACATAGGCATCCATATCACGCTCGAATACTTGACGGTAGGCGGCGCGTACCAAAGCGGCGGTTTCCACAGGATCGGTATTGGTGAGCTTGAAGATCTTGCGTTGTTCGCGCTTCTTGTCAACACCTTGGTTAATGCGATCGCGAATTGATACAGCCGAACGCTCTTCGGTAACTTGACCTAGTTCCACAAACTTAGGCGTAGTCTCAACCACCACCTTAGTGCCTTTTTCTTCGGTCAATGTACCCATACGGTTATTCCGCAAAGATACACCCGCAGGGGTCAAATAACGCTCATAGGGAACCGTATCCTCACCAAAGGCTTGCTCGTATTCCTTGGTGTCCATGATCGCATCCACCACCGCATAGAAGCCCTTCTTCGAGGCGATATCGAAGTAAGCATTCATTTCTTGGCGGCCATAGGTGGGGCGACCCAAGAGGCGGCGATGGGTATATTCGATCGCCTTACAAACATAGAGCTTGCTCCAGTAGCGATCGCGGAAAATTGGCGATTTGGTCAAAATTCTCACAAACTCGCGGACTGAGATTTGACCATTTTCGAGTCTGGTTTCTGCCGCCGACAGACGTTGACCAGAGTAAGGAATAAAGCCAATGATCTGCAAGTAAATCGCGCGGATTACAGCTTGGGTTGAGGTTTCGGAGTTTGTAATGCTTACACCTTTAACCTTAGTCGATTTACCCTTAGTAATTTTGACACTATCGCGTTGGGTTTGATCGAGCTTGAAGACCTTGGGAGCCATGGGATCGATGGAGCCTGTGGCACTAGGATTGCCCAATTGGTTGGTGATGCCAGCGCCATTGCGGATCAAGATGCGGCGAGTGTCTTTACCAAAGGGGGCCGGTGAGGCATTGGGGTTGCGGGTTTCTTTAGGGAAGATCGCGCCAAACTGGATTTCGAGGGGATCGTTGCCAGCGCCGTAAACGTGCTGATCGGGCAGAGGCTGATTGTAGGCAGCGAACAGGGTGATGAACTGAGGAACTTTACGGAAAGGAGCCGAGTAGTTGAACAGGTCGAACTGTGCGCCCCAGTTACGAGCGGTTTGCGCCTCTTGTCCCAAACCGCGCAGGTAAGGCACGGTTTCTTCACCGAAATAGTCGCTGTACTCGCGGGAATTTACCAATGCATCAACAAGGGCATTTAAACCACCCTTAGAGACGATCGCAAAGTACTTGGCAACTTCTTCGCGGCTTTCAGGGGAGCGACCTAAGAAATGCTTGAATGCCAACTCAACGGCGCGGGAGTTGATGAAGGGCAGAAAGAATTGGTCGCGGTACAAAGGCGATTTACCTAAACGGCGTACATACTCGCGCATGGAGATTTCGCCATTTTTTACCTTGGAGTCGAGGTCAGAGACGCTCTGGCTATAGGCTTTGGTAATGTCGCGCTCAAAAATTTGACGATAAGCAGCCCTGATGACTTCATTCTTTTCGCTAGTGGATAAGCCCGTCTTCATTACGAATTTCTGACGACGCTCGGCGGTGTTGAAATAAATCTGAGGTAATTCTAGACCTTGCAGATCTTCAGAATTACGCTGACGCACTTTGGGCGAAGGGGTGGGTGCTTTGAATTCAGCGATCGCCACATCCATATATTGCTTGATGATGTCAATTGCCACAGGATCATTCAAGAAGTAGCCCACTGCCGCCTGCTTCATGGTTTGCAAAGCCACAATCGTGGCATCGGTGGAGCAAGCTGCTTCAATAATTTCCCGCAAGCCGCGCACGTTCTGCGCCAAAATATTGGGATCACCTGCCACGATCGCATAGGTGGCATAGCGCAAAAACCATGACAAGTCACGCAGGGACTTCTTCATGCGGTCAGCGCCATAACGAGAAATATTGATGGGGCGGAAATTGGGCGGTGGGGCATCGATTACGCCCGTAATGCCAGTATTGGCAAAAAAGTTTTTAATTGCGCCTAAGAAACCACCTTCACCAGTGGCTTCAGCATAAATAGTTGTACCCAACTCCATGCCGCGCTTGATGTCTACGATGCGACCAGCGCGATCTACCTCTAGCTCTTCATCGCTCTTTGGTCTTTCCAAGAAAGCCATCGCCGAACCACCTGTAAAAATACGGCTGGCAGCTTTAGAAACGATATTTTCAGAGTTTTGGGTAATGATCGCCGCGATTTCAATACGCTTTTGACCAGATTGAAAATAAGTTGATAGATCCTCTAGTTCGCTACGGGTAGCGAAACGATCCTGCTGCTCAATCTGCGAAATTGTGGAAGATATAGCGGTCTGATATAGACGAGGGCGGGCATTTACTGCACCACTTGACGCTGTTACGCTCATGGGTCTGCCTTATGATCTTTAAAGGGTATGTAAAAAAGTCGAAATAATATCTACCCAGTATAGGGTTTTCCAACTCATAAATCTAACTCTATCTCATCAGAAAATGCCGCATTTACAGGCAATTCCCCCTTAAACTAACGATAAGTTTTGTAAAGTAATCTGATCATATATTTGCCAGATCCGATATTTTCGGAATAAAAGGGTGCAAGCCCTGTTTTTGGTATCTGTGGCGATCGCCACTCCAATTAAAAAAACTAAAGAGCAAAAGAGCGTTGCGATGCACCCCATTCCTTTGATTTTTGGGTTTGTTCTCACTCATTTCTGGGGCTTTTCCCTTGTCGATGGTAATATTTGCTTATTAGAAAATATATTTGTTAGCGATCGCCATTTTGGTTAGGACATAACGACCTAAGGCGCTTGGCGGCTATCTGTGTCGTCAATGGCTTGTTGGGTTTTGATTTGTCCTCATGTAAGCGGCTAAAACTATCCAAAACTATATTTTTAGGAATCGCCCTTAGGGTGTAATGCCAATTCATGAAAGTGTTGTCATACTTTTGTGGATGAAAACTCAAACCCAGTAGGGGTTTTAAAAGTACAAATGGCTAAGTCATTTTGTGCTTGATTATGGGTTAATTTTCAGATTAGTGCTTGGTGTGGTAAGAAGGAGTCAACGGTCATTCTGATACTAATATCGATCCTCGCTGCTATTAATACTGTGGCGGCAGTGTGTCTCACGTTTTATGGACTAAATGCCTATTGGCTGACGGCTGTTCATGGACGGCCACCATCTCGGCGCAAGCAAATTGCCTTTGTCCGCAAATCGCGGGTTGCTCGCGAATATCAGACTGCTCAAGCCGCGATCGCCACATCTCGCAATTTAAGGGCGATCACTGTTAATAATTTTGATGATCACAGCTTTGGCAATTTTGAGCAATTTCGCCTAGATTTGCCGCAGCATCAGTCTGCCAACTATGCGATCGCCCCAAATGTCGCCCCAAATGTCGCCCCAAATATTGATCATATTGATCATATTGACTATTGGCCGATTGTGACGATCCAATTGCCAATTTTTAATGAGCGTTATGTATCGCAGCGTTTAGTCGATGCGGTTTGTGCATTAGACTACCCTCGCGATCGGATGCAAATCCAAGTGCTAGATGACTCCACGGATGATACGCAAGAAATTTTGCGGGAAACTGTCGCCACCTATCAATCCCAAGGGCTATGGATTGAATATATCCATCGGGTAAATCGCTCAGGATTTAAGGCGGGTGCTTTGCAGGCAGCGATGCCGATGGTGGCGGCTAACTATATCGCGATTTTTGATGCTGATTTTATCCCCTCTAGCCATTGGCTCAAAGATGCAATGCGCCACTATGTGGAAAATCCCCACGGTAAGGTGGCAGTGGTGCAAACCCGTTGGGGACATATTAATTCTGAATATTCCCTATTAACTAAGTTGCAAGCAACGGGTTTAGATGGTCACTTTGCCATTGAGCAACAAGCGAGGGCAAATAATGGCTATTTCCTTAATTTTAATGGCACGGCGGGGATCTGGAATCGACAGGCAATCATTGATGCAGGCGGCTGGCACGCCGACACCCTTGCCGAAGATATGGA
This sequence comes from Pseudanabaena cinerea FACHB-1277, assembly GCF_014696345.1. GTDB lineage: Bacteria > Cyanobacteriota > Cyanobacteriia > Pseudanabaenales > Pseudanabaenaceae > Pseudanabaena > Pseudanabaena cinerea. The sequence continues at coordinate 26,630 of NZ_JACJPY010000018.1, forward strand.
TTTGAGCTATCGCGCTCAACTCAAGGGTTGGCAAATTATTTATGACAATGATATTGTCGCGCCTGCGGAGTTGCCTGTGGCGATCGCTGCCTTTAAGTTGCAGCAGTTCCGTTGGGCTAAGGGGGGCATCCAATGTGCCAAGAAGCTCTTGCGTCAGATTTGGGGTGCAAAAATCAGGTTGGGCGCAAAAATCCAAGCCACCTTTCACATGACGGGCTATGCTAGCTATCCCTTGATGTTGCTTTTGATTTTGACCTCAATGCCTTTGTTGTTGACAATGGGCATGACTCAAACTAGTGCAGTTTCAGGGGCGATCGCCAATAGTATTGCTCCCAATATTGTTAACAGTTTGGTAAATCCTCCCTCTAGCTCGATCACTTGGCAAAACTCCTTGGGTGGCTTTTGGTCAACCCTGATGCTATCGGCAACCTTTGGCCCCCCATTTTTATACCTTAATGCCCAGCGCCGCATCTATCCCCAATCTTGGTTTCGTCGTTTAGGACGGATTATTTGCTTGGTAATGCTCGGACCTGGTTTGTCATGGAGCAATACCCGTGCTGTATTTGCGGGTTTATTTAATACTGGGGCAAATTTTCGCCGCACCCCTAAATTTGCGATCAAAAATAAAAGCGATCGCTGGCAAAACAAAGCCTACAAGATTCCCCTTGATCTCAATGCTGTCATTGAAATTGGGCTATGTGCTTATAGCGCCATTTGCTGCGCGATCGCTCTCTATAAAGGCATGTATATGACCGTGCCGTTTATGGCGCTCTATGCCATTAGCTATGGCTATGTGGGTGGCTTGACCTTTTGGCAGTCGTGGCAATCTCGCGATTAAAAAAGTGGTAGCGCGAGGCGCTACCACTTTTGTTTTTTAATTGGTGTTACTGCACATTCAAAGTTAGGCGCATTGTGCCTTTAAAGCTGGATGGCAAGACTACATTTTGCAGCGATCGCTTCAGCATTTCGATCGCATTTTGATCCTGCAAGGTGGAATCCACATCATCAAAAATAACCTTGACCAGTCTGCCATTTTGCACCGTGATTTCAAAGACCACCTTGCCAGAGATGCCTGATGGCAGTTGCAGCGATCGCAATTGCTGGGCGATCGCCTGCTCTGCGGTAGTTAGATCACCAGTTAGCCCTGTAATGCTGACAATTTGAATTCGAGATTGAGCATTGGTGGGTTTGGGCATTGATATTGGGCGCTGCGGCGCAGACTCGGCAGCAATATTGGCATCGGCAGATTCTTCTAAGCGGGACGAGCCTCTGGTTCTAATTGCAGAACGGGTGACGGCTCCCGATGTTGCGGGAGAGAGAGGCATTATGCCTCCCGTAGGCGGCGCAGCATAACTCACGGCTTTATCGGCGGTATTAGCCCCAAAAATGCCTTCATAGCTCACGCCCTCTGGCAGTTCCACAGGCACTTGTACCGTAATTTTGCCGCCATCAGGGTTGACGCGCACCTCTTCGCTGACTGCCACGAAAGCGGTATATTGCGACAGCAGGCGATAGTTGAGGGCAGTTTGGGTGACAGCATCAACCAGAGATTTGACTTCGCCGCCAAACATTTGATTCATCAGGCTCTTGATCTTGGCGCGTCCCCAAAGTTGGGCAATACCAAGGTTAGAATTACTTTTGCCAAAATTCACATCGAGGGTCTGCTCATAGCGCTCGCCCCCTGCGGCAATACCTGTAATTTTTAGCTTGCCATTGGAGCGATCGCTTTTTCTGCCAAAGAGAACCAAAGGCTGCTCGGCAAATAGGTCAGGAATAATTTGAGGGTAAATTTCAGGAGCCGCGCCTTCACCTTGCCATTGCACCTGAATATTCGTCAGCACAGGGTTATTGATCTGACGGAAGAATTTTTCGGCGACTTCCGTAGTCGATTCATCCTGACGCACCACCTGCACCGTGCCGCGCCCAACTTCGGCGAGGCGTTCTAAAATATAGCGATTGACAGAACTGCCAACCCCAAAACTATAGAGGCGATTTCCTGGTTTAAGGTTTTTCTGCACGGCAGCGATCACTTCATTGTCATTGCCAATATAACCATCGGTAATCAGCACCACCGATCGCAGTCTGCCATCCCGCGCCGCAGGAAATTTGTTCACAGCATTGATCCCATTCATCAATTCAGTACCGCCATTAGCATCAAGGTTATTGATGTAAGAGAGCGCCTTTTGACGGTTGCTGGCGGTATTCGCTAAAGGGGTGCTAGACAACTGACGGGTGGTGCTAGCAAAGTCAATGATTGTGAAGGTATCATTGGGATTCAGTCCATTGATGAAGCGGCGCATGAGTTCCTTCGATTTAACAATGGGATCGCCACTTTGAGAACCCGAAGTATCCATCAAAAAGACCACATCCTTCGGCACAATTTCATCGGCGCGATAGGTCACCGCAGGAATTACATAACTAGCAAAATGTGCGCCCTGATCAGTTTCCGTGGTCAGTACTGTGGGTTGGGTGCGATCGCCACTGACCTGATAGCGCAGGATTAAATCCTTATTGGGAATGTTATCCCCTGCGGCGAGTTGCAGGGCGATCGCCTCCCCTTGATTACGCACATTGAGACGGTGGGAAGTGGAATAAAGATTGCGAATGGGAATACCTGCCTCAATCTGCAAACTTACCTTAATATCATTGCCCGATCGCGTTGATGGCTTGACCACAGGCGGATTAATGCGCGAAGCATCGGGAACCTGCATGGTATCTCCCTGCGGATCGATCGCCGATCCCGGAATATAGCGGGGTCCCACGACCATCGGGAAGACAAATTCATAATCCCCTTTCTCAAACTTCAGGCTTTCGGTGTAGCGAATTGTGACTTTAATCTGTTCCCCCGGCTTAATATTGGCAAGAGACTGGGTAAAAATATTGTCTCGCTCCTGCTCTAGCAAGCCTGCGGTGCGTCCTTGCTGGCGGGCGCGTTCATAGATTTCTTTAGCTTCTTCCCGCTTTTTGATGTCCCCCTTGATAATGCGATCGCCGATCTGAATTTCCATATCATCCACCGCCGCCTGATCGGGCAGTGGAAATACATAAATCGCTTCTAGGGGCTTGTCATAGGGATTTTGAAAGGTTTGGGTCACTTCCACCCTTGCAATATTTCCCGAAATTTTGCCCTTAACATCGGTATTAGTCAGGGTAAAAGCTTCACGGCGCTTAGGATCTTGGGCATAGAGTCCACCTGTGGGGCGTTCTTTGGGGGGGGAAGCGCGGCGATCGCTGACGGGTTCGATGATGCCATTGGGGACGGTGCTGCTAGAAATGACCATAGGGCTATTTGTGAAGTTATTAGGTACATCTGATGGATTAGACTGGGCAAGGGTGCGGTGGGCGACTAATCCTGCAACGGCGATCGCCATAGGAATCGCAATATAAACGGGCTTAATGAATTTCATAGCTATCGATCCTCAATTTGCAAATTTGCAACTACTCCTCATACCAAATCCAATGCAGATTTTTAACTGAAGAAACGGCTACGCCACTGCTTGGGGTTGGTATAATTTCCTAGCCTTCAGTCTGACATCAATCTTGAAGGGCGATCATCTAGTTGCATTTTTGGTAACAACAACTCGCAACCTAAATCATCGGTAACTTTAAATGGGAAGGAAACTCTGCACCATAAAAAATCTGTTGGGTGGCTTCAACAAAATCTGTCACCCTCGCTGTTGACGGCGACCTTTGCGTATTACTATGGCGCTCGATCAGTGGAAAGGCAGCACTAGCGATCGCCACGCCTAACCGATGTCCTTTGGCAAAGTTTTGACAAGTGGGACGCAATTTGATGTTGTATTCATAGACCTGATCGGACTCCAGCCATGCGGGGCTGATCCATGAATTACGAAATTTAGCCCGTAATACCCCCATCGATACCAGCATTTGTCTACCATCGGGATAGATATCTAAAAGCTTGATTACCCAATCTGTATCGGGAGCGGTACTGGCGGCATAAAGTATAAATTCAGGAATACCCGCGATCGCCAAATCCGCTTCTAAAACTTGGCTTTGATATACCAATACATCCCAACGTTGATGCACCTTGCGCTGATCGTAAAATCCATAAGCAGTCGCAGGATTAGGATTGCGGGGATCGTAGACGTAGGTATCGGGGATTGGTAATTCGTAATTCGTAATTCGTAATTCGTAATTCGTAATTCGTAATTCGTAATTCGTAATTCGTAATTGAGTGATTAATTGCTTGTGAGAATCCAAATAAAAATTTTGGAATTGCAGGTCTGGCTGGTTTGGTGCGGGAAATGTGGATGCTTCTAGCCATTGATTTTTACCCATGAGGAACATCTGGACAGGGGCGCGATCGCTGATGCCGTTGTCGATGTCCTTTAGCCAAAAGTCGAACCAATCTATTTGCAGGCGATCAATTTGGGAAATGGCGGCTTCCCCAAAGTCCAATTCGCCGACCTGCGGCAACCAAGGTAAATGTTGCCAAGGCGCAACGATCAAGTGCTGGGGCTTGGCGGTGGCGCTTTTTGCATGGAGATAACTATTGATCGTGGCTTCGATGAATAGATCTGCCCAGCCAGCAATGTGCAGGGCGGGGATATCGTAGCGATCAAAATAACTAAGGGGATTGAGCTTTTGCCAATATTCAGCATTGGCAGTTTGGTTGCCAATCCAATCAAAAAAGAACTGCCCAAATTTGCCAAAGTCTTGACCCTTAAAAATTTCAATGGCATTGAGGGGAGCAGATTCCAGCCATTTGGCAACATCTTTTTGCGCGGCAAATAATGCTGTGGCTTGGGGTTCACGTTTGAGATACCAAGCGCGATTCTGTGCCAATTGCAATGCCCAAGTCAGGTCAAAGTCAAGGCAAACAGCGCCACCAAAATAGAACCAACCATGATAGAAATCTACGGTTGCCATCGCTGGGCAAATTGTAATTAGTCCCTGTGGTTGCTTGACGGCTGCCTGAAACTGGGTTACGCCCTGATAGGAAAATCCATACATTCCCACCTTACCATTGCTGCCCTCTAGTTCCTTCGCGCACCATTCCACCGTATCAAAGCCATCGTTATATTCATTGACAAATGGATAGAATTCCCCTGCGGCTGTGCCACAACCGCGCACATCTTGAATAACCACGATGTAACCTTGGTGGGCATACCAACTAGGATGGGCGTAGGTGCAGCTTGAGGCGATCGCCCGACCATAGGGCAGACGCATCAGCAATACGGGCAGAGCAGTATCAACTCCCTTGGGGCGATAGATGTCGGCGGTTAGCTCAATGCCATCGCGCATCGGGATTTTGACCTGACGCTGTACTGTCACATGGGTATGGAAGGCGGTTAATTTTGGAGCCATGAAAACTGTTTATTCTTGTGTTTATTCTTGCCAATCGGGAAAGGTCTTCCGCAAATCAATAAATAAATCATCAAGTTCTTCTAAAGCTTGAATGACATCAATCCGCAAGCTTCCTAAGTTTTCTTTGAGGGATAGTTGCAATAGAAGTTCTCGTTTAGAAGCGATCGCGACGAATCTAGTTTTTAAGGATTCAGGGGTGGACATAGGGTTAAATTTGAGGAATTGGGATTAAAGAAGGGAACAATAAATTAGTTTTAATTCCCCCTCTCTCTTAACGCTACGTTGTCCACATAATTCTGTCTACGATTCAAGGCTTCGATCCCCCCCAGCCCCCCTTGTAAAGGGGGGAGAATTTTCTTCTTCCCACTTTACAAGGGGGATTGAGGGGGATCATTAGTAACTCGTGCTATAGATAATAACTTGTGAATACAATGCAATTTAATCAGAGAGGAGGCTGGTTGCTGAGGGCGGCATCTAGCGACCCTGTGGAGATTGTTATATTAGAAATAGTTCTAATCTCAACCAATCTCAGCATCCATCTTACCGCAATTGCCAAGCAAACAAACCTATGACCTTTGCCACTACCATTTCCCCCACCCATACGGATTTTCAAATTCGCGAAGATATCCGTGAGCTGCAACCTAGCCTAGTGCAATGGCGGCGTAGCTTTCACCAGTTTCCCGAAATCGGCTTTAAAGAACATCGCACCGCCAGCGCGATCGCCGAAAAACTCACCGCATGGGGCATCCCGCACCAAACAGGCATCGCCGAAACGGGCATAGTCGCGATGATTACGGGGACAAAAGCAATTAATGGGGCGGTTAATGGCGCGGTTAATGGCAGATGCAGGGGTAAGGTCTTGGCGATCCGTGCGGACATGGACGCGCTGCCCATTCAAGAAGAAAATATCGTTAGTTACAAATCGCAAATCGAGCGGATGATGCACGCCTGCGGCCATGACGGACATACCGCGATCGCCCTCGGCACTGCCAAATATCTCTGGGAACATCGCGCTGATTTTAATGGCACTGTCAAAATAATTTTTCAACCCGCCGAAGAAGGACCTGGGGGCGCAAAGCCGATGATCGCCGCAGGGGTACTAGAAAACCCGCAGGTTGACGCACTGATCGGTTTACATCTATGGAATAATATGCCCCTCGGCACGGTGGGTGTGCGTAGTGGGGCATTGATGGCAGCAACGGAACTTTTTCATTGCCAAATTATCGGTAGGGGCGGACATGGCGCACTGCCCCATCAAACCATTGATTCTATTTTAGTGGCGGCGCAGGTAGTCAATGCCATTCATACCATTGTCTCCCGCAATATTAGCCCCCTCGAATCGGCGGTAATTAGTATTGGTGAATTTCATGCGGGTTCTGCCACGAATATTATTGCCAATTCGGCGCGGCTCAGTGGTACGGTGCGTTATTTTGAACCTGAAGTCGGTGCAAAATTAGCCTCTCGATTGGAAGAGGCGATCGCTGGTGTCTGCGCGGCTCATGGGGCAACCTATGAATTGCAATATACTAAGCTCTATCCTGCGGTGATTAACGATCCTGCGATCGCTGATTTAGTGCGTTCCGTTGCCGCCACCGTCATCGAAACACCCGCAGGTATCGTGCCTGAATGCCGCACTATGGGCGGCGAAGATGTCTCCTTCTTTTTAGAAGCTGTGCCAGGATGTTATTTTTTCCTTGGTTCTGCCAATCCCGACAAGGGCTTAGCCTATCCCCATCACCATCCCCGTTTTGATTTTGATGAGACTGCCCTCGCCACAGGGGTGGAGATATTCGTGCGTTGTGTGGAGAAATTTTTGGCATAAAGTCATTAGGAGCGGCAAAGCCGCTCTTAATCTTTATACTTCTACAAACAAATCTGAGCCTTCTTGGGAGACCGTAAAGCTCTTGACATCAGTGGGAGCCTTGCCCATCGCGATCGCCTTTTTAGCGAAATCTGGCATAGGGATACCCACAAAGGAATCCACCCATTCGGTACTTTTGCCAGTGCAAACTTCAAACTTAGAACCATGAAATGGGCAGGTAATCACGCCATTCTCAAACTTGCCCTTAGCAAGGGGCAGTCCGAAGTGAGGGCATTTATTGGCGATCGCGCAATATTTATCGCCCACCTTGGCAACGATTAGCGATTGACCGTTAGCGCTAGTTTTCAACACTTTATCAGCGCTCACATCGGCTGTAGCAGCAATTTTGACCTTAGCCATTTTGCAAAAATCCTCATTAAACATAATCAATGACTACCAAATAATACAGGATCGAAAATGTTTGCATCGGCTAAAGCAGATCATTGACATCAAAATCAAGCTAAAGACATATTAAGTAAAAGTACTCGGTTAAGCTAAGCTGAGCCGAATGCCAAAAGGTAAGGATCAAAATTACCAATTTTTCTTGGCGATCGCCGATAAATGCTGGCAGTCACTAAAAATCAGGAATCTGAGGCATTACAGTTTTACATTACAGTTTTATTCTATTTTTTTAATGACCATCTTAAATCTTCTCAAAACTTCTCCAGTTACTAAACAGTCAGGGCATCCCCTCAAAATCACTGCCTTTGGCGATAGCCTCGTCTATGGCTATGGCGACCCTCTGCATGGCGGTTGGGCAGAGCTATTGCGGCGGCGCTGGATGGGATCTGCCAATGGACATATTCTCTATAACTTGGGCGTGAGAGGAGATACTACGGCACAGGTCAATCAAAGGCTAGAGCAGGAATTTCTATGGCGCGGTGAACTACGTAATCGTGTGCCAGACCTATTGATTTTGGCGGTTGGCGTGAATGACTCGCCGAGGTTGGGCAAGCGTGACAGCAAAAGCATGACCACCTTCGATCGCTTTACCCTAGAGATGGCGAATCTATTGGACAAAGCCCAACGTCTCTGCCCCGTGATATTTGTGGGTATGGTTCCTGTGGATGAATCGAAAATGCCATTTCTCGATTGCTTCTATTTCAACCATGATGATCAATTTCGCTATAAAGAATTCACCAAGTCTGCTTGCCAATCCCGCGATATTCCCTACCTAGATTTATTTGATCTCTGGCAAAGTCGCGGTGCTGATTGGTGCAGCGATCGCCTCTGCGACGACGGCTTACATCCCAATTCCGATGGCTATCGTTCCATTTACGAAGATATCTGCCAATGGCAACCGATGATGCAGTTGCAGTAATGGAACTGACAATTACAGTCTCGTGGGGCTTGATGTATAGAAATTTTTTTTAGTTTGACAAATTGCTACTTATAGGCAATCATAGTAAAGCCTATAAATTAAGCGGTTAAGTTTGATTTGTTTGCAAAGGGGCTATAGCGCAGTTGGTAGCGCATCTCAATGGCATTGAGAGGGCCAGCGGTTCGAATCCGCTTAGCTCCATTTACATATGATTTGTATGATTTGCGGCGCGTAGCGCCGCAAATCATACATTTGTTTTGATACACCATGCCTCAACTTATGTCTGGCTCTCTAGCCGCGATCGCTGTATGGTTAGCGATCGCCCCTGCACCGCCCGTCACTAAGGCACAAGCCCCACCAATTCGCACCTATCAGCCCAAGGCAACAGAAAACGCCCGTCAGTTGCAGGTGCTAGATCAACAACAAAAGGCTGCCGCCCATCGCTTCGATTTGGCAAAATATCCCATTAGCGATCGCCACCTCACCCATTGGCAAGAGTCATTATGGGCGATCGGTGTACTTACCCCCAGTCAGCCCTATGTCTTTACCGCGTTAGACAATGTGCTGCGGCTAACCACAGCGCCCAACCTCAGCGATCCCCAAAAAGCGATCGTTGACACTGCTATGCAGGTTAGTACTCAGCTTTATACCCTAAAGCCTGCGGTCTATGGCAAGCTCAAACAAAATTTTGTCAATACCATCAACCTCAGCAATGATCCCCAGTGGGTGGCAATTTCTTTACTGGCGCTTTCCAAGTCTGCCAGTTATCCCTTAGAAATTTATCCCTTAGAAACAAATGCCAATGATCCCCAACCCGCCGATCCATTAGTCAATCCGAAGCCTAGCCAAAAGTCTAATCAAAAACTAGTCCAAACCCTGATTGCCAAGGTTAAGCAACGCTTTCCCCAATGGTCACAAGACCCGCACCTCCGCACCACGATCCAAAATCTCCAAAGTACGCCTCCCGCCAATACCCCCAATTTGCAAGATTTATTAACATGGCAGGTCGCCCCCAATCAGCCGCATCTATACGTATTTTGTCGCCCTAACCGCGATGTTTTATGTACCACTGTCCTAAAGGATGGCAATGGCAAATTTGTCAAGAACGCAGCTAAGCAACTATGGTCAGCGCCATTATTACTTCAGTCACTGCATAACCTTGATTGGAACTTTACCAACGGACGCACGCCCCAAGGCTTGTATCGTATGGAGGGCATCTCCCGCCAGCCCGATGATGAGGTGTTCCATGCCTATGGACAGTTTTCCCTAGTAAATCTATTTCTGCCCTTTGAGGATGGGGTAAATAGTTTCTTGCCATCACAAAAAGGCAAATTTACAGGCAGTCTCAAGGATTATCAAATGCTATTGCCCCCATCTTGGCGCAGCTATGCCCCACTGCAACAGGCTTATTGGGCAGGAAATATGGGGCGATCGCTGTTTCGGATTCATGGCAGTGGGGCAGCGCTCGACTTTTTTGGCAGCAAACCCGCCGTTGTTAATCCTCAAAATTTTGACTGGAACCCCACCTTGGGCTGCCTATCGGCGATCGAGCTTTACGATCAACGCGGCAATTTGCTAAAGGCGGATATGCCGAAAATATTAGATGCCCTTAATACCGTTGGCAGGGGCAAAATTGAAGGCTATTTAATCGTTGTCGATATTCCTGATCCAACGGCACAGGATCAAGCGATCCCCCTTACAGAAATAGCCAAATATATCGATTAGGGTTGCGCGGCAATCTTAATTATTGACTGTCCCTGCACTAAACACACGCCCAATCACTTCCTCGATCGCTGGCTCACTCACCGCTAGATCTAATACCTCTAACTCCGCCAAAATTTGTGACACCGTGCGGGTTAAATCTTCACGCTGCACCAAAAAGCAAACCGATTGACCATCAATATGCAGAATTTGACCATATTTACCAAGAAAGCCTGACAATTCTGCATCAACATTATAATTTGCTCCTAGCTCCACCCTGACCTCCCGATAGGGTGCAAAGCTATCATGCAAACTATCGAGACTGCCATCATAGATCAATCCCCCTTGATGGATCAGCAATACCCGCTTGCATAGCGCCGTAATGTCCGTCATGTAATGACTGGTCAGCAAAATAGTCGCCCCATAGCGATCGTTATATTCCTTTAAAAACTTACGCACACTCGCCTGAGCATTTACATCTAAGCCCAAGGTCGGCTCATCTAAAAATAAAACCTGTGGCTGATGCAGCAGAGCCGCCAATAGCTCCGCCTTCATCCGCTCCCCTAAAGATAATTTCCGCATTGCCTGACTGAGCTTGCCCTCAAGGGATAACATCTCCGTTAATTCCCCAAGGCGATGCTTAAAGACGTTTTCAGGAATATCATAGACAGCCGCATTCATGCGTAAAGAATCGATCGCTGGTAAATCCCAGATCAATTGCTGCTTTTGTCCCATCACCAGCGTAATTTTCTGCAAAAAGCCTTGATCCCGCCGAAATGGGATATATCCTGCGACTTGGATCTTGCCTGAAGATGGGTAAACTAACCCCGTTAACATTTTTAAGGTGGTGGTTTTACCTGCCCCATTTGCGCCCAAAAAACCCACCATTTCCCCCGACTCAATCTCAAAGGAGATATCTTTAACGGCGGCGATCGGGCGATACTGACGATGCCAAAAATGCTTAAGCGTTGCCACTAGCCCATCTTCTTTGACCGCGATATTATAAACCTTGCTCAAGCCTGAGACATTAACTATTGCCATAGCACCTACATTACCAACCTAATCAAAAAGCATTCTGATATACTGTCAACAAGTCAGCAGCATGAACAGCTAGTGAGATTGTCTTCAACCGATCGCATCAATTGTTTAGCCCTGACCCAGCTATCGATAAAATAAGTAAATTTGGGTATTGAGGGTGATCTAAACCCCATCCCAAGAGCTAAAGTTAAATCAATAAGATCTATTTAAACTAAAATAAAACGATAATTTGACGCAATTGGTGTTGATATCGCAATATCCCTTAGCCTATGGTATTTTGGCATTTCGACTATGGAGAAATGTAAATTTCTGTCAGGTTTAAAAATTTAGTTGCAATTGATAGTAAACACTAGCGTAAAACTGGAAAAGCAGGAAGGCAATTATGGTTAAAGTCCTTGTGGTGGACGATAGTTCGATGGTGTTGGAAATGGTCTCAGCACAACTAAAACAACATGGCATGGAAGCGATCGAGGCTAACGATGGCGCTGAGGCTGTGGAAAAGCTCAAGTCTTTTACGCCCGATCTTGTGGTTACGGATGTGGTCATGCCCAAAATGAACGGCTATGAACTGTGTCGCTGGATCAAAAGTAATGCCTCTACTAAAGATGTCCCTGTGATTATGTGTACCACCAAAAGTGAGGAATTTGATAAATATTGGGGTATGAAGCAGGGAGCTGATGCCTATTTAACCAAGCCCTACCACCCGCCCGAATTAATCAAAACTATTAAGCAATTACTAAATAATTGATCGATGAAAGCGATGCAAACGCCGCTTTTATTGACAAAAGATTCTAAAAGCCTTGCCTCGCATTGCTTTCAGAATCTTTTAGGTTTATAAGTCAGCGCAAAGATCTGACACAAAATGACAAATTTTTATCTTGGCTGTGCCGTGTGGGCTTTTCAGGGATGGAGCGGCGACTTTTATCCTAGGGGAAGTCGATCAACGGAATATCTCAATCTCTACAGCGATCGCCTACTAACTGTTGAGGTCAACTCCACCTTTTACGTGATCCCCGATCGCCAAACCCTTGAACGTTGGGCTGCCAGCACACCCAATAATTTCAGATTTTGCCCAAAATATCCCAAGCAACTTAGCCACAACGGATTGCTACTTCCCTTTCTAGAGCAGGGACAAAATTTCTTGAAACTCATGGCAGCTTTAGGCGATCGCCTCGGTGTAATTTTTATGCAGTTGCCACCTAGCTATAGTCCCCAGAATTTTGATGATCTCTCCCAATTTCTAACAGCGATCGCCAGTAATTCCCCCCATCGCCTTGCCCTCGAAATCCGCCATCGCGATTGGTTTGAATTAATCCACAGCGATCGGCTCAATGGTTTGCTTAGCAGTCTAGGCATCGGTCGTGTCCTGCTCGACTCGCGCCCGATCTATGATGCAGCCTCACCGCCAATTACACAGCAGCGCCGCAAGCCTAATTTACCTCTCCAGCCAGTCGTAACCGCCCCCTTTAGTATTGTCCGTTTTGTCAGCCATCCTCAAGCGGATCTCAATTTTAAATTTTGGCAAGAATGGACAGGCTATTTGCAAGAGTGGTTGGCTAAGGGTACGGAGGTATATTTTTTTGTGCATTGCCCAATTGAGGAGCGATCGCCCCACAATGCAAAGAATTTTCAAGAAATCTTGGAAAAAGCAAATCTAGCAATTCCCCCTTTACCTTGGCAAAGTCTAACTCCACCACCGCAGCAGCTTACACTCTGGTCTTGAAATAAACCTATAAGTTCTCGGATTTACGAATTTCTTGCAAATATGTCATTCACCTTTGCCTGATTAAAAAAATCGGGGATCTTAATCTGTTTTTTTTAAGATTCTATATCTAGCTAAGTTGGAGGACAAATAAGCTAAGTTCGCGGATAAGCCTTGAAAAATGTTATGGTAAATTCATCAAATAAATGTTTATAGTTGCCCTTGTCGAATTTGATGTCGTACAAGACAAGAGTTAAATATATGATTAACAGACGCTGATGAAAGAAAGGCAAGCAGCTTATTTAGAACGAAGCATCAAAGCTATTATTAGGTGTCAAAACCATATACAGTGGAAACCTGAAAAAGCAATCCCTCATTTAGCAAAAAGAATTCGTTTAGGACATTTACCTGAAAATTCTACAATAATCCAATATCAAGAACTAATTCATCAAGTTATTACAGATTCTAAAGCCAAAGTTTACATCTATTTGTATGGATCAACAGCTTACCCAACTATTACATCAATAATCGAAGAGAAGCTATGGTTAGTAATGATTGGAATAGACGGAATCCTAGAAACGGCTTTTCCTCCTGAAGATCCTGATAACTATTTAAGTAATCCAAATTTTGTATTCATTGGGATATTAGAGGAGTTACTAAAATGAACAAGACGTTAAAAAATTATCACTTTAGCTTAGATTATCCAGATGTGAGTGGCGCAGAATTATTAGAAGTTTTAGCAATTAGAGATCAAATTGCTACTTTAGAATCAGCATTCAGTTCAGAAGAGCAAAAAATTTTATTTGAAGCAGATCGAAAACTAATTGCCAATGCAGTAGTTTTTTGTCAAGAAATTTCTCATTTTGTTAACTTGTATGAGCATCGCAAAAAGAATAATATTTCACCACAAAAATGGTGGTGGTATTTAGATGTTTTAGTAAATGTTCATGAGCACCTGATTCCTGTAGCAGCCTAAACAAACTTATAGCGTTTTTCTACCTTGGGACTTTCAAAAATATTGCTGAGTTTTAAGTAAGTGCCAAGCGCTGTAAAGGAATAATGTGATAAAATTTGCCATAATCAGCGCCGTGAGTGCTTTTCAGATGCTTGATACGGAGAACCTTAGCCCTGAATAACTTTACTCTTAATTCTAATTCCACTTCTAACTTGAGCTTTAATTTTACTGTCGAAGCCGAATGCCAACATACTGATGCGCGGGTAGGGGTATTCCAGACACCCCATGGAGTCGTGCATACACCCAGATTTATGCCCGTCGGCACATTGGCAAACGTCAAAACCGTTACTCCTGCTCAACTTCAAGACTGCCAAGCCGAAATGGTCTTAGCAAATACTTATCACCTGCATCTGCAACCAGGGGAAGATATTGTGGCAGCCGCAGGGGGGCTGCATAAATTTATGAATTGGCAAGGTCCAATCCTTACCGATTCGGGCGGGTTTCAAGTATTTAGCCTCAGTGAAATTCGTTCCATTAGTGAAGAGGGGGTGCTGTTCCGATCGCCCCGTGATGGTGACATGATCAACCTCACGCCCGAAAAGTCGATGGCAATTCAAAATCAATTGGGTGCAGATGTGATTATGGCATTTGATGAATGCGCCCCCTATCCTGCCACCTACGAAGAAATTAAACTAGCTGGAGAACGCACCACCCGTTGGCTAGAACGCTGTATTAAAGCCCACGATCGCGCCGATGTTCAAGCTTTGTTTGGCATTGTCCAAGGGGGTGTCTATTTAGATTTGCGGCAAAAGTCGGCAAGGGAACTGATTCAGTTTGATTTGCCAGGCTATGCGATCGGTGGGGTCAGTGTGGGTGAACCCCCTGAACTGATCGAAAAAATTGTCAAAGCGATTACGCCCCTATTGCCCCCCCAAAAGCCGCGCTATTTGATGGGAGTTGGTACTTATAAAGAAATGGCTCAGGCTGTTGCCGCAGGCATGGATCTATTTGATTGCGTGATTCCCACCCGCCTTGCCCGTCATAGTGTGGCTTTGGTGCGTGGCGAACGTTGGAATCTTAAAAATCAAAAATTCAAACGCGATTTTACGCCCCTTGATGCCGAATGCCCTTGCTATGCCTGTCAAAATTTTTCGAGGGCCTACCTCAGTCATCTAGTGCGATCGCAGGAAATTCTGGGCTATACGCTTCTATCCATTCATAACATTACGGAGCTAATCCGTTTCACCCAAAAAATGCGCCAAGCAATTATTGATGGTGACTTTGCAACAAAATTTGCTCACTATTTGTCCTGATAGATCGATGTTTCCTAAAACAATGTAGCGATCGCACCGTTAAGGATTGCTTTCGCTAACTATACCTGTGTTGCCCTGATTGGCTAAGCAGCAAGAGATTTATCATCGGCATTGTGCGTAACATGAATTAAAGAAGTGAACTACCAGACGCAGACCGCTTAGGCGGTACAGGGCTGGCTTCCTGATTCAACGGGGATAGCGTCCAACAAAACCGAAGTTTTACCAGATCGACTTACATCTCCTCCACAGGCCGACTCGCTAGTTCCTAACGAGATAATCCGCAAGGCTTCATTTCTAATGTTTATCGCTGCATTTACATCACGGTCATGATGCGTACCACAATGCTTACAAGTCCATGCCCTAACATCAAGATTGAGGTTGTCAACTCGATTTAGGCATACATGGCAAGTTTTAGAACTAGGGAACCATCGATCAATCTCGATATATTGCCTTCCTTCACTTTCAGCCTTGTATTTGAGCATTGTACAGAACATACCCCAGCCAACATCGCTAATCGCCTTGGCTAAATTATGGTTTTTAACCAGGCCCTTGATGTTGAGATTTTCCACTGCAATAACTTGGTTTTCGTTGACTATCTTGCGGGATAGTTTGTGCAGAAAATCTTCGCGACATCTGGCAATTTTGGCGTGAACTTTTGCCACGGCCAATCTTGCCTTTTTACGGTTCTGACTATCCTTCTTTTTCTTCGATAGCTTTTGCTGTTTGCGCTTTAAGTTGCGCTGATGTTTGGCAAATAATTTAGGATTATCAAACTTAGAGCCGTCACTGGTAATCGCAAAATGGGTTAGTCCCACATCAATACCAATAGCTTTGTCCACTGATACTAATTTAGGATTAGCTTTGCCATCGTCAACCAAGACAGATACAAAGTGCTTACCGTCAGGATTGCGAGAAACAGTGACAGTTTTGATAGTTCCTTCAAAGTCACGATGACGCTGACAGTGGACTAAGCCGATCTTAGGTAGATTAATTTTGTCACCATCAAACTTGACGTTCTGAGGGTAACTAATTGACTGCCTACCATGCTTTGATTTGAACTTAGGCAACATAGCCCGTTTATCAAAGAAGTTTTTATAGGCAGTGGACAAGTTCAAAGCTACTACTTGCAAACATTGAGAATATGGCTCAGTTAGCCATTCATATTCTTTCTTGAGTGCAGGAAGTAAGCCTTGTATATACGCTCTAGTTAGCCCTTTACCAGTAGTTTTGTAAGTTTCTTGGCATAGGTTTAAGGCATAGTTCCAGAACCATCTCGCACAGCCAAAAGACTTGGCAAGCAAGGTTTCTTGCTCACTTGTGGGATGAATTCTGTACTTGTATGCTTTATACATTTATCAAGAATATCGAATACTGATAAGCTAACTATAGCATAGATAACTTCTATTGATTCGAGAATCGCCCAATTTATTGTCGGGCTGCACTTTCATCCCGCCACTCATCCTTGTAAACGGATAGAGTGCGGGACTTCCCGTTCGCGTTAGTTAAAAAAGCGCCGCTTTTTTAATTCTTTTTTGAACTGCGCGGATTATTTATTGTAGTAATAGGCGATGTCCTTTTCTTTTAAAGGGGCAAAACCTGCGTCTAACAGCTTTTGATTGAGTTCATCTTGGGGAATATGCTTTGCGCCGATGCGGACAATGCGCGATCGCATCGTATTTGTCACACCACTGCGCTGGCGACCCGCTTCTAGTGCCATGACGCTATTATATAAATCTAGTTTTTTGGGATCAATGGCTGTCCCGTCAAAATCAATACCTTGGGCGATCGCCACATCAATGGCATCAGCGCCCGTTGTTTGAGCGTTTTCTTGAGAATTTTCAGACATAAATAAAAACCAAATATTTATTGAGAGTGTTGCATTGCATCACTCTCAACAAATTACCATTGAACGCGATACATACAAAACAATGCTCCATCTTTTTGGGCGGTGATTTTCCCGCCCATTGACCGTACTAGATCAATAATTTCATTAAGCGGCGTGAGATAAACTTCAGCCCCTAAGTAGGTTTCTAAAATCGCCCAATTTTCGGCAAGTTCCAAATCAGGGGCGATCGCATCAAAAATGAATAACCCATTGGGTTTCAAGACCCGCTTTGCCTCCTGCAAGACCAACTGCCAATATGCTAGAGGGTAATAACAACTGAACCCTGTGGCAATGACGCGATCGAATATCGCATTTTCATAATTTAAGCGGTGCGCTGCCCCATGCTGCACTCCCTTAAACAGCTTGGAGTTAAGCTGCGAACCCCTAGAGTTAAGGGCATCCTTCGCCACAAAACTAATTTCCTGACCATAAAAATACACTTCCCAATCGCGCCAAGGATAGATCAAAAAACTGACCCCACAGCCAATATCTAGGCATCGCTGATTTTTTTGAAACTGTGCCAATTCCCAAAAAGGCGAGGCAATTTTGCTAGAGAGCGTATGACTCACCCATTCTCGAAACAATGGCATGGACTCTACCTCCGAGGGCAAATCAAACGCCTCATTGCGATATTCGCGATCATAACGCTGCTGTACTGGCGCGATCGCCTCTGTCCATTCATCCACATGAGCAGTAAAAGCTTTATTCATAGAAACTCAATATTTTTATAAATTGATCATCTAGTTTTTTATATTCAATAAACAACCATAGGTGATTATCGGTTATTCCCAAGGGCGTGATCACGCTTTTGTGAAATAGCCTTAGACGCTTTGCCCTTTTAAATGTTGCTGACCTGCTCAATCCAGTCAAAAAAACGATTCCAAGCCCACCATCGATCGCGATCACCATATTCATGTTGACAATGCTTGCTGCTCACATAGCCCACATGACCGCCATATTCAGTGAGCAATAGAGAAATGGCAGGATTATTGGCAGCAATTTTTTGCAAATCTGGAATAATAGTTGGGTCAAATAGGGGATCATTGGCGGCATATATAATTAGGGTCGGTTTCTGCAAATTGGGCATGAAGTGTAGAGGGCAACTTGCGTCATAATATTCGGCAACGGAGGCAAAACCCAATTTGCCAATCGTTAGTTCATGGTCAAAGCCCCAAATACTATTGGCTCGCTCTACTGCCGCTTGATCAATGGCTTCAGGATAATTTTTTGCCATTTTACGCGCCAATTTCTTCAGTTCACGGGCGATGGACTTTTCTAAATATTTGCCAAATTCATCTTTGACTAAATAGGTCAGCGATCGGGTGGAGTCCACGCTAGGACAGATCACTGCGCCCCCCGCAATGTCACTATTGGCGATCGCCTCCCCAGCCTTGATGCCCCATAGTGCCAACTGTCCACCAAGGGAATAGCCTGTCAACCAAAAGGGCGCAGGACAACCAAATTCTTTAGCAGTTTTGGCAATACAAATATAGTCTTCTCCCTCATAGATGCCATCGGAGGTCAGCGCTGGTGATAGCTCTGCGGTTTTGCCATGCGCTCGCCAGTCAAATAGCACCACTGCATAACCAAGGGCGATCGCTTTGCGTCCCAGAATTTTTAAAAACCATTGATTATCAAGATCCCCTGTAATGCCGTAAGTACCAACAATTGTCCCTTTGATTTTGTCAACCTTAGGAATGGCATATTTGCCAAAAATAGGCACACCATTTGCGCCAATAAAAATATGCTCTTGATAGTTTGGCTCTGGCTCAAGGGTAAAGTTTTCCCATGTTTGGCTCAGCCTCAAAGCCGTGTAAAGGGTCATCAGCAAACCATTTTGCAAATGCCAAGGCGGGGTATAGGTCATGTCATCTATAAAAATTGGGTTAAGCATCACGTTGTGATGCTTAACCCAATTTTATATTAAACACTCTTTAGGCTAGGTGTATTAGCGAAGAAGTTTTGAAAGGGCGGCTTCGCCGTCTTTTTAAAACTTCTTCGAGTTTTGACGGAGAGAGAGGGATTCGAACCCTCGTTAAAGTTTCCCCTAAACAGCATTTCCAGTGCTGCGCCTTCAACCACTCGGCCATCTCTCCTCGCTGACGTTGCAAGTAAATTACTTGATTTGTCGTGCGGATATTTATCATACCAAAGCTTGGTACATATGCAAGCCCTGAAGATTTTTTTTGTAATTTAGGTTTGAAAACTGACCAAATCAATGCAGGTATTTAGATCTTTTCGCGCGTTGACTCGGCATCATCGGGATCATAGCCAATGTCGCCGACAAAGCAGAAGGAGAGCATGAGGTCAAACACATTGCGATCTATCTTGAGTTTGGGTGGATTAGGTTCATTTTTAGGTTCCAGCATTCGTGTGATGTCGCTGGTAAATTTGCGCCATTCTCTTTGGGCATAGCGATCGCTTTGTGTGGCTGTGGGCTTGATGGGTTTGAGGAGTTTGTCTAAATAAATTTCAAGGGGCTTGCCTTCTTGTACAGTTTCTTCAAAAAGTACGTCAATTTCTTCAAAGAGGTTTCGCATATAGGTGGGGTAGCGACCTGAGAGGGCGAGAAATGACATGACGATACGTTTGTCGTCATCTGTGGGGGTTTTTGATGTTTTTTGGCTACGAGTTGCCCAGATGATTTGCAGGATCTTGTAGATATTGATTAGGCGTTTGGCGGTGCGGGGGGTGATGTCTACGTGTTTGCAGCAGTTGACTAATAGTTGAAACTCTGATTCTTCAAATTCGATGGTTTGGGCGATGGTTTCGAGGAATGTAGTCTCATCGGTGGAGGTTGAGGCTTGTGTGGTTTGAGTGGAGATGGATTGTGAATTTTCTAAGGATTCTGGGGTGTCGATCTCAGATAGTTCAGGCTCGATAACATCAGGTGTCTGAACATTTAGCTCGGCTAAAGGTGCGATCGCTTCTTGTATTTCTTCCTGTATTTCTGTTTTTGGGGTGATGTCGTCTTTTTCAACAGGTTTTGATGGAGCTTTGGCTACTTTGGTTTGGGCGCGAAGGTAGCCGTCAATGTTTGCGGATGAGATAGGGCGCATTCGGTAGGGAATCTGGATGATTTTTTCGAGATAGTCAAGTCCAGATGGTTTGCCGCCGCGTTTGAGAACACCTTCGTAGACCTGTTCTAGGGCGCGGGCAATATAGCGATCGTCAATGCCTAATACGACTATGAATAGCTTTGTGTTGAGCAGTAGTTGGACTGATTCGAGGACTTCGACAACGCGATCGGGTGGGCAACGATCTAGGTCATCAATGTAGAGAACGACTCTCGCTGGACCTCTTGGGAAGAACTTTTTTAATTCTTCGCGGTTATGTTGCCAATCGGTGAGGCGATCAGAGAGGGCGGCAAGATCTTGCTTGACCTGTTGCATGAGTCCCAGTCGTTTGCCATAGTCGTCAACTTCGAGCCGATCGCTTACAAAGTCCATGAGCGAAGCATAGTTGGCGGTGAGTCCTACGCGCTGTTTTTGTTCTGCGACTTGGAGCTTGAGTTGGGCAACTTCTTTGACAAGGTTTTCAGAATCGCTTTGCTTTTGTTTTAGCAAGAACTCGCGATCGCTTTGAATTTTTGCTTGTTCTTTTTGGACGGAGTTGAGGTAATTGTTGATGGTTTTGAGGACCGGGATGAGGGTGGTGACTGCGGCGGCGATCGCGGTGATTATTTGTAAACCTGATGGAATTTTGGTGCGGATTGATTCCATCCATTGAGGGAAATTAGTGAACCAGTCACGAATTATATTGCCGAGTTCGGTGAAGTTGTTTTTGATTTCAGTGGGAATTAGGCGATCAAATAGGCTTGCTAAGCCAGTTTGTTGCAGCAAGTTTTGAGTGGCAGTGAAAATAGCTGTGCGGGTTGCGGGATCTAGGGTGAGGACGATCAATAAAGACATTATGAACAAGGCAATTAAGCCTTGCCAACTGGTGACGACTTTCTTTATTAAGGCGATCGTCTCATTGGTGGTTTTGCCCGCTTCGGCTAACTTCTCAATTTCATTTTTGTATTTTTCAATTTCTTCTTTAGAAAACAGGAGTCGCGTAATAGCTTTGATAATGGGTGTCCAGAGTGCTGTCGCTTTGCGGTTAGCGAGTTGTTGTTTTACTTCTGCTTCGGCGCTTTTGAGTTGGCGTTGCAGTTCTTGTTCTTTTTTCTGGAGTTCCTGCTCTTGCTGTTTTAAACGCTGTTGTTCCTCTTGTTTGCTTTTATCAAGGGTATTCCACAAGTAGTTAGAATTTGATTTGGGGTCTTTCCAATCTTTAAGTTTTTTGAGGCGCTCGTTAGATTCTATAAAAGCCCTGCGTTCTTCGTCATTGTTGAGGTAAAGCACTCGCCAAAAATCGCCTCCTTTTAGCAAGGCGTTCTCAAACTCTTTCTGCTGCTTTGGATCGATTTCAGGATCTGTTACAGGTTTAGGATTTTTTCTCTGTTTGATTTTTTCTAAATTTTCTTTGCTATATTTTAAACGTTTTGGGAAGCCTTCAAGAAGTAGAAATAGCAAATGTTCTAGGACGGACTCAATCCCTTCACGCCAAGATTTATAAGATGCTTCTAAGTTGTTGGAAAAGTAGTAGTCTGACTGTTCGCCGATCCATTTGATAAATAGGAAATTGCTAATTTTTGATGCTAGATCGAAAAATTTTTTTGTGAGACGATCAAATGGGATAACAAACAAAAGAACGAACGTAAAAGTAAGAATTGCTAGAGGAAATATAAGGAGGTGCAGAAAAAATTGAATGAGCCAGAGGTTTAGAATTTGTTGGATGAATATTACAATGGCTGTTTGTAAACGTTTGATGAGCGTCTGAATTGTTTTCGTTAGATTTTTGTAGGGGTTATAGATAAAGCGCTCGATATTGCGAGTCGATGATGATTTTTCTGAAAAGTTAGATTCTGGTTGCTCTTTTTTATTCTCTTGAGGGACTGGAGAGTTACTTAGAAAAGTTCCGATCTGCCGTTCTAACGTAATTTGGCGATTTAATTCATAGAAAATTTCCTGCATTAGACTTGCCCAGAGGTCAGACTTAGCATAAGTCCAGGCATTGAAACTAATTTGATAGATATGCCCCACGTGGGGAGACAGGATTTGGATGTCGTTAGAAGAGTTGGGATCGCCCCAAGCTTGAAGTCTTGTGAGTTCTTGCTTACGAATTGCCTCGATCCTTTGTTGAATTAGATTCATACCGAAGGATTTGCCACTGCCCCAACTACCCAAGATTGCCACAGCCATCGGCGGTTGGAGACTGCGTAGCATCAGCACTGTTGCCATAGCCTCGATTTCATCCTGAACGTTTAGGCAATCCTTACCCTGCGACGAATCGTTGGCAACACCTTGAGGAATCTCGATCTGTCTGCTGCGATCTGCCAAGTTAGCGATCGGATTGCCATCTAGAGTCCACAGGCGAATTGTCTTGTCCTGACTACCCGAAATGATCGCCTTACCATCTGGACTAAAGGCAACTGACCTTACACGATCCCTATGCCCTTGGAAAGGATTCCGAATTTGGTTACCCTGCAAATCCCACAACCGCAGCGTATTGTCCTGACTCCCCGAAACGATCTCCCTTCCATTGGGGCTAAAGGCTACTGACAAGACAATATCCCCATGCTCTCGGAAAGGATTCTGAATTTGGTTGCCCTGCAAATCCCACAACCGTAACGTCTTGTCACAACTACCTGAAACGATCACCTTGCCATCGGGGCTAAAGGCTACTGACAAGATAATATCCCCATGCCCTCGGAAAGGATTCTGAATTTGGTTGCCCTGCAAATCCCATAACCGTAACGTCTTGTCACGACTACCCGAAACGATCACCTTGCCATCTGGACTAAAGGCTACTGACCAGACCCTAGCCTCATGCCCTTTAAAAGGAGCGCCGATTTGGTTGCCCTGCAAATCCCACAACCGCAGCGTCTTGTCATGACTGCCCGAAACGATCGCCTTGCCATCGGGGCTAAAGGCTACTGAACTGACCACACCCTTATGCCCTTGGAATGGTTGCCCAATTTGGTTGCCCTGCAAATCCCACAACCGCAGCGTCTTGTCATCACTGCCCGAAACGATCGCCTTGCCATCGGGGCTAAAGGCTACTGAACTGACCCTATCCTCATGCCCTTGGAAAGGTTTGCCGATGGCTGTGCCAGAAATGGCATCAAATAGTTGCAAAGTGCCATCATTCAGCCCTGCGACGATCTTGCGTCCATCGGGTGAGAATGCGGTTGAGAGTACCGCGCTCCCAAGGTTCGCAAAAATCACGGGTTCGGCGCTATCCTCGGCGGCTGACTCAGATTGAACAGGAGATTCTTCTGCAAAAGACAACTCCTGCACCTCCTGTTGCATCTGCTGCTGCATTGGTTGCGCTTCTGACGAAAATTCAGCATCCATGAAATTTTATTGGGTTGGAGACAGATTAATGATTTACAACAAAAAACTTGTAGGGGTAGAGCATTCGCGGCAATGTTCATAAATTATCACCAAAATTTCGATAGGCAAATGCTTTACCCTCTTCGCCTTCACCGATAAATTGTCCCTGCGTTACGAGTTTAGGGCAAAGCATTTCCAAATTCCAAACAATCTCGAAACTTATAAATTTCCGTGGGAATGCTATGCCCCTACATGGCGATCGCACCGCGTATACACAAGTCAGTCCGTCTTTATTTAAATATATCGAAGCCCCCTAAATCTCACAATGATGGGGAACTTTGAAAGAATTTTATTTTCTTGTTCCCCCAGAATTGTGGGGGCTAGGGGGCGATTAATAGTTGACTTGACTGGAGTTTGAGACTTGTGTGTACAAGGTCGCTTAAAAAGGGGGACTCTTAAAAAGGGGGACTGAGGAGAATCTAAACCTTAAAACCTAGACAGAGATCTTTGTGTACGCCGTAGCTTTCGTAAGGGGGCTAGGGGGGATCAATTAGTAATTCTAGCGATCGCAGATATATAAAACCAAGAATTAGCATTGTGGTGCTTTGTGCCGCAACGTCTAATTTTTCACTGGAAAGGTAGTATCCTTTGAATTATTTAATCGACGGGTATTTTTGGATTGCGAAAAAATTCGGTAATTATCAAAATTAGGGTCATGGTTAACATCAGCTAAATTTTGATTGTGAATATTATGCTGTCTATGGGGCTGAGGTTGAGGATCAAGATACTCATTATAAATGCGATCGCAATCATTATGATGCCCATGGAGAGACTCAGCATTATGCATCTTGATCAAGGAATAATCTGTATCATCATCAAAAATAGCGAGAGTAACATTCAGCACATCCAAAAACTTAATAAAATCGTTGCATTCTTCTTCACTATAAACACTAAAGAAATTGATCAACTCAGCAACATAGCCTTCTAAATATCTACGACTATCAGGACATAGCAAAACAATTTTGAGGAGAATGATGATTAAACCTAAAAAATTTTGAGCATTGAGTGCAAATTTCAGAAATCGTGAAGGATGGCGATATTCATCTAACAAAATATGCTTCAGAAGTCGATTGCAGATAATATTTAATAGGCTAATCTGCATCTGTTGATTATCGTCACGCTCCAACAAATTTACGGGCTTAGAAATAATTATTTCCTTAAGATTGAATGGATCTAAACTATTTGCAGATATTCCCAAATAATCTACTAACTTATCTTTGAATTCGCCAAAACTAAGATTGCGAATCTGTTTATATAGATTTTGAGCGATATTGCGAAATTTTTGATTCCCCTGCTTATTAAGAACCATTTTAATCAGATTTAAAACCCCATCACCTAGGCTAGTTGGATTTTTGAGTTGAGGATTACTGCCTCTTGCATCGATCTTGGCTGTGTATAATGCTAGATCAAACTTGAATTGTTTTTTTAGCTTGCGCGATAGGTTTGCTGCATAGACTCGCTGCTCAATCGATTTACTGGTGTCGTTTGATTCTGATGCTAGAATGTAAGTAGAGAAACGTTCCGCCCAACTATCATAGCTATGCTGAATTGTAGGTCTTCCTGATAGCGATCGCAGTTTGTTATATTCTTGACTTTGGACAAATTTCTGTAGCCACTGCTTCAGGGTTTTAAGCTTAGTAACTTTAGTGGGAGTGCTAATAAAATTTGATAGAAATAAATCAACTAACTGCTGACAAGCATTGATATTTCTATTGACAATCCAATTATTATTCAAAATATAGCAACAGCGTAGGATTGTATATTTAAAATCTTCTTCTTTATCATAAAAAATAATTTCTCCAAGGGCATAGTATGCTGCGGAGTTATCAATTGGCTCATACCGAATAAATAACTTGTTGAACTGGTCTAAAATTTCATCATCACTGTAGGTTTTAATGATTTCTAGAAAGAAGTTATAAATACATTGCTGGGCTTTATCAATGTTGCCTGCGGTAATACTGGAGGAGTCGTCACGGCTATGACTAAAACCGTGATCAGGATTATATTGATTATGATTGTGAAAATTTTTCATAACTAATTTCAATGCTCACTTGCGGCCTATTGAGGCTTTGAGTAGTGCGGAGAGATTATTAGAAGCGTTGTGGAGCGACACCTCCAGCAATTTTTCTGGATATTCTAATTAAGCGCAAAGCACTTAATGTTATTTCATCTGTGAGATTAACAACCTACTCAGTCGAGAGTTACGGTAAGTTAGTTGAACATATTCTACTGTAGGCTGCTCTGTTAGTATTTTAGAGTATTTTAGTATGCAGCCAGATTTGGGATTTATTTCGCCTAGTTGGCAATAAATCTTTAATTGAGTCTTGGGAAATTAACAAACCAAGACTGATGATAGCTATAAGTCCACTCCATAGATTGATAAAAATGCCATCTTTCAAAATTTTTGATAACGACATCGACTTTGATACGCTTCAAGAATATTTAGGTTCTGAAGCGATCGCCATTGATACAGAAACAATGGGGTTAATTCCTCGGCGCGATCGCCTTTGTTTGGTGCAAATTTGTAACCACAAAGATATTGTTAGCATTGTCAAGATTGGACAGGGTATATCGGAAGCGGTCAACCTGAAATATTTACTAGAAGCCGATGCCGTTACTAAGGTTTTTCATTTTGCTAGATTTGATGTGGCGATGCTAGAAGCGCACCTTGGCATTGCCACACACCCAATTTTTTGTACAAAAATCGCGAGTAAGCTCGCCCGCACCTACACCGATAAGCATGGGCTGAAGGAATTAGTAAAAGAGTTGCAGGGAATAGAGCTTGATAAGACTTCCCAAAGTTCGGATTGGGGCAATGTGGGAGCGCTTTCAGATGAACAGCTAAAATATGCGGCGAATGATGTGCTGTATTTGTTACCAGTCTATCACAAATTGATTGGTATGCTAATTCGCGAAAATCGTTATGACCTTGCCAAAGCCTGTTTTGCCAATATACCCACTTTGGTTTATTTGGACTTGCTGGGTTATGCCGATGTGTTTGCCCATTAAAGTCCAAGGCAAATCTTGATGGCGCGGTTACTTTGCGCCGCTATCAAGGGATGCTAGTTACCATAAACAAATATCATGCCAAACTCAACTCTCCAAGGTTTTCGAGCCAGTTTTTTAGATGCGATCGCCGATCCGTTTTATATGCCTGAATCTGAATGTATCAGGTATTTCGGCGATGGTTTATTGATCGTTGAGGATGGCAAGGTTAAGGAAATTGGCAATTATGCAGATTTACAGGCGAAATATGCTGAGGTTGACATCGCTGACTATCGCGATCGCCTGATCGTTTCAGGGTTTATCGATACCCATATTCATTTCCCACAGACAGAAATGATCGCCTCCTATGGTGAGCAACTGTTGGAATGGCTGAGTACTTACACTTTTCCCACCGAGCGCAAATTTAGCGATCGCCAATATGCTGCTGACATTGCCGAGATATTTCTCGATGAGTTGCTTCGTAATGGCACAACTACGGCTTTGGTATTTACGACCGTATTTCCGCAATCCACTGATGCTTTTTTTGAGGCAGCCCAGCGCCGCAATTTACGCATGATCGCAGGTAAGGTGCTGATGGATTGTCATGCGCCTGATTATTTGACGGATACGGCGACATCTTCCTATACAGAGACAAAGCAATTAATTGAGAAATGGCACAAATGCGATCGCCTGCTCTATGCGGTTACACCCCGTTTTGCAGTTACCTCTTCATCAGAACAGTTGAGCGTGGCTGGGCGCTTGCTGCAAGAGTTTCCCGATGTCTATCTGCATACGCATCTATCAGAAAATGTGAAGGAAGTTGCCTATATTGCCGAAGCTTTCCCTGAAAGTAAAGGCTATTTAGATGTTTATGATCAGGCGGGATTGGTGGGCGAAAGGTCGATATTTGCTCACGGGGTGCAACTGACGGATCAAGAATTTGCAAGGCTAGCAGAGACAAAATCAGCGATCGCTTTCTGCCCGACTTCCAATATGTTTTTGGGCAGCGGACTATTTAAAATCGAAAAGGCGAAGTCTGTAGAAACCCCGATCAAAGTTGGTCTAGGCACTGATGTGGGCGCAGGGACTAGTTTTTCAATATTGCGTACTGCTTGCGCTGCCTATCAGGTCGCCCAACTGCGATCGCAAAAGTTGTCACCTTTTCAGGCGCTATTTCTTGCCACTTTAGGCGGTGCAAGGGCTTTATGCCTTGAAGATCAACTCGGTAATTTTGAAACTGGCAAGGAAGCAGATTTTGTGGTGTTAAATCCGCGCTCCACTGCGATTATGGCATTACGCAATCAGCTTTTTAATTCTAATCACCCTCTCACTCTGCCAGAAGTTGCCGATCAACTATTTGCCACGCTGATCATGGGTGATGATCGGGCGATCGCCGCCACTTACATCATGGGTGAGTTGGTAAAATTCAACCAATAGTCATGGCAAATTGTTTACAATACTAAAAGAATAATAAAAGTAAGCAGCAAAGAAATTAAAAGGAGTAAATAATGGCAAAAGAACAAAAGGGCAATAAAGAGGCTAAAAAGCCCAAAAAAGATCCCTCGGAAAAGAAAGAGAAAAAAGATCCTAAAAGATACGACTAACTGCATTAGGGCTTACACAAAACAGCTAAAAGTTGGGGCAACTTATAAATTGCCCCTGCAATAGAATCATGGTTTTGAGTGCTTCTCTGGCTTCTACCAAAGTTGACCATCACCTGATCATTAACCCGATCTGGGTAAGATTCCATAATCTTGGGAAGGGCAAGATATTTTGCCACATAAAAGCCGAGATTTTGGTTGTCTAGCTAAAAGTAAAAATCGGGAGATGCAGCGATCGCTAAAAGTGTTAAAGAATCGGCTAAAAGCATTGGAAAATAATTGGTAGCTATTACAGCAATACTCGATCAAAACTGCCACAAAAAGGATCGCAGGGCGAAGCCCCACAATGGGTTTTATATTTGAATCTATGGTGAGTTTGAAATCAAATTGTTGTAAATTTCAAACAGCAAGTTATATTTAATAGCAAATTGTCACATCGCATTAATTATCCCTGACAGCGTTGCCCCATTATGAGTGAAACTACTGTATCTCTTGATAGCGAAACAGCATCAAATTTGGTGACAAAAGAGCCACCAGAAGATCTAACCGATTCCCAGCAAGATAACTTAACTAACAATCTTGAAGTTGAGAGAAAATTTCAAGATTTCGCGATCGCACTTTCAGCATTACAATCAACTCCCCAAGCATCCCAAGAAATGATTTTGAAGGTACTCATTGCTAGAGATTACCTTCAAAAAGCATTAAGCAGTGAAGATGTAAAATCGGTAGAATTGCTAACCAAACTTTCTGTTCTAGATGAACAATTGATGCGGCTAGGTGAAGCGATCGCCACAGGACTACATCTACCTCAGTGGCGTAAAATCTTGCATCCTCCCGAAACTAATTGGTGGTGGTTTTTTGAGGTAGTTCAACCAATTGCCAAACCACAAGGCTGGGATCAACTAGATTGGCTGTTTAACCTATTAACAATTCTTTGTCTCACGGGTACGGTATCTTTCGCGTCAAAAATTATTCCAATAATCTTTTCTGGTGGCATGAGCCTCTTTGAATCAGTCGGTCTATTGGGTCCTAGCGGTATGGTTGCTTTGGTTCTCTCAAGTATGGGGGGTGGTCAAGGGCAGAAAAAGCTTCAGGAGGCAATGGCTAAGTTAGGTATTTCGCCAAAATTTCAAAGTGAAGTAACTTTTGTGATTGCATTTCTATTGTTCACTGGCGCATACTTCTTTTCGGAAAATCTCCCAAAATATTACTTTAAACACTATATCAGTGAAGGCGAGAGACTATACAAAGACGGCAAACTTCCTGAGGCAAGAGATAATTTCAATCATGCTTTAGGAATTGAGGATCAAGACCCTACGGACATCGGTAAGGTGTATGTAGGAATCGGCTTACTAGAAGAGTCATTAGGTAATAATGCTGAGGCGGTAAAAAGCTATACCCATGCTCTTGAACTGGGAAATTATGCGGTTTTGAACAATTTAGGGCGTGTAAAAATCTCTCAAAATGAGCTTGATGCTGCTGAAATGTATTTAAACGTGGGATTGCAGAGGGTAGATGCAAACGATATTAATATTCGATATCAATTGCATCGTAATTTAGGTTGGGTTAACCTTGAAAAGAAGCGCTATGCTATGGCTGAGATGAATTTGGTACAAGCAATCGAATTTGATAAGCGCATTCCTAAAGGGAACTTGGGTAAAGGGATGGCTAACTGCTTTAAAGCTAGGCTTTATGAGATTCAGGATAAAGCGGAAAAAGCGACAAACCAATGGAACCTCTGTTTGGAGTTTGGTAAGCCTGAAACACTGAATGAATATCAATCCATCCTGAAGCTCAATCCCGAAGTTGGCGCAAGGCTAGATTCCACAGGGATTTTTAACTGATGTGAGTAAATGTAGGGTGTGTTAGCGTCAGCGTAACGCAAGAATTTTGAACATTGGGTAAGGTTAAGGTGCGTTACATTCCATTAACGCACCCTACAGGATCAGCGATCGCACTTATCGGAACTAATCAACGAAGAGAACCATTTTTGCTTGCCCAATCTCGGATGAAATCAGACAATCTCAACGGGCTTTTCGGTTTGGCATAACGGTCTAATTGAGCCGCCGTTGATTAATCCTAAGTTCTTAGAGATCAACTTTTAGCGGTCGGCTCCAACGCAGTGTTATGCGGCTTTAAGAGATTTACCTAAAATGGCAAGTAGTGAATTTGTCCTTGTAACTCTTCCTCTGAACTGCATTCTATTAACAGAAAGATATCTTCTATTGCTCTTCCAATACTTGCATCCATGGGAACTTCTACAACACCATTCATAGGTAAATTTTGTTCTATTCTTTCATAAGCATAACGAGTAATAGTTGCTACATCATGG
>NZ_JACJPY010000019.1 GCF_014696345.1 Pseudanabaena cinerea FACHB-1277
TTGTTCGTCCATTTCGCGGTATCCATAAAAAGTATCTGTATCTCTATGTAGCCATGTTTGAGTGGGCTTACAATTTACGTTGGATTGATTTTGACTTCCTCCGCCGTCTTCTTGTCCCTCCTTTCACCTATTTACCCACATGAGCGAATTTCTTTTGTCTTAGCAACAAAGGCGGCTGTACCAGGTTCAAAAATAGCGCCCGATTGTACTAGGGCAGTAACTTTGCCAGCATCTCTAGCCTCTTCAACAATGGTTTTGGTGGTTCCAGAAAGGGATGTGATGGGTAAATTCCCTTTTTCATAACCAAAGGATTCTGCATAAACCTTAGCGCCTGTGGCATGGGTGACAGCGCCACCATTTGATGTGCCGCCTAGCTGGGTTTCCATGTGACCGAGGTATACACCAGCATTGGACATTTTGTCCCAATTCAAACGTCCATCGGGACCTTTATCTACAAATCTTGCAAACGCATAATGAGATGGACTAGTACCATCTGGATGCATAAAAATTACATGATTACCAGTTGTCATATAGCCTCTGAATAAATCAATGATGTATCAATATCTAAATTGAGTTAAACATTTATTTATTAAGAGATATGATGCTATTTGGTTAAACCAAGGTTATTTTTAGATTAAGCTTTTGCGATCGCTTTTTGATAGCAGGAGATGGCGATCGGTTAAAATTGCAAAGCAAATAGTCCAAAACTATATTTCTCATCAATAGCTAAGTCAGAAATATTCAGAAATATCATGTTTTACCAACGACTGCGCGGCGATCGCTACATCAATCCATTGACAGACTTTGGTTTCAAGCGGCTATTTGGCACAGAGCCAAACAAAAACCTATTGATTGACTTTTTGAATGTCATCTTACCGCCCCAACATCAAGTCAAAGATCTCACTTACCGCAGCACCGAAAATCTAGGTAATAGCCCCCTAGATCGCAAAGCCGTCTTTGACCTTTATTGCGAGAGCAAAAAAGGCGAAAAATTTATTGTCGAAATGCAAAAAACCAAACATAACTATTTCAAAGATCGCAGTATTTACTACGCATCCTTTCCTATTCAAGAACAGGCTGAAAAGGGAAATTGGAACTATAAACTAGAGCCAATTTATACGATTGGGATTTTAGACTTTGTTTTTGAGGAAGATAAAAACGAAGATAGGCTATTGCATATTGTTGAACTTAAGGATCAAGATTGCCAAGTTTTCTATAAAAAGCTGAAATTCATTTATTTAGAATTACCTAAATTCCAGAAAACCATTAATCAGCTAAGTAATCATTTCGACAAGTGGCTCTTTTTGCTGAAACATTTACCTGACTTAGAAGAGCCGCCTCTGCTGTTGCAAGAAAATGTATTTATGCAACTATTTGAAGTGGCAAGGATTACAAACTTTTCGCAAGCCGAAAGAGAGGCTTATGAAAGCAGCTTGAAGTATTATCGCGATATGAATGGTGTAATCGAGACTGCGCGAGAGGAGGGGATGACTCAGGGCATTCAAGTGGTTATGGCTCAGGGTGTGCAAGAAGGCAAGCGATCGCTTTTATTAAAAAACTTTCTCGCAAGCTAGGAACCATATCCGATGATATTAAAATTCTATTGCAGCAGTTATCGCCAGATCGATTAGATGCCTTGAGTGAAGCTTTGTTTGACTTAGAAAATTTGGCGGATCTGCACAATTGGCTCAAGAATATTGATGAGCAGTGAGCGGCGATCGCGGGTTTTGGCGATCAGTAGCAAGGGAGTATGATTAAAAAATTATTTATGGACAAGGCAATGGACGAATTAACAAATGTTCTCGCATTAGCCACCGACGAAGAGCTAAATCAACTTGCAAATATCTTATTTCGGCGTAAGTTTAACCCCCTCGACTACCTCACAACTCCGCCGATCCAAGAATTGCAAAGCTGGGATCGGGATGAATTGGTGGCTGCGATCGCCAAGCGCTTTAGTTTTTTGGCGGCAGATGGTCTAACAGTATTGCGCCGCAAGACACAGGAAATGAGCTATCGCAATGTGCTAGAGCGCGTATGTCAGCACCTAGATGTGAAGTATTCTAAACACCAAACCGTTGAAGATATTGAGTCAGAGCTATTTTTAAACCTGGTTAGCAACTCTTGGAAAAAATTATCATCCCAAGAACGCGCCAATCTCGATGAATCGATGCAAGCCGCCCTGACAGAGGCAGATCTACAAAAATCTTTACCCCCCGATGCCCAGCGTAGTCCGATGAGTCTATTTGTTAAGGGTGGCAGTGCGATCGCGGTGAGTACGGTCGTGCGCTCGGCGGTGCTAAATGCGATCGCTCGACAAATGGCATGGCACTTTGCCACCTATCAAGTGGGTTACGAAGTCCTCAAAGCTGGCGGCACGGCGATCGCCACAAGGATCAATGCCTATGTGAGTACGCATATTGCCAAACGGGGCATGGCGATCGCTGCCACGCAATACACCGCAGCTAGGGCAGTCTTTGCGGTGATTACACCTGCATTATGGGGCTTATTTTTTGCCGATCTTGGCTGGCGGGCGATCGCCACTAACTATGGACGCATCATTCCCGCCATTTTCATCATTGCCCAGATCAGGTTATTGAGAATGCCATAGTACAGGCAATGCCAATTTCTAGCTGCTATATTTACAACTTAGTTGCCTCAATCTAGTTTCATGATTAATACCCATCCATCAGCAAGTTTTCCTGCGAATAGTCAAGTTAATGGTCAAACTAATAGCCAATTTTGCTACTACATTGCGATCCCAGAGCCTGAAAATCACCTGCTAGAGGTGGAACTAGCGATCGCTGATTGGCAAAACGAGACCCTCGACCTCAAATTGCCAGTTTGGACTCCTGGCTCCTATCTGGTGCGGGAATATGCCAAGCATTTACAGGATTTTGAGGCGATCGCAGCCGATGGAAAGGCTTTAAAATGGCAAAAGATTAGCAAAAATCATTGGCAAATTAACTGCGGCAGTAATCATGAAATTCGGGTGCGTTATCGGTTGTTTTGCAACGAATTGACGGTGCGGACTAATCACATTGATCGCAGCCATGCCTTTTTTACGGGGGCAGCCGTATTTATGTATGCGCCTGAATATTTGCCTGACCAGAGCGATCGCGGCTATCAGGTGCAGATTACCAAGATCCCTAACCATTGGCAGATTGCCACCGCCCTACCTGAAATTGCTAAGCATACTTTCTATGCCAAGGACTTCGATACTTTAGTTGACAGCCCCTTTGAGATTGGCATCCAAGAGCGTCACGAATTTGAAGTACTCCACAAGCAACATCGCTTCATCGTTTGGGGAGAACATAACGCGAATATGGCAAGGGTGGTTAAAGATACTGCCGCGCTCATTAAAGTGGAAGCGGAGATGTTTGGCGGACTGCCCTACGATCACTACGACTTTATTTTGCATACTAGCAATGGCTTTGGCGGCTTAGAACATCGCGACTGTACGGTATTACTATATAACCGCTTGGGCTTTCGCAAAGAAGAGAGCTATCTGCAATTTCTCAACCTCGTTGCCCATGAATTTTTCCATACATGGAATGTCAAAAGACTTCGCCCCAAAGGTTTGCAGCATTTCGACTATGACCATGAGAACTATACAGGTTCCCTATGGTTTAGTGAAGGTACGACTAGCTATTATGACCAAATCTTTCCGCTTAGGGCAAAGATCTATACGCCACAACACTACCTCAAGCTAATCAGCAAAAGCATTACCCGTCTCCAAAATACCTTCGGACGCAATGTGCAGTCCCTCCATGAGTCCAGTTTCGATACATGGATTAAGCTCTATCGCCCCGATGCCAATACCCACAACAATCAGGTGTCTTACTATCTCAAGGGTGAGCTAGTCTCCATGCTTTTGGATTTATTAATCCGATCGCAAACTAACAATCTGCGATCGCTGGATCGGGTAATGCAGATTATGTGGGAACGGTTTGGGAAAACAGAAGTTGGCTTTAGTGAAGCTGAACTCCATGAGGTGATTGAGTCGGTGGCGGGTGTAGATTTATCAGGATTTTGGCAAGACTATCTCTATGGCAAAAGAGAACTTGACTATAATTATTATTTGGAACCCTTTGGTTTAGAATTACGCAGTTCGCGAACAAATGTACCATTTACAGGATTAACCCTAAAGTCTAAAAATGGCTTGGCGGAAGTGGAAAAAGTGGAATTTGACTCCCCTGCCCAAAAAGCAGGAATTAGCACAGGGGATCTGATTCTAGCGATCGCCGACATTCGGGTAAATGCGGATAACTTTAATGAAAGGCTGCAAGATTTTGAAACTGGCACGACTATCCCGATCGCAATCTTCCAACAGGATTTATTACGCCATGTGCAGATGACTTTGCAAGAGCCAATCGCCACCCATTTTGAAGTAGTTCAAATTAGTCAGGCTTCTCCTAGTCAAGAAATGAACTTGCAACTTTGGCTGAATATTTAAGTATGTCAGTCAAAGAAACCTGTTTAACCTACATTCAGCAGGTCAAAGGTCAAATATAATATTTAAACAATAAATCAATGGGGAAATCTAAGCTATTTTTCCTTGATTATTATGAATATATGCAACGCCCTATAGGTTGTAAATTTGACAGACAATTTTGGAGAATCATCGTAAAATTAATCCAAATTTCTGGGAGCTTTAAGGCTATGACGGCACTGGTTCCGCCCAGTGAGGAAGTAAAAGCCAAGCATAGCAAGGGTTATGGTTTTAATTAAAAGAATCTTGTATGGCAGTAACCTAACACAAAAACAGGGTGTACAGGCACTTTTTGCTCAAAAACCACGTTAACCAGCTTTGACAACAGATTCCTACACTCCTTGCTGAATAAGACTTTCTGCTCCTCATTGGGCGGAACCAGTGCCGCTATGACCTCTACGGCGAAAAACTATGCTGGTCAAAATTTGCGGGGTAAGTCATTTAAGGGGCAAGATCTCTCAGAAGCAGACTTTAGCGGCGCGGATCTGAGAGGTGCAGATTTTACGGATGCAATTTTAAGAGGAGCGAATTTCTCAAAGGCTGAGACTGGCTTGCAGAAGCGATGGTTCATATTTCAGTTAGTTATTGCCTTCTTTTTGTCAGTATTTTCAGGACTTTTTACTGCCTATACGGGTGTAGTGACGACCTTATTTCCTGCCCCTTACAATATCGAAATCCTTAGGATCGTACCCAGTCTGGTAATAATCATTATCTTCTGTGTTGCTATCATTCGACAAGGGTTTACAGCAACAGCTTTCGTCATGATTGCAGGAGCATTAGCATTATTAACATTTGTCTTTGCTTTGTTAGGTACTGTTGCATTGCCAATATTATTCGGAGGAGTCGTAGTAGCATTGGCATTATTAATATTGTCATGGACATTTGCCTTGTCAGGAACCATAGCATTTATTGGAGCATTGGCAGGGTCATGTTACGGGGCATTAGCCTCGTTATTTGTGGAATGGTTCGGTGCAGGCTCAGTCTCATCGGCGCTGACAGGGGCAGTAATATTGGCATCGGGGACCGTGTTACTAAGTGTTTATGCTGCTAGGCGAGCTTTCAAAGGCGATCGCAAGTTCGATAGATTGTTGAAGTTTATTATTGGCTTTACTAGCATCGGCGGAACGAGTTTTCGTGGTGCAGATTTAACTAAAGCTAACTTTACGAAGGCATATCTCAAAAGTAGTGATTTTCGCAATTCTCGCAAACAGGCTACTAACTTGACCCGTACCATTTGGAATCAAGCGGAAAAGCTAGACCGATCGCGATTAGGGACATCAATCTTATCTAACCCCGAAGTACGCAAACTACTAGTCACTGGCAAACCTAACCAAAGCAAATCCTACGAAGGCTTAAATCTACGCGGCGCAAATCTTGACGGTGTTTATTTAGAAGGGGTCAATTTCAAACGAGCTATCCTCAGCGAAGCTAGTTTCTGTAACGCAAATCTCGAAGCAGTAAACTTCACCGAAGCTCAAGCGATCGGTACAGACTTTACTGGCGCACAAGTGACAGGTGCTTGTCTAGAAGGTTGGAGCTATAATCACAGCACTAAACTCGATGATGTCGAATGAAGAGTTGACGGCTTAAGGATTTCAACAATTTCAGGGGAGCGAAATCGCTATAATTTAAATATTCCATTGCTACCAGTGCGATCGCATTGTTTGAGCTATGACACCAATTATTGCCCCAGCAATTGAGTTTATTCCCCAAATTCAAGAGATACCCAAAGAAATACCTAAAGAAATATTTTATCCTTCTGAGGATGGTGAACCCTTGGCTGAGACTTCTGTTCATGCTGATGCAATTATTGCAACGGTAGCTGTTTTACGAAACTATTTAGCAGAAAAGTTTGCAGAGCGATCGCCTGTTGTTCTTGCTGATCAATTTTTGTATTATGCACAGGGCTTTTCTAGATTGCGAGTTGCGCCTGATGTGATGGTGATTTTTGATATTCCGCAGCAGCCCTACGACAATTACAAAATTTGGGAAACAGGGCAAATCCCCAGTGTTATTTTTGAGATGACTTCTGCGAGTACTCAAGCCCATGACCAAGCTAAAAAAAGAGAGCTTTACGAAAGCATTGGGGTTTTGGAATATTGGCTATTCGATCCAAAAGGTGAATGGATTCCTGAAAAATTACGCGGCTATCGTCGTCAAGCTAATCTGCCCAAAAATGATGAAGAGTCTTTGGTTTATGAAGCGATCGCTGATGGCTTAAGCCAAGTTTTAGGATTGCGCCTCGAAGTCGAAGGTTCTCTAATCGGTTTCTATCGTCAGGACAACAGTGAAAAATTACTGATTCCCAGTGAGCTATTTGCAGCATGGCAAGAAGAAATCCAACGGGCTGAGTCTGCGGAAGAACGGGCTGAGTCTGCGGAAGAACGGGCTGAGTTGGCAGAAGAACGGGCTAGAGTCGCAGAACTGGAGGCTAAAAAATTGCGCGATCACCTAGCTGCATTGGGCATCGAGACATAGAACTATTGATTTTAGGTTTTTAGATTTGTGGATGGGTAGCTTGTTGGTTGACGGATTGCATTCCAATCATCGTTTGTCATAGGGGTTGGCTCTCCTGAAGCGATGCCTTCGAGAATGAGGGGTTCGAGGTATTGTTTACGCGATCGATCTTGCTGAATTAAGGTTTGAATGTAGTCATTGGCGTTGGTGTAATATCCTGATGCTATTTGCTCTTGCAGGTAGAGGGTCAAGGCTTCTGGAAGGGTGACAGTTAGGATTGTCATCGTTAAATCTGATGTAACTATATTTTTTGAGTATAGGTCATTTATTTGGTGAGCTACAGGTTGTAAATTTAACTGACAATTTTGGAGAATCATCGTAAAATTAATCCAAATTTCTGGGAATTACGGCTATGACCTCTACGGCGAAAAACTTTGCTGGTCAAAATTTGCGAGGGCGATCGTTTAAGGGGCAACACCTCTCAGGGGCAGACTTTAGTGGTGCAGATCTGAGAGGCGCAGATTTTACAGATGCAATTTTAAGAGGGGCAAACTTCTCAAGAGTTAGAGCAGGTGTGCAGAAGCGTTGGCTTATGTTGCAGCTAATATTGTCTTGGATCTTGTCGGCATTGGCTGGCTTTATGTCAGCCTATGCAGGTTTGTTTGTAGCTGTTTTTCTCACCCCCACTAATATCAAAGCATATACGTTTGCCCCTGGAACTGCCGCAATTTTTATAATAGTTGCCATATTTATAGCAATTATTCAACAAGGATTTACTGCAAAATCTTTTGGTTTTGTTTCCGTTGCTGCTACTTTTTCTGTGGCAATAGTTGCTGTTTTCTCTGGTACTCTGGCTATAGTTGGTTCTGCGACTGTAGCTATTGCTGGTGTTATAGCTGTCTCTGCTGCTGGTGTTCTGGTAAGTTCTGTTGCTGTCGCTGGCACTGTGGCTACAACTTTAGCCATTGTTGGATCTATGACTAGTGCTATAGCTGGCATTGTAGCTATGGTTGTGGCTGAGCAAAGAGCTGAAGCTTCTGTTGGTGCTATAGTCGGTGCTGTTGTCACCTTGCTAATCAGTGTTTATGTTACAAGGCGTACTTTAAAATATGATTCTAAATTCGATGTCTTGCTAAAATTCGGCATTGCATTTGCTGCTATTGGTGGTACAAGCTTTCGAGGTGCAGAGTTAAGCAAAGCTAATTTTAGAGAAGCTAGTTTAAAAAGCACCAATTTTCAAAATTCTCAGCAAAAAATCACTAATTTGCATCGTATTCTTTGGCAACAAGCCCAAAAATTAGAACTCGCTCTTTTAGGAACATCAATCTTAGCCAACCGAGAAGTACGCGAACTATTAGTCACAGGCAAACCCAACTTAAGCAAATCCTACGAAGGCTTAAACCTGCGTGGTGCAAACCTTGACGGTGTTTATTTAGAAGGTGTCAACTTCAAACGCGCCATCCTCAGCGAAGCAAGTTTCCGTAATGCAAATCTCCAATGGGTAAACCTCACCGAAGCTCAGGCGATTGGTACAGACTTCACAGGCGCACAAATGACAGGCGTTTGCTTAGAAGGTTGGAGCTATGACCACACCACCAAACTCAATGATGTCGATTGTCGCTTTGTCTTTGAGCTAGAGCATCCCAACAACAAAGGTAGTCGCGAACGCCGTCCCCACGATCCAGAGAAAGAGTTTGAACAAGGTGACTTTACTAAACGCTACAGCGAAACTCTCAACGTCGTGCAGTTACTTATGCGCAACGGCATCAACCGCGAAGCCTTCATCGCCGCATGGGAAAAGCTTACAAAAGAATATCCAGATATAAATCCTGACGACATTCAAGAAATCAAGAAAAAAGGGCAAGATGTCGAATTAACGATCGCCGTGCCAGAGGATACGGATAAAGGTCGAGTTGAACATATTTTTGATAGTAATTACGAAACCCAACTCAAGGAAATTGAATCGAAACATCAAGCTCGGTTATTAGAGGAGAAAGATCGAACTATTGAGACTATGAAAGATATGTACTTTGCCTTAGCTGAGGCAAAGAAAGGTGATGTTACAGTAATTACACAAACAGAGGCAAAAAGCATGGCAGAACAGAATCCCGTCACTTTCACAGCAAGAGATATCACTAACAGCGTAGTTAATCTCGGCAAAATCAAAGGCAATGTTACCAATGCGATTAATCAAATCCCAAACAAAGAAGACAGTGGCGACATCAAAACCCTCTTAACCCAACTGCAAGAAGCAATTAGTGCTGATAAAGATCTTGCCGATGAAGACAAAGCCGATGCTCTCGAACAAGTCGAAAATCTTGCCAAAATCGCCCTTCACGACAAACCCGCAGAAAAACCAACCCTTGCCAGCAAAGCACTAAGAGCCTTAAAACGCATTATTGACAACATTCCCGCGATCGCCAAAATAGTCGAAACCGTGGGCAAAGCTTTCGGTGCATGATGAAAGCATTAGGTATTTTAACTTTTGTGAATCTATTTCTAATCGCTGACATTGCCGACCAGCTTTTCGCCGATCGCGATCGCCCCTCCTGTTGCTAAAAAAGCGATCGCTGCGCCAAAAATTACTTGATCAATGGAAAGGACTGATGACTTCGGCACGAGATAGCCAAAAATAGCGATCGCCCCTGATAGTCCTGCAAAAAAAGTACCGACCGTTAAGCCGCCTAAACCCTTGGGAACCATCGTCAAAGCAAAGGCAACCATGCCATTATTGACGGCGCTGAGACAGGCGATGAGAAAAATCAGAATCGGGATCAGGGCGATCGCGCTTAATCCTAGGGATAGTAACCAGATACCAACGGCTAAACCACCAAGGGCAACAATCATAATATGGGTATTGGCGAACTGCTTGGCAAGCTGTCCCATTGCGATCGCCATCCCTGCTTGCAAAATTAAGGCTATACCCAATAATGCTTCCCTAGTTAGACCTGTAAAACTGACGAGACTGGCGGTAAAGGTGCGGGGCATTACATCTCCCATCAGCAACCTTGATCCTAAGCCAATGCCAGCGCCAACCATTATCACGATCGCTAAATTACGCCAAAAACCGAGAATCGGTAAATTTTCTTGATCGGGATTAAGCTGCTTGGGAATATAGGTCATGGCAAGCCGTAAACTGGCTACCCCTGCTAATAGGCTAATGGAGGCGATCGTAAACGTTAGCGGTGCGCCCAACCCAAGGATAAATTGACTAGCAAGGGGACGGAGTGACCCAACTAAACCACCCACTAGGGTTAAAACACTGCCAGCTAATGCCAATTTTGTCGCCCCTGCAAAACTTCCTAAAAGGCAGATCACGGGACTGCGAAAGGTGGACATGATCAATGCCCATAGCACTGCCAACCAAGGCAATATCAACCTAACAACTTCATTAGCGCCACCAAAAATGACGATCGCAGGTAAACCCATAAATACCACCGTTGCGGCGATCGCCCCTGCAATCACCATTGGCATCCGTGAGCTATACCAACGCTGCCAGCGATCGGACAAAGCGCCAAATAGTGGCTCAATAATCACGGCGATCGCGCTTTCAATTATCAATAGCAAAGATGCAAATTGTTGAGCTTGGTTGGGGGGATAGCTAAATACCTGCTCAATAAACTTGGGCAAGTAAGCACCATAGGCAATCCAAGTTAGGGAGATTGATCCCTGTACCGCCGCCAAGCTCCATACTTGCAGCCAACGCACCTGATTTGATGTGGCGATCGCCATTTATGACCTCAAGTAAAAATTTAACGACAGCCTTGCAGCGACATTTTGCCATCGGGCATGGTCGCCCGACAGAGATTAGTTTGGCTCAAATCGACATTGGTGAGATTTGCCCCTGTCAAGTCGGCACGATAGAGATCTGCACCTCGCAAATTTGCACCCGTCAGATCCGCACCATAGAGACTAGCATGACGCAAAAAGGTATTGCTCAAATCTGCGCCTTTTAAGTTGGCATATACCAGTTCAATGTCAATTAAATTTGCACCTTTTAAATTTGCCTCCGTCAAATCCGCATATTTCCAACGACTATTGCGAGCATTTGCCCCCGACAAGTTCGCCTTAATCAGATCACCATTGATCAAAAATGTATTGCGTAAATCTGACTCACTGAGATCGGCTTCGCGAAAATCGGCATAGTACATCGTACTAAAAGCTAAAATTGCTCCGACAAAAGAGCTTTTCTGCAAATTCGCCACATCCAAAAAAGACTCTCTGAGGTTTGCCCCATTAGCTTGCACACCACTTAGCTCACAACGCTGACAGGTGCGATGCTCTAAAAGGCTTTGGAAATGGGCAGCATTTTGAGCTTGGCTACTAGCAACATTAATCGTGGCGATCGCCGTAGCAACAGAGGCTAGAGCCATTGTAAAGGCAACTAAATTCTTCCGAAAACCTGTCCGAAACCTTATAAAATTCATGCAAAGCACCTCAATAACACTTAAATTTGGCAGTTCTAAATTTGGCAGTCATTCGCACCCACTTACCTAATTGTTACCATACAGAACCGCCCCACAACACAGCAGAATGTCAGAAAAAGAATGATCAACCACAAATGAGCTTCTAAATTCTTTAGCAACTGTTTAAAAAGTCTTGACCTTCGCTAACAATGCTGATTGCTATATAATCAGAGTGTTTTGTTAATTTTTCCCAATGGATCGCCCTGCATGATCGAACAGCTTTTAGAAACTAATGTCCCCTATTTTCGGATTGAAGTTATCCCCATATTGGTGGTGTTAATTCTGCTAGAAGCAATTCTGTCTGCCGATAATGCGATCGCCCTTGCGGCGATCGTCCGCAGTTTGCCAGACCCCAAACAAGAGGAATGGGCTTTGCGCTATGGTCTAATCGGGGCATTTGTGCTGCGGGTGATCCTAATATTTACAGCAACTTGGGTAATTAAATATTGGCAATTTGAACTAGCGGGATCGCTATACTTGCTATGGCTTTCAGGAAAGTTTTTCTTGGAAAAATCACAGGAAAATCATGACACCCAACATCCTGTACGCATGGCAGATAAACTATGGCAGGTAGTCGCTTTAGTTTCCTTAACAGATTTAGCATTTTCCCTTGATAGCGTCACTGCTGCCGTAGCGGTCGCTGAAGAAACATGGCTAGTGCTTATCGGTGGGGTCGCAGGAATTATTACATTACGATTTTTAGCAGGGCTATTTATCAAGTGGCTTGCCGAATTTACCCATTTAGAATCCGCAGGGTATTTGATCGTAGTTTTGGTAGGTTTACGCCTATTTATTAAAGTGGTTGCCGATAGCCTAGTGCCGCCTGAATGGTTGATGCTTTCTTGCATTGGACTCGTATTTTTATGGGGATTTTCTAAACGCGAACCTAAAGTTGAATAAAAAATTTAAAAGCATTGCTTAGCAACACTTTCAAATTTTTTTGTTATGAAATTTTTGTTGTGAATTGTTTGCTCGATAGTTACTGTAATGTAAGTTAGATAATGCACAGCTAGATAGCAAGGACAGCTTGATGTTTGAATATCCTGAAGACCTTAAATATACAAATTCCCACGAATATATCCGCTTAGATGGCGATGTTGCCACTGTCGGGATCACTGCCTTTGCGATCGATCAATTGGGCGATATTGTATTTTTGGATTTGCCAGAGATTGGTACGACGATCGAGAAGGGGCAGCCATTCGGCACAATTGAATCTGTAAAGGCAGTGGAGGATATCTATGCACCTGTCACGGGGACAGTGTTGGAGGCAAATACTGATTTGATCGATGCCCCAGAAACCATAGGCGAAGATCCCTACGGCAAGTCTTGGTTGTTGAAGGTGAGCATTACCGATGCAACGGAGCTTGATGGGGCAATGACATCGGCGGTATATCAACAAAAGGTGGAAGGCAATTAACAACAAAGGCAGTGCTTAGCACTGCCTTTGTTGTTTAAACTGCATTACAAGCAACGGAGAGAGGGAGATTCGAACTCCCGTTAGGTGTGACCCTAAATCTGATTTCGAGTCAGACGCATTCAACCACTCTGCCATCTCTCCATAACAAAGCAAAGACTAAGATATCACATAGCCATTGGCGATCGCAAGTTCTGATAAATCGAAAAAATAGCCATACCACTGATTGATTAGGCAATAACATGGTGATAATAGGCTAAATAATTACTAAAAAACATAGTGCTAAGCAAGGGGCGATCGCAGAATTTGAGCAAAAGTTACAAAATTTTAAGGTTTTAGGGATATCCAAAAAGAGTATATCTCTCCCTAAATATAGATGACGATCCCATCGGGTAAACCTAGTGTGAGTTAGCGATAAGTTAAAAGCTTCAAGCTAAACCCATTAAAAAAGTAGAATTCAAGTGTTACCCATGATTCATCAATTAGCAGTGCGCTTAGGTGTATCGTGTATGTTGCTCGCCACTCTGCCCCTTGCCACTGACGAGCTCGTTAGATACACGCAAGCCCCCCATATTTTCTCAGGGATCGGGGCGATCGCCTCATGTATAGGAGCCTGCATCCCCGTATTAAGCCTACTCCGCAACTCCGATTAGTTATTTAGCTGTTAGCTGTTAGTTGTTAGTTGTTAGTTGTTAGCTGTTAGCTGTTAGCTGTTAGCTTTTTCCTTTTTCCTTTTTCCTTTTTCCTTAAATTACCCCCACCGTCCCACCACAATTCTGATCGTGCCATCTTCCAAAACTTCCTGTTGTTCGATGGCAAACCCCTGTTGACTAGCACTTTGCAATACTATTTTGGTCGCATATTGTTGATTAACCGCCGCCACAAATTCTTCAACATTCAGTGCCACGCCGT
This sequence comes from Pseudanabaena cinerea FACHB-1277, assembly GCF_014696345.1. Classification (GTDB taxonomy): domain Bacteria; phylum Cyanobacteriota; class Cyanobacteriia; order Pseudanabaenales; family Pseudanabaenaceae; genus Pseudanabaena; species Pseudanabaena cinerea. The sequence continues at coordinate 13,739 of NZ_JACJPY010000019.1, forward strand.
ACAAATCCGTAATCATTTCATAGCGATCGCCCACCTGCCGAAAACCGATATCATAGCCATTGGGCATGGGGATCACATATTCTGCAATGGTCGTACTGCCCAAATATCCCCGCGCTAGGGTATTTTCCTGAACGGGATAGCCTAGCTCTTTGAGGGCTTGCTTGAGTAAGTCACCATTTTTAATTTCAATGGCGATCGTGGTGAAGTGAGACATAATTTTTAGAATGATGGCAAAGCGGGGCTTTTATATCATTCTAAGTTAATTGCAAATTTACGCAATTCTTGCAGTAACTGCTCATCGTTAGAGGCAGTACGTGCGCCAGACTCTGCCGCCCATTGCTTAAGCGATGCGATCTGTTGGGAGGCGATCGCGGCGAGAGGTACAGTCTCCTCAATGGCGCTGATGATATCTTCGCTGGTGAAGTCTTCGCGGTTGCCAACTGTGCCACGCCCAAAGGCGCGATGGATGCCATCAATGATTACTTGTTCGATTTCTGCACCGCTAAAATTTTTGGTGTGACGAGCGAGGAGCGCCAAATCGAATTCACGGATACGGCTAGGGCGCAGTTTTTGCAGATGCACTTTAAAAATTTCTTGACGTTCCGATTCTGTGGGCAGATTCAAAAAGAAGATTTCATCAAAGCGCCCCTTTCGCAATAGCTCCGCAGGTAAAATCTGCACATTATTGGCAGTGGCGACAATGAAGACGGGGGCGGTCTTTTCCTGCATCCAGGTGATCAATGTGCCGAAAACGCGCCGACTTGCGCCAGAGTCACCATCACTCGCCATATTCGGATTGCCAAAGGCTTTGTCAATTTCATCGATCCACAACACACAGGGGGCAGTTGCCTCCGCAAGTTGGATCATTTGCCGCATTCGACTTTCGCTCTCACCCACATAACTGCCAAACATGCGCCCGATGTCTAGGCGCAACAGGGGTAAACGCCATTCATGGGCGATCGTTTTTGCCGATAGAGATTTGCCCGTGCCTTGGATGCCCACGAGCAGCACCCCTTTAGGGGTGGGGATGCCATAGCGTTTTGCCTCTTCGGTAAAGGCATCGCGGCGAATTCGCACCCATTGTTTGAGGTTGTCGAGTCCGCCCACATTTTTTAAGGATTCATTGACCGTAAAAAATTCTAAAATGCCTGTTTGCCTAATCGCCTGTTGCTTTTCCGCCAGCACCGCATCAATATCTCCGTCATTGACCTGCTCTTTTTCGGCGATCGCTTTGGCTAAGACGCGCTGAATACGGGTACGACTCAAGCCCTGACAGGCACGTACCAACTGCTCCCAAGCCAGCTCCGAGAGGTTGAGTTTATTGGGGGCGATTTTTTGTTGGATTAGATAGCTAATTTCAGCGATCGCGGGCAATGGAAAATCGATCGCCGTAATCTCTTCGGTGAGTTCGGGCGGAATTTCTAAAACATGGCTCGTGAGGATAATCGTGCGGCGATCGCGCTTGAGATCCCTTGCTAAGTTTTTGAGTTCGCGAATGATGGCAATGTGGCGATCGTGGTCGGGATATTTGAGGATCGGATGCAAGTCGCGCAAGACATAAATAGCATTGTCATTATCTTGGACTGCCTTATCACGCTGCCCAATGCGCGACAGTGCCGCCATCAATGAGCCTTTGTCTGCACCATTATCCGTCCAACCCCGCGCCATATCCCAGAATAAAATCCGCCGACTGGGACTAGATTGCAGTGCTACCTCGATCAAAATCTCTTCAACAGGTTCTTCTTCGGCAGTCACCACATAAATAATCGGATATTTGGCACGCAAAAGCAGATCAAACTGAGCTATTAGGGTTTGATATACTTTGATTTTGCTATGGTTAATAGCGGCTAAAGGCGGATTTGGCGACATACCTATCGAAGCTTTGAGCAGTACAGAGGAGTTTGTGAAAACGTTGCGGTGGGCTGCTTTTAAAAAATTCTCTGGTTTTAAATCAGCGCAAAGGGCTGCAACCGCAGTATAGCATTGGTGATTGACTGACAAGTCTCCCTCAAAAGCAGACAAGATGCCCACGCTACAGGGATTTTAAATTTGCAATTTTGACAGGGTTGATCGTGATTAGCTTTTTCTCTGCTTCAACGATGCAGGCTTTAACCAGTGTTGTCGGCAATAGGGCTTGAATGGGGCTTTATTAGATAAAATTCGTTTACCTGTAAGCATTTTTCCAGTCTCAATGATTGCGGCGGCGGAATTGCAAGATTATCGATTTGTGCCTGTCAAGGGGCTATCTTCAGGTATGGTGGCAAGATTAGGCTTTGCGATCGCCACGGATATTCAACCAGAAATATTAATTCTTGATGAGGTATTATCAGTGGGGGACGAAAGCTTTAGGCATAAGTGTCAACGCCGTATTGATCAATTCTGGGATTCCCACGTCACAATTTTAGTGGTATCTCATTCCATGGATTTTATTCAAAGCTCCTGTGATCAGGCAATTTGGCTCAGTAAAGGCAATCTTAAATTAGCAGGCAACTCAAAGGAAGTTGTAAAATCCTATTTAGAAAGTGTTACTTGAGGCTAGTCATTCATGTATCAACCAATTCATCCGCGATCGCCCCTTGAGACAATGCCCACGATGTACGATTTACCCAGCGAGTTGGTAGGAGAGTCTGGTTTGCCCGATGAATTTCATTGTATCCAAGCAGATTTACTCACCGAGACTTGTAAACCTGTTGGCTATTTGCCAGAAGAAATTTTACTGGCAAGCGATCTCAATCTTTATTACGATCCTCGTCATACGCAATGGTACAAGCGTCCCGACTGGTATATGGTTTTGGGCGTACCAAGGGCAAATCAACAGGAAGAATTAAGGCTAAGTTATTTAATTTGGCAAGAAGGGGTAACGCCTTTTTTGATCGTGGAGTTATTGTCTCCTGGCACTGAAAATGATGACTTAGGGCAAAGGCTTAGAGAGATTAATCAGCCACCAACTAAGTGGGAGGTTTACGAGCGAATTTTACGAGTTCCTTACTATGTCGTCTACGATCGCTACGAAAATAATCTACGCGCTTTTAAAATTTCTGGTCTGCGTTATGAGGCGATCAAGATCGCTGAAAATCGCTTTTGGCTAAATGAGATTGATTTGGGTTTAGGGCTATGGCAAGGAGTTTATCAAGGCACTGAAGGGCTATGGCTTCGGTGGTATGACCACAATGGCTGGATTCCAACTTCAGCAGAGAGGGCAGAGGCTGCAAGCCAAAGGGCAGAGGCTGCAAGCCAAAGGGCAGAAAAGTTGGCGGCTTATTTGCGATCGCAAGGCATTGATCCTGATAATTTATAAAATTTGATCGTGGAGGTATATGTTTATGACTTCGATCTTGAATTTGCACAAGAATATGGGCAAGGTTTACACAGATTTAACAATTACTAATCGCGGTGATCAGTTTTTGGCTAAACGCGGCTTGATTAATGATAGAGAGGTGCGATCGCTGACGCTGAAAAGGGTATTGGTTGATACGGGTGCGACTACTCTTTGCTTGCCTGAGGATGTGATTGAGACATTAGGTTTAGAGGTTTTGAAGGAGGTTGATGTGGTGACGGCAATGGGTTTGGGTAAAGCTAAAATTTTTCAAGATGCCAAAATTTCTTTGCATGGCAGAGAGGGGACTTTTGAATGTTTAGGGTTGCCAAAGGGCTGTGATGCTCTGCTGGGAGTAATCCCTTTAGAAATGCTGGGCTTGGAGCCAGATTTACAAAATCAAACCCTGCGAGCTTTACCATCGGAGACGGTGGATACCTATTTGACAATTCTTTAAGTGTCGTAGGCTCTTATTTAGATATCGTTAACCGAGGCTAGTTATGTATCAGCCAATTCATCCGCGATCGCCCCTTGAGACGATGCCCACGATGTACGATTTGCCCAGTGAGTTGGTAGGAGAGTCTGGTTTGCCTGACGAGTTTCATTGCATTCAAGCAGATTTACTGACTGAGACTTGTAAACCTGTGGGTTATTTGCCAGAAGAAATTTTACTGGCAAGCGATCTCAATCTTTATTACGACCCTAGACATACGCAGTGGTACAAGCGACCTGACTGGTACATGGTTTTGGGTGTGCCAAAAGCAAATCAACTAGAAGAGCTAAGGCTGAGTTATTTAATTTGGCAAGAGGGCGTTACGCCTTTTTTGATCGTGGAGTTATTGTCCCCTGGTACTGAGGATGAAGATTTAGGGCAGAGGTTGAGAGAAATTAATCAGCCACCAACTAAGTGGGAAGTCTATGAGCGCATTTTGCGAGTCCCTTACTATGTTGTTTACGATCGCTACGAAAATAATCTGCGTGCCTTTGAAATTTCGGGTATGCGTTATAAGCCAATTGCGATCAATGAAAATCGATTCTGGCTAAATGAGATTAATTTGGGTTTAGGGCTATGGCAAGGAGTTTATCAAGGCACTAAAGGGCTGTGGTTGCGTTGGTATGACCAAGCTGGTTGGATTTTAACTTCAGCAGAATGTGCTGAGGCTGAAAGGCAGAGGGCGGATAGGTTGGCGGCTTATTTGCGATCGCAGGGTATCGATCCTGATAATTTACCCATTTAAATTTTCTTCTCCTAGATTAAATTTATGACTAGAAACAAGGATAATCGCAAAAAATTGGAGGGACAATATAGGGCTTTAGAGGAGCATTTACAGAAGATTGCCCACGAAAAAAGTAAGCCTATGGAGATGATCGATCAGGGTTTGATAGCCCACTGGGAAAAAACCGTTGCTAATTGTCGTCAAAATATTGCCAAATTAGAAAGGAGATTAAGTCAATGATTTCTGTTTACAAACATCCGTATGAGCGGTTAGATATATTTTTGAATGAGTATCAATCTAGGTTGGAACAAGCGCTTGCGGCGATTGAGGTAATTAAAAAATCTGACTTGGCTTCGGATGAGTTTTCTCAGGCTCTTGCTGACCTTCATGTTTGCGCGACTGTGATTGAGCCTTATTCGGAGGGTTTGGTGGAGGCGATCGATCAATTTAGCGAGGATAGTCCTGAATAATATCCACGATAAGAGTGGAGAAAATCGCAGAGTATTGATACTGATAATTTACCTGTGTGGGTTTTATGAGGTTAGTTGCTGAACCTTATGCTCAAAAGCGTAAGCAATTTATTAATTTGGTGATCAAATATGTCAAGAAAGGCTCTGGCAGCAGCTTAGAATTTTTAAACAGTCGGAGTTGGACTTATCCTGTGGCAAATCTTAACGAGATTATTAAACAGGCTAATTTTGTGGTGGTTGGGGATGTGGCGACTAGACTATATATGCCTGAAAGAATGACGCTTGATTTAGATATTTTGGTGAAAGCTGAAGATGCTAAATTGGTATATGAAGATTTGGAGAATGCGAAGGGACAGAAAGTTGGGGATTTGAGTATTGCTAGTACTCAATGGCGGTTAGGGGACGGTAAGGCTTTGGTTGTGTGGGCGTTTGATGGGGATTGGGTGGTGGAGGCAGTTAATAGTCCGAATTATGCTCCCGATGGTTTGCCAGTGATCGATCTGCCCTATTTGGTGCTAATGAAGTTAATTGCGGGGCGCAGTCAAGATATTGCGGATATTAGTCGGATGTTGGGTGTGGCGGAAGATTGGCAGTTGGGGCGGGTAAGGATGGCGATCGGTCGGTATTTGCCTAGCGCCTTGGAGGATTTGGATAGTTTGGTGGTTTTGGGTAGGCTGGAGCAGGGTTGAGGGATTTGGGGACTACTGGTTTGATGTGGCGATCAGGGGATGGAGTTTAACAGTTGTGAAAGAGGCTATGGGAATGGGGTTGGACAAGAATGAGATTTTTATGATCGAGAAAGAATGAATTTTTGGGTGTTTGGATTTGCCGAGAAGTTGTGACGTAGTGTCAGATGTGATATAGTTTAAAGCACCTGATTTGACAGAAAATGGTTGGAGTCATCAATTGTTGAGATCGATGCGCGTGGTTTTAGGCAAGAGTAAAAAACTAAAAAGGTTTGTTCCTGTTAGCAATCAGCAGTGGGCTAAGTTTGATCTACTCCGAACTTTAGTTTGGCGAGATTTGGAGGCACGTTATAAAGGTTCAGTTCTGGGAAACTTATGGCCATTGGTTAACCAATTGTCCCAGTTATTGATTTATACCTACGTCTTCGCGATCGTGCTTAAGGTGAAGATCAGTTTGCAGGGTGTACCAGACAATAATTTTACTTTTGGGCTATGGCTATTTGCAGGACTGCTGCCTTGGATTTCATTTACAGGTGGACTGACGCAGGCTTCTAATTCAGTCATTGTTCAGCCGAACTTAGTCAAAAAAGTAGTATTTCCCCTAGCCTTGTTGCCACTTGTACCAGTCTTATCGACATTTATTGAAAGTGCTTTTGGGCTAATAGTGTTAATCTTTTTTGTAGCTTTAACTACCCATACTTTGCATATTACTTTAGCGCTGCTACCGTTGGTTTGGTTCACACAGTTGCTGTTAACGACGGGCTTAGGTTATCTCACCGCAGGCTTAACAGTTTTTTTGCGTGATATCCCACAAACTCTCGGATTGATTTTAAATATTTGGTTTTATATGACACCGATTATTTATCCTGCCTCAGCAATCCCTGAGACTTTTCGCAGTTGGATATTTTGGCTAAACCCAATAGCCTCCATCTCTGCTATATATCGAGATATCATCCTAGTTGGTGAAATAAAACATAGTGCTGAGTGGTGTGTAGCCACTTTAGTTTCTGCACTTATAATGTGGTTTGGATTATCTGTATATCAACGCCTACGACCGTCATTTGCTGATGTTTTATAGGTGTTTAGGTTTGATATATGTATTTTTAAATTTTATGAGACAGATATGGAAGAACAAATAGCAATCACACTAAATAATGTCTCAAAATGCTTTAAGCGCTATGCAAAACCTGCTGATAGATTGAAAGAGATTTTGCTGCCAAACAAAGATTATTCAGAAAGATTTTGGGCTTTACAAGATATTAGTCTGGAAATCCATAAAGGACAAACTATAGGGATCATAGGGCGCAATGGTTCAGGGAAGAGTACATTGTTGCAAATAATTGCTGGAACATTGACGGCAACAACTGGTAATGTAAATGTCAATGGAAGAGTATCCGCTTTATTAGAATTAGGAAGTGGGTTTAATCCAGACTTTACTGGGCGACAAAATGTATTTTTTAATGCTCGTTTATTAGGTCTAAGTCAACAAGAGATTGAAAATAAGTTTGATGAAATTGTGGGATTCGCAGATATTGGAGATTTTATCGATCAACCAGTCAAAACTTATTCTAGTGGAATGTTTGTTCGCTTGGCGTTTGCAGTTGCGGTGAATGTCGAGCCTGAGATTCTAATTATAGATGAGGCTTTGGCTGTTGGGGATATATATTTTCAGCAAAAATGTTTTGACAAATTGGCTTATCTCCGAGAAAAGCAAACAACTCTTTTATTCGTATCCCATGATATGAATGCAGTTCATAGATTATGCGATCGCGCCATTCTGTTGGACTCAGGAAGAGTATCTTTATGGTCAGAGGCTAGACAAGTTATTGATTTATATGAAGTTAATTTGATTAAACACATTACTCAGCTATCTAAGATTGAATCAATGGAGCAATCTGATAATTCAAATAGTGGGTTCACTTCAAATGCAGTATCACAAGATCAAGATATAGATGCTGAGATAGTTGGATCTAAGTCGAAATCTTTTGATTCGGGAAAGGCTAAAGTAGTGTTTGCCAAACTACTGAATATTAGCGATCAGCAAGTTAGAGTCATAATCAGTGAGCAATTAATTAAATTACAGATCGGCATCTTATTTTTACAATCGTTTGACGACCCGTTAATCGGATTTCAAATGCGTGATCGCACTGGATTAATGATTTTTCAAACCAATACTTTTATGATGAATAAGGTTATAGGATCAGTAAGTAAAAACACCTTGGTTGAAGTTATTTTTGAATTTAAGCTCCCCTTATTTGAGGGAGAATATACAATTACAGTTGGTGCAGCTAATAAAGGCAAAGGGCAATGGAGTTTTGAAGAAGGGCTACTTCAAGTTTATGATTCATGTCTTTTAAAGGTCTCAAAAAACCAAGAATCAATAATCTGGTTCGGCTTGGTGAATCTCTCTCCATCTGTTCGCATACAAAAATATGACAATGAATTATTAAAAAGATGACTTATTCTTTTATAATTGCGTTTAAGTTACTGCAATATCAAAAATAGTTTTCGATTTTTAAGTCTCAAAAAAATTAGAATAATCTTGATCTTACTAAATGTCATTTTAAGCTTAGGTAAACTGGATGGAATTAAGGGGCAAGCGAATAAATAAAGTACCTTTTCGGATTTTAGAGAATTGGTTGGGCGGCTTACTCCACCAATTCTGGTTTTATATCTGATGCTTTATTAAATCGCACAGCCCTAAACATCTTCAATTCGTTAGTGATTATCTTTAAAAAATAATGTTACAGACTGATCAACTCATACAGCAAGTTCATGACTACACTTTATGTAGTCCAAGAAAATTAACTAATCTCACAAGAATTTGTCAATATCTTAATCAGTCCAAAATTGAGGGTGATTTTGTCGAATGTGGTACTGCTAAAGGTGGATCTGCGGCGGTAATCTCCAAATTCTTAAATCAACAGAGACATCTTTGGCTCTATGACAGTTATGCAGGTATGCCTAAAACAACTGAAAAAGATGGAGAAGAAGCCAAAAAATGGATTGGTAAATGTGTCGCTTCGGTTGAAGATGTTAGAGAAGTGATGGATCTAGTCTCAACCAATAGCAATGAATACACAATTAAGAAAGGTTGGTTTGATCAAACTTTTTTAGAACCTCTGCCAAAAAAAATTGCACTTTTACATTGTGACGCAGATTGGTACGAATCAGTTTCCCTAGTACTAGAAACTTTCTATCCATTGATTCCAGATGGTGGTTGCATTGTTTTAGATGATTTTGGCTATTGGGAAGGTTGCAGGGAAGCATTTTATGATTTTTGTTTTAAGAATAATGAAAAACCACTTTTAGAAAGAATTGAACTCGATCAAACTTATTGGGTTAAAGGCAAGTCTCATAATCGGCCACAAACCGTCTTGACAGCAGGAATTATAAAAAGCCCTATTGAGCGGTTTCTCGAAGAAGAGTTTCAGCAGCAATACATCTAAATTTCATCCTTGGAACTTGTTGACATATCGCGTTATTCTAGAAATAGAATAATTATCAAAAAGCTAGCATTATCAACCTAAGTTAATGAATAAAAACCTAATTCCAAATAAAGGTCTCAATCTATCAACACTAGGAATGTTGACATTACAAGAAAGACAGTATCTTTATGAATATACTAAACAAGAATATTCTGGCAATGGAGAAATTGTAGATCTAGGGTGTTGGCTCGGCTCATCTACCATCCCGCTAGCCATGGGCTTGGTAGAAAACGCAAATCCACAAACCCAAAGCAGAAAAATTCATGCTTATGATATTTTTATCTGGGAAGCTTGGATGGATCAACTCAGTTGTGTAATTGGCACCCAGTTAGAGGGCAAATTTCAACCTGGCGATAGTTTTTTTGAAGAATGTCAGAGACAAACGTCTTCTTGGGAAAAGCAAATATGCTATCACCCTGGTGATTTAACTCAATTAGGATGGCAAGGTGGTGAAATTGAGTTTTTATTTATTGATGCCATGAAAAGTTGGGAGTTAGCCAATAGCATCATTCATGATTTTTTCCCCTCACTAATCCCAGGTCGATCAACTATTGTTCATCAAGACTTTGTACATTACTACACCTACTGGATACATTTAACTATGTATCGATTCAGAGAGTATTTTGATGTTGTTTACGATATTCCTTACTCTTCTAGCTTGGTTTATAAGTATAAGAAAGCAATACCAGAAGAGCTACTCAAAAATGTCTATTCGGTCGATGATTTTTCCGTAGATGAAATCAACTTGGCTCTGAACCATTCCAGCAATCTTGTTTCTAAAGGAAAACGACCAATTGTTTTGGCAGGCAAAATCAAAGCATTTTCAGAATCTAAAAACGAACAACAATCCGACCTTGTTGACAAAGGACTAGCAGATCTGTATACTATGCAAGCAGAGTTAAACTATCTTTACACTTCATTATCTCATCCAATACAGTGTGTTGAAGATGTTTCCGTTGAGTCTCCTGTAACTGAAAAACACTTCATAGGTGCCTTGGTTCAGAAAAGCAAGAAATTAATTGGGTTTTTAACAAAAAGATAGCCATGAATTTAGTCGTCCCAAGTATGCTAACCTCTGCCGAGAAAGAATATATCTATAGGTATGCTAAGAATGAATTCAAGGCTGTGGGAGAAATTGTTGACCTAGGTTGTTGGCTAGGCTCGTCTACAGTCCCGTTAGCCGCAGGAATTCGAGAAAATTCGGATCCGAAAACCAAGAATCATTTCATTCATGCTTATGATATTTTTATCTGGGAAGCATGGATGGATCAACTTAGTTGTGTTGTGGGGACATCATTAGAAGGAAAATTTAAACCAGGGGATAGCTTTTACGAAGAATGCCTAACTCAAACCTATCCTTGGCGCAAGCAAATTAAGTTTAATCAAGTTGATTTGACCAAAACAACATGGGAAAGTGGGGCTATTGAAATGTTATTTATTGATGCGATGAAAAGCTGGGAATTAGCTAACAGCATCATTCAAAATTTCTTCCCTTCTCTAATTCCAGGTCACTCCATCGTTGTTCATCAAGATTTCACTCACTACTACACCTATTGGATACATTTGACGATGTATAGATTTAGGGAATATTTTGATGTAGTTTATGATATTCCATACTCTGCAAGTCTGGTCTTCAAGTATAAAAAGCAAATTCCCCAAGAAGAACTTCAAAAATTTTATTCTGTGGAATCTTTTGATGTCGATGAAATTAATGCAGCTTTTGACTACTCTGCAAGCTTAGTTTCTCCAGAAAAACGCCCAGTTATTTTGGCAGGTAAAATCAAGGCATTCACTGATCTTGGTACCGATTGGCAACCATATAGAATCGATGCTGCATTAGCAGATTTACATGAAGAATTATCAAAATTTCAAGGTCTGATCCTAGTTAAACAAGAAGGATGGGCTTATTATCGCAAGAAAGTCTTATTAAAGTTAAAACAGATTGTCAAGCATACGATCTGGAAGTCTCGTAGCGATAGCTAAGGCTAAATATACAAATTGAATTTGCCGTCTGATTGATGAGATTTTTGAAAGCCGACACTGAAAACTAGAACTATATGACTGAAATGGATACATCAATTTTAGGAATGCTGTCAATGGAAGAAAGACAGTATCTCTATAAGTACGCACAAAATGAGTATTGTGCAATTGGTGAAATAGTCGATCTCGGGTGTTGGCTTGGTAGTTCAGTCGTTTCTTTAGTAACCGGCTTACAAAAAAACCTCAATTTACCCGCTAGGGATAAGATTATTCATGCCTACGATCTGTTCGTTTGGGAATCATGGATGGATCAATTTGTTGATGGTACTCCCTTAAGTGGACGGTATCAATCTGGGGACAGTTTTTTGCCAGAGTGTTCAAAACTGATTCAGCCTTGGGAAAAACAAATTAAGCTATACCCTGGAGATTTAAGTCAGATAGGTTGGCATGGCGATCCTATAGAATTTCTATTTGTTGATGCAATGAAGTCTTGGTCTCTAGCCAATAGCATCTTACGAAATTTCATCCCTTCTCTGATTCCTAACCACTCAGTTATCGTCCATCAGGACTTTGCTCACTTTGGTACTTATTGGATCCACCTAATAATGTATCGCTTACGGTCTTATTTTGAGCCGATTTATGACATTCCAAATTCTTGGGGTTTGGTATTTAAATATAAACAAGCAATTCCTAATTCACTATTAATGGAGTCCTATGCCCTAGCTAGTTTTGATCGAGCTGAAATTGATGCTGCTTTTGAATACTCAATAGCGATGGTTGCTTCCCAGAAACGATCTCAAATTGTTGGAGCAAAGGTCATAGCTTTGCTGGAGTTAGGAGATCTTGAGCAAGCAGAACTAACGCTAGATCGAGCAATCTCGGATGGATTTTCTCAAGCAGATATTCATCCTCCACTAGGTTTAGGTTTTCCTTCACTAATCTTTAAATATATTCCAGTTTCAAACACAAATCATAGTTCTTATAAAGAATTACTTAACAGTCAAAGCACTCCTATGGATATTACAGTATCCCAGAAAAAACAGATACATCAAAACAATTCAGATGACACGATATATACTGGGGAAAGGCATATGGAGGATCAGTTAGGCGTTGGATTAAACCTAAGTCATATCGATCATATGGTTAGGTATGCATTTACATCTAATTTTGTAAAAGGTAAAAGAGTCCTAGACATCACTTGTGGGAGTGGCTATGGTTCTCAGTTTATGGCAGTGCAAGGAGCAGAGAAAGTCGTTGGAGTTGATATTGATGTTAACTCAATTAAACATGCTCGTAAGTATTATCAACACCCTAATGTTAGTTATATTGAGTCAGATGCTCACCATGTCTCTGAACTTGAAGATGAGTCATTTGACGTTATTATATCTTTTGAAACAATTGAGCATTTGCAATTTCCAAGAGATTTTTTGTTAGAATTGCGTCGTCTGTTAAAACCAGATGGGCAACTTATTATTTCCTGTCCGAATGATTATCGAAGTTCTCCTTGGATTAGTCAATATCATATACATAAGTTCCGTTTTACAGAATTCCGAGACATTATCTTAAACGTCTTTGGAGAAGCATCTTTCCTTTTACAATACAACACTATTACAAGCAGCTTGATCAGACCTACAGGCATTGAAGAACATAATTCACGATTTCAAAACTACCTCTCTCCCTTACCTGAAGGATTTTGGGGCAATCAATATTTAGATAGTATACTTACGGTTGATAATGCCCTTGGTTATTTAGCAGTAGTGGGTATTGCAACAGATCAAATTGTTCATCAATCAAGTATATCGCACTCAGCTTTTCAGGAAGTTATTGACACCTTGAAGTATCAGATGGAGGAAGCTCATAAAAAATCTTATGAATTGCAGCAGGTTTCCTCTGAATTGCAGAAAAAATGTTCTGAATTAAACCAATTACAGAGTATAATTAACAATGAAACGAGCTGTGGCAGGCTTTCTCATATCAAGATAGCTCTTAGACACTTAAAAAAAGCTGTTTCACTCTAGTTATTTACTATTGATGTGCAAAAATCAGCAATTTAATTGCGTGTTTTGTCCAAATTATAGTCGTAGCCACAAAATCTTAGGATAAAATCAAGAGATGGGTATTTTTTCTAGTCCACTTGTTTGGCCAAGCTTAGAACAAGAATTGGCTCCTTATCGTAAATACTGTCGTGGGATAGTCTTGAATGCAGGCTCTGGTTCAAGGTCAATTCAATTGGGACAAAGAGATTTAAACATTGACATAGTTCCTGCTAATCAACCTGATGTTTTGGCTGACTTGCATACAATACCCTTGCGTGATTTATCTGTTGATACTATCGTAAGCATTGCTGTACTTGAGCATACCCGATATCCATGGATAGTAGCCCAAGAATTTTATCGAGTGCTTCGTAATGGTGGTTATGGAATTATTGCGGTTCCTTTTCTCCAACCTCAACATGCCTGTCCCCACGATTATGTGAGATTTACGGAGCAGGGTTTAGTTGAAGTGATGAAATATGTCGGCTTTGAAGTTGTTGAAACTGGACATGTTCATCACTTTGGTCAAACAATGGCATGGTTACTCTGGGAATATCTCAAAGGAAGTAATACAAAAAAATGGATGCTTCCTTTGTGGGGTATTCTAATAAACCAATTATCTAAGGGAAATTTGTTCAAGGGTGATAGCCCAAACACCCATAATACTCACTATGTAGTCGTTCAAAAGCTAGGTGATTCGCCAAACTTTAACGAACTTGGAGCAGATGTAATTAGCGACTTAGATTCAAAAACTTGGTTTTATCCTTTGCTTGCATGTCCTTCTACCAAAAAGCCTCTTAAATTTGTGGATAACAAATTAATTTCTCAAGATGATCGATTTGTCTATAATGTTGAAAATAATATTCCTTGTCTGCTTCCAAAAAATTAGTAATCTTTTAAACTTATAACTATGATAGAAAGTATTGGTCAGGAAAGCATTCAAGTTGATTTTAAGACGCACATAGCAAAAACATTTCCTAGCAAAGTAGATAAAATTGCACTATTAGTTTCTTCGGAGTACGAAGGATACTATAAAAACGGTGGTATTGGCACATACTATAGGGCGCTTAGTGAGCAATTGTTTGAAGATGGATGGTACGTAATTTTACTTCTGTGTGCGACTGAAGAACACTTTCAAGGCAAATCAAAAGTTCCATTTCTTAATCAAGTTTTTTCAGTGACGGAGTGTGAGGAAATCCTGAGTTTACAGCCAATCCACCGAGCAATTTTAGATGACGCAAGATCAAGTTATTACGAATACCAGAGCTTTAATATTTTGTTTTTTACTCAGGCACTTGTAGCTTGCTGTGCAAACGCAAAAGTCTATATTGAGTTTCCTGAGATGTGTGGTTTTGGTTACAGAACTATACAAGCAAAGCGTGTCGGTTTACTCCCAAAATGTGTTACTTCAGTAACTTTACACAGTGGTCATGAATGGGTATATGAAGCTAATGAAAGGTTTAACGTCACATATGCACACAATTTTTGGCAGATTTGTCATTACGAACAAAATTCCTTTGAAAACGCTGATTTAAGCTTCCACCCTTCTAACTTTATTCTCTCTAAGGTGAAAAGCTATGGTTGGAATGTTAGCGCCGCTATTAGGTTGCCATATTTTATCCCATTAATTAATCTTTCTTGTATCGAAACACCTTTAATTGAATCCTTAAAAAATCGAATAGCAGAAAATAAAATTCCGATCATATTCTTTGCTAGGTTAGAAGAAAGGAAAGGATTATGTACGTTTATACAAGCTATTAAAAGATTAGAATCGTCTTCAGCTAATTCTTGCCACTTTATTTTTGTTGGTAAAATTGTGCAACTGAATTCACATCATCTACGACATTTAGATAGTGACCAGTATATTCGTCAGGAATTAACTAATACTTACAGTTATGACATATGTGATGGTCTTTTCAGTGAAGAAGCACTGAATTTAATTAATAGTTTCAATAGAGCTATTGTATGCCTAACAAGTCCTCAAGATAATTTCCCGAATAGCGCGTTGGAAGTAGGGCAATTACCAGTTAGTATTGTGGCTGCTGATACTGGGGGATTTAGAGAAACGCTAGGTTTGTTGAATCGCGACTCTTGCGTGTATTGGTTTCAACCTCAAAGTGTACAATCACTGACTCAAGTTCTTTCTAAATCAATTGAGAATTATAATGAGCTTCCAAATGTTCCCAAGATAGATTTATTGCAGGATACAAATGTCAGTCTTTTGCAAAAAAGGATAGAATACATAGATAATAAGTTTGAATTTGGACGTAAGGAAACTCAAACCTATCCCTTGGTTATCGTAACTATTGTTGTTAAGGATGGAGATTTAAATTTACTAGATTGTTTGGGTAGTCTTTATGCACAGGTTTATCAAAATTTCCAAGTTATAGTATTGGATTTGGCAGTGGAAAATGAAGAAACTCAAAAAGTCTTAAGAAATTCGCAAACTAAGTTTCCAAGTATTAAGGTGGTTCACTGTAGCCATGCTTCAGACTTAACTAGTTTACAAGAATGGATAGATTTAATTCAGCAATCTTCTTGGCTGCTTTTCTGGAATGCTAATAATCTTTCATCTGTAAATATGCTAGATACTTTAGTAAATTCGGCTATAAGTGCTGATGCACTAGTATCATTATGTCCAGCATTAGTAAACTCACAAAATTTACTAGTCCAAAATATGAGATTGGGATATGTATCTCAGTTATTGACTTCAGGATTGAGTAACGTCAATATGTTGCTCAGTACTAAGCTAATGTTTGAACATATGAATTGGCCGATAGGTTTTGAAGTAGGTAGTTTGGCAAAGTATTTACTAGCTACTGTAATTACTACTGGAGAAAAAATTGCCTATTTCCCCTATCCGCTTTATCTAGATATTAGTAAGAATACTAATTTAGACAAAGAAGTTTTACTGAAGGATTCTTTTCAGATGCGTCAGTATATAGCTTCTATTGAGCCATTGGCTTGGAATGAACGTCAAATTTATATGTTACTATCGGGATTACAGCAAATTGAATTTCAATCTGGTTTTGTTCAATCATTTAAGAACTTGGCTGGTTACGATATCAAGACTCTTTTTAATGCTCTTGCTTGGAAAGTCATTAGAATAATACAGAGTCGAATTTCTAAATATGAAAACATGAAACTTATATCATTTGTAAGAATTCGTTTAATTAAATTCTTCTCTGGCAGTAAAATCTGAATTTATTTTTATTATGAAATATGAAATGGTTTTAGTTGTTTTATTAGTTTTGAAATTTTAATAAGTTTTTTAATACAATACTAAGCGTATTTATACTCTTACAAATTCTTGCAGATTAATGTTAATTAGCATTTAAGTAGCCTTTTGAAAATTCAAATTAATATAAAGAATCAGGTGAACTATAAAAGTGATAAACGAAAGTAAACAAACTCTCCGAGTACTACAGATTATTGATGATGCAAGCATTGGTGGCGGTCAAATTCATGTTTTGTTGTTATCTAAGTATTTACTAAGTATGGATATTAAAGTGACGATCGCCACTGCATCGGTTGGGTGGTTAGTTGAACAGGCAAATATTTTAGATATACCTGTCTGCCCGATTGATATATCGAACAAAATTACATGGCGTGCTTTTGAAAGTATTCATCGTCTATTAAAGATTCAAGATTTTGATGTAATTCATACTCATGGCGGCACAGCAGGATTTTGGGGTAGATTAGTGGCTAAAATATTGCAGCATAAATCTAAAATTATCCATTCGTATCATGGGTTGCATTACCTCAACATTTTTCAGAATAGGCAAATGAGACAGAGATTAAAGAATATACTGTTTAAAACAATAGACCAATTAACTTTAAATGTTACTGATCATATAATTTGTGTATGCCTTTCTGATTATGAGAAAGCGATCACTGCCAATGTAGCATCTCCATCAAAAACATCAATTGTTAATTACGGCATTGATATAGTTAAATTTTCGCAGCCGATTAACAAAGAAATATCTCGGAAAATATTTGATATTGCCCCAACCGAATTTATATTCGGTAATGTGGGCAGACTCCATGAACAAAAAGGACATCAATATCTGTTAAAAGCCTTTGCCAAAGTCAGCGATCGCGCCAGATTGCTAATTATTGGTGATGGCGACCTCAAAGATGAATTAATCAAACTTGCTGATGATTTACAAATTAGCGATCGCATTACCTTTTTAGGTGCGCGTTCTGATGTTCACGAATTTTTATCAGCGATCGATGTTTTTGTAATGCCCTCACTTTGGGAAGGTCAACCGATTGCCTTGTTAGAAGCTTTAGCAATGGGTAAGCCCTGTATTGTTAGCGATGTTGATGGGATTTCTGAAGTTATTACCAACAATGTTAATGGTTATCTCGTCAAGCCCAAAGATATCGCAGGACTAACTCAAGCAATGAACCAATCGATCGACAATCCAGAGGTTCTTAAGCAACTTGCCAATTCTGGGGTTAATACAATTACCGAAAAGTTTTTAGCTCAAAATATGGCAAAGGCGATCGCCGATATTTACTTGACTCAGATAATTTAGAAAAGCAGTAATGACAATATCGTAGGTATTTTGGTAATAAATATACTAATAGCAAAGTGTCACGCCAGAACCTATCAAACCTATGGTTGTGCAAATAACCACAACCGCATTATTCGCAATTTTAGTAGATTGCTAGAATCGCCAGCCTATGAAGTTTTTATTAGTGACTTACGCTTGTGGATTCCTGCTTACAACGAATATACCTATCCAGATATTTTATTAATTCAAGGCGAGCCAAGTTTCCAAGAAAACCGTACAGATACGGTGATTAATCCCAGTATCATTATCGAAGTTTTATCTAAATCCACTAGCAACCGCGATCGCGGTGACAGATTTGCATTTTACCGTTCGCTTAACACATTTCAAGAATATATTTTAGTTGATCAATATCGAGTTCACATCGAACAGTTTCGCAAAAATGACGATGGTAACTGGTTACTGAGAGAATCTGATGATCAAAATGGAATTCTGAGTTTAGCAAATGGGCTTTACCAGATTGCTCACCGTGACATCTACGCAAAAGTCAAATTTGATCAGGTATAAAAGTTTTTAACTCAAATTATGGCAAAGGAGGCGGTTTTCGCCTTGTCCGTACCAATGGGAAAACCGAAGATAAAAATAGACCTGTTGGGAAATGAAAATAAAGCACAGGGCGATTTTTACTGTTTCCATCCATTTTTATGCAGAATCTAAATAGAAGTTCCATAAACCAGCAGCATTCAACATAAGACGATCATCAAAATTATTTATACGATTGCGATAAACTGCTGTTACGGAATTATATCGTTTCATCCCAGGGACGATCAGTTTTTTGGGTGAGGGGTGATCGTTTGTTGATTTTTATGATCGCGGTAAGGTCTAAATCTGGTTGTAAAAAAAACTGTAAATGCCCATATCCTCCAATACTGCTTGGTTAAGCCTAAAAAATAATTACACGTTAGGTTGAGTTGAGAAACGAGAACCAACATTATCGAGATTTTGTTGGGTTTCGCTGTCGCTCAACCCAACCTACATTTCTAAAGTATTTGTAGAATTTTCCTGTGGCTGAACTATATAATAAACAGTGCGATCGCGTATCTTGTAGGGTGCGTTATTGAAATGTAATGCACCTTAGCAAAGATATATATTCCCAAGTTAGTATTAGTTTTAACATAGCTATAGAAATGGCAAAATCAACATCTCCGAAATTCTGGCAACCTTTAAAGTACCTTGATATTCTGCAAGCCCGATCTGCATATCCTGCTGTCCTGCTGCCGCATTAGCGCGATAGGTTCTAAATAAATAGTCCCACCAAGATAGGCTAAAGCCATAATTACTGTTGGTTTCTTGAGGAATGACGGAATGATGGACGCGGTGCATATCAGGAGTGACAAGCAGATAGCGCAACCAACGATCGCCTGATTTGGGAATATGCACATTGCCATGATTGAACAAGGCGGTACTATTGAGAATGGTTTCAAAGATCAAAACCGCGATCGCTGGCGTTCCCAATAGCAGAATGGCGATAATTTTAATGAGCATTGAGAGCAGGATTTCTAAGGGATGGAAGCGCAAGCCTGTCGTCACATCAAAATCGAGATCGGCGTGATGCACTTTATGCAAGCGCCAGAATATTGGCAGGGTATGGAACATGAGATGTTGACCATAGATGATTAAATCTAAAAGCAGCACCGATAGAAATATTTCGAGACCGTCGTTAAGGTCAATCAGATTAAATAAGCCCCAACCCTGCTGTTTGGCGATCGCCGCCACCCCCACCGCCGCCATCGGCAGCACTGCCCTCAAGATCAAGGTATTGAGAACCACTAAACTCAGGTTGTTGATCCAACGCAGGGGCTTAGAAATTATCAGCATTCTTCTAGGGGCGATCGCTTCCCATATCGCCATAATCACAAAAGTACCACAGAAAAAACTTAATCGAATTAGCGCTTCATTATTCATAGTTTTTCATTTTCTCGGTTTTGGCTGTGTCATCGGCACAACCAAAACCTTAACAACAGCCGCCGCCGTTATAATGCCAAGTTGGATCGGTGATGATCACATCTTGAGGGAATTGGGCAGCAAGAGTTTTGGCGGTTTTATCACAAACTGCCACAGGATTACCTCGCAGTAACATATGTCCTGCGCGATCGTCGAGCATTTCTTCATTGCCATTATAAATCGCAGTTCTGCCTGTAAAAATGCAAGCGCCATCCTTGGGAATGGGAACCTTAAAAGAGACAGAATCTAAGCTCTCCAATAATAGGGGTGCGTCTAAATTGAAGGTTTGCGTATCGAGCAGTCGATAGGGGCGACGGGCGCGAATTTCCACCTGTCCAAAGCCTGCATCGATCAACTGCTGCGTATATTCAGCATAGGTCATCGCCCCAGAGAGACACATAGCGCGAAGGCGTTCATCCCTTTGCAAATGGCTAGGAATTGGACGGGTGGCGATGGGATCGCTCATGATCAAGCGTCCTTTGGGTTTGAGAACGCGGTAAACTTCTTTTAGAGCGCGGCGCAAATCATCGGGTTCAAAAATATTAAATAGACAGTTTTGAGCAACCACATCCACGGAGGCATCGGCAACGGGCAGGGCGAAAGCATCACCATCAAGGATTTTCACAAATTCAGGCTGAAACCATGAATTTTCTTGGGCGGCTATTTGCAAATTGCGGGTGGCGGCTTCACGCATGGCGGCTACGGGATCAACGGCAATCACGGCGCTAGGTCGGCGGCAGAAATAGGCAAATTGCAAAGCTTCCAATCCGCCACCCACGCCGATATACAAGACCGTTGGCGCACCCGTTAGCTCGGTCGGATGAATGGTTGTGCCACAGCCATAGTTCATCTGTTGGATGATTTCAGGAATTTTGAGATCGGGATATTGCAAAGGTGGGGTGCTGATGCAGCATAGCCCCACTTGAGGCGTGGCGGCAGCCTCGGCATAAAA
Source organism: Pseudanabaena cinerea FACHB-1277 (assembly GCF_014696345.1). Classification (GTDB taxonomy): domain Bacteria; phylum Cyanobacteriota; class Cyanobacteriia; order Pseudanabaenales; family Pseudanabaenaceae; genus Pseudanabaena; species Pseudanabaena cinerea. The sequence goes on from NZ_JACJPY010000019.1 coordinate 34,402, forward strand.
TTTGGCAGTAGTTTCGAGATAGGTCATTTTTTTGATATTACAAGACTAGGATGTGCGGCGCGAAGCGCCGCACATCCTAGAAATTAGAACAGTGACAACTTGGATAATAACTTTAAAAACGATTGGGTGCGTGGGGTTAGTAAGGTTTTGCGGTAGGCATCGGCGGCTTTTTTGATGGCATCGGCTTGGGTGGGATAGCTATGAATCACCGAAGATAAAGTGCTTAAGCCCTGCTTAGCCACGATCGCCAAACTAATTTCGCTAATCATTTCGCCAGCATGACGCGCCACGATCGTTGCCCCTAAAATGCGATCAATGCCCTTTTGATGCAAAATTTTCACAAAGCCATCGGTTTCACCATCAAAAATAGCGCGATCAACCGCCCTAAAATCAATCTTGATCTCATTGGTTTCTAGCCCCTTTGCCTTAGCTTCCGCCGCATACATCCCCACATGGGCAATTTCAGGATCGGTAAAAGTTACCCAAGGCATTACCAAATTGCTCAGTTTGCTTTTGCCCAGCCCAAAGGGGGCAAATAGGGCGTTTTTGATCACAATTCGCGCCGCCGCGTCCGCCGCATGGGTAAATTTCCAATCCATGCAAATGTCACCCGCCGCGAAAATATGGGGATTGCTAGTTTGCAAATAATCATTGACGATCACGCCGCGCCGCCGATCATACTCAACTGCCGCCGCCTCTAGGTTCAAGCCTTCTACATTAGGCGATCGCCCCGCACCCAATAAAATTTCGTCAACAGTAATACTGCCACTACCCCCCTTTTGAATGCCATTTTGAATACCATTTTGTTGATAATGGAGAACCTTACCCGTTTCTCCCTGCTCCACCCGTTCTAACTGCACATTCAGCAAGAGATTAACGCCATCCTGCTGTAACTGCTGCTGAATAATCGCCGCCGCCTCAGCATCTTCCCGATCCAAAAGATGATCATTTTTATGAATTAACGTAACAGCACAGCCCAAACGCTGAAAGGCTTGCGCCAACTCACAGCCGATCGGTCCACCACCAATCACGGCTAACCTTTGCGGACACTCTGTCAAAGAAAATACGGTTTCATTGGTCAGATATCCTACCGCCTCTAAGCCCTGTAGCTGCGGACGCGCCGCCCTTGCACCCGTGGCGATCGCCGCCCGCTTAAACCGCAAGCACTTACCATTCACCATCACCTTTTGGCGATCCACAAACTGCGCTGCCCCTAAAAATACATCCACACCCAAATTGCGAAACCGCGCTGCCGAGTCATGATGGCTAATGCCTGCACGGATACGCCGCATTCTTGCCATCACCGCCGCAAAGTCAATGGCGATCGGCTCAGGGGCATGAATGCCAAAGTCTGCCGCCCCGTGCATATCCGCCACCACCCGCGCCGAACGGATCACAGATTTAGAAGGCACACAGCCCACGTTCAGGCAATCGCCCCCCATGAGGTTTTTTTCAATCAATGCCACCTTTAAACCTAGCCCCAACCCCGCCGCTCCTGCGGCAATCACTAGCCCTGCGGTTCCTGCCCCAATTACCACCAGGTCATAGCATGGCGCAGGTTCAGGATCTACCCAATCTAAAGGATGCACATGAGCCAGCAGGGACTGGTTATATTCATCCATCGGTTGCAGCATTGCTGCATACTCATGGGAATCAGATGGGGCGTTATTCATGGCAGTTATTACTTTGCAGAAGGCTGGGAAGAATTAATTGCTATGGCTTTCCCCATTGCCTTTTATTCTATAGCAAGTACGAATCCAGCAAACCAACAGCAACTTAAATGTGATCGAATGTGATTGCGATCGCATCAAACTAGCGATATGACACCACCCTCACCCTGATAACAATCACCTTCTAGACAGACAGCTATCACCACTCTCAGTCTTCAGTAAGAAGACACTATTAGCTGTAGATATTTGTGGAAATGAAACAATCATGAGCCGTCAAAGTGTAATCAGGGATTTAGTCAACCGTGCCTTAATCATCAAGAGCCTTACCCCAGAGCTAGAAGGTATGATCAATAGCCAATTGTCGGCACAGGGCTATATCAGCGATAATGATTATGAGGCATTGGAATATTTGATGCAGGCGGTCGATCAAGGCAAGGTGCGTCAAACTGCTTCAAGCCATTTGCAAGCGAGTGAGCCTCAAGAACTTGTGTACAGTTATTTACCGATCAATGAGAAAGACTAAGTAACTAAATACTGTGTAATAAATTACGAAGCTCAAAGCTTAAACCCGTTTCAACGGGTTGATTGTAGAAGTGTTTCAGTATGCTTTAGCTTTCAGCCAAGAATTTTAGTTCTTGGCTGATTTGCGTAACTCCTAAGATATAAACATTGGCATCTTCTTGAAAATAGCTATCCAAGGGTACAAATATTTTTGCTATATCAGCTACAGTCATGTGTTCAGCGATCGCTGAAAATATAAGCTTAATGTCCTAATCAATGAATTAACGATCAGCCAATGAAACCCCGCATAATCGTCTGTGGTCTAGACCGAACGGGTTTTAAGATCTTGAGCCTGCTCAGACAGCAAGGCTGTTTGGTAGTGGGTATTCATGATCGCCCAATTCATCAAGACAAGGTGGAGATTATCATTGGTGACTTGGGCGCAGCCGAGACTTTAATTGCCGCAGGGATTAGGGATGCTCAAACCTTGATATTAGCGGGGGCAGACGAAGCGCGGAATTTGACGATCTTGATGCAGGCGCGGGTATTAAATCCCCATGTCAGAATTATTAATCGGTTGTTTAACTCCAGTTTGGGCATAAGGCTAGATCTAACCTTGCCGAATCACTTGACAATGAGTGTGGCGGCATTGGCGGCTCCTGTGTTTGCTTTTAGTGCTATGGGTAGTCAGGCGATCGGGCAGTTGCGCCTATTTAATCAAACTTGGCCTATCCACGAAGAATATATTGATGATCATCATCCTTGGTTTGGTAAGTCCCTATCGGATTTTTGGGAAGATCGCTCAAGAATGTTGATCTATTACCTGCCCTACGATGAGAGCCACGTGGATCTAGTCAGTGCCGTACTAGATGGACGTAAATTGCAAAGGGGCGATCGCCTATTACTTGGCACACAGCCTAGTATCCGTACCGCTTCGCGCCCCATTTTCCAAAAAATCTCCAAGCTATTTATGGGATTTCGCCATTTCCATGTCCATGGGAGATCGGTACTATTCACTTCGATCGCCTTATTGTCAACCATATTTTCGGCAACGGTTGTCTATACTAGCCTCCAAAAAAACATATCCCTCACCGATGCGCTCTATTTTGCAGTGGGAATGATTACGGGGGCAGGGGGCAATGAGCAGGTAGTTGAGCATTCTTCCAACAGTATTAAATTGTTCACAATTGTGATGATGCTGATCGGTACGGCTGTGATTGGCATTTTTTATGCGATTTTGAATGATTTTATTTTGGGTTCGCGATTACGCAATTTTTGGGACGCGGCGCGAGTGCCTCAACGTAATCATATTATTGTCTGCGGTTTGGGCAGTATTGGCGTGCAGACAGCTTTACAACTGGTGAGCTATGGCTATGAGGTGCTAGTGATTGAACGGGATGCGGATAATCGCTTTTTGGAAACCGTGCGATCGCAAAATATCCCTGTACTACATGGTGATGCCAGCCTGCCCACCACCCTCAAAGCCGCCAATATTGAGAAGGCGGAATGTCTATTGGCATTGACTAGCAATGACACTGCTAATTTAGAAATTGCCCTCAATGCTAAGGGAATTGCACCACGCTGTCGGGTAATCGTGCGCTATGACGATCCTTACTATGCGACGATGGCACAAGAGGTCTTTGATTTTGAGGCAGTGCTAAGTCCTCCCGAAATTGCCGCCCCTGCCTTTGCCTCTTCTGCCCTCGGCGGTAGGATTTTGGGCAATGGTATTGTTGCTGATAGTCTATGGGTAGCGATCGCCACAATGATTACCCCCAATCATCCCTTTTGCGGTAAGCCTGTCAGCGAAGCTTCTAAAAGTGCAGACTTTGTGCCGCTTTATATTGAGACTGCCAGTCAAACCATTCATGGCTGGAATCTGCTAGAAGCGTCCTTAAGTGCGGGGGATATTTTGTATTTAACGATGCCTGCGAGTAAGTTAGAGCAGTTATGGCGGGTCGCGCCTTTTCAGGTGGCGATCCCAAGTTAAGATAGGGTTAGTTGCTGATGATGGAAAAGGGTAAGAATTTACGCCAATTGGCTCAGCCGAGTTAGCCATTTTTGCAAGTGGCTGGGAACAGTGGTGAAGTGTATATAAATTTTCTGGTCAGTTTTACCTAAGCCCTCGGTCGCAACCTCTAAGTTGTTGAACAGTTGCTGATTATTGAGAACCTTGGCATAAATGTCACCTTCCCGATCGCCTTCTTGATTGCCTTCTTGATTATCTGCTAGAGATGCAGACTGCCAATAGTGAGCGGGAACTTGAAAATGCACTTTCAGATTCATCAGCGATGTTATGGGTTGGGATACTGACATTTCTGCACCATGCAATGACAGCCGCCAGATTTCACCGTTGAGAATATCAGTACCAAGGTGTTTTTCTTCTAGAATGCGATAGGTGACAGGAATCGGCACTTCTAAATTGGTTAAGGATTCACCGATCGCTGGCAGTTCTAAATCATAATTACCGCCGATGCCATAGATGTCGTAAATCGAAATTGGTTGGGATACGCCCTTTGGTTCCACTTCCATTGAGCCATTGGTTTTGGCGATATCGGCAATTTCGGCATAGGTGCTTTCCGAAATGAGAATTTGTCCGCCGACGGTGTAGGACTCGATGCGAGCAGTGAGATTGACATGGTTGCCAACGACAGCATACTTAGCGCGAGATTGAGAACCAATATTGCCTGCAACGACTTCCCCTGTGTTGATGCCAATGCCCATAGCGATCTCAGGCAGCCCCATTTGCCCTAATTTCTGATTGACCGCTCGCATCGATAATTGCATGGCGATCGCGCTGGCGACAGCCCTTGCCGCATCATCTGCACGGTAAATTGGCGCACCAAATAGAACTAAAATCGCATCGCCGATAAATTCATCGATTGTGCCTTCATAGGGGGCGATCGCTTCGGTCATTGTTCCGAGAAATACATTGAGAATATCGACCACCTTTTCGGGCGGCATCTTCTCAGATATTGTCGAAAAGCCGCGCAGGTCACACATGAGGATCGTCACTTTGCGCCGATCGCCCCCTAATTGCAAACCTTCGGGCGTTTCCAATAGGCTCTTAACCACGGCATCGGTGAGATAGCGACTGAAATAGGTACGGATTTGGGCGGCGGTAATGGCGAGATAGCTAGTGACGATCGCCCCGCCCCCAATGAAAGCGATCGCGGCAGGGACAAAGGGCAACCACCAGCCATAATGCAAAGCTATCAAGCAAGTGACAAATAGCCCACTGCCCAAGAGCAATGCACTCAGAGATCGTAGCAATAGTACTAATAACTCGCGATCCTTAGTTTGGACATTGCGCCATTGCCAAATCAAAATCGCACCCACCAAAGACCAGCTAAAAATCCATAACCATTCCCAAGGCTCTTGCCATGTTTGAATTGTGGGGCGATCGTCAATCGTGCTACTGAGGATATGGCTAATAATTTGCGAATGTACTTCCACCCCCGCCGTAAAAATCCGAGTACTGCCCAGACCGCTATCGAGGGGCGTAAAAAACCAATCCCGCAAACTCACCGCCGTCACGCCGATCATCACAATGCGATCGCGAAATAAGTCAGGGGCAACCTTACCCATCAGCACATCCGCCATGCGTACTGTGCGATAACCACTAGGCGATCGGCGATAATTGATGATGAACTGATGTCCTCCTGCATCAACTTGACTATAGCCGCCAGCATGGGGCTGTAACCTTGGTGGATTTAATGCCTGTTCATTTTTGAGGATTTTTTCACCATCCAGATACAGCAGAGCTAACTGCAAGCCAAAACTTAAATAGCTGTCGCCATTGGGCTGTCTAATTGACAGAAAGCCACGTCTAACCCGCCCATCGGCATCAAGGGGTAGATTTACTGCGCCCACCTGTCCTAACTCCGCGAGGGCAGGTGGCGACTTAATGTTAGAACTGGCGATGGCAAAGTTAGAATCCACTAAATCTGCTGTTTTGGTTGCGCCGATCAAATTGGGCGTAGTTTTAAATAATTGGGTTAACTGAGCATTGCCTTTACCCATTGGTTGATCGCGCACTAGGTCTAAGCCGATCGCCCTTGGTTCTTGCTGCTTGACCCGTTGCAAAAGGTTAGCCAACAACGCATCGTCAATGGGCCAAGTATATTGCCGAATATCAGCCTCATCAACGCCGATAATCACGATGCGGTTGTCCTCTGGCTCAGGCGATCGCCACCGAAAAAACTGATCGAGCATTGCTAGTTCCCAAGACTCCAGCCCTCCCACCAATCGCAACCCAATTACTACAATTGAGATAGTTGGCGCAGCGATCGCGATGCCGCGCCATTTCCAGAGGGCAGTTTTTAAATATTTGGCATATTTTGATGGTGACATCTGGCAGTCCATATAACTTTAGCGAAGCTACCCAATTCCCAATGAAAAGCTAGGCATTGGAAAAGGCGACTTTTAAGTCTTGTGGGTTCTAATATGTGTCTAGTTTATTGGTGGGAAGAGGCGAGTTCTGTGGGGGAGTTTCTCTAATTTGTGAAACAAAGGTAAAGGGTAGTACCCGATCAAGACTAGCGGCTTTTAAGAGTTCTTGCCACTCACTCAAAACCTCAGCATTTTGCGGTAAAGCCACCTGTGCCTCTGCCAAGGTTTGCACAGCCTCAAACCAAATGCCTGATGATGCCAAGAGTGCTGCTCGATCTAGCGGATGAGACATAGTGGCTAACTTAGCTGTCACCTTGCTGTCTAGCGCGACCCTCTGAAATGATCCATACACAGACTGACTGCCATAACCAATTGGCACACTAAATTGCCATGAATATTTTTTATTGAGTTCTAGTTTGGGAGCATCGTCAGGCAACCTAAAAGCAATCAAGCCTGCATCATTGCTAATTTTAAATTTAGTTTTATAAATGCGTTTGCGCTGAATAGCAGTGCCATTGTCTTCGTCAAGGCTAAAATAGGCAAAGCCACTAGTCTTCGGTACTAGGAAGTATATTGTGGGACGCTCTGCCAAGGACTGAGGCAGTGGGGCATCTTGCACCTTTAGGTTTGGCAAGAGCGCAATTAAGCAACTACCAGGCGCATCACAAGCACTGCGGGTCGCTCCTGGTACTGATACTTTTGGGGCATCCAAATTGCTCGGTGGGATATATCTGACCCTGCGCCCTTGGGCTAGGGCAGATTGTGCGGTGATTAGCGGTAAAGCAATGAGGGCGCTAATCGTAAGCTGCATAAATCTTTTTTGAGAAACCATAGGGCGATCGCCTCCAGTAAATTTAGTTGAAAACATAGGATCTAGAAAAAACAAAAAAACTAGAAAACACTAGAAAACCCCAACAATAGCTCCTTGAACTATATGAAGATACAGGGGCTGAGATCCCCGACTATTTGAATATTGAGAGAATTTACTGACTTAGTTGACTGTCTCGGCATATGTATTATTGATTCTCTATCATAAGAATGCTGTACTTTAGAAAAAGTTTCTACCGACATAACACTTAGACATAACCCTTAATTGATATTCGCTAATTACCGAAATTGCTATGAGTGATCAGAGGTAAGGAGTACAGAAGTATTTTTGAAAGTGTCGCGAAGCAATGCTTTCAAAAATACTTCTAGGCTTGTAATCAGCGCAAAGGGCTGTAATTTGCAAATTCACCTCAAAAGTCGGGGATCTTAACCTTGATATAGAGCGATATAATTTTGCATAAATGTATAAATCTCTAAATCGCAATCAATTAAAAACTATGGATATCCTTTCACTCGGTTGGTTTGGCTTGTTGGGAATGTTTACCCTGTCGATCGCTTTTGTCGTATGGGGACGCAACGGTTTATAAGCTCAAGCTAACACCAAAACCAGACATAGCAATGCTGTCGCTGGTTTTGGTGTTAGACCGCAACCATCACAAAAATCATGTCAGAAGCAATTATTTTTAATACTTTTTTCTGGTTAGCCATCGTCCTCATGGCGATCGCCACTAGCGGCATCGGCTATCTCACTTACTTGGAATGGCAAGATCGTCGGCGGCGAGGAAAAAGTTAAACCATTCATACAGGCGATCTCTTAGCCAAGGTTGATGCCAAGCTAGCCCCAGATTAATGGTGTTATTTCCATCACCCGCAGCCGCGATCAATGCGGGTGAGAGAGCCTCTGCCGTGGCTACAAAAAATTTAAAATTTTTCACCGCTTGCCATTGCTTTAGCTCCTTGAATAAGCGCACAATCGCTTGGCGATAGGGATGATTGGGCTGAGCATACCAGTCTTGTGAGCTCTCATTGGAGCGATCAAACCCCAGATGTACAACCGTAAGATGGGGCAGTAGTTCTGGCAGTTGCGGCGTGAATAAATTGTTGAGGTTGGTTGTCGATTCCTCTTGAAGCAAGAGATCATTGGCAGAAGCGATCGCTCTAAGTTGATCGACCACCTCAGGACTACAAGGCTCTTGCCAAAAAACCCCTAGGGTAATCAGTTTAGTTTGTAATAGCAAATGTCCTAATTTTTCGGCTTTGGTTTCCAAATAGCGTAGATTATGCTCATTGGTTTCGATCAATAAAGGCAAGCGTCCTACAATCTCAATATCAAAACCTTTCAAACCTGCTAACTTGCGCGGATTATTGGTAATTAAGCGCATTTTTTTAATCCCTAAATCATGGAGAATTTGCGCCCCCACCCCATAGGTACGCAGATCCGCGCCAAAGCCTAGTTTTTCGTTCGCCTCAACCGTATCCAAGCCCTGATCTTGGAGACAATAGGCTTTGATTTTATTAACTAAACCAATGCCACGCCCTTCTTGTCGCAAATAAATCACTACACCCCAATTGGCAAACTCGATCATTTTCAGAGCGCTTTGCAATTGTCCGCGACAGTCACAGCGCAAAGAGCCAAGGGCATCACCAGTGAGACATTCTGAATGAACGCGCACTAGTACTTCATTGTCGGTGAATTCTTGAAGATCACCTTTAACGATCGCTAAATGCTCAGTACCATCAAGGGTATTGCGGTAGGCGTAGACTTTGAACTCCCCGAATAGAGAAGGTAAATTGGCGATCGCCTCTCGTTTCACAAAGCGATCATGACTTAGGCGATAGCTAATTAGGTCGGCAATACTAATTAATTTAAGGTTATGCAATTTGGCATATTCAACTAATTCAGGCAGCCGCGCCATCGAGCCGTCATCATTTTGAATTTCGCAAATTACGCCCGCAGGGTACAGCCCCGACATTTGCGCTAGATCCACAGCCGCCTCAGTATGTCCCGCCCGTTTAAGCACGCCCCCATCCTTAGCCCGAAGTGGGAAAATATGTCCTGGGCGGCGCAGATCGTTGGGTTTTGTCAGAGGGTTAATTGCCGCTTGAATAGTACGTGATCGATCTTCCGCCGATATGCCTGTGCTTGTGCCTTCAACAGCATCTATGCTGACTGTAAAAGCGGTCTGCTGACTGTCGGTATTGCGATCAACCATCAAGGGCAAGTCAAGATCATCAAGGCGATCGCCCGTCATCGCTAGGCAAATCAGTCCCCTTGCCTTCACTGCCATAAAGTTGATCATTTCGGGGGTAGCAAATTGAGCCGCGCCGATGAGATCGCCTTCGTTTTCGCGATTTTCGTCATCAACAACAACAATTAAACGACCAGATTTGAGGTCATTTAGGGCATCGGGAATAGAGTCAAACTGAAACTTGGTCAAGGCTTAATGACATGAGAGAAACTATTTACTAATTATAGCTTTCGCCCTTAGGATTACAGCACTTTGCCCTAAGTAGCTATGGCAATTCTGAATTATTTGCAAAAAACTTCACATATTCCCACAAAGGGCTAGTACAACAAAACACCGTAGTTGATATACTATTTTTCTACTGAAATAACGCCGATGCCATGATTTTCCCTGACTATGCCGACTTTACCAAGCTTGCGACAGAGGGCAACTTTATACCTATATATATGGAGTTAGTTGCCGATCTTGATACTCCCGTATCCGCTTGGTATCGTGTTTGTCAAGGGCAACCCTACAGTTTTTTATTAGAATCAGTCGAAGGCGGCGAAAGAATTGGACGCTACAGCCTCTTGGGATGCGATCCGCTCTGGGTATTAGAGGCAAGGGGCGATCGCACCACACAGACCTTTCGTGATGGCAGTACTAAGACATTCACAGGCAACCCCTTTCAACATTTGCGCGATTGCCTTGCCCCGATTCATCCCGTACATCTGCCCCAGTTACCCCCCAGCTTAGGCGGTTTATTTGGCTATTGGGGCTATGAACTAATTAATTGGATTGAGCCAAGAGTGCCGATTTATCCTTGTCAAGAGGGCGATGTCCCCGATGGCGTATGGATGCAGGTGGATAGCCTTTTGGTATTCGATCAGGTCAAACGGAAGATTTGGGCGATCGCCTATGCCGATCTCAGCCAAGGTACAGCCATTGATGTTGCTTATCAATCTGCCTGCGATCGCCTGAATGTGTTGGTGGATAAACTACGATCGCCCCTTGACCGTCAAAAAACAGCGATCGCTTGGACAAACCCCAAACTTCAGCCCCCAGTTAGCTATAGCAGCAACATCTCCCGCGAAAAATTCTGCGAATCCGTGGAAAAGGGCAAGGCGCATATCAAGGCGGGTGATATTTTTCAGGTGGTGCTGTCCCAGCGATTAACCACCGAGTTTAAAGGCGAACCCTTTAGCCTCTACCGCTCGTTGCGCGTGGTCAACCCTTCGCCCTATATGGCATTTTTCAACTTTCAGGATTGGCAGCTCATTGGCTCCAGTCCCGAAATCATGGTTAAAGCTGAAGTCATCGATGGAGTCAGCCGCACTGTCCTCCGCCCGATCGCTGGCACAAGACCAAGGGGCGCAACCGCCGCCGAAGATGCCGCCCTTGCCAAGGATCTACTGGCCGATCCCAAAGAGGTCGCCGAGCATATCATGCTGGTGGATCTGGGGCGCAATGACTTGGGACGGGTCTGCAAAAGCGGCACGGTGAAAGTTGATGAGCTAATGTCCATTGAGCTTTATTCCCATGTGATGCACATCGTCAGCAATGTCATTGGTGAAATGCGTTCTGACAAATCCGCATGGGATCTGCTGCAAGCCTGTTTCCCCGCAGGTACGGTAAGCGGTGCGCCCAAAATTCGGGCAATGGAAATTATTCACGATCTTGAAGGCGATCGGCGCGGCACTTATGCAGGAGCCTATGGCTACTACGATTTTGAAGGACAACTAAATACAGCGATCACCATTCGCACCATGGTAATGAAGGATGGTAAAGCCAGCGTACAGGCTGGCGCGGGCATAGTGGCAGACTCCGATCCTGAAAAAGAGTATCAAGAAACCCTCAATAAAGCTAAAGGGATGTTGGAATCATTGCGCTGCTTAGGTTAGCCCTATGCGCTGTCTTCAAAAAAAGAGTCGCGCTGCGACTCTTTTTTTGATTGCTAAAATTCTTTTTTATTTTTTGTCCAACTAAGGCTACACTATTGGACTAAATTAGCTTTTTACTAAACTACCTAGAGTTGCAGCATTGGTATGTCGCTATCATTGCCACCTAGAAACAGATCCCTACCGCCGCAGCTAGATGTTGACAATACATCGGTCATGGTGATGAAGGATCTCAAGGATCTGCTCAGACGGATGAGTCAAGATCAAAATAAAATCCATGAGCTGCTTAGCTTTTTGGGTTACGCTCTCCGTAGCTTTAGCAATCTTAATCAGTTTTTAGAATTAATTCCCCTCATCGCTAGCCGTGTGACTGATTCCGATGGGGGAGCGCTAATTTTATTTAAGGCAAGTGGTCAGATCCGCTTAGAGTCGTTGCATTGCCCAGAGCGCAATCAGGGCGGTATGAAGGCACAGCAGGTCAGGACAGCGATCGAACGCGCAATTCAACAGGTTTTAACAGGCAGTCCAACGGCGCTAGATGAGATGGTAAGCCGCTACCTCGGCGCAGATGTGCATTTATTTGGTACATCGGTATTAGTCAAAAATGCAGTGCGGGGCAGGCTCTATATATTCAGCCGCAAGCCCGATTATGTATGGACAGACAATAAACGCACATTGATGCGCTTAGTTGCTGATCAAACCTCTGTGGGACTAGAAAATCATGAACTGACGACGGAGTTAATTAAAAAAGAGCGCCAAGATCGCGAGATGGAGATCGGCGCGGAAATTCAGAGGCAGTTATTACCACGCACCTGCCCAAAAATCCAAGGTATCGAAATTGCTGCCCGATGCTCCACTGCCAGTCGAGTTGGTGGCGATTATTATGATTTTATCCCTGTGCAGAAGGGCGATCGCTGGAGTGTTGTCGTTGGCGATGTCATGGGCAAGGGTGTTCCCGCAGGGCTAATTATGACCATGACTAGGGGAATGTTACGCGCTGAAGTCTTAAACAACCATTCACCCAGCCAGATTTTGGAGCATCTCAATGAAGTGATGTATGAGGACCTCGAAAAATCCCATCGCTTTGTGACCATGTTTTATTCTGAGTATGATCCTGCAACGCAGCTACTGACCTTTAGCAATGCCGCCCATACACCCGCTCTGCATTGGCGATCGCAAACCCGCACCGTCCATGCCCTCGATACGATGGGAGCATTAATTGGTCTAGAGGCTGGCTCTAAATATGAAGAGCGTAGTACCAAGCTCAACACTGGCGATGTGGTGATCTATTACACCGATGGCTTTACCGAAGCGGCAAGTCCTGAAGGCGATCGCTTTGACGAAGAAAATCTCCGCAAAGCCTTAGATTGGGCTTGCAATCATTGCTTCCCCTTATCCGAAGATGTGACGCGCCCTCAGATGATTCTTGACTACATTTTCCAAGAAGTACAAAACTTCATCGGAGAAGGGCATACTCATACTGATGACATGACTCTTGTAGTTTTGTTAATAAGCGATCCTTTCAATCTCAGCTCTAAATCATCACAAAGTAAAAGAATCTAAAAACTATGCTAGATACTGCACATCATTTACTGACAAGTACTCATTTACTTGGCTCATCTTACCTATCCCTGCCCGATCCATTGGTAATTAGCACCTTAAATTCGCAAATGGTGGATATGCAAACAACTTGGTACAACAATTTGCATCTAACCCTGCATATGGATTTACTAGCTCAGCAGACAAAGGAGTTTAACCAAGATGTTATGGGTGACATTGGTAAAGGATGGAACAATTTTGTAAAATCTGGACAATTGACAGCTATGGCAATCGGATTGGTTGTTGGCTATATGTTTAGAAGCATAACTAATCGCTAACACAAAAAACTCCTGCTAAAATAAAAAGCGCCCCATTTGCAGAGGCGCTTTTTATTTGACTTGATTTTGTTTGATTCGATGGAATGGCGGAGGACGGATTTGAACCATCGACCTTCGGGTTATGAGCCCGACGAGCTACCAGGCTGCTCTACCCCGCGTTGTTCACTAAATTAATATAACATACTTTAATTTAATTGCAAGCATTTTGATCAAATTTTTGTTTGAACGTAGCGCGATTGTCACGTCAAGCACTGGGCTACAGTCTAGGGGAATGTTTGAAATTGTTGCTCTGTCACAGTTTTAAAGAATTTATTTGAGTTGGGTTTGAGAGCAGAACATTGTATTGTCTTAGTCAAAAGTCAAGATAGCTTTATGCAATTTATTTGTACCTCACAAGGGGCGATCGATTTACAAATCAACGGAGCGCTGGGTGTTGCCTTTAATAACTTACAAGGCGATCACGCCGAGAAACTGCCTGAAATTTGCCGTTTTCTATATCAACAAGGACTAGATGGGTTTATGCCCACCCTAGTCACAGCACCTATGGAGCAACTGCGGCGATCGCTCTTTTATTTGGCACAGGCGATCGCCCAACAAAAACAAAACCCACAACCCCGTGAAGCCCAAATCTTAGGCATACATCTTGAGGGTCCTTTTTTACATCCTGACAAGCGTGGCGCTCATCCTTTACCGCATCTACTGCCCCTCGACCTTGAACGATTGCAACAAACTTTAGATGGCTATATCGACATTATTAAAATAGTCACCCTTGCTCCCGAGCTCGATCCCTCTGGTACAACCATCAAATATCTACGCGATCACCAAATTATTGTCAGTGCTGCCCATTCCACCGCGACTGCTGCCCAAATGCAAACGGCGATCGCCCAAGGCATAACCATGATCACCCATGCCTTTAACGCGATGCCTAGTCTGCACCATCGCGATGTTGGTCTATTGGGAGCAGCAATTTTAAGCGATCAGGTCTGGTGTGGTTTAATCGCCGATGGGGTTCATGTATCGGCACAAATGGTCAAATTGCTCTACAGAATGACCAACAAAATCTTCCTAGTTAGCGATGCCCTTGCGCCGCTAGGCTTAGCCGATGGTAATTACCCTTGGGACGATCGCTCCATCACTATCAAAAATGGCACAGCCCGCCTCCCCGATGGCACACTCTCAGGCACAACAGTACCGCTACTAGATATGGTAAATAATCTATACCAATGGCAAATCTGTTCGGCTGAGCAGGCGATTAATTTGGCGATCGTTGCTCCCCGTATGGCAATGAATATGCCATCAACATCACACCGCTTAGCATGGTATCAAGCTATGACAGGGGATATTGTTTGGAAAAATTTGCCCCCAGAACATAGCAAGTAGATATAGCAACATATACAAATTAGTAATCGTTGCGTTGCTAATGTATAGCACCTCACAAATGAATTAGGATTGCTATATATTATTAGCTATATTTAAATTTAAAGATATCTATGCCATAGGGCTTAGATCCAACATTGCTTAATAATTTTTTAATGTTTTTAGGAAGTATAAATACTTACTAGCAATCCACTGGTTTAGGTTGAAACCTTTGCTATGTAAAGACTCTAGCTTTTAAGGATTTTATAACAACCCAAACGTAAAGATGTGTTAAGCTATTTTCAAATCCATATAAATACACCTAGTTAAATCAGGATTTAAGAACATGACCATTGCAATGGGCAGGTCGCAGCAAGTCGAAAGAGGATGGTTCGACATCCTTGACGACTGGCTAAAGCGCGACAGATTTGTATTCATTGGCTGGAGCGGCTTACTACTATTCCCCACAGCATTTCTATCAATTGGTGGCTGGTTCACAGGCATCACTTTCGTATCTTCTTGGTACACCCATGGTCTAGCATCTAGCTTCCTTGAAGGCTGCAACATCTTGACCGTAGCCGTATCCTCCCCTGCATTGAGCGTTGGTCATTCCTTGCTCTTGCTTTGGGGACCTGAAGCACAGGGCGACTTTACACGCTGGTGTCAAATCGGCGGATTGTGGACATTCCTCGCTCTACATGGCGCTTTCGCTTTGATCGGCTTCATGCTACGTCAATTTGAAATCGCTCGTCTAGTCGGTATCCGTCCTTACAATGCGATCGCTTTCTCTGGTCCTATCGCCGTATTCGTATCAGTATTTTTGATGTACCCCTTGGGTCAATCTGGTTGGTTCTTCGGACCTACCTTTGGCGTAGCTGGTATCTTCCGTTTCATCTTGTTCTTGCAAGGTTTCCACAACTGGACTCTGAACCCCTTCCACATGATGGGCGTAGCAGGTATCCTCGGTGGCGCACTGCTCTGTGCAATTCACGGAGCAACCGTTGAAAACACCTTGTTTGAAGATGGCGAGAATGGTAGCTCCAACACCTTCAAAGCATTCAACCCCACCCAAGCTGAAGAAACCTACTCTATGGTTACAGCAAACCGTTTCTGGAGCCAAATCTTCGGTATTGCTTTCTCCAACAAGCGTTGGTTGCACTTCTTCATGCTATTTGTACCCGTAACTGGACTATGGTTCAGCAGCGTTGGTATCGTTGGTTTAGCATTGAACTTGCGTGCCTATGACTTCGTATCTCAAGAAGTCCGTGCCGCAGAAGATCCTGAATTTGAAACCTTCTACACCAAGAACTTGCTCTTAAATGAAGGTATTCGTGCATGGATGGCTCCTCAAGACCAACCAGCCGAAAGATTCATCTTCCCTGAGGAAGTACTTCCTCGCGGTAACGCATTGTAATTTCTCGCAAGAATTTTTGGGGCGTAACCGTCACAATAGATTTGCCAAATTTAGCTATTAGATATCAGTACGGATAGACTAGTTTTTAGATTATGATGGATTTCATCAAACTTCTAGATGTTAGCAGCTACTAAACTGGTATCTGATAGCTAAAAAATTATTTGCACTATAAACCTATAAACAGTTTTCTGGAGATCCCTTCTCGTGACAACGACCATTAACTTAAATAATTTGGGAGTGGGTGGACGTACACAGGATACATCAGGCTTTGCTTGGTGGTCTGGTAATGCACGTCTCATCAACCTTTCTGGCAAACTGCTGGGCGCTCACGTTGCTCACGCTGGTTTGATCGTATTCTGGGCTGGCGCAATGACTTTGTTTGAAGTTGCCCACTTTGTGCCTGAAAAGCCAATGTACGAACAGGGCTTTATTTTGCTACCTCACTTGGCGACCCAAGGTTGGGGCGTTGGTGCTGGTGGTGAAGTTGTAGATATCTTCCCCTACTTTGTAGTTGGCGTACTTCACCTCATTTCTTCAGCAGTGCTTGGGTTTGGTGGTATCTACCACGCTCTCCGTGGTCCTGAAGTTCTTGAAAATTACTCCTCTTTCTTCGGATACGACTGGAAAGACAAGAATCAAATGACCAATATTATTGGTTATCACTTGATCCTGTTGGGTATTGGCGCTCTATTGCTAGTATTCAAGGCGATGTTCTTCGGTGGGCTATACGACACATGGGCTCCTGGTGGCGGCGATGTGCGTGTGATTACTAACCCAACCCTCAATCCAGTAGTAATTTTCGGTTACTTACTGAATTCGCCCTTTGGTGGTGAAGGCAACATCGTTGGTGTTGATAATCTTGAAGATGTAGTCGGTGGACATATCTGGATTGGCTTGATCTGTATCGGTGGCGGCATTTGGCATATTCTTACCAAGCCTTTTGGTTGGGCAAGACGCGCCCTTGTTTGGTCTGGTGAAGCATATCTTTCCTACAGCCTCGGCGCATTGAGCTTCATGGCTTTCATCGCTACTTGCTTTGTCTGGTACAACAATACTGTTTACCCTAGTGAGTTCTTTGGTCCTACTGCTGCCGAAGCATCTCAGTCTCAAGCGTTCACTTATCTTGTACGTGACCAAAAGTTGGGTGCAAATATTGCCACCTCTCAAGGACCAACTGGTCTAGGTAAGTACCTAATGCGTTCTCCTTCGGGCGAAATCATTTTTGGTGGTGAAACCATGCGTTTCTGGGATTTCCGTGGACCTTGGTTAGAGCCTCTCCGTGGTCCTAGCGGATTGGACATTGACAAACTAAAAAATGATGTTCAGCCTTGGCAAGTACGTCGTGCTGCTGAGTATATGACCCATGCACCTTTGGGATCTCTAAACTCCGTTGGTGGTGTTATTACCGAAATCAACGCAGTTAACTTTGTATCGCCTCGCTCTTGGCTGTCTACCTCTCACTTTGTCCTATCCTTCATGTTCTTGGTTGGTCACTTGTGGCATGCTGGTCGTGCGCGTGCGGCTGTTGCTGGCTTTGAAAAGGGCATTGATCGTAAGACTGAAGCTGTACTATCTATGCCTGATCTAGATAAGTAATTCTAAGTTCTAAAAATTGCTATGCAGTTTTAGGTTTACATATCTGTAGTCACGGCAAAATCCCCTAAAAATAAAAAGAGCATTGGCACAAACCACCATTGCTCTTTTTATTAGGGTGATCAATCAGTTAAACAAAAATGGGACGCATTGCGTCCCATTTTTGTTTAGTTGCTGCCCGTGAATATAACATCGGGAAATTTGCCTTGAGCTTCAGTCATCGGGCGATTTTTGCCCTCCTGTTGCCAGTAATTAATTACTTCGGTTGCTTTGTTCAAAATTTCAATGCGATCTTGATCGGCAATCCAAGGCTTGCTTTCCATTTCTGATTTAAGTTGATCCCATGCGTCATCACGAGGCCAAAAGAAATACTTGGTAAGAGGACTAAACCCTTTACCAACAACCTGATCAACGGCAAGAGCTACATTATTCTCCAACCATAAGATTTTTAGTATAAATTGAGACAATGCTACCTACCTCCGACAAAATTTAAATTACATATTAAAGTAGCGATCTTTCATTATATCACAGTTATATGGCGCTCTAGGATGACTTAAAAACCAGAAACATTTTTGAAAGTGACGCATTTAAAAATGTTTCTGGGACGAGATTGATTAAAGTATTAATGTTTAGGAATTTCCATGTGGGAGAAAATGGGCGATGAATGTTTTTATTTTTGATATTGACGGGGTAATTCGTGATGTGTCGGGTTCCTATCGGCGGGCTTTGGCGGATACGGTTGAGCATTTTGTGTTGCATCTGACGGGCGATCGCTATCGTCCTAGCTCAGAAGATATTGATGATCTCAAGGCGGAGGGGACTTGGAATAATGATTGGGAGGCTTCGCAAGAGTTGATTTTGCGCTATCTCAAGGGGCGATCGCTTACAGTTAGCTATGAGGAGATTGTGGCATTCTTTCAGGGGCGCTATCGCGGTAAGCGATCGGATTGGACAGATGGTTATATCGCCTCTGAGCCGTTGATTGCTAACAAAGAATATTTTGTGAATTTGACTGCATCGGGAGTGGGTTGGGGTTTTTTTAGTGGTGCAACTAGGGCTTCGGCTGGTTATGTGTTGGGAAGGTTGGAGATTGCTAATCCTGTGCTGGTGGCGATGGAGGATGCCCCAGGCAAGCCCGATCCAACGGGACTTTTGGTGGCGGTTCGGCAGATTGCGGCGATGGGCAAGGATGAGATCGAGCAGGTGGTGTATGTGGGGGATACGGTGGCGGATATGCTGACGGTGGTTAAGGCGCGTGATTATGAACCGAATTATCAATATGTTGCGGTGGGGGTAATTCCGCCCCACGTGAGGGATCGTGATCGTTATGCAGATTTATTAAGGGCTAATGGTGCGGATCTCGTTTTAAATAATGTTTTGGAGTTAGAGACAAGTTTCCAATCAAGAAACGGCTAATCTATAAAAATCACAAAAAAATTACAAACGGCGCATTGCGCCGCTTATGATTTTTCGGGTTTTAAGGTAACTTTTTCGATTCTTGATCGAGGAGATCCTGTTCGGTGGTGTATGCCAGATTATTTTGATCAATTACTTCTTGCTTGGTGGCAAATTTACGCGCAAAGGCTAACTTTTGGCGTAGGTTGGGGGATGCGGCGGCTAGTTGTTCGGCACGGGCGGCACGTTTGGCATTGCGATCGCTGATTCCTTGATTTAAAAATTGCAAAACCAAGTAACGGACTAGGGGTGTTGATAAAAACAACACTGCATAGGTAATCAAAAAGCCATAGGATGCTTTGATAAAACCAAGGAAGCCCACAAGAGATTTTGCCAATCGGGGATCGCCCAATAAACTACCTAAGTAAAGCGCAGCGACTAGATAAAAAACACCTAAGCCGATCGCTAGGGCAATTTTGCCAGCAGGGGCTTGGCTAAATTTCCAGAGCTTTTCTTGGAGATAATTGCCAGAGGTGGTAGCTAGGCGCTTCGAGGCGACTTTTTGTAGTTCAGGAAATTTATAGGCGATCGTGCCTGCTTCGCTGACTTCGGGGAAGCCGTTAAATTTGGCTAAAACAGGGATGACAAAATATTCATCTCCCTCTAGACGGCTAGTTTCATCCAGATAAGGAGCGATTTGTTCGGCAATGACCACACCATTATTGCTACGGATCATCGCTGCAATTTCGCGCCAACGCCGTTCTTCGAGGTCAGCATTGGGGTTGCCGTCACCAAACAAAAATGAGAACACACTTTCTAAAAAGCCCATTTCATTGGGATCGCGTTGGCGGATCTGTTCGGGCTCGTAGTAGTAGGGGTCAAACATGATGAAGGGGTTGCCAAAGGGATTGCCCCATCCGCCTAGCCAGATAAAGCCACCACCACCGCGATCGCTGCGACGGTCATCCCGATCGTTGTCGTTGCGGTTTTGACTTTGCAATGCGATCGTGGCGGCGATGATCCCTAAAACCACGATCACAATCGAAACAATCAATAAAATCCCAAAGGAGGCTCGGATCGCCCAAAAAAGCCATTTCCAAACCCCTTTCAGCCATTCTTGGACTTGAAGTTTAAAAGAACGGCTAATTAAAATATTCCGAAAGTCTGGGGCAAACTTATAGGCAATTTCCCCCGACTCAGCAACTTGGAGGTTGCCCCCTGTTTCTGAGGCAAGGGCTAAGACTTCACGCTGGGCGGTATTGAGATCTAGTCCAGATTGCGCCGCTACATCACCGATGGTGACACGATAATTAAGTTTTTCGACGGCTTCCATCACTGCGGTACGAGATGTCATAGGCTTTTACTGATTTAACGGCTAATACCAATTCTATGACATCCACCTCCTTGATTAACGCAATGGGAATTTCAAAGACGACTTAAATCTATCGTCAACTTGGTAGTGTTTTAGATTTGTTGGACAAGGGAATCTAATAAAAGATGCGATCGCCCCTAATCTCACAATGTCATAAATCATCGCGAATATTAGCTAAAATGTTGTGGTGCTAAAATTGATTGGCGATCGCTCAAGTTAACCAGCGCAAACGATTATGTTACAGACAATCCAAGGAATATATCGGAACGGTAAGATCGAGTTAGCAGAAATCCCTCAAGACATTACGGAGAGCCAAGTTTTTGTGACTTTCTTTAAGCCTGAGTCAGTTAGTCTCGCTAGTCAGTTTATGTCGTTTGGGATGTTTTCAGGTTCTCAACAATCGACTGAAGCTGATTTTAAAGATGGTGATTTAGAGTACAATCATATTGAAATCGTAAAAACATACTAATTTAGATCGTGAGTATATGAACATTAAGTTAGATTTACCCAATCTATTAGAGCAAGAGTTATCTTTGGAAGCTACAAGGCTAAACGTATCTCTTTCTGATTATATTCTCAAGATTTTGACGCTGAGACGTGATTGGTTAGAGGAAGTGGAAGATGCTGAAGATCTTGCCGATGCGAGTATTGCTTTACTGGAAGATGGCTTTATCCCTTTGATGGATGTAAAAAGGGAATTAGGAATTAGTTAGATGTCATACGAAGTTGGGTTTAAGCCTTCTGCTTTGCGAGAAGTTCGCAAGTTGGATGAGGTTACACGCAAGGCTATTATTTCAGAAGTTGAGTTGCTTGCGGATAATCCTCGTCCTGATGGTTGCAAGAAGTTAAAGGGAGAAAGTAATTTATATAGAATTCGGATTTTGGGTAATTATCGTGTTGTCTATGAAATACAGGATCGGCGGTTGATTGTGACTGTTGTTAAGGTTGGTCATCGACGTGATGTATATCAATAGCGATCGCCATGTGCCTTCTAGAGCGAGAGTCTGTCCTGCTTGATTGGCAAAGTTACCGACTACGGTGATTAGGTCTTGAGCCTTGGGTACTTTTAGCCGCGCTACGGTATAGCCTGTCTCTTCGGAGTGAAAGGTGAGGCGTTCGATGATGCCTTGGAGATAGTCGGTGTTGTCAGGCATAAGCCATAAGGACGGATAAATGTAGCGATCGCTTTACCATTATTAGCTAAAATGTTGTAGTGCTACAATTGATTGGCGATTGCTCAAGTTAACCAGCGCAAACAATTATTTTACATAGAAATCTAAAACGATGACTATTCAACAAATTGAGTCGGCTATATTAGAACTTCCTCCTAGCGAATTTCGCAAAGTTATTGATTGGCTATTGGATTTAGATTATCAACGTTGGGATGAGGAGTTAGAGAGTGATATTGAGTCTGGGAAGTTAGATTTTCTAGCACAGGAAGCGATTGAGGATTTTGAAAATGGATTTTGCAAGCAAATCTAATGCACTTCACAACCAGACGATTTTGGGGATATTACAAGGCTTTACCTGAAACTATTCAGGAGATTGCTGATCAAAGTTATGAGTTACTAAAAACCAATCCATCACATCCATCTTTGCACTTAAAGAGAGTTGGGAAGTATTGGTCAGTCAGAATTAGTAAGGAATATCGGGCAGTGGGAATTGAGGTTGAGAAGGGTATTTCTTGGTTTTGGATTGGTACGCACGCTGAGTATGAACGTCTCATTGGGAAGTGATAATATTTGGGCGATCGCCATGTGCCTTCTAGGGCGAGTGTCTGTCCTGCTTGGATATTGGCAAAGTTACCGACTACGGTGATTAGGTCTTGAGCCTTGGGTACTTTTAGCCGCGCTACGGTATAACCTGTCTCTTCGGAGTGGAAGGTGAGGCGTTCGATGATGCCTTGGAGGTAGTCGGTGTTGTCAGGCATAAGCCATAAGGACGGATAAGTTTAGCGATCGCTTTACCATTTCGCTCATGTGGGTAAATAGGTGAAATGGTAAAATAGGAAAAAAGTTTTGACGCAACAACAGACATAAACATGATCAAGTTTCCCCTAACTGAACTGTTAGACGATCAAGC
>NZ_JACJPY010000002.1 GCF_014696345.1 Pseudanabaena cinerea FACHB-1277
GGCGCTTCGCGCCGCCCATCCTTACCTATTTAGCACTACCCCGTTTTCTAAAATCGCTGTAAGTTTTCAAAAGTAAAAAAGATCCAACGTTGTGGCGCAAAGCGCCACAACGTTGGATCTTGGCTTTTAATGTCTATTTTGATATTGGGAAGGGCTTATCTAGAGATTACAAACCACTAACGGCACGTTCTAGATTAGCGCGAGATTGGTTATAACCAATGATTGCTTGGACTCGGTTGACATCAGCGCGGGTGAGGTCAGACTCGGCGGTGATCACCTCTAGCTGTGTGCCGACACCAGCATCAAGGCGCAAACGGGCAAGTCGCAATGCCTCTTCTGCCTGCTTGACGGCGATCGCGGCGGTTTCGATCTGTTGAAAGCGCGATCGCTGATTGATGTACGCCTCTTCCACATCATAACGAGCTTGGCGGGCTGCCTGCTCAAATCTCACTTCTGCAAGGGCTTGGTCGGCTTTGAATTGGTTCACCTGTGCCGATGCTCTGCCCCCATCATAGAGACTCCAGTCTAGCCTTGCCCCTAACTGATAGCCCGTACCAATACCACCACCACTACTAAATTCGGAGGCAGTATTAAAATTGGCAAATACACTTACCTGTGGACCTAATCTGGCGAGCGCAGTACTAGCGCGATCGCGGGCAACCTCACGCTCTAGCTTACGGATATCCAGTTCAGCACGATTTCTGACCGCTAAGAGAATAGTCTCCTCTATGGGCAGTTTCCACTCAGACACAGGGGCAATCTTATCGGCGGCGGTGATTTCTAAAGTCGCGGGATAGTTAATCTGACGTGCTAACTCTCGCCTTGCCACTAACTGAGCCGCTTCCGCATTGAGTAGTTCTTGCTTGGCATTGGCAAGTTGCACTTCCGATTGCAAAACGTCAAATTTAGTGCCAACCCCTGCCCTTTCCCTCGATTTGGTATCCTCAAGGCTTTTTTGCGAATTTTCTACTGCTTTTAGCCGAATCCGAATCGTTTCATCGGTATTTTGCAAATTGTAATAGGCTGTAACGATGCTGAGGCGTACTGCTTGTTTCGCCCGACTTAGTTCTGATTCGGCAATCCGCAAATTGTTTTCAGAGGCACGGATCGAATTGTCATTTACCCCCGAATCAAAAATATTGTAATTAATGCCTAATGTGCCAGATAGGGGGTTGCTAATGGTGTTGTTGGATAGATTGTTGTTGTTGTTGCTGAGGCGGGTTTGGGCAGAGTCGTTGTAGCTATATTGCAATGAACCTGACACAGTGGGCGATCGCCCTGCTTCTGATTCTTGCAGTACTGCTCTCGCTCGCTCTACGGCAATCCTTGCCTGAATCACATCGGAATTATTCTTCTCAACTAAGTTCAGTAACTCCTCAAGGGTGACGGGGTTAGAACGCTCTAGCTTAACTTGGCTAGGCGTGGTGGGTACAACTAAGGTCTGGGCGGGATCAAGCTTGCCTGAGTTCGTGACTGTGGCATTGGGATCGATCCGCGCAGGCTCAGTAGAGGAGCTAATGACAACTGGTGGCTTAACTACGGTGGTGTCAGGCTCTAGCACCACCTCACTCACAGGATTAAGTTCGAGATTAAAATCAGGATTAAAAGCTATTGGTAATTCTTGAGCATTGGCTGTCCAAGCTGGAATCAGAAGCGACAAACTCGCACCAAATGTCAACCAACTCGAAGATATTCGCATAAATTTAGTCTGTCACTCCTCAGATTTATCAATAGCTTATAACGTAATTCAATTAGTGCATCTTCCGATAGCCACTACATCACAATCATCGTGCAATTGGTTGAACCTTTATTTTCATATAACACTTTAACATGATGTAGTTATACAAAATTTGGGAATTTTAATATACACTCAGTCTTTGGAATTTTAAACACCTGTAGCGCTTTTAGTGAATACCATATGAATATTATTGCATCTCTCACAAATTCTCTAACTTGGAAGGGCGACGCGCTGGCGATCGCGGTGTTTGCAAATCCTAAATCGCCCAAAGATGCGGCATCTCCTGAAATTGCTTCTGAAACTGCCTCTGAAACTGCCACCAAAGGTTTTGAATTAAGTGATGCTCTCAAAAAACTCGATATGCAGGTCTTGGGCTGCACAATCAGCGATCTGGTGACTGAAGGTGAATTTACGGGCGATCGCGGTGCTAGTGTGAGCGGTCGAGTGGGGATTGATTTTGCGGTGCGTAAGGTGATTTTGATTGGTTTGGGGGAGCCTGCCAAAGCCAGTGCCGATGATTGGCGCAGGGCTGCGGCGATCGCGGCTAAATGGGCGCATAGGGAAAAGATCAAAAGCTTAGCCCTCGCTTTTCCTAATTACAACCAAGATGTGGCGGTCACAAGTCAGGCGATCGTAGAAGGTATCCTATTAGCAACCCATCAGGATAAACGTTTTAAATCCAAGGATAAGCAGCCTTTACTGTTAACACAGGTGGAAATTTTAGAAACTGATCCCAATCTAGCAACACCAGCGATCGCCAAAGCTAAGCAAATTATTGATGGCGTAATCTTAGCGAGAGAGTTAGTATCTGCCCCTGCCAATGTGGTTACGCCGATTACCTTAGCGGACACAGCGCAGGCGATCGCCGCCGAGTCAGAATATTTTACCGCCAAAATTTTAGAAAAGGCGGATTGCGAGGCTCTGGGCATGGGCGCATTTTTGGGGGTTGCCCAAGCTTCAGAACTGCCGCCTAAGTTTATTCACCTCACCTATAGTCATGGCATACCCAAACACAAACTGGCGATCGTGGGTAAGGGCTTAACCTTTGATTCGGGTGGGCTGAATTTAAAAACGGGTGCAGGTAGCAGTATTGAACTAATGAAAACCGATATGGGTGGTTCGGCGGCTGCGTTGGGGGCAGCGAAGGCGATCGCCCACCTGCAACCAAAGGATATCGAAGTTCACTTCATCGTTGCTGCCTGTGAAAATATGGTTAGCGGTCGCGCCATGCACCCAGGGGATATTTTGACCGCCTCCAATGGCAAAACCATTGAGGTTAATAACACAGATGCCGAAGGACGCTTAACCCTAGCCGATGCCCTCGTCTATGCCGACAAACTGGGTGTGGAGGCGATCGTCGATCTGGCAACCCTCACGGGTGCTTGTGTGGTGGCTTTGGGTGAAGATATTGGCGGGATGTGGGCAAATGATGATGCTTGGGCAGAGGCGATCTCTGAGGCGGCGAAAAATTCTGGTGAAAAATTCTGGCGGATGCCCCTTGAAAAGCCCTACTTCGATCAACTTAAATCCGTGGTGGCAGATTTTAAAAATACGGGTTCCCGCGCAGGTGGTGCAATCACGGGCGCATTATTTTTGCAACAATTTATCGACAAAACCCCCGCTTGGGCGCATCTTGATGTGGCAGGTCCCGTTTGGAGCGATCGCGAGTCAGGTTACAACAATGCTGGTGGCACTGGTTTTGCTGTTCGCACCCTCGTGAATTTGATTAGCGCTTACAGTGCTTAGAATAGATCGGTTCGGTGGGCGAAGCCCGCCGAACTGATGTTGGGTTCGAGCGCAAAGCGCTATAAATACCGCAAACAAGCTACGATAACAAAGACATCAGCAAAATCTAGAAATCGATCAAAAATTAGTATGGTAGAGCGTCCTATAAAAAAGGCAGACCGTCAGCCTAAACCTGAAGACAATGACGGCAATCAAGCCAAAGAATCCGACAATAGGCGCTCTGACCGCAGTGGAGGCAAAGAGTCGCGGGAAAAAAGAGGTAAGCGTGATTCCCGTAAGGAAGAGGTGAAAGCTCCTGTAAATTTGGCGCTCATGCGTGGACCTAAACCCACTAAACCCAAACCCGAAGCGATCGCTGAGGAAGAAGTAGTTGCGGAAGAAGCTGCCGTTGAAACTGTTGAAGTTACTGAAGAAGCATAAAGATAGCTAATTCGGTAAATTTATCAATTGTTTCTGCTCACAACCAAAAAAGTCGAAGATCTACATCAATTAACCAAGATCTTCGACTTTTTCTGTAAATATACTGATGGATTGAAAACCAAACCCAGTATGGGTTTTTAAATAAAGTAATGGCTACGCCATTTCCTTATTTTGGTATTAACCTATAATGCTGTCAAAACACCTCACGATCTAATCCCCATGTCCCAAGATCTGCTGACTCAGATTTATAACTCCTTTGATCCGTTTGAGCCATTGCCTGCGGGTGATCCTGCCTATGTGGACTGTGCAGAGGTGCGGGGCGATACGAATATTTTGGTGGACTTGGGGAATAAGTTGTTGCGATCGCAGCGCATGGTTTGTCAGCTATACACAGGGCATCGGGGCGGTGGTAAATCGACAGAACTTTTACGGCTAAAGGATCATTTAGAAAAAAATGGCTGTGTGGTGGTTTATTTTGCGGCGGACGAGGATGATATCGATCCTGAAGATGCGGAATATACGGATATTTTGCTGTCTTGCACAAGGCATTTATTGGAAGGACTGAAAGATGCTGACCCTAAGCCGATTTTGGGATGGTTGGGCGATCGCTGGAACGATCTTAAGGATTTGGCACTAACAGAAATTAGCTTTGATAATTTGAGTATTGAAGCGCAAATCACGCAATTTGCCAAGTTAACAGCCAGTATTCGGGCAATTCCTTCGGAACGACAAAAGATTCGTGACAAGGTAAATCCCCATACGATTACGTTGCTCAATGCCCTGAATGAATTTATTGAGGATGCGAAGCAGAAACTACCTAAGGACAAAACTCATTTAGTGGCGATCGCGGATAATCTTGACCGTATTTCGCTAATTCAGAAAGAACATGGGCACACAAACTATGATGAGATTTTTTTGGATAGAGCGCAACAGTTGCAGGGGTTAAATTGCCATGTGATTTACACAATTCCGATTTCGATGGTTTATTCGAGTCGGGCTTCTGATCTGCGCGATATTTATGGCGATCCGCAGATTTTGCCGATGGTGATGGTACAGACCCCTGAAGGGGAAACCGATGAGGTGGGGACTGCTAAAATTATCGAAATTATTACGAAGCGGATTCAGCGACCTGAGATTAGTTTAGTCCCTGATATTTTTGCCAGTAAAGAAGGCTTGCAGAGACTCTGTTTAATGAGTGGTGGTCATGTGCGGAATTTGATGCTATTAGTACGATCGGCGATTGATTACATTGACGCTTTGCCCATTACAGATAGAGCGATCCAGCGTAGTATTACGCAAGCAAGGGATACATTTCGCCGCACGGTGGAGCAAGAGGAATGGCAACTTCTGGCCAAGGTGTCTCATGACAAACAAATCGATAATGCTGAGGATTACCGTAAATTGTTGTTCAATCGTTGTGTGTTGCATTATGTCTACTTTGATGATGATGGAGAACTTCAGCCTTGGTATGATGTGCATCCCTTGATTAAGAGTATTCAGCAGTTTAAGGATGCGGTAGAAAATTTACGTCAAGATAAAACTGAACAGCAGTGAAAAATGATGAAGTCAGAAGCGATTGATTGGGAGCAAGATTTACCGTTAGATGCTGATGAAGCATATCAATCGCTAGTGCGATCGCTTAGGCGTACTGACGGCTTTGCGTTGTTGTTTGTACGTTGTTCTCCAATTCAGGGCGAACAAATTATTACTGATATTGGTAATGATTTAAAAGATAAAAATATTCAAGTATTGGAATTAAACGAATCCATTGATAATCTCTATGACCGTATTGCCGCTTTAGATGATCTGGAGCATCTGAATATTCTCTTTATCAAAGGGATCGAGCAGTCGATATTTGCCTACGAAGATCGGGAAGTCCATGATATTAATCTTAGAAGCCGCAGTTTGCAATATGGCGGCACATGGCAGAATGTCCCCCGTGTTTTAGGTCATCTCAATCTCAGTCGCGAACGCTTTCGTGACAATTTTAAATTTTGTATTGTCTTCCTTTTACCAGAGTTTGCCCTGCGCTATTTCATTCGCCGCGCCCCCGACTTCTTCGATTGGCGATCAAATATCTACGACTTCCCCACTGAAAAGTCTCTGGTTGATCAAGAATCTTTGCGTTTAGTTTCAGGTGGAAGTTTTGATGAGTATGAGCAATTAACGAATGAGCAACGCATTACCAAGCTGTGTCAAATTAAATCCTACATTGATGAAAGTGCGGATTCCACACAAATATCAGAACTTTGGGCTGAGAAAGGATTAATCCATGCATCTGCAAAGGAATACGAAGAAGCAATCACTTCCTATGACCAAGCTTTACAAATCAAACCTGAAGACGACTACACATGGATGTACCGAGGTAATGCTTTATCTGATTTAGGAAGAAACGAAGAAGCAATCACCTCCTATAATCAAGTCTTGCAAATCAATCCTGAAGACTATGAAGCATGTTACAACCGAGGCAATGCACTATTTAATTTAGGAAGATACGAAGAATCTATATCTGCCTATGACAAGGTACTTCAAATACAGTCTGACTTCTACAAAGCATGGCACAATCGAGGCTTTGCACTATCTTATTTAGGTAGAGACGAAGAATCGATTTTCTCCTATGACCAAGCATCGCAATTCAGTCCTCACAAACACGAATCATTTAACATGCGTGGTAATTCTTTATCCGATTTAGGAAGATATGAAGAAGCGATTTCCTACTATGACCAAGCCTTGCAAATCAAACCTGACTATCACAAAGTATGGAATAACCGAGGCAGTGCGCTAGGTAATTTAGGAAGAGACGAAGAAGCAATAGCATCTTTTGACCGAGCCTTACAAATCAAACCTGACTACCACGAAGCATGGAATAACCGAGGCAGTGCGCTAGGTAATTTAGGAAGAGACGAAGAAGCGATGGCATCTTTTGAGCAAGCCTTGCAAATCAAACCTGACTACCACGAAGCATGGTACAACAGAGGTATTGTGCTAGGTGAGTTAAGAAGATACGAAGAAGCAATCGCTTCCTATGACCGCGCCCTCCAAATCAAACCTGACAAATACGAAGCATGGTACAACAAAGCCTGTGCTTATTCTCTGATAAATGCGATCGAACTTGCCTTAGAGAATCTGCAAAAAGCAATTCAACTTAATCCTGATGAGAATAGAGAAATGGCAAAGACCGACTCGGATTTTGACAATATCCGCCACGATCCACGCTTTCAAGCCTTGATACAATAGGAGAAAAACACATGATTACAACTACAGAAATCCTTCAAACCATTCCCAAACTCTCTCAAGAAGACTGCTTCCAAATAGCAAAAATACTTTTACAAGGACTGCTAACTCAAACAAACCCCACCCGCACCCAAATCAACCAACAACTCAAAATCGCCGCCTTACTTGCCGTTGACGACTACACCAACGATCCAGAGATCCATCAATTCATATCATAGGAAAATTAAAATTATGGTTCAACTTCTCCGAATCTCTGAAGAAACAAGCCTTGAAAAACTAGAGCAAGACTTTCTTTTACAACGTAGCGACGATCGCAACTTCTTTTTAGAATGGCAACAGGATTTACCAAATCTGACAGAAAGCGATCCCGAAGACTTGCAACGGATTACCGAACTTTATGACCGCATTAATCGGCGATCGGTGGTTTCAGAAAATATCATCAAAATGGCGATTTTATCCCCATTACTCGATCTTGCAGGATTTTATAGCTCCCAATTTGCGATCGCTGATGAAGAATCCATCGAAATCACCACCAATGACGGTGAAACCATCTATCGAGGACGCATTGATATTCTCGTAATCCAACAAAGTCTGTGGGTACTAGTCATCGAGTCCAAAAGTAGCAGCTTCTCCTTACACAAAGCACTGCCCCAAGCCCTAGCCTATATGTTAGCAAGCCCCAACTCAACCAAACCTACTTTCGGTTTAATCACTAATGGCGGCGAATATCGCTTTTTAAAACTAAATCATCCCAATTCACCTACCGAACCACCACAATATGCTCCATCTTCTCTATTTTCTATTTCACCCCCAGACAATCATCTTCCGACTGTATTACAAATTTTGCGCCGCATTGCCAAAATAATTGCACCTTGACCAGCAAATAGAAAAAGCATCAGAACTTCAACAAATTAAATAACTTGTATGTGCGATCGAGCCAAGCGCACAAATATTTCTCTATCTCAGCGCGATCTCCTGCGCCATCAAATCTATAAAATTGAATGGGAAACAGGAACAGTAATTAGTGCGATCGTCAGAATGTTTATTTAATCCAAATAGTTTTAATGTTCACAAATTCCCGAATCCCTTCGACCCCAAGCTCGCGCCCAAAGCCCGATCGCTTGATGCCACCAAAGGGAACGCGGGGGTCAGACTTGACCATACCATTGACAAAGACTGCTCCTGCTTCGAGTTGCGCGATCGCCTGTTCGATCTCTTGAGCATCATTAGTCCAAATACTCGCACCTAAGCCAAAGTCCGTGCTGTTTGCCAAGGCGATCGCCGCATCCAGATTTTCTACGCGAAATACCGCAGCCACAGGACCAAAAAATTCGGCATAGTAGGGCGGCGCACCCAAAGGTATGTCTGTCAAAATTGTGGGCGCGTAGAAATTACCTGTTTGAAAGCCATTGGGCTGATGGCGATAGCCGCCACAGAGGACTTTTGCACCCATGTCGGCGGTTTCCTTGACCAGAGTTTCCAATTCTTGCAAAATTTGCGGTGTTGCTAATGGCCCCACATCGGTTTCAGGCTGCATAGGGTCGCCAATTTTCAATGCTTTGAACTTTGCCACAAATTTTTCTAGGAATTGATCGGCGATCGCCGCTTCCAAAATAAAGCGTTTAGCGGCGATACAGGTTTGCCCATTATTCATCACTCTCGCGGTGACAGCAGTATTGACAGCCTGTTCGAGATCCGCACTTTTGAGAACAATAAAGGGATCGCTACCGCCTAGCTCCAAGACCACCTTTTTGAGATGATGCCCAGCGATCGCTGCCAAACTCTGCCCTGCGGCTTCACTGCCCGTCAAGGTTGCCGCCTTAATCCGCCGATCTGCCAGTAAACCTGCCACCCGCTCCGCGCCGATCAACAAGGTTTGAAATGCGCCTTCGGGAAAACCTGCGGTGTGGAAAATTTCGGCGATCACTAAGGCACATTGCGGCACATTAGAAGCGTGCTTCAGCAGTCCCACATTCCCCGCCATCAAACTCGGTACAGCAAAGCGAAATACCTGCCAAAAGGGAAAGTTCCAAGGCATCACCGCCAAAATAATGCCCAAGGGTTGATAGCGAATAATTGTGCGACTAGCATCGGTTTGGGCGATCGTATCCGCTAAAAATATAGGCGCATTTTCGGCATAAAACCGACAAAGATGGGCGCATTTTTCCACCTCAGCGATCGCACTTTTGAGGGTTTTTCCCATTTCTAGGGTCATAATGATCGCCAATTCCGTCTTGCGCGTTTCTAAAATCGCGGCGGCTTGATGCATCCAATGGGCGCGATCGCTAAAACTGGTATGCCTATATGTCGCAAAGCTGCGATCGGCAAGGGCTAACCGCCCCTCAATCTGTTCATCGGTGAGGGGTGCAAAGGTTTTCAAAACTTCACCCGTTAGCGGATTGACCGAGGCGATCGCCATGCTTTTTCTCCACTTCTGTTTACTTTGACACCCATCTACGAAAGCGACAACACTCTTGTAAATTATCTTGTAAATTAAGAGTTACACCTAGTAAGGTTGGTATAAGGTTGGTGTAAGGTTGGTCAAATCGAGAAATGACCTAGCCATTTCTTGATCTAGTAGTTAGATCTTACAACAATTACCAAACAAAAATTGTCAAACAAACGCTGAGTTGGATTTTGAGAAGGTGGCAGATTTGACTATGAGGGAGACAAGTAGAAAGGAAGAAGGAAAAAGTAGAAAGGAAAAAGTTACAAGCTGTTACAGTGCAAAGCGCTGTGCGATCGGGAATGGGGTGTAGAATGTGTCAGTCACACGCAGGTTTTTGTGAGGGTAAATCCATGACGCTGCAATCTTTAACTTCTAAAGCGATCGCGCCAGAAATCCACGAAATCGACTATCCCGATAGTGACGGTAATCCTATGTCTGACAATACTGAGCAGTATCGCTGGATTGTGATGCTCAAGGAAAATTTAGAGATCATCTTTGCCAATGAGCCTAATGTATTTGTTGCAGGAGATTTACTCTGGTATCCTGTGCGCTATACCCCAAAGCGCATGGCTCCTGATGTGATGGTCGTATTTGGAAGACCCAAGGGACGCAGGGGATCATATAAGCAATGGATGGAAAATAATATTGCACCACAGGTTGCCTTTGAGATTTTGTCGCCCAGCAATAAGGATAGGCGTGGATTAGAGTCTTTAGAAGACAAGTTTAATTTCTATGAAACCTATGGGATTGAGGAATATTACGTTTATGATCCTGACGATCTTGTACTGTCAGGATGGCAACGCATTGGCGATAGGTTTGTTCCTATTGAAATGCAGTCTGCATGGGTGAGTCCTTTACTTCAGGTGCGTTTTGTGTGGCAAGCTGGAAAAGAGTTGATGTTGTATCGTCCGAATGGTCAGCGTTTTTTGAGTTCAGTGGAGCTAGAGCAGCGAGCTACTTCTGCCGAGCAGCGAGCTACTTCTGCCGAGCAGCGAGCTACTTCTGCCGAGCAGCGAGCTACGTCTGCTGAGCAGCGAGCTAGTCGTCTTGCCGATCGCTTACGTGCTTTGGGTATCGAGCCAGATGATGATCAATCCGTTGAAACAGGTTTCAGATCTTAGCCCGTAATTTATGACTTTCATGTTACGCAGAACGTAGATGATGAATCTCTTGCTGCTAGCCAATCAAGGCACCCCCCCATACTGTTTACTGAAC
Source organism: Pseudanabaena cinerea FACHB-1277 (assembly GCF_014696345.1). Classification (GTDB taxonomy): domain Bacteria; phylum Cyanobacteriota; class Cyanobacteriia; order Pseudanabaenales; family Pseudanabaenaceae; genus Pseudanabaena; species Pseudanabaena cinerea. Next base: position 10,803 of record NZ_JACJPY010000002.1, read on the forward strand.
TGTCAAGAGGCTTCATTTATGTCCAAATCGACTAGAACCCTGTTTACCTCGCTATTAACTTCTTGTTTAGTTGGTCATTTTGGCTTGATTCTGGTCAATGGTGAGCAATCAGCTTGGGCGCAAATCACCCTCGATCGCAGCACTGCCACAGAGGTGAATGGCAACGTGATCGCCCCAGTGGGATCTGGCACGGTCAGTGGCGGCAATTTGTACCACAGTTTCGATCAATTTAATGTCCCGCAATCTGGCGTAACTTTTGGGACTGGTAATTCCACGGTTGATGGCGGCAAAATTAATAATATTCTCAATCGCGTCACAGGCGATAATCCTTCCCAAGTCTTAGGAACCATTGAGAGCCGCACTGCTTTCCCTAATGCCAATCTCTATCTAATGAACCCCAATGGTGTTGTCTTTGGCAAAGATGCCAGATTAGATATTGGTGGGTCTTTTCATGTGAATACGGGTACGAGTTTGGGTTTTGCTGGCGATCGCTCCTTCAGCGCCGATAAAGCAAACTTAGAATTCCCTAGTGGCGATCCCAAAAATATTAAGTTTGGTATTTCTCAACCTGCGGCAATTATCAATCAGGGCAATCTCACGGTTGATGCGGGTAAAAGTATTACCTTCACGGCGGGATCGGTGATTAACTCAGGAATATTGACTGCGCCTGGTGGTAATGTGGCTGTGACTGCGGTAACGGGTGGATCGGTGGTGAATTTGCGATCGCCCGACTTGGTGCTGGGGTTAAGTGTGGCAAAAAATGCAGTGCCGACCGATTGGAATGGTGAAATTGCATCTTTACCGAAGTTAGCAGAGTTGCTGACGGGTAAAGTAGAACAAGGCGATCGCGTAGTTGTGAAGCCCGACGGCACATTAGCGATCGTGACGACTCCCACCAATGACCAATTACCCATCACCAATGGTACTACAGTTATTTCAGGAACTATTAATACCAGTTCTGCCAATGCTAATGGCGGTAATGTTGGCGTATTTGGCGATCGCGTGGCGATTGTTAATTCGCAAATTAGCACAACGGGAATTAATGGCGGTAAGGTTTTAATCGGTGGCGATTTGCAAGGAAATGGCAGTGTTCCTAATGCAGAATTTACTTATTTTGACCGTAAGTCTGTTGTGGATGTGAGTGCTTTGGAAAGTGGTGATGGGGGATTGGTGATTGTTTGGGGCGATCTTTCCACTCGCTTTTTTGGCTTAATTGTTGCTAATGCTGGCAATGTTTCAGGCGATGGTGGGTTTGTGGAAGTTTCTGGTAAAAGAAATCTTGACTATGGCGGTGCTGTCAGTACCTTAGCGCCAAATGGCAACCTAGGGACTCTGCTTCTTGATCCTACAGATATTACCTTAGTCGCAGGTGGTGGCTTTTTTGCAGCTTTGACTGATGTGGATAATTTTGCCGATCCTAACGGTACGGTAAACACCTTGAATGTAGGCTTAATCAATAATGCTCTCAGTAATGTAGTTCTGCAAGCTACCAATAATATCAACATCGATCAGCCTATCAATATTACTGGCTTAGGAATTAGTTTCACGGCTCAGGCTGGCAATAATATTAATGTCAATGAGAATATTACAACTAATCGCGGAAGCATCGCTTTACTCGCAAATAACGGCGCAACCGCCACTGGTACAGGTTCCATTCAATCAACGGGTACAAATATTTCTATTGTCACCAATGGCGCAAATTTTACGGCTACGGGCTTTAACTTCAGCAATGTAACCACAATTAATACCACCTCATCCACTGGGGGCGGCAATATCGATATTAACGTGACAGGTGCGATTAACGCGAATCCATCAACGCTTCTCTCTAGTGTTGCGGGAACTGGTACTGGCAACGCAGGTAATATCACTTTAAGAGCATTAGGGAATATTCAAGCTAGTGCTTTGCAAGCTGCTGATCTAGTTGGCGCAACTGTAATTAACGGCGGTAACGTCACGGTTGATGCGGGGGGAGATATCACCATTGGTACGCTTGGCTCGATTTCCACTCGCAGTACATCAGGCGGCAAGGCTGGCGAAGTATTACTCAAAAGTGGTGGCTCGATTACGGCTTTAGGAACTACAGGGATTAATACTAGTGTGATCGGTAGTTCATTTGGTGGTAGTCAAGCAGGGAATGTTACTTTTCAAGCAGGAACGACAATTAATACCGATGCTGTAATTGGCACTTCGATCAATAGCAATACTGTTACTGGCAATGCAGGAAATATCACCTTTACCGCAGGTGGAAATATTTCGGCTACAGGAGATTTGATTGCGGCGAACTTGGGTACAGGTAATGCTGGCAAAATTGATGTCACTAGTACCAGTGGCAGTATTACCAATGGCAATATTGTCACTAGTTCACTGGTTACAGCCAGTGATGTAACCCTAAGAGCTTTGAATAATATTACTACTGGTTACATTCTTGGTATAGGTGGCACTCAAGGCAGCAATGTCTCACTGACTGCTACTAATGGTAATGTTGCCATTTCTACTACAGGTTTGATTCCTAGCAATTTACTTGGAGTTAATCTTGATCCTTGTGTTGGCTCTAATATTTGTACGACTGCCAGAAATGGAATTAGCGGCAACATCACGATCGCTGGCAACCTCTCTTTAACTAATGCGACTAAGCTCCTTACCACAGGCACACCTACGGGCGGAGCGATCAATCTCCAAAATGCCAATATCAACGGTACGCAAAATCTAACTCTCGATTCAGGCAATGGAGCGATTAACCTTGGTAATATCGGCGCAAATACAGGTTTAGGAACGCTAACGATTAATGCGGGTAGTATTTTGGCGAATCAAGCGATCGCTGCAAATAGTATCTCATTTACCACCACAGGTAATCTCACAGTTAACAAAATCCAAACCAACTTAATCACCACAAACGCAGGTAATATTATTCTCAATAGTGGCGGTAGCCTCACGCTCAATGGTGATTTAGATGTATCTAGCACCACAGGTACATCAGGCTTAATCTCTCTCACCGCAGTAGGCGATATCTTTGCTAATGGTGGCATTACCTTCGATGGAAGAGTATTAGGCGGAAGGGATTCTCAGCCAATTAGCATCACAAGTCAAAATGGTAATATCACAGGCTCAGGCTTGCTAGATGTAATTACCACTGCCAGAAATGCAGGAGCCGTCACTTTCAAAGCTGCCAATAGTGTTCTATTCCGCGATATTAAAACCGATGGCAGTGATGGCACTGGCGGCAATGTCACGATCGCCGCTACCACTGGCAGCATCACAGGTAATACCATCCTTGCCACGTCACAGGGCATTAGCACAGGTTCGGGAAATGTCAGCTTGACGGCGGCTAGAGATATCGCAATTAAACAAATTAACAGCAATACCCAAAATGGCAAAGCAGGCGATATTAGCGTTAAGACGGCTCTTAGTAGTGGTATTAATGGACTTACAAATATCCAAGCCAATAGCCTCTCAGGGCAAGGCGGTAATATTACCATTGAGAGTGGCAGCACCTTACCAAATGCTGGTTTTACTATTTTGGCGGGAGGGGCGATCGCGGGTAGTACGATTGACCTTCGCACCGCATCTTTATTGATCGGCGGTGACTTGATTATTGACTCCCCAAATAGTGACATCCTCCTGGGAGAAACTAGCGTTCAGCCCTCTAACTTTGAAATTAGAAATGCGCGAAATGTCACATTGAGTCAGCGTTTACTTGCTGAAAAAGTAGATATTACGAATACAGGGATTTTGAAATTCACTGATGCTAATACTCTGATTGAATCGCCTATCTTCCAACAGCAGAGTGCTAGTGAAGTGCAATTAGCAGGAGAAATTAATGGAACTACGATTACCTTCAATAGTCCTGTGGTGCTGACAGGAACCGCGATCCTAACTGCCTCTGATTTTGGTGCTAATCAAGGTACGATCGCTTTTAATTCTACTCTCAGTGGCGGCGGTCGTAACCTCAAACTCAGCGCCAATGAAATTGACTTTGGTAGTAATGTATCGGGTATTAATGCCCTCACCCTTGCTCCTAGTAGCCCTGGGGTGAATATTCAACTGGGAGGAACTAATAATGTCGCAGGTACATTTACGCTTACCCAAAATGACCTGATTAATGTCCAGGCAGGGGGATTGGGTTCTTTAATTATCGGTGGTGATTATGGTGCAGAGATTAGGATCGTATCGTCTATTCCCACTTTCTTACAGAAGACGACTTTTCAAGCCGATGGATTTGGTGATGTTGATTTTGATACCACTGGACAGATCTCACAGGGAAGTATCATCGCATTGACTCCCGTTGCCACCAATGGCAGCGACACAATTACATTTATCGCCAGTCAAAATGTCAATATTAGCGATGTGATCAACGCAGGTAAAGATATTATCGTCACTAGCACTAATGCCAATGTCACCACAGGCAGACTGAATACGGCAACATCTAGCGTTCTTCCATCGGGAAATGTCACGGTCACTGCTAGTAAGGGTAGCGTAACTGTTAGTAGCATCGTCACGCAATCGCCCAATAGCAAAGCTGGGGATGTGACGATCCAAGCATTAAATAATATTCAAACCACTGACAGTACGATTATTAATCGATTCGGTTATGCGATCGCCTCTTTCGCTGGTGCAGGTAATGGCGGTAACATTTCTTTAACCAGTGATGCAGGGGCGATCGATGTTAGTTCAGGTCTTATAAGCACAGCTACTACTGCGGGTATATCTGGCAGTATCAACTTTAGAGCCTTTGGAAACATTATTACTGGTGCTGGTACAACGCCAAATCCTGCCGTAGCTTCGTTTGTCACGACAGGCGGCACTGGTACACCAAACTCTATCACCTTCACTAGCAGCAATGGCGCAATTAATACCAGTCTTGGCGATGTCGATGCAGGGGGCGGCGCGATCGCCTTTACAGCCCTAAATAACATCACCACATCAGGCGTATTTTCGAGGGCTATTAATGGCGGTTCGGTTAAATTGGAAAGTAGATCAGGGGCGATCGACAGCACCGCAGGCGACTTAACAACTAGCACCCTAGGCACTGGCACTGGCGGCACGATTAACCTCATCGCAAGCGGCAATATCACCACTAGGGGCATATTTACCAATGGCAATAATGGCAGTATCACCATTCAAAGCAACAGTGGCGGTATTAACACTAGCCTCAACGATCTTGCGAGTACGGGCAGCAATAACAATATTGCCCTCACAGCCTTACAAAATATTGTGACTCGATCCATCTTTGCTCAAGGCGATCGCACTAACATTGCCATTACCAGCACAGGCGGAAATGTTGATTTAAGTTTAGGATTTATCCAAACGGGAATTGATGCGTCTCAAACTGGCAGTGGCGGCGCTCTCACGATTAAGTCAGCAGGGAATATTTTGACAGGAGATCTCAATGCTCCTAATCTCTCAAGCTCAGTCGGTAACGTAGGATCGGTATCCTTAACTAGTGATACAGGATCGATCGCATTTACAGGAATTAGCGCAAGACGTGCAAACGGCAATGGTAATGGTGGCACGGTTAATATTCAAGCCAATGGCAATATCACCTCCACAGGGGTGGTCTCCTTTGCAGGGGTTCCTTCCATATTTAGCTTAACTACAGGCGTATTCAGCGTTGGTAATGGCGGCACGGTGACACTCACTAGCACCAATGGTTCCATCGATACGCGATCGGGAACGGTCAGCACCAGTTCTACCAATGGCACTGGCGGTAATATCGCTTTTACCAGTAATACAGGCGCGATCGCTACGGGCAACCTTTTGAGTAATGGCACAACCCAAGGCGGCAATATCTTGATTGATGCGCGTACCCAAATAGATGTGGGCAGGGTTAGCAGCAGCAGTTCACAGGGCGGTGGCGGTAATGTCACCCTTGACCCGATTGGGAATGTGACTTTTACCACCATTGACGCGACAGGTAATACGACCCTAGGCGCAAGTGGTGGCAATGTGAATATTGTCTCCACAGGTGGCAATGTTTTAGGTACAGGGCAGCTAATTGATAGCCTTGGTATTTGTATAGGTGCAACTATTTGTACCAATGGCACAGGCACTGTCTCCATTCAACATGGGATTACCTCCCCCTTTAATCTCAATGCCTTCTTAGTGGGTGGCGCAATTACCAATGGAACCTTCGGCACGATTAATGTTGGGGGCTTGGTGATTGGCGCGATCGCTATTCCTAATCCTGCTGGCTCCTTTGTCCAAGGCAATCTCACCGTCACTCCAGGGGGAATACCTTCCACCACACCAATAGCTACAGTCCCCGTAATTGAGTTTTCTGGAATCAAAGAGAGTAGGAGCGAAGTTCCCCGTGATCGCTCTAGACCGACAGTTGATACTAGTGACGTTGACCGTGATCGCGCAGGTCGGGCTTTGGAAATTGGTGACTATGGCGGTGCATTTGATGCGATCGAGAGTGCCTATATCTCCGCCTATGAGAACTATTTGGGCGAAACCCTGACTTTGCAAGTTAAAAATATTGAGCAACTGCAACAGGAACTTGATGATGTCTCAAAGCTTTCTGGCAGTGTGACCACGGCAGTTTACCCGATCATCATGGGCGATCGCCTAGAGCTATTGATTATTCCGCCCAAGGGCATGAGCAAACCCTTCCGTGAGTTTGTCGCCGATGCTAAGCAGAGCGCAATTATGCCTGTAATTATGGACTTTGCCAATAATATCCGCGATACTGGCTCCGAAGACTATATGGAGCAGTCTCAACAACTCTACAACTGGCTTGTCCGCCCCTACCGAGATCGCCTGCAAGCACTGCAAGAGCAATATCAAAAGTCTGACCTGCAAGCCAACCCTAAACAATCCGCACCAAAGCCAAATCCCCAAGCAGCAACACAACTACCACCAACCTTAGTATTTGTGATGGATGGCGGCTTGAGGGTAATTCCTGTTGCGGCGCTCCATGATGGCAAAAGGTTCTTAATCGAAGAATATGCTCTTGCTAACCTGCCCTATCTCCGTGCTACGCGATTAGAAAAACGCGATCGCACTCTCAATAATGTTTTGGCGATGGGCTTAACCGAATCAGTGCAAGGCTTTTCGGCATTGCCTGGAGTGAGAATTGAGGTCAGCACCATTAGTTCTCAAGTGTTAAAAGGAAATTCTTATTTCGATCAAGAATTTACGGTTGACAATCTGCAAGAGAAGCGGCGACAGGGCAACTATGGGGTGCTGCACCTCGCCACCCATGCCCAATTTCTCAGTGATGATTCTAAGGGTGCATTTATTCAATTTTGGAATGAGCGCCTATCCATCGATCGCATTCCCAAACTACGCTTTGATAACCCCTTGATTGAAATGCTCACCCTCAGCGCTTGCCAAACTGCCGTTGGTCAAAATTTGGGCTTGGGCGGTCTAGCGGTCAGTTCGGGTGCAAAGAGTGTCCTCGCTTCTCTATGGGAAGTATCGGATACAGGCACTGCGCCTTTGATGATTCAGTTCTATAATAGTTTCCCAGAAAATATTACTAAGGCGATCGCCCTACAAAGGTCACAGATCGGAATGATTAGCGGCGGCGTGACGATTAAAGATGGCAAGATTATCGGCATTCCTAATTTGCCACCTATATCGCTCGCCAAAGGCACAGAGAGCAATATATCCATTCAACATCCCTATTTCTGGTCTTCCTTTATCCTGATTGGCAATTGGTTATAATGCCACTCTGTTGCCTTATCCATGCCCTAAACTCACGGATTAATTTGTTATCATCATTGGCTGCTAACTGCCCTAAAAATTGATTTAGAATCGCGCCAGAAACCATTGGAAATGCAAGACTAAATTCACATTCCAAATATTCATTGGCTTGCAGTTGATAGATGCAAATCCTTGAACTACTATATCTCCATATTTCAGGCACACCCAGATCTCGGTAAATGGGAAATCTCCGCTTGCTAGGGCTTGTAATATCAACTTCAACGACTAAATCTGGCGGGGGATCATTGGCAAGGTCAATGTCACGTCCATTCATGCGATCGCTATTTTGAATATAAAAACAACAATCTGGCTCTACACCTACAGCCAAGTCTGCGCGGCTTAATGTGGTAGAACCAAATCCGCGAATGCCTAAATTTAGCTCTTCTGTCAATGCCACAATCATTCTTTCGAGAATGTAGTTTACAGTTTCATGCAATCCCAAGGGCATTTTTATTTCTAAAACTCCATGATCGTAACTTAAACGGATTGAGCGGCGATCGCCCATATCGGCAAGCATAGCTTGATAGGTTTGCCAACTAATATTGGGCAGTACAGCATGATTAAAAGGCACAATTTCGGGTTTAGATATTATTAGTGTCATCGCTGCTCTTGATATTTCACGTGCTAAAAAATATGTCTTTTTACGTTAAGGGAATTGTGCGGTTGCCCTGTTGATCTTACTGATTATTTCTCAATAATAAGCAAATGAGACCCCTAAATATTTAGGGGTCTCATTTACTAGAGGTATGATTTACCATGAATTCAATTTATAGGCGATCGCCTAGCGTTACACGCTTACCATCGCGAACTAATCTTGCCATGTTTACATAGAACTTTCCGCCAACGGTTGGAGGCACAGTACGAGTAATTGCACCCTTAGCATTTCCTGCCATTACGTTCTCAAAATCTTTCAAGACCTTATTGGCATCGTCATTACTTTCCAAAGTGAAAATCAAACGAGAATTAATACAACGCTTCTCGCTTGAGGACATATCAGCCGCAGCACAGATTACGGGTTGGCCATTCAGCCATGAGTTGGTAATATAACTTAATCGAGTAGTACCCAAGTTTTGCATTCTCTCGGATACAATTTTGCATCTAGACTCTGGAGAATATTCTCCAAAGTAGGTGGATTTCCATTGAATAACAGGAACACCGACCCTGCCTTCATCTCCATTGCGAATAGCAAAAGTAGTAGGTAGACCTGTCTTAGGGTTACGGTAGCAAGCAAATGAATGTGAGCCACTCTCGTTTTCCTTGATTTTGCTTTGGGCAGAGGCAGTACTGAAAGCACTACCAAAGAAAGAAATCAACGCAAAGGAGAAGATAGTCAGTTTCAGTAATTTTACTTTTGGCATTTTATTAATTCTCAAATTTTTACCTATCTGTTTGCGGTTAGATAAGTCATTGATTAAAATCTTTGACATATAAATTATACCCATATTTTAGCTAGAGTAAACACATAAAAGTTACAAGTAAGTTATATTGTTTGGTGCTAGAAATAGCTATCTTATGAACTTTATGAACTTTATGAACTAGGCTTACATTGTTTAGCTATATCTGCCCTCACTTTTAAAGGTTTCTTGAATTGAAATGTTGCTATATTAGGGAATATATATTTAATATTATTTGGCTCCAATACTGAAGGAATACCCAGCAACAGAGTCTTTGAGGTTGGAGCGTAATAATTTAAATTTAAGGGAGTTAACTTTTGCGATTGACTAATTACAACGCTAATGGGAATAGCCCAAGATGAACTACTAATGATATTGCGTATAGGTAAACAAGGCATAGTCTTGTCCTGAAACCTTTGTGGCACAAGCGCCCAACGGCTTCGTCCATTAATCGCCACAAGACTACCGTTTATGTCTAAAACAGGTCCACCGCTCATACCCCTCTCAATGTCGTTGGTATATCCCATTTGATAGGCTTGCGTAAGCGGCTTGTCTAGTTTCAGACTTATATTCCCCGATGTTATTTTAAATCCATAGGGTCTGTTACTATTAGCAACCTCTAAAGGGAAGCCCGCCGCAAAGGTAAAATCGCCCTCTCCTATAGATTGATAGCTGCCCATAGCAACTGTCTTATAAGTATTCTTACTTTGAAATTGAAGTACCGCTATATCGCTACCTTTAGAACTCAAAGACTCTATTAAGATTCCTTTATGCCTCACTTGGTCAGGCGTAACTATAGTAATTGCTTGCCCAGGTTCAATAACATGATCATTGGTTATGACAGTATAGGTCTGATCTTTGACATTAACTAATACGCCAGAACCCCAATCAAGTGGAGCGGCAATAACCTTGACAGTTACTGTCTTGGCAATATTTTCTAGATGCGTCTGCGTAACCATAGCAATGAGGCTACTAAAATCCTCAAAAGCTCTCACCTGTGCATATTTTACTTCAGTTGCTTGAGCCTGATTTAGACCATTAATGCCGACAAGCAAGATGAGCCAACCAAATCCAATAGAATCCCCGATAGTTTTGTAAACATTCACGATAGATTTGCAATAATTATTTGTTAAATAGTTGATTTAGGGGGGGGATTTAGGGAGTTATTTTCCCCGACTCGCGTACCTTGACATCAGATGGTAAATCTGGCACATCATCATTCTGAAATTGCTGCGATTGGGGGGCGATTTTCTCAGAGTTTTTCACCGTAACATCAGGTGGTAAGTCTCTCACGACTTCATTCACAGGAGGCTGTGGAGGAGCGCCCTGTATTGGTGGCGTATCAACGCTAGTATCAGTTGGATTGACTGGTGTTGTCGTCGCTGGGGATGTTTGTGCCTTCTTGCATTGATTAGGGAAATCACTTCTAACTTTTGTATAGTTATTAGTCAAGTCCTGTGCTTCAGTGTATATGGGTGAACTAGGAGCAAATCGCTTCAATCTAGCGATCGCGTCATCAAACACCTTTGTTACTTGAGTCTTTTGATTGCAGTCAATGCTTTTCAGCTTTTCGATGTTGTCATAGGCAATTAAGGAATTTTTGATCTGCTGAAGTTTGTCTTTGTCGTCAATGTTGGCGGCATTGATGTTGGCGATCGCCCTGTTAATCTCTATTTTCTGATTTTCATAGGCTGATATCGCACGATCAATTTCAGCAATACGTTGGCTGTCATTACTAGGATTTTTCTTAGACTGTTGCAACTTGTTTAATTCTGCCTCAATCTTTTTGAATCGTGATTCTAGTCCAGACTTGTTAAGTCCATTTAGTTCATCTGCACTCAGTTCAATTATCCGAATACTTGATGTACCACTAGGGGAATCTGTAGGGGTTGGTTTAACAGACTGTTGCTGCTGATTTTGTAAGTATAGATAAAACCCTCCTCCACTGGTTGCAATTACAAGCAACAAAACAGGCAAAACCCAGATCATAGACTGGGGTGGAGTTGATGGAGCAGTAGCAGAAGAATTGCTACTATTCTGTGTGTTTACTTGAGATCCTTCTGGTTTGGGTTGTCTACGATCATCATGTTCAGTAGGTGGAGTTGCAACTTCTGGGGTTGTGGTTTTAGGAGTGCGATCTCCCAACTTTTTACTCCCCAAGCCTCTAGATGACGTACTCGCCGCTTTAGCCCCCTCATCTATGTTTGTTCTTGCTTCTTGGTTATCTAATTCAGGCTTTTTATTCATAAATGTTATAAATATTGATGACTAATAGATTAGTTCTTATTCTTGATGAAAATTTCGACCTAAAAACTTGACTCTAGCTAGACCACTATTCTGTCCTTGCAATCATTCAGTATAGCAACCAGAATATATTTGTATACATATGCGTAGATAATCGAACTAAGATTTAACTTTTGGCAAAAGTACTTATAAATAAAGCACTTAATTAAATCATCTTCACCTATGAAATTATTATACTCATATCTCGTTAACTATTACCAATGGTTACATTTTTTGTAACCTCTAGCCTAGGTTCGCTAAAACTGATACTTCATGTTGAAGTATAGGGATGAATCTTGGAGATTGTTGGTTTTGTCTGATAGTCGCAAGAAAGGAATAGCATAATCTAAGCGCATGGTTAGTCCCTTAAGAGGCTCTAGGATTGCAACTAATCCGCCCCCTGCAATAAAGTTTTGCTGTGGTAACTGATTGGGGTTGCGAGGATGATTCCAAATAGCGCCAAGATCGACAAATGGACCAAATTGCAGTTTTGACGATTCATCGATCTCGTCACGGAGCAGTACCCAACGATTTTCTAGGGATAGCCTGAAACCATTATCGCCAACCCTAACATTTTGGCGAAATCCTCTTACAGACTGTGCGCCGCCAATAGCAAACTGCTGCGATGACAGTAACGGATCGGAGGCTAATTGGGTATCCAAAGATGCTAGTAAAAACACATTTCGTCCTAACCCTTGCAGTCTCTGAATTTGACCGCTCCAACTCAGGAAATGGCTCGTGGGAGCATTAGGGTTATTAACTTTGTTACTGCTGACATTGAATATTCCTAGCCCTGTACCCAAATTGAACTGAGAGCGAAAAGACCAAGCGCTATTGTTAGGCTCTCTGAGGGTATATTCCTGTCCAAACTTGATTACCCCTGTACGGGTTGAACCATCGGATTCGGGCCCAATCCCAAAAGGAGTCTGCAAGTCGTTGAATAAAAATGTTTGACCCGTTTGATAGGCATAACCCAGAGATAATGCAAATTCATCAACCCGCGATCGCGCAATGGGCTGTCTAAAGTTTACTTCATACAAAGTTCCTGCACCACGAATACCAAGGGCAGCAAAGTCAGATTGCGTTATCCGAAAATTGTTGGGAGCGACCCGAAATGATAAGCGCCCATCCTGATGGTTGACAGGGATCGAATAGCTAATATCGTATTGGTTAAGTCCATTGCTGGTAGAACGATAATAGGAAAAGGCTAGTTGATCGCCAAAATTCGTTAAATTACTTACAGACAGTCCTGCCCCAATTCGCTCAGAACCAACGGATACTGGCGACTCGTTGTCAAAACTCACAAATCCTTGAAATTGATTACGCTCTTTAACATCCAGCACTAGTTCAGGCTTTCTACTAGAATCTTTGCTAGTTGAGATCGTTCCTCTAAATTCCTTAAAATTAGGATCGCGATTCATAATTACTAGCCCTTCTTCTAGTCTACTTGCATTGAAAGGGCTAGTGATATATTGCTGAATACGTGGCAATACGTAATCTCGACTTACATTTTGCAGTCCTTCGATAGTAGTATCTGCACCCAGTTTTTCGAGTTCGCCCTCATTAATTTTGATTTCAGGAGGATCGACAGTATCATCTAGAGTTGCAAAGGAGTTTATATAGCCGTTATTTACATACGTTTCGGTAACTGCGTCAGTAAGTTTCTGAAGCTCGGCTTGACAGGTTTTGGGGCTGGGGGTTCTGAAAAAATCTTTTTCGAGTTTCCGCAGTTTCTCTTGGAGGACGCTTGAGGTTGTCCTGAGTGGAAATTGCGGTCTATTCAAGGGTCGATTACCCTTGCATGGGTCGTCATCTTTATGATTTAGTTGCTTTGGCTCTGCCTGCTTAGGTGATAAAGTCTCGCCATAAGTACTCTCTAACGTTATCCCCATGGCGATCGCACCCATCGCGCCAAAAGTCACACACCGAACTGCCCAATAGTTTCCAGAAAAAGCCATATCCTAAGCCTCACATTTCACATGATAAAGTTACCACTGAATTTAAAAAATGATCGATCAAATTTTTATTTGTTTTGATTTAGGTAGTTACAAAACTATTTATATATGAACTTAGTTCATGTATAAACCTTGTTCATAAGAACAAGAAATAATTAGGCTAAAGTGAATTCTGAAATTTATGTGTGTGTCTTAAATTACCAAACAATAAATCAAAAGTTAGGTATAATTCTTTGAAGTTCAAGGCTTAGTTTTAGGAGTAACTAGTTGTGAGAAGGAAAGGTAAGACTGGTGGTGGTTCAAACAAGCCAAGGGGGAATAGTGGCAAAAAACCTGGTATGTTTAATCGACCTAAAAGTGGGGCAAGTCCCAAATCCAGTTCCCCTTTCCGCAACCCAACCAATAAGGGCAATCCGATCGCACTAGTCTTAGGCATATTTTTCGCTGTCGCAGCGATCACGGGAACAATTATTGCAACTAACCCCAACTTAATTTCTCAAATTGCTGGTGGATCTATCTCTTGTAGTGAAAGAAGCGTTACAGTCAATGCCTTATCTACAAAAGAGGCAATACCAGTTAAATTATCAGTTAGCCCTAACTTGAACAGTGCCGAGATTATGCCTGTTAAGTTTACTAGTAAAGGAAACAATGAGGTTGGCAAGCAATTAAAAACTTCTGCAAACTTAGCCGCCGTAATGACAAGTTTCTTATTGGGAGAGGATCTAAGTAACTGCCAATTTACAGTCGAAACACAGACAGACAAAGATGTTGACGGTCCCAGCGCAGGAGCATTATTCACAGTTAGTTTTTTATCCCTAGTTAGAGGTGATAACCAAGCGATTAATCCTAAAGTAACAATGACTGGCACAGTGAATCCTGATGGAACTGTAGGACCCGTGGGAGGTATTCCGGGAAAGCTGAAAGCTGCTGACAATCTCAGGGACAAAAAAAGTTTAGGTAATATCACAGTAATCATTCCAAGGCAAAGCGATGACAAAATCACACAAGCTGATACAGAGCTTACTAATCTGAGTGTTGAAATTGCTAAAGATATATATGGTGCATACAAACTTTTAACTGGCAAAGAAATTCCTCGATACTTATCTAAGGATATCTCCCTTGAAAATCTCAAGCTATCAGAAGATATAAGCACTGTTATTGGTTCCAAGATTAAAGAGATTGAAGGATCGTATAAGACAGTAGCTGCGATACCTGATCTTATTGCATTAAAGGAATCTACCAAGAAAGAGCTAAGTGTGATTGGTCAAGTCAAGGATGCTTACTACAAACAATTTGAAACTTATAAGAAAGGCGGCAATGAAGAAGTTAGTAGTGCATTTAACCGTTTAAACCAAGCAAACTTTGCAGCGTCTATTCACAAAAATATTGCTGAGTTTGCAAGCATAGCCGAAAGTAATGATAGGCAAAAGCTTAAAAATACCGCAGAGAAGAATTTTGGGGAAATTCGGCAGCTAGTTCAAGAACAAATCAGAAACCTAGAGAAATCAACAAAAGAAAATTTACCATTTACTTCCTTTGTTGATAGTTATTCGCATTCAGCGCGTGCGAAGTCTTTAGTAGAATTCTCAGATAAATCACCTAGTGAGATAAGTGAAGATAATTATCTAATATGGGCTTTAGGCAATTTATTTGTGCCAGAGATGGCTAGAAAATACCTTAACCAGTCTAAAGTTTCACTTGATATTGGTAAAGCCGTGAAAGCTCGTGGTAATACTAGTAACTTAAACAAAAAAAAGCTCATCGCTTTGGCGAAGATTTTAGACAGGGCAGCCCGATCTAATATTGAATATCTAAAATCATTAGTGGGAGAGCCTAACAATTTAAGTTACTACCTAGCTTTTTCGCTTAAAAACTTGTCTGATGATTTAATTAAGAAATTAGAAAAGATCGGTAGTGATGATGCCAACTTAGCAGATGTTTATGACCTAACAGGATCGGCATTATCCTCTTATTTAGAGTCTTCAATGCTCATATATAAGTACTACTCGCTACAGGCTGGCACACTAAAAGCAACCGACATTTTTGGAAATTTGAATTTTAGTAATATGAATCCTAAACTAAGTTTTGAGCAGCAGCAAGCGGCTATTCGCGAAATTAAAGAAACAGTGAAAACAGTTTCCCAAGAATCTGAGGATGATACTAAGAAGTTTATAGCTGTTTTAAAGGACAAAAATCTAGGCTATGAAGTACCAGCATTTAACTATTGGCAATCGCAACCGATGGCTCGTAGTGAGGATGTTAATGAGCAGCTAGATAGCATATCTGGCTTTTGGGCAGCCAATTTTGAAGCTAGGATTGCACTTATGGCTGCTGGTATTAAGCCTTAGTGATTAATGATAAGCATAAACCTTAAATAAACAAATATGGCACAGTTAGATATAGTGAGTTTGGGAATTAGCATCCTGCTTGAGGCATTTAGTGCATTCGTGGCTAGTGCGAATATTAATACATCGGGCGTTGCTAAATTTGTATGCGATCGCAGCCTTGATAGTATTCCCACAACCTATGTAGTGATCAAATCAGAGCGCCGCCCATTTATTCGGTGGGTGGCAGACTTTGGCGGTGTGGACTATACCCCCATGCGCCGTTGTAAAGAAGTAACTTCGCGAATGCAATCACTGCGATCGCAAGGTAAATTACGTTACATCACCAGTGGTGAAATCAATGGCGAAAGGGTAATCTGCACTGCATCTTCGCCACAAAATGCTAAGAGTAAAATATGTACTGCTCTCTTGATTACTCTCAAACCAACAGATTCTGCTAATGAGGTGTTAAATCAACTTTTTGATATTAAACAAGACAAGCCGATAATTAAGCTTGATGGTACTAACGATGAGAAGCTTGATGTCAGGAACAGTGGGTATATAGATGTCGATAAGTTTTTTGATTCTTTCTAACTTTACTAAAATCAAGAAAACAATCGGCGTTTGCTATTTTTAAGAAACTAAGGAATTTGACATAAATCATGAAAAACAGACCTAAAATACAAAAAACTGAAAAAGAGCCCGCTCAAAAATTTAGTATCTCCAAAAGATTACTATCTTTTTCTATGATTGTTTTTGTTTGCTTAACGGTATTAGTCCTTATATGGTTTCTTTTGAAATCTTTTGGCTTTAACTTTAATCCTAAGCTTGGAGATAGCAATAAAACTTTTACAGTTGGCGCACTAGTGACAGGAGGTGAAGATGGTAAAAAGGGTTATGAAGAATTGGAGAAATACCTAAACGACAGTTCTCAAATGAAATTCAAGCTAGATCCTATTGCGATTTCTAAGGAGAATGCCCTCAAACAAGCTAAAGAAAAAATTGAGAATGCAGAGTGGGATATTGCATTTACCAGCGAACCTTTTACATCGATCGCCGCGATCAATGAAGGATACTTTTTCGTTGCTCGAATGACACAAGATGCCCCAATAATTCAGTCTGCTGTGATTGTCAAAAATGAAAACCTTACTATTAAGAAAGTTGATGATATCAACAAGACTACCAAGCTAGCTATTAGTGATCCGAATAATGTTGCGTTTTACTATATGCCCATATACGATCTCTATGGCAGAGCATTTCAAGGCGTTCCTCTGCCTGCCCCATTCTTAAAAAATTCAGTCGAAGCACTTGAGTCTGGTCAGGTTGATGCTGCCGTAGTCTTGTATGGCAACGGTCTCAAAAATGAGCTTACGTCAAATATAGTTACAAAAATTAATCGCGGTGATTATCGTGTTATCAGCCTTAGCAGACCAATCCTTCCTGGCTCTGTTTACATTTCGCCAAAACTGCAAGAAGAGCGTAACTTCATAGAAAAGTTGTTACTAGAAGCACCAAACACGATAAAGGAAGGAGCAAAGTATGCAACTGGTAAACGAGAAGAAGATTACGGATTTTTTAAAGGTTTACAACGTAGAGTCGATAACGTTTTAGACTGCTCTGGCACAAATCCACGCACAACAAATCTGTACGATCTCAGTGTTAAGAACTGTCAGGAAAATGTCGAAGGAATAGTATCTAGCGTTAGACAAGTTGAATTAAACAAGATTGAACTGATTGTAAGAAGTTCTAGTACTGAGTATGGAGTGCTGTTAAGCCAAAATGATCTGATTGAAAAACTCAGTAAAGCTTTTGGGCTAAAAAATCAGCGATCGCTTGAAGCTTTATATACAAATCTAGATAAAATGAAAATTAAAATTGTTAATGCTATGCCAAAAGATGATATCAAGGGCGGAACAATTTATTTTGACTTCACTGATAATGCTTCAAAAAATGCCAGTCTGGAGATCATAAAAAAGGATAAAGCTTAAAAAAAAATCTTCCACCTCAAAAATAGAGGACTAAGGATATACTTAAATCCTCTATTTTCTATTATTCAACAATTTATTCTCGCCAAAGCTCTAGAAATTAATTTCTCTATGAATTAAATTAGTGAATTTCAGCAACGAAACATAGCTTTGACATTAGTTTATCGTCTTTAGGGCGATCGCTATTTGCTGTCACCACAAGTTGATGCAAGCCATTTAATAATTGAAAGACGTTAAAAGTTCTTGCTCCATCATTTTTGTTACTTTCATCACTACTCCATTCTTTAAACCAAGGAATAAGCGGCAACTTATCAAGAGTAGACTTTATAATAAATTTGTAAGTACCATCTACGCCACTCTCTATATTAAAATTGACTTCAACTTCAGTCTGTTGACTGCTAAACCTGACTTCTTTTGCTTTTACAAATTGCTTAGCAGCATCATTTTTGACTAAATCCTTTACAGAAGCATCAAACTTACTTGCTTCCACAGTATGCTCAAGCTCTCTTGCAAAAGCAGCGACTGTATGAGGTAAAGCTGCTTGTTGATTTATTTTGTAACTATAGCTATAGGATTTGTTGGGCAAAAGTCTTAGTATCTGCACCTTACTAGATTCTGGTTCACCAAGTTCTGTAAAAGCACCCTTGTAATTGATCCCAGTGACAACGCCATCGGTTTGGGTTGGGGGTGATTTCTGTAGGTCTAACGCAATGGCAGAATCAATAGCCTTGTTGTCAAAGATTACAAATTTACTGCCTTCAGCAATATCTGGTTCAGATTCAACTAAGCGTTCATAAAGATAATTGATATTGGCATATCTACCCAACATCAAAATATAAAAGGGACGATAGGATTTATCCCCATTTTTTTTGCGCTCTGGCAAATTAGTATTCCACTCAAAAAACTCATTATTATTGCCCACGTCATACACCGTGCCATTAAATTGACTACGCTGAGCGAGTACGCCCACAGAAAATCCCGCATTAAGATATTTTTGTTTGAATGATTCAAGAATATCTCGGATATTTTGATTGTTTTCCGTCATATCAGAGACAATCAGAACTAAGCTGTCGTTTGAAGGCTTATCTGTTTTGACAACATTATTGATCTGACTATTGGCAAACCAAGGATAGTTTGTGTTCACCTCTTCTGGCGTTTTAGGATAAAATATCGGCTTCTGGGCGTTCAAAAAATCAGTAGGTGTTAGTAGGTCTCGTCTATCATCGCCAAATCGATAAAACTGAATCTGTGCATCTTTCCATTTGCCAGTTATCGCCGTATTCAGACTACGTAACGCGCGGATATAACGGCTCCCCTCGATCGCCACAAACCCATTCATAGAAGGAGTGCCATCTACATACACCTTAGCTTGAATTTTCTTGGAATGTTCTTTAAATTGAGCATTCTGAGAAAGCGCAGGTACATTACAGTCGATCGCCAAAGCTTTCGGCTTAAGCAAAAATGCAGCAGCGAACATGGCGGCGATCGCCATCAAAATGATAACAATAATCACAAATCCATTATTACGTCCTCGGCTGGGACTTTTTCCACGTCCATTTGGAGCTTTCATATCGTGATTACTAGACAAGATCGATGGTAATCATATACTATTTATTCAGGCTAAGCATATTTTTCGTTAGCTAAACTTAATTCTTTGAATCAAGCCTTTGATTAATTGATCAAAATAATCTTAGGATTAGAATATGATCATGCAAGTCCAATTTGATGATACATTTATCTAAGCAGCATTGTAACGATCAAAATCATTGATTTGTCCAATATTACTTAATGACTCAATGATATGAATTCAGTTCACTAAGTTCATACTCAACCGTTAAGTATATTGAACAGTCAAGACAAGGCGTTTAGTTAATGCTTAGTTAACAACTAACCATAAAAAAATACCAAAAAGATAAGCCTGTGCTAAAGATTATTGGAAGCCTCGTAATATCTCTCATTTTTTGGGCAGCATTCTTACTGTTGTTTCAAAATGGTGTTATCCCTATTGAAAAGGGAGGCGCGAGTAATGTCGCAGGTGCATGGCTTGCTAGCACTTTCATTCCCAGTTCTTTAATTGTTATGGGTGTAACCCTATTCGCGGCTGGTATATGGTTCTTCCTATCGTCAAGATCTCAAGATGATGAAAGGTGCTATGAGCAAGTAAAATATTGGTGGGGACTGCTAATGCTGCCTCTAGCAACCATTGGTGTAGTTACTTTTGCCTATCGGGAATCCTTAAAGGATGCGGTAGTATACATATTAATCAGTCATGTGCTTCATGTGATTTGGATCTATTGGATTGGCACTTGCTTGAGTTCTCAAAACTTTGCTAAGTACATACTTCCTGGTTCCCGCAAGATCCGTAGCATCGCCTCTTCTATCGGCATTCCTGTTTAAAAAATTACTTCTTTGAGCTTCAGCTATGACCTTATATTTGATTGCAATTGGTGGATCAGGGGCGCGTTGTGTAGAGTCAGTTATACACTTGGCTTCTACTGGGTTAATGAGCGATGACAAAATCAAGGTGTTGTTTGTAGATCCTGACAAGTCAAACGGCAACTACATTCGCACCTGCAATCAACTTAATGCTTACAATAAATGTAGAAAGTCAGTATGGCAAGCTGGCGACCCTTGTCAGTGGATGCGTACAGAAATTGTCAATCTGGGTATATCCACTGTAGGGGCAGGCGGCAATAGTTTAAAAGGTTTTTTTAACTACAACGCCATGCATGATAGTAATTCAGTGCTGACAGACCTTTTTGATGTACTTTATACTGATGAAGAGCAGAATATAGACTTATCGGAAGGGTTTCGGGGGAGACCAGCCATTGGTTCTGCTTTTATGAGTCAATTAGATTTTGAAAAGCTTAAAGCTGATCGTTATCAGGGTAACTATCCAGACTATATTAGACCTTGGGCATCATTCTTAGAAGAAGTTGATAATGCGATCGAAAGCACAACCGTCAAAATTCTGCTGTGTGGTTCAGTATTTGGTGGCACTGGAGCATCTGGATTACCAGTAATAGCGAGATTGCTAAATGATTTCTTTGTCGGTAGAAATAGCATAGGTGCGAAGGGAACTCCTAGGGAAAACTTAACCTTAGGCAGTATTTTAGTTCTTCCTTACTTTAACTTTAAAGTTAGTGGAGCAGATGTTCCCAGTGATGAGGTATATGCACGCGCACCAGAATTTGCCTTGAATACGCAAGCAGCAATGCGTTACTACAAAAGCCAAATGCAAGATATATGTGACGTGTTCTACTGTATCGGTGATCAAAATCGGGCAGAATTTGATTTTAGTGTTGGCGGGGAACAGCAGGAAAATAGGGCACACATTGTTGAGCTATATGCAGGACTTGCGGTTAGGGACTTTATCTATAGCGATAAACCAACTGACACTGAAAAGATTGTTTTTGCGGAGCGCCGCTTTGAAGATCGTATAGGCTGGCTAGACTTACCGTCAGAGCCAGATAGCATTGAATATGCACCGATTAATGATTACTTTAATTACCCAGATGAGCCAGTAGTTAGACACGCACTGCGAAATGCAGTTAGATTTGCTTTTGTGTGGTACAACAGTATTGTTGGTCAACTCGAAGAATATTGCCTTGGCAATCAACCTAAGGGCTGGATGAACGCTGCAAGCATTTGGCTAAATCCGTTTTTTAATGTTGATGGTAAATCTAATTACTTGCCTGAGATCAATAATCCTGCAACAGAAACAAGTGAAGCAGCCCCAATTAGTCAGTGGTGTAATAACTTTGCACTGTGGTTAGATGACTTACATAAATCTGACGATAATGAGTTCATTAGTCTGTTTGCTATGGATAAAGTGACATCACCAGACGAAATTAATTTTGGTCGTTTGGTGGGGGATGATTCCCGTTCGGAAGCAGAGAAAGATGCTGATCGCATTGATCTAATAAAGTTGCGGTTAGACCCAGACTCGGATGATGGTATTGACCTAAGCTTGATTGATGCTAGAGGTTATGTTGGCTTAGCCAAATTTGCATACGTTGTTTGTGGATTGTAGAAACTGCTAGAAATCACATAATCGGCTAATCACACACAAGAAAAGTTTTTGTTTTTTTAAAGAGAGGAAATTACAATGGCGCAGGCAACAGATAAGTCCATCTTCATGCTACCTAAGCTTAGAGACAGTAAGGTAAAACATGGGGCAGCAGGTAAATGGAATCGTCAGTCGGCAACAGCTTTTGATGATGTTGCCCGCAGTATTGATGTGATTGTCAATACCGAGGTTGCCAATGTAAACTCAATTCCTAGTATGTGGGCGCATCCTTTGGCGCTGCAATCAGTTTTATCCAGTAATGATTACAACGATCGCATCCGAATACCACTGATCAACCAATGGCGGGGAATGCTAACAGCGATCGCCCTTGCCCCAGATTTTCAAGAAGTGGGAAGACTCACAGCAAAATTTATCGATCTAACAGATCCTGCATATAGAAATAATAAGTTTATCCAGTCACTTTTCCGATTAGCCCCAAGCACCAACGAATGCTTGTTCGCTCTGGAGCATAATCTTAATCCTTGGCTGCAAAGTTATGTATTTTGCTGGAATGGTCGTGCGATCGGCATGACCTCGCCTAGCACAATTGTTTGCCCCGCCGAAGACGCTAACTGGACTGGTTTACCTTGGTTTGTCAATGGTCAGGTGCAATCTCCTGAACGCTATCTAAATAACGATCAAAAAATAAGGTTATCTAGATGGTTAGTATATCTGCGTAGGCAAATATCCGCAGACAGCTTGGGCATTCACAACCAAATTTCTACATTGATTAATGAGTTTATCGATGCGCTTGGTGGCGACAAAAACCAAGCCCTAAACCCTGCTACAGAACTGCTAAATGATGATACATATTTCGGAATTTTAATTGAAATAGCTTTTTATGCCTCTATTCTCCGCCCCTCTGACTTACTCGGCGGTGTTAAGTTCTTCTTGTCTGGCAATGATCTATATTTTCTGCGTCGTCCCAACGCTTTTCCCAATGCAAATATTCCAGATAGCCTTAAAAATCTAACTTTCGCTGGTTCACCAATTTCCGTGATCTTACCGATTGAGCCAAAATTTTTCAATCGTGATGATGCTGCTAACTTACTCCAAACTCTAAAAGTCGAAAGCCTCAAGGCAAACACAGTTCTCAAGTTTAGTATTCAGATTGATGGACATAATCTTGAAAAACAATATGAGCTTAAAAATGAGAATGTGATCTCTGGCTTGCCAGTTGCTGAAATCTGGCCAAACTTTACCAGTCCAAATTGGAAAATTTATTATTCCTACTACTACGATGTAGATGAGACTCAACTGAATTTTGAATTTTCTAACATCACGAACCCTCAAGTAAATATACATAGATTCAGTACTTCGCAAGTATCTCGACTTGATAGTTTCCCTAAACATATAGCTTGCTATTATCATGATCGTGTTATTGGGGCTATCGCATTGAAAACACCTGTGGCTGTACTTGAAACTAATAAGCAATGGAATGTAGGTGTTGACTTTGGTACATCATTTACTAATGTTTACAAGAAACAGGGTGAATATGATGAGAAAATGTCTTTCGATGACTTGCATTTTTCTATTACACTGAGTGATCCTGACACTAGGACTTCTTCACTAACAGAGAACTTTATTCCACTAAGCCAAAAGCTTCCCATAGCTAGTCTTTTGTCAGTAAAAAATGGGCGAATTCCAGTTACTCGCCACGGGAATGTTGACGCAGAGATTATTTTCGATGGACGTATTTATGTCCCCAGTGCAATAAACAAGCTTGATGATGGCAAGGATTGTTTGATCAGTAACCTCAAATGGAATAACCTCGATAATCAAGAGCCGATGCGTTTATTCATAGAGCAATTAGCTTTACAGGTTTCTGCTCAAGCAGTAAAGAGTGGAGTAAGTCAGATCCAGTGGGCACTTTCTTATCCGACAGCATTCTCTCGTAGGGACAAGAGTAGCTATGTGGATATCTGGAATGACTGTTCCGAGAAGCTTTTTGCTATAACAGGATTAAGATATGAAGATCTAAGAGCAAATAGTAATGCTCACTTTCGTTCAGAGAGTTTAGCAGTTGCTCACTACTTCTCCTCCAAAAAGGGTAAGTCTTTGCTAAATGCAGCCTGTATCGATATTGGTGGGGGAACTTCTGATATCTCAATCTGGGAGGAGCATAAAAATGGTATTGTCCCTGTTTATCAATGTTCTGTGCAACTGGCTGGGAAACACTTGTTTAGTGATATTATGAGGCGTGATCCAGAGTTTCTGAGGCACATTAATTTTGCTACGGATGATACTCTAATTAACTTAAGAAATTCTAAGTCACTATTTGCAACTGCGATGGACGCTTTAGCTAAAGAGTGTGGTGATGAATGGCTTCGATCTCGTCGTAGGAGACTACAGGGAAACGAGCGCTTGTACAAATATTTGCAGATACTTGCGATTGGCATTGCAGGACTTCATTATTATGCTGGATTAGTTCTACAAGTTCTTCACAAAGAAGACGCGGACAGTCCTAGACGATATAAAGCTGGTAAGCCTGTTAATGTATATTTCGGCGGTAATGGATGCCGACTCTTGAATTGGCTATCTGATACGGGTAAGTTTGAGAATGATGAAATTGGCGAACTATTCCAAGAGATGACGATCAAGGCTTCAGAATTTCAACCCCTATCTAAATCCAATGCTATCAGCGATCAGCCCAAAGAAGAAGCTGCTTGCGGATTAGTAGTAGGGCAAAAAAGATTGGGTGATCCATCTGGATCTGAACAGGATTTGATAGCGGGTGAACCATGTAAAATAGGCTCTAGGGTATTTACTTGGAATTCATATATAGCTTTTGATGCTGATATCTCTGAATCGATTGATACATTACAAGTTGTCACAGATCCAAATGATTTGGTAAATCTTCCTAAGTTTATATATTGGTTTCAAAAGGGTTTGAGAAGGAGGCGTGATATTCAAATTCCAGTCATCAAAGGATATAGCTTGGGAAATGCCCAAAACGATGATGATAACCTAAGAAACACTGTCGCAGATAACTATATCTTTTGGGATCGAGTGGTTGATAAATTAAGAGATTCTCTGATCCTAGACAATGGTGCAACTACGGAAAATATTCGTCTTGAACCTCCATTCATTCTTGCACTGAAGGCTTTGATAGAAGTACTTGCAGAGGAATGGGTAAGCAGATGATGAAATATAAACACTACTTTACTAGACATGTAATTTTATTTACTCAACTGATTCTGTTGAGTGGTTGTGGTCTATTGGGAAATAATCCTGAAAATGTTGCTCCGAAAACTAGCAATAGTGCTGACAATAATGGCAATGTGTCGACAGATATTTCGCAACAATGTTTAGATGGTTTAATAAAAGGAATTAGTGATTATGAAAAGAAAATCGGTAAGTTGCAATCAGGTGGAAGCATTTCTGAATCATCAATTGCAAGACAATCCGAAAACTTATCAAAAGATTTAAAAGCAATCGCAAATTTGACAATCTGTTCAAATGTAAATAGTAATTCATTAAAGGAAATTATCAATGACATTAAGGGACTTGATAACCTTGTATCGCTAATGTCTGATACTGTAAAGAATAAGAAAGAAATAGAATCTGCCTTAGGGGACAAAGTAAAATTAGAGCCATCCGAGATCAGTAAAAGTGATCAAGAAACGTTAGAGACAAAATTTATTAAGCATACAAATGAAAAAATATCAGAGATACTTGGAACTCTTAACAATTTAGTTAAAGCACCAGTTAGGTTGACTGATAACCAAGTTAAAAGATTAGAAGAACAGGTTAAGGTATTGCAAATCACGGTAAGAAGTTTGAGAGAAGAATTAGGTAAAAACGCAAATAATGATAGCGAAACATCTCAAAATTTAAATAATTTTAAGTCATTTGCTAATACCATGATATTAGGTTTAACAGCTACTGTTGCTTTGTTTGGGTATATATTATTTAAAAAATATAACTCATCTTCTGACTTATCTGTTAACAAACCAGCAACTAAGCATAAGCAACAGGAAAAAAATACTAGTTTAGAACCTAATGATGTACCTAGCCTTTCTAAAAAAAGGTTGGGTGGTGAACACAATACATCAACACATAATAAAAAAACTAATGATCAATATCTAGGCAAATCAAAAAGCTACCTAGGTAACATTGAGCGCGAGTTGAAAAATGATAGAGATAATTCTAAACCATCAACTACTGACCATCACAACATAGATTTGTCAGGTAATTATGAATCAGATTCTGATGATTCATCCAATCAAACCAAAGCAGTTTCCCCTAAATACTTGCCAGCGTATCCTGTCGAGAAAATGCAAACTAAACAGCCATTAACTTATGACTTAGCAATTGAGTATTATCAAGATGGTAGATATGAACTACTTCGACCCTATACCGAAGGTTACTACTCAGCCACATCAGAAAGTATTATGAGTAATCGTGCTTATTGGGGAAATCCTCTGGAACTCGAAAAATTTCCTGACGGGCTATTCTGGATTGTTAAAACTATAGAGCCTTACCTTGTATTGTTTCCTAATCCTACTAAAAAAATTGAGGATAACCGTATTCGGAGCATTGAATACTTCTTTGAGTCTAATTTTAGTAATGTAAATTATAGGAATTTAATTGTTATTGCACCCGCTTATATGATTATTGTGAGTGGGAGGCTAGTGATGCAACAAAAAGGGCAAATCGAATTCACTTACTAGAATTGGGGCTTCTGTGTGGAAATTTCTGCTCATATCCTCTAACTGCAATACATAAAACAATACAAATGTTAATATTCATCAATTTTGCCCCAACTGACGGGGATGCAGTGTTAGCATTCAACATAGTTAAAAATTGATTGCACAAAAGCTTTAGGAGCGCATTTTGACATTACGAGTTGCTGTTGTAGGTGGCGGACCTGCGGGTTCCTGTGCGGCTGAGACCCTAGCTAAGGCGGGGATTGAAACCTATATATTTGAGCGCAAGTTGGACAACGCCAAGCCCTGCGGTGGAGCAATTCCGCTATGTATGGTTTCTGAGTTTGACCTGCCTCCAGAGATTATCGATCGCCGCGTTCGCAACATGAAGATGATTTCACCGAGCAATGTTGAGGTGGATATCAAGCTAGACAATCCTGATGAATATATCGGGATGTGTCGCCGTGAAATTTTGGATGCTTTTTTACGCAATCGGGCGGCAGATCTAGGCGCAAAGCTAATCAATGCCAGGGTGCTGGATATTAAGATCACTGAGAATGGGAAGCAGCCCTATGTAATCACCTATTCTGACTTTAGCGAAGGCAGTAACGAAGGCAAAATTCGTACCCTTGAGGTGGATCTGATTGTTGGGGCTGATGGTGCTAACTCAGTGGTGGCAAAGGCGATCGATGCGGGTGACTATAACTATGCGATCGCCTTCCAAGAGCGCATCCGCATTTCGCCTGACAAGATGGAATATTACAAAGACCTTGCGGAAATGTATGTGGGTGATGATGTATCCCCAGACTTTTACGCATGGGTATTTCCTAAGTACGATCATGTGGCGGTGGGTACTGGCACGATGCACAAGAACCAGCGCATGATCAAGCAGTTGCAAGCGGGGATTCGCGCCCGTGCTTTGCCTCGCATTGAAGGTGGCGAAGTCATCAAGGTTGAAGCCCATCCAATTCCTGAGCATCCCCGTCCTCGCCGTGTGGTAGGACGTGCGGCTCTCGTTGGCGATGCGGCTGGCTATGTTACTAAGTCGAGCGGTGAAGGCATTTATTTTGCAGCAAAGTCTGGACGGATGTGCGCTGAGGCGATCGTGGAGTTTGCAGAAGCTGGTAAAAGGATTCCCACTGAGGCGGATCTCAAGGTTTACATTAAGCGTTGGGATAAGCAGTATGGCTTGACCTACAAGGTATTAGACATTCTCCAGAATGTGTTTTATGCCACTAATGCTACCCGTGAGGCATTTGTGGAAATGTGTGCCGATCGCGATGTGCAGAAGCTCACCTTTGACAGTTATCTCTATAAAACCGTTGTACCTGCTAATCCTTTAACCCAGTTAAAGATTACCTTTAAGACGCTCGGTAGCTTGCTGAGAGGCAATGCTTTAGCACCTTAGCTAATTCTCATGAATATGGAAAATCGCTCCTAGCGATCCTAGTAAGGGTTCTGCGACTTTCACTTTGCCGTAGTCTAGGTGAAAGTCGCAACATCTGCTGTGGAGAGATTAAAAATTTGATTTTGTTGATCTCGCATTTTGTGTTAGCTTAAGTAGACGCAACTTAAAAAATCTCTAAGGGGTATAACGGTTTAACATGGCTAAGCGCCGCAATCAAAAGAAAGAAAAAGCTCTTCGCAACCAAGCGTATGCACGCAAGTTTCGCAAGCGCACGCCCATCGGTCGTTTCGGACGCAGAAGACCAATGGGTAACTATAACGATCCTGAAGACTCTGAATCTAATGGTGCAGCCGATACTGGTGCAGCCGATACTGGTGCAGCCGATACTGGCGCTATGTCTGGCAAGTTCTAGACTGAAGGCTGGCGATCGCTCCTGCCAATATCTCCTAGATCATGAACAAAAGTTTTGCCCTTGCCTTGCATACCACCACTTCAAAATTGGATCTGACGATCGCTGCTATCAAATATGATGCCGACCGTTGTCCTTACGCCTACAATATTCACAAGCAGCAGTCATGGGAACTTGGCAGAGATTTATCTGTGCGGTTACACGACTGCTTGTCTGTGTTTGTGGGCGATTTGTCTTGGCAGGATTTTAAGTTTGTGGCGATCGCAACGGGGATCGGCAGCTTCACTGGTATGCGCATTGGTGTGGTGGTAGCCCGAACCCTTGGCGAACAGTTAGACATCCCCGTTTATGGCATTGACTGTGACACCATAGAAGCGCGATCGCATCAGGAGCTTCCTCCTCTAGACCGTAGTAGCAGTTTAATTGCTATTGCATACGAGCAATGGCGATCGCAATCTTCAACCCAAGATTTTTCAAATTGGCGAAATGTCCTGCCAATTTATGAAACAGACTGATATTTTTGAAAGCTGATATTTTTGAAAGCCTAGCTTGGTCATTTGGTTAGCAAATCCTCAAAATGCTTACCATTGGCAAGTGATAGAATTACAATGCTAAGAGTATTGCTAGCGGTGAATAAAATTAAATTTTCTTGACTTGCGATCACATACTCGCGGCATTGGGGAAATCTAAAATTATTACCTCAGCATATTCAATGCCATATTCATCTAAGACGGTAGTTATTACAGCTTGACCTATGCTTCAAGACGCGATCGCCATTCGTCATTATCAAAAAATTACCGACTCCCTAGTCGAAATGTCAGAGCGCGGTTATCGCACAACTGACGAGATGAGACTTTTTTTAGATGGCTACCTCTCAGCTTTGCGAATTACCAAAGCTATAGAAATCCACCATATACATCGCCTCGAAGAAGAGGTGATCCGCTTTTTGTATGACACCTCTAACTTTGAATCACCCTATGAGTTTGAGATGGAGGTTGAACGGGGGGACAGATAAATGCTATGCCTTAGCCCTGCACTAAGCGGCGTTTGAAATCGATCCACTTGACCCAACTCAATATTTTGAGATTCGCAAAATACACTGAATTGTTCGCTTTCATCGGTTAGCCATTGACCGCGATAAAGCACTGCGTTGCCCTTTTGATTTAAAAATGGCAAACAGTATTTTGTGCAAATATCAGGCTTGCCAACGGCGCGGATAACTGCAAGATCAAATTTCCGATGATATTTTACTGACTGTGCTAAGGCTTCTGCCCGTCCAGCTATGGCGATCGCATTGCTTAGTTCAAGCTCTTCAATTACTTGCTGCACAAAGTTAACCTTTTTCTGGGTGCTATCAATCATAGTGACTTGCCAAGATGGTTTGGCGATCGCGATCGCTAAGCCAGGAAAACCTGCACCAGTGCCAATGTCAATCACCTGTAACCGTTCTTGCTCCTGCAAAGCCCAGATGCCACGCAGGGAATCCCATAGATGCTTTTCCCAAAAGTCATTAAACTCGGTAATGCGCGTCAAATTTTGTTGACGATTTCCTTCTAAAACCAGCCTGTATAGTTGAGCAAACTGCTCGTTTTGAAGCTGGCTTGGCAGCCAATTGAGCGTGTCGTGGCACTGAGCAAATAAAGGTGCAAATAAAGGTGCAAGGGGCGGCACAATTTTGGAGAAGGTGGGGGAAGGTTCGGCAATATCTTCCCTTTGATGTGTTTGAAAGTTTGTCATTAGGGGCTAGGATTAGTTATCGTTAAGTTTTATGTAGCAGTGCTAAGCAGTTTATCTAAGTTTGCCACACTCAAAACTTTAAAGAGCTTTTAAAAATATCTAAGATACTTAAAAAATTTCTAGACATAAGGTAAAAAATGATGACCGAACAAACCAAGACCCGCACCGCTTTTACTAGAGATGATCGTGGCATCCTCAACAACTGGGCGATCGAACCTAAGATGTATGTTGAACAGGGTGAAAGCCGCTTTGGGTTTACTGAATATGCCGAATTGGTCAATGGTCGTCTAGCTATGGTGGGTTTTGTCGCATTAATTGCGATCGAGCTTGTGACTGGCAAAGGTTTCTTGCAGATCATTGGTTAATTTCAACACAATGGAGGGGGTAGGTACTATGGCAGTGCCTACCCTTTCTGCTGTCTAGGGTTTCTCTAGCTCTTGTTTTTGTTAGTTTTATTTTTTGTTAATTTTTGTTTTTTTACCATTAGGGAGAAAAATATCATGGAAATGTCGCCATCGCCAATTCAGTTTTTAGCTCTAGAAGAAGTACAGGCGATCGATCAAGCCATGCTTTCACCGATGGCAAAATTTATGACTCGGATTACAGTTTCGTCTTTACGGATTGTTGCAAAAATTGCCACGGATTTGAGTATTCATGCTGAAGAGCTAGAGTCTATCCAGATCGTGCAATGGGTTGAACGCGACTCATATATTCGCAAAGAGCAAGGATTGGCGTCGGCATTTTTGCAATGGGATTCGCCTTACCCTGATATTGACTTTGCTGATACGAGGCAAGATCTAGTGACATCGGCACAACTTTCTAGCCATGAGAAGTTTTTGACGCGGATGGTGATTTCGGCGATGCAGGTGTTGAGGGAGATCGCGCTGGATTGCGGTGTTCACATTGAAGATTTGACGGTGGATCAAATAATTATTTGGACGGAGCGTGATGCCAAAACGAGTAAGCCCCAAACAATGTAATAGGGGGGTGTTGATCGCGCCTGCAACTTTAACCTTGGGTAATTTCCAAAATTTCAGTAAAGATCGGCGCAGCCAGATCGCTAGGTCGATCGCTGAGCCAGAGCCAATATTCAAAATTGCCTGTGCGCCCTTGAATGGGTGATGGCGTTAAGCCTTGAAACTGCCAGCCTAGCTCTTGAGCGGTGGCTAATACTTGGGCGATCGCCTCGGCTCTTATTTTTGGCTCCCGCACGATGCCATTTTTGCCCACCTGTCCTTTTCCTGCTTCAAATTGGGGTTTTACTAACAGCAATGTTTCACGGGGCGATCGCAATAGCGCCCATAGAGCAGGCAAAATCTTGGTTAAAGAAATAAAGGACAGATCCAGCACCGCAAAATCGGGGATTGGATCAGTCTCACCATACAGATTTTCAGGGGTGAGATGGCGCAAGTTTGTCCTCTCGCGCAAAACCACCCTCTCATCGCTGCGAATCTCCCAAGCCACCTGCCCATAGCCCACATCCACCCCATAGACTTTGCTTGCACCTTGCTTGAGCATACAGTCTGTGAATCCGCCCGTAGAGATACCGCCGTCAAAACAAATGCGATCGCTGAGATCCACTGCAAACGCTGCCAATGCCCCCGCTAGTTTTTCGCCACCACGGGAGACAAAGGGCGATCGCTCCTTCACCAAAATCGCCGCATCTTCCTTAACCTCGGTGCCTGGTTTATCGATTATGGCTTGATTGACCTGCACCCAACCCGCACGAATAAATTTTTGCGCCTGTTCACGGGATGGCGCAAGCTCTAGGTCTACTAAAAGTACATCGAGACGTTTTTTCAATTTTTAATTTTATTGTAATTCTCTCAACGCCCAGATCCATAACTCTTTTGCTGAATTTGCCAATTGTCTTTACTAACAATGTTATCTGCTGATGCAAACCATAGAGAAACGTTATTCGCCAGTCCACATCAAATTGCTATATTCCATATTAAATTTTAATTTCACACAACATTAATTAGTCCCTTAGAGAGTCAATTATGAAGCTAAATCTTGCATTTTTTACTTTTTCTGTGGTTGGAATCTATATGACTGGAGCGGCAACTGCCCAGATGCACAACAATACTTTTGCTGGTAGGGTGGATCAAGTTTGGGAGGATGGG
Organism: Pseudanabaena cinerea FACHB-1277; assembly: GCF_014696345.1. Classification (GTDB taxonomy): domain Bacteria; phylum Cyanobacteriota; class Cyanobacteriia; order Pseudanabaenales; family Pseudanabaenaceae; genus Pseudanabaena; species Pseudanabaena cinerea. The sequence continues at coordinate 42,843 of NZ_JACJPY010000002.1, forward strand.
TTTCGGCTAAATAACGGAAGTCGTTCTATTGTGGTTGATGCTTACGATCTGTGTGGTGACTATACAACTCGCCACATTAAATTCGGGGAACAAGTAACTGTGGTGGGTGAGTTGGAAGGAGGGGAGTTTGACGCTTTTTCGATTACAAGATCAAGTGGAGAAAGTGTCTGTAGGTAGATTTTTTGGCGGTCTTTTATATTAAAAACTAAACCCAGTAATGGTTTTCAAATAAAGAAATGGCGTAGCCATTTCTTTATTTGACATGATCAGGGATCTTTACTCTGTCGCTAGTTCGCCACCAGCAGGAGGCTCGCTAGTTTTGCCAAAGGCAAGGCGCAAAAATGGCGGTGCTAGGAAAGTGGTCAAAATCACCATGATAATGATTGCCACTTCTAGGGGCTTGTCGATCGCACCACTCGCAGTGCCAATACCTGCAAATACTAGACCGACCTCACCACGGGGAACCATACCAATACCGATCGCTAAACGATTGACATTAGGCACACCAAAAACTACCCAGCCTGTAATCACCTTGCCCATAATTGCCACTAAGATTAAAAATCCTGCAATTAACAGACCACTGCGGTTTTCGGAAATGGTGGGGTTGAGAACCGATAGATCCGCTTTTGCACCAACAGTAACAAAGAAAATCGGGACAAGCAAATCGGCAACGGGCTTAATTAATTCATCTAATTCATTTCGGGCATCGGTTTCATCGAGTACTAAGCCTGCGGCAAAAGCTCCCAAAATTGCTTCTAAATGGATGGCATTGCCAATAAACGCCATGATATAGGCAAAGATAAAGGCAGGGATTACGATATTACCGCGTGTTTTGAGACTGCTAACCAAAGCCACAAAGGTTTTATTGAAGATACCACCCAAAAGAATTGAGCCGAATAAAAAGGCGATCGCGCTGATCAATAAAATAAATACATTGGTGATATCGACTTCACCTGTTTTCGCCAAACTAGCAACCACTGCCAGCACGATGATCCCCAATACGTCATCGATTACGGCTGCACCGACAATAATTTGACCTTCCTTAGACTTTAGCTGACCGATTTCGGCGAGTACTTTTGAGGTAATGCCGATACTGGTGGCGGTCAGGGCGGCTCCTGCAAAAATGGCAGGAATCGCTGCCACATGGAAGAAATACATCAAGCCAATTGTGCCGCCAGCAAAGGGGGCAATTACACCAATAAAAGCTACGACAAAGGCTTGAATCCCTACTTCCTTGAGTTGGCGAATATCCGACTCTAAGCCAATTTCAAACAGGAGGATAATTACCCCCAACTCTGAAAGCACACTAATTACTTCACTCTGCTGATCAAAAACATGATTAACCGCTTCGGGGGTGAGTTGGTTGAGACTCTGCAATATTGTCATGATCAAAGAGTCAGCCGCCGTAAAACCACCCTCAGGGAAAATTACTAACCTTAGCGCTGATACCCCCACAATTACCCCCGCGACTAGCTCCCCTAGCACGGGGGGCAAATCTAGCCTCTTGGCGATTTCGCTGCCAATTTTACTGGCAAGGTAGATTACGATTAGGGTCAGCAACACGCCTGAGAGTATGATTGGCGCACTTTCTGATTCCATTGTGGCGATGAAGGTATGGGGCATCGGTAATGTTGATATGGATGGGATTATGGATTGGGCGATCGCTGCGATCGAAAACATAAGCTATTTACCTTAATTATGTACAGTTTTTATCAGTGTTGTCCTACTTTCATGAAGTAATACAAGATCAATAAATGGCTGAGCTATTTATTGATCTTGTATTACTGAGTTTGGCAAATCGGTTCAACAACCGTCTGGTCCACAGAAACTATGTCCATACAAGACTTCGGCGTTACAGATATAGGCAATCCCCGCAAAATCATTGAAATATGTCACAGCGACCTGATCGGCAATATTTTCAGCCATCTCCCGATTTTCGGTCAGTATCTCGAACTTTATATTCGCTTGGACATCAGAAACGTTAGGTTGTCCCGATGAACGCACATTACGACTACCTTTACCACCAGTCTCCATCACTGTATATCCTTTCGCCCCAGATTCCTCAATGATATGGGCGATTTTTTTCAATAGAATCTTTTCCGTGACTATGACTAGCTTGTTGGCTTGCTTTGCCATGCTGCTTATCTCCTTAGAATATGCAAATTAAACTAAAAAACATACAAACTAAACTACTTAATCTTCCCATTCAAGGGAATACAGAAAGACTGAATCAGCCTAGAATTACTTGCCGCCAATAGCTTGAGCTAGACCGATAAAGAACGGTATGCATATGCCGATCGCCACTGGTGTACCGATGGCTGTAGATGCACCTATATAAGCAGATGGGTTAGCTGAGGGAATGCCAGCTCGCAACGTAGGCGGACCTGAGATGTCTGAACTAGATGAGGCAATGACAGCTAAGACCACTACACCACCAATGCTGAAGTTCATGGTGTAGTGAGCAATCATGCCGAGACCAAAGGCAATTAAACCATGCAAGAATGGACCTATAATACTATACACGACATACCACTGAGCTACCTTACGCAGTTCGCCAAGCCTTGACCAAGCCTCCATCCCCATGACTAGCATTAAGATTGAAAGCAATCCGCGAAAAGCGGGATCATAGAAGCCTTTATAGACGCTTTCTGGTCTGGTGAATATTCCAAGAGCAAGACCTAGCAACATGGCTGATACGGCAGGACCTTGCAGGCTTTCCTTGATAATTGGCCATATCTTAACCCGATTATTCGCAACATCTTTCTTCTGACTAAGATACTCCTGTCGGCTGTTGGGGTAATTGGGCTGATCGGAATCATTCCCTGACGTAACGGGCTGATTGCTCAAAGATTCCTGCGTGGTAGAAGCAGCGACACTATTCTTTTTCTTATTGAGATAGATGTTTGCTACAACAATCGCAGTTACAAGCGCAGGAATATCCATGAAGGGGTAGAGAGCACCTGCCCATGCTTCGTATGGAATGTTTTGTTCTTCGAGAAGTGTCAGGGCGGCTGCCATGGTAGAACCGCTCACCGCGCCAAACAAACCGCCAGTAGCGATCGCATCTACAGTTTTGACCTTCGGGAAATTAGCTAATGTATAGCGAGCGATGAATACAATCACAACCCCCACGAGCGCGGCAATCAAGATGGGTAAGACCATCTCTGTCAGGTTAGAATTGCGAATCGCAATTCCTCCAGTCAGACCAATTTTAGTGAGCAGCATAAAGACAATGATTGAACAAATTGACTCTGGAATTACTAATTCGCTACCAAGAGCAGCAATGAGCATTCCACCAATCAAAAAGCCAAGGGTTGGGGATTGTAGCTGCTTAACAAAGTCTGCTAGAAAAAGGGACAAGAAATCCATGAACACCTCCTCATTTTGTGTACTCTGGTGAGAATTATTGCAATAGATAAACTGAATGATTTTTAAAGATTTATAGCTGTAAGTAGATGAGCATAATTAAATCAAAAACCCAGAGAGCTATAGCGCAGACTGCGCTTACGCTATAGCTTTTTGGGTTTCAACTTTTCTTTTGCCTAGCTACTTAATCATTATTGTTAGAATCCAAAACTAGAAAACGATGGTTTGCGCTACCCTTCAATTTCTATGTTTCGATTTGTACTCACACAAATGACGGTCACTATATAGAGAGAAGCCCTGAACTAAAAAGGTGTTGCACTATTTGTCAGTTCAGAAAATATTGCTAGGTTTGGTCTTCAAAAAAGGAAAGTATTGTCGCACTGTCCCAAATTAGTAAATATCGAGGTATTTCACTCTTACAGCAATAGAACTTTAAGTCTGCTTTCAAGGAAACAAAAGAAGTTTCCATAACATACTATCAAGAATGAGTGCTGAGGGATTTCAATCTCTAAAAGACCAAAATGTAAATTGCAATTGTTAAATTATTTTTACATTTTTAAATGTACACTAATCCAAACAAATTAAACCATTGACTAACCAAGAAATAAATTGCAGTTATCATAGATTTTTATCTATGCTTTTTTGAATGGATTGGTAAATCTAGCCAAAAAATCTTTGAAAGCTCTGCCTCGCAACGCTTTCAAAGATTTTTTGGATTTGGGTTTAAGCGCAAAGCACTGTAACTACTTACTATGCAACAGATCCACAGCGTTGCTTAGAGCTTCAGTGCGATCGCTCTTAATATGTTCGCTAGAAATCAGTTCTAAAATACCCAGCTTCTCCAAGCGCTTAGAGACTTTAGCACTTGCACCGACAAGATAAATCTGCAAACCGCGATCGGCAGCATCACGAATTGCATTTTCGATCGCCAAGGACGCGGTCACACCCATGGATGGCACATCGGTAAGATCCATTACCAAGACATCAGCATCCTTCATCGCATTATGCTCACGGGCGATCGCCTTCGATAGTCCAAAGATCATTGAGCCACTGAGATAAAACAACAAGACCCGCCCCCCTGCTTTGTCTAATAGCTCCTTTTGTTCTTTAGTCAAACGGGCATCATCATCAGCATCGGAAATCAGCCTAACCTCTTGCGACTGCAACTCGCTCAGGCGCTCAATGGTGAGAATATTCGCAATAAATACACCGATACCCACCGCCACGATTAAGTCCACAAATACCGTCAGCAGTAGCACACCGTACATGATCAAAGAGCCTTTGATCGAAATTTTGTGCGATCGCTTTAAGAAACTCCAATCGAGAATATCCAGACCCACCTTGAGGGCAATACCTGCTAAAACTGCCATCGGGATTGGCTCCGTATATTTCGCTGCACCCAAGACGACCACTAGCAACACCAATGCACGGGTCAAGCCCGAAAGTGCCGAAGTTGCCCCCGTCTGAATATTCACCACTGTTCCCATGGTTGCACCTGCCCCAGGCAAGCCACCGCAGATCCCTGAAACGATGTTGGCAATACCTTGACCGATTAATTCTTTGTCAGATTTATGCTCGGTACGGGTAATGCTATCGGCAACGACTGCTGTTAAAAGTGTATCAATACAACCGAGAATCCCTAGCATAAAGCCATCGACCAGCATGATTGTCACTTCATCGGGTCCAAATATGGGCAGACGGAATTGCGGCAAGCCGACGGGGATTGGTCCCACATCACTGATGCGACGAATGCCAGTGACATCTTTGAATACTGTAACGGAGATGACCGTGCCGACAATTAGGGCGATCAATTGTGGGGGAACGATTTTCTTGATCTTCTTAGGGGTTAAGAAAATAATGGCGAGGGTAACAACACTCAGAATTACTTCAGGCAGATTATCGGGAGAGGCTGCTTTAGAAATTAAATCGGGAATAGATAAGAAAGTACCTAAAACGCCATTTTTAGGTGGAGCCTGCCCTAAAAATGGGGCAATTTGTAAAATCACCAAAATCACGCCAATACCTGACATAAAGCCAGAAATGACGCTATAGGGCATCAGGGTAATGTATTTGCCAAGTTTGAAATAACCAAATACGATTTGGCAAAGTCCCGCAATCATCACTACGGTAAAAGCCATTGCCAAACCGTTTTCAGGATTTTTGGTGGTTAGAGAAGCAACGATCGTGGTCATAACCACGGTCATTGGCCCTGTAGGCTCCGAAATCAGGGTAGGTGTACCACCAAATAGAGCTGCAAAGAAGCCTACACAGACTGCACCATATAGCCCCGCGATCGGTCCTGCGCCAGAGGCGACACCGAAGGCAAGTGCTAGAGGTAAAGAGACGATCGCGGCGGTCAGACCGCCAAACATATCGCCCCGTAGGTTATCAAACTTTATTTTGTTTGTTATTGCCATTTTGCTATTGATTGTGAAAGCATTGTTAATGCTAAAAAATTAAAAAAAATTTAAATTTAGAGGTACTGAGACATCAGTAAATTTAGACTACGCTAAACATTGGTGACAGTCAATCATTATTATACTTATCATAGGTAAATATAAATCATATAATCCTGATGAATGCAGTAAAAAAGCAGAGGCAACTCAAGATGGGTTTATGTGCGAACCGAAATAACCACAGCTATAATTCATAGATAAACCCGCTACAACATTTGTCAAACGTACTCTATGAATACTGCTCCCTATGGTTCTTGGAAATCACCGATTAGCTCCGATTTAATTGTTTCTAGCAGTATTCGCTTGGGGGCGATCGCCCTTGATGATGGCAAGGTCTATTGGAATGAGGGGCGACCTACGGAGGGCGGACGCAATGTGATCATGGGTTATGACGATCGCAGTTACATAGAGATCACTCCCAAGGATAAGAATGTGCGATCGCAGGTACATGAGTATGGCGGCGGCGAATATTTGATCGAAGATGGTAGGCTTTATTTCTCTAACTTTAGCGATCGCGGCATCTATCGCCAAGTTGGGGACAATGCGCCCCAGAGGTTAACCCCTGAAAATAACTGTCGCTATGCTGATTTTGCATGGAGTCGCAACTATGGGCGCTTGATCTGTATTTGCGAAGATCATACTTACGCCAATTCAGAAGGGGGCGAACCGACTAATAGCCTTGTGGCGATTAGTACGACTAACGGGGAAGACATTCAAGTATTAGCAGCAGGGGCTGATTTTTATGCATCCCCAAGGCTTAGTCCTCAAGGCGATCGCCTCGCATGGTTGAGTTGGCAGCATCCAAATATGCCTTGGGATGGTACGGAACTATGGGTTGGCGATCTGCTGGAAACAGGATCGGGAATTCTCACCATTGAGAATCCGCAATTAGTGGCTGGCGGCTTCGCCGAATCTATTTTTCAGCCCGAATGGTCGCCCGATGGCAAGCTCTACTTTGTCAGCGATCGCACGGGTTGGTGGAATCTCTATGCTGTGGATTTGAATGAATTATCTAATATTCAACCACTCTGCAATATGGCAGCAGAATTTGGAATGCCCCAATGGGTATTTGGCATGAGTACCTATGGCTTTGCAGGAGATGGCAAGGTGATTTGCAGCTATAGCCAAAATGGAAAGTCCTATTTAGCAAAGCTTGATCCGCAAAATTTAGATCGGGGTTTGCAGATTATAGATGTTCCCTTTACTTCTATTTCTGGGTTAAAGTGCCAAGGCGATCACTGTGCCTTTCACGGTGGAGCGAGTACAGAAGCATCGGCGATCGTGCTTTTGGATTTGACCAATGGCACTTGGCAAAAAGTGCGCGTTGCCTCAGATTTGCAAATTGACCCCGCCTATATTTCCGCCGCCCAAGCCATTGAGTTTCCCACGGAAAATGGTTTAACCGCCTATGGTTTATTTTATGCGCCGAAAAATGCTGATTTTCAAGGAGAAACCCATGCCAAACCGCCATTATTAGTCAAGAGTCACGGCGGACCAACCGCAGCCACCTCCAGCAGTCTCAGTTTGGGGATTCAATATTGGACTAGTCGCGGCTTTGCGGTGCTAGATGTTAATTATGGCGGCAGTACGGGCTATGGTCGCGCCTATCGCGATCGCCTCAAAGGGAAGTGGGGCATTGTTGATGTTGATGACTGCGCCAATGGTGCCAAATTTTTAGTGACGCAGGGCTTAGTCGACGGCGATCGCCTTGCCATTTCGGGCGGCAGTGCAGGCGGCTATACTACCCTCTGTGCGCTGACCTTTCGCGATGATTTCAAAGCTGGCGCAAGTCACTATGGCATTTGCGATCTCGAAGCCTTGGCAAAGGATACCCATAAGTTTGAGTCGCGCTATCTCGATAGTCTGATTGGCAAATATCCCGAAGAGAAGGAAATCTATATTCAGCGATCGCCCATCCATTTCACCGAGAAACTATCCTGTGCGATCGCCTTCTTTCAAGGTCTGGAGGATCGGGTCGTGCCGCCCAATCAAGCGGAAATGATGGTGGAGGCTTTGCAAAAGAAAGGACTACCTGTGTTATACGTCCCCTTTGAGGGTGAGCAGCATGGTTTCCGCAAATCCGAAAACATCAAGAAAGCCCTTGACAGTGAGTTTGAATTTTATGCCCAGATTTTCCAATTCACTCCCGCAGATGTCTTACAATAATTAGCGCTCGGCGACTAGCAAAAATCGAGTATGTGTCATGGTCTTTTCGGCGCGGAGAGTTTGGATCTGTTCCGCCAGCCTAGTACTGGCAATAATTACATCGGGTGGTGAAGATATCACCCGATCGTGTAGGTTGTCTGTAGGGGCGATCGTAGAAGGGATAAAATCCTGATTTCGCAGCATTTCCATCAGCAAATCGATCGCCTCAAAATTATCATCCACCACCAAAACCTTTTTGCTTTTACTCACCTTGCTCGATAACAATAGCTCCACCTCACGCAGTAATAGGGCAGTATCTAGAGGCTTCGTAATATAGCTATCAATTCCTAAATGCAATCCTCTTTCTTGATCGTCTAACACTGACACAATAATAATCGGAATATTGAGGGTGGCGGGATCGGATTTGAGAATTGCGGCAACATCATAACCACTAATGCCCTGCATGATAATATCAAGGGTAATCAAATCGGGGCGATTTTCGCGAACCTTAACGATCGCCTCCTGTCCATTAGCTGCCTCACTCACGACATAGCCCGTTGCTTCTAGCTCCTGTCTCAATAGGCTCCGAATACTTGCATCGTCATCAATTACTAGAATATTTTTTGGTGAACCAATGACAGAACTCGGTATGGAGCCAGCAGTAGCATCTTGAATAGATTGCTGCTCATGGTTATAGAGCGCTCGCTTCTTCAACTGTTCAATGAGAATCTCAAAGTTAATCGATGGTAATGGCTGGCGATCGCTATTCGTTGCCATCGAGATCGGCAAAGTAAAGGAAAATGTGCTGCCTTTACCAACTTCACTTTCTACCCAAATCCTGCCGCCATGATGCTCGACAATTTCCCTAGAAATCGGCAAACCTAGCCCCGTGCCTTGCGGTTTATCGGTCAAAGTATCGCCCACCTGCTTAAACTTCTCAAATACCTTTGGTTGATCCGATTCAGAAATGCCAACCCCTTGATCAATTACGCTAACGATGACGCAAGGATTAGTCAATTGCTGATACTGCACTAGACAAGTAACCGTGCCTTGATCGGTAAATTTAACGGCATTAGAAATCAAATTAATTACCACCTGAATCAAGCGATCCTTATCCCCATAGATTACAGGCAAATCTGCATCAACCTCTCTCACCAAGGTCAAGCCTTTCTGCTCAAATAATGCCGATGTCGCCGAGATTGCCCGATTGATTACCTCCGTAATATCTAAGTTATCCATATTCCATTGCATCTTCCCTGCTTCGATCTTGGCAATATCCAGTACTTCATTGATCAACTTGGTTAAGCGCATTCCTTCCGAAACAATAATTTCAATATTTTCTGTCACTTGCCGTACACTGCGCTTCACCTTTTTATCTTCGGTTGTTATTAAAGGAAAAATAGACTCCTCTAGCTTTTTCTGAATTAATTTTGCAAATCCTAAAACCGAAGTTAGCGGTGTTCGCAACTCATGGGATACTGTGGAAATGAAGTCTGTTTTCATGCGATCAACTTCCTTCTCGGCTGTAATATCACGAATCAGAATTACCGTCCCTAAATAATCTGCTTTACCCTGAGATCCCTGACTATGACTATGGAAATTAACACCAGTCGTAACGGTGTTCTCTAAATCACTAGTTTCCTTAGTCGTTAAGTTCTCTCTAAAGATTGCGGTTGCCACTGCCTTGGCAGTACGGCGGTCGGGCAATGCAAATTCTTCACTAAAAACCTGTTGAGGATATTCTCTCGTATTCATGACTAGGTTAGTCATTTCGGCGGTTCTAAAAATCTCCTTATAACTAGTTGCATTTTCGATCGCTTTACTACTAATTCCCAACATTCCCGTAAGTGCGGGGTTGAACTGCGTAATCCGATTCTCCCCATCTACTACCACCAAACCATCCACCATATTATCGATGATCGCCTTGATTTCACTGGTGCGTTGGGCAACTTTCTGTTCTAGGGTACGGCTATAGTCAGCTAACTGCTCGCCAGAGCTTTTGAGTTCCGAAGTCATTTGATTAAAGGCGATCGCCAAAATGCCGATCTCATCCTTAGTCATTACAGGTGCTTGAGCATTGAGATTGCCGCCCGAAACCTGATTAGCCGCATCCGCAATCACCAAAATTGGTTGAGTAATCCGCCGCGCCAACAAATATACCGCCACCAGCAAAATACCCGCCGAGCTTAATCCAATCAACAAAATATCCCGCGCCAACCGATTTGCAGGTTCAAAAGCTTCATCTTGACTAACTTCTGCAATAATTGCTAAGTTTTGACTAGTTGACCATCGAAATACCCCCACCACAGGCACTCCAGCATAATTGGCGTAAAGACCGAAACCGTCCTGTTTAGCCAAGGCAAGATCAATGGCTTCGCTCTTAACCTCAGCGATCTGTGCTGTATTCGGTTTATCCTTCCCTTCTTGCCCTTCTACTTCCGCTTTCTTCTCCTCCCTTGAAATAAATACACTACGCTTGCCCGCCCGCCCGACTAAATAGGTGGCACTGGTCTTCCCTAAACCAGTACGCTCACGGATCAGATTATCAATATCCTGCAATGCCAGATTAATCGAAACTGCCCCCATTGCTAAATTTTCGCGATCAAATACATTTGTGGCAAAAGTGATTTGTGCTTTACCCGTTGCAGGGGAAATATAAAAGTTAGGAACGACCGTATTAGCACTCTGTTTAGTAAAAAAAGTCGTGGGATCACCAAGAGGGCGGAATTTGCCAACTAAAGCACTATTTTCGCTAGAAAAAACCACAAATCCACCGTTAGTAGTGGCGATAATACTGGTCAAATTTGGCTTGACCGCAGTGACTTCTGCTAGGAATTTGCTGAGACGACTATAGGCACTAATATATTCTGGTTTATTAGTGGGATTAGTTAGCAGGATATTTAATTCATCTCTGACGGTTGGCAATTGCACTAATAGCAATACATCCTTGCGCTGACTGCTAACCCATTCATTGAGTTGAAATTCTTTTAGCGAAATTGCCACTTGCAAACGGTCAATTACAGAATTTTGGAGAGCATCACGCGATCGCACATAGGCAGAAAACGCGACAATGCTTACGGTCACGGTCGATAGGACTGAAAAGTAAGTTACGAGTTGTAAAAGTAAGCTCTTGCCCCAAAAATTCATTTTGTCCTCTATCCCAATTAAATCTAGAAGTTTATTTAAGAGTTTTATTTAAAAGTTTTATTTAAAAGTTTTATTTAAACTCGGTAATCCCAGAAACAACGTAACTGCTTCTGATTACTATTTCCAATTGCTGAAGATATCGACAATATCAGCGATCGCTTTATCAGCAGCCTGCTCCACTGATGCTTGATTTCGCAAGATTTGCAAAATTCCCTTTGCCCAAATATTCCGTTCTAAAACAACACTATAGGCTGGATTAACTGCCTCATAGGAAGGTCTAGTCGGTTGTCGCAGCAATTGATTAATCACTGCGGCAAAGTGAGGATCATTATCCTTCCAAAATTCATCTTCAAGTAACTGAGGCATCACAGGAACCATGCGCCCTTTGCTCCCTTCACGAATAAAGCGCCCTATCACCTCTGGCTTGAGAAAATATTTCATAAAGCTCTTAGCATCTTCCTTATGCTTAGATTTTTCAAATATTACTAACTGCTTAATTCCTAAAATGGATTTGAGAACTTTGCCATCGGGTTTGTCGGGCAGCGCGGCTGTGACAATACGATTGAAATATAGATCGCGGGAAGATTCGTTATATTTGTTTTTCGGTAATTTTTGGGTCAAGGGAATCGATAGGGTACTATTGACGGTCATTACCGATTGGCTCTCTAAAAAACTGATATTGTTACCAGAATCTGACCATTCCGTAGCCCTTGGCGGTACAAATCCACCTTTATAAAGATCGCTATATTTTCGTAAGGCATTGATGATGTTGGGGCGATTGCTAGGATCGCTAATTATGAGCTTGCCATTGTCATCAAGTATCTTGACATCATATGCTTCCAAAAATTCTTCAAAGCCCAAAAATGTATCGGTTCCTAGGTCAGACATCGCCAAGGCAAGGGCATAGACATCTTCGGAGTTACGCTTGCTACGCAAATTTTTCTGGACGGTTTGCCAAAATTGCCAATATTGATCCCAATTTTTGGGAATATCGGTGTCTTTAAAACCTGCCTCTTCTAGTAGATTGCGCCAATAAAAGATATGGACTGTTTGCTGTCCAATGGGAGCTGCGTAGTAACTGCGCTTATTAAAATTACCGTTTTGATAGTTAACGGTTTCTAAGGCAACGGGCAAGTATGCGTCCTTAATGGGATTAATCACGTCCGCAACATCTGCCAGTTCATTTTTCCAAGCTAGACGCGGGAATAAATTAGTGTCGCCAGTGGTGCTGTATAAAAGATCGGGAGGATTGCCAGTTTCTAGGGCTTTGACGACTTCTGAGTCGAGGAGATTGGCGGGTATTAGTGTAATGGCAGCTTTTTTGCCACTTTCTTTTTCCCATCCTTCCACGATCTGGGCGATGAGGGTATTTTCTTCTGTGAGAAATCCTTGGGGCCACCAAATCCGAAACATATCGGTTTTGGTGTTGGGAACTGATGCGTTTAAGGTTTGCCCCCTGTTGCGTAAGGCATCAGCATCGGTGAGGGAGCCAGTCGTGGTTATGATGTTGTTGCTATTAGGGACAGCACTACAGGTTACTAGTCCTAGGGTAACTGCAAATATCGCCAACCAGTTGAATATGCGCCTATACATCACTCACCATCCTAATGAATTGTCTTAAAAGTGTGACTTGTCTATGGTTTTGATTCCTGTCTTGATTGCTATAAATTTTGCAACGGTTATCGCAAGATTTATTTACAGCGTAAAGCGCTGACTCAAAAACATTTCTGTACTACTCAAAGCCTGAATGGGCTGTACCGATCGCTAGGGTATGAGCAATTGCTTTTAGACTAGTCATAGCTATAGTTGGTTGTGGGCGATGGGTGGAAGTTGTTGGCGATCGGGTCGCCCAATTATCCCTCAAATTACCTGCTAAGTCACCTGCCAAATTACCTGCCAAATCACTGGGCAAATCACTGGGCAAATCACTGGGCAAACTTCTGGCAAACTGATCATATTTATCGGCTGTCTCAGTGATCCAGATGCTAGGGATATGCGCCCGATTAGCCATCAGGATATCTGAAGCTAACATATCACCAATAACTAAACATTTCTCCAAGGATACTTGTGTCTTTTCCTTAATTATATCTAGCATGATGGTGTTGGGCTTGCCGATCGCAAAATCCACATTTTTTTCGGCTGCCGCCGCGATCGCCGCCACGATTGCCCCACAGCCTGGAAGCGACTGCCCTCCTTCTGTCGGGAAGTTGGCATCAAGGTTACAGGCAACAAATTTTGCGCCCTTATTTAAGGCGGTCAGGGCTTGGGCGATCGCCTGATAGTTACATTGTGCGTCCAATCCCACTAAGACAGCGCCGCAATGATGAGCATCACCAAGATTTAACCCATAGTTTTGCACCTCCTGTTTTAGGGCTTCAGTGCCAATCACCAAGACCCCCTGTCCGCCGTCAATGGCATGATCGGCGATGAAGCTTGCGGATGCGGAAGCTGAGGTGAAGATTTCTTGGCGATCGCAGACAATGCCAAGATTGGTTAGTTTTTGCCAGATCGCGAGGACGGAGCTAGCGGAATTGTTGGTTAAGAATATAATCTGCTTACCAGCCTGCCGAAACTGTTCAATGGCAACATCTGCACCAGCAATCATTTGTTTACCTTGATAAACCACGCCATCAAGATCAATGATTAAGCTAGAACATTGCTCCCATGTTTTTTGCAATATCGTCTGAGCCTCATTTGCCATAACTACCTGCTGTAATTTAATGATTGCGGAAGATCGACAAAAACAAGTTTTAAATTTTATTCCTTCTCTTTTAGAGCGTGTTTGAGAAGTCTCTTATTTCAGAAGATTTAAGCAGACCTGACATAGGGGGCTAAATCATTCCATAGATGGGGAAACTGAGTCTTGATCTCATCAGCATGGGCGATCGCCATATCTCGATAGTCAAACCCAGGGGCAACCGACTCCCCCAACAAACCATATTCACCTGACTCCAGCACAGCCGCTTTCCAGTAACCTTTAGGAACTAGTAACTGCGGCACTTGTCCCTGAGCGAGATCCAGCCCTAGTTTCGCTCTATGCAACTTCCCCTCTAGATCAACCGTGATATAGGTAATCGGTGAGCCAGCATGGAAATAATGCATGATATCAGACTGATTTTTATGCAAATGATCAATAGGGCGATCGTCTGTCAAGAGATAATAAATGGAGGTCATCACTGCCCGATTTTGCCCTTCGCGAGATGTGGTAATTGTTTCTGATGAGCGATGGGTTTCGGCAAAGTAACCGCCTTCAATATGCGCTACTAGAGATAGCTGGGCAATCCAGATGTGTTTATCCATAGGATCAAGGGACTAATAATATAATTTGATTCATATTAGAGCTTTTAAGAGAATGTTTGAAAAGTTTTGATCTGCCTAGAAGTCTCCATTAAAAAGGGAGACTTCTTTAATCTTTCCCCTTACGAAGGGGGGGGAATGGGGATCAATCTATGTTTTTAGCGAAGACCGAGACTTTTCAAACAGGCTCTGAGCTGATTGACTGACAAAAGTGTCTGTAAGCCTTGTCAGACAAGATGTCTGACCCACAAAAGCAGAATCCTTGTGGAACGGGCATCTTGCCCGTTTATGGTTAAGATGTGTCAGTCAATCATGGCTCTGAGATTCCTTCAAAATCTCTTCTGTGCTTTGCTTGATCGGCTTGATCGGCAATTTCTGTAAGAATATATCTATGAAAATTCGCAAAATTGATAAAAATGATCGCCTCGAAATCCTTAAGGGTGATCTGTACGCTTACTCCCGTTGGACAAATCAAGACTTGCCGCGATCGCACCTAACCGCAATCAATCCAGAGGAAGTATTAGTGGCGGAAATTGATGGCAAAATTGCGGCGGCTTTGCAATGTTTTCGGATGCAGCAGTCGGTGCGGGGGACTCTGAAGGCGATGGGCGGCATTGGTGGCATATGGACATATCCCGAATATCGCAATCGTGGCTGTGTCAAGGCATTGATCAAGAGCGCCTTTCTGGAAATGCGAATGCATGGCATCAGTGTCAGTATGCTCACACCCTTTAAGGCGAGTTTTTATGAAACCTTGGGCTATGCGATCGCCAATGCCAATCACGAAGTAGAGATGCCGATCGCCGCCCTGTCGCCCTATCTAAAATCAAGTCATCAATCAACTAAATTAGATAATTTAACCTGCGATCGCCTTGCGGCAACTGAGGTCAAGGATATTTTGGCAAACTTTTTATTCGAGAGTCTGCGATCGCACACCTTACAGCCCCATAGCCATGGCTTAGCAATCACCAATTTTAACTATGACCAATGGTGGCATCTGCACCGCCAAAAACTATGTGTAGTGATTAAGCGTGATTGCCAGCCCGTTGCCATCGCCATCTACAGCATCGACAGCAGCAGCAATCAACCAATGCGCGATCGCTGCATCGAGATATCATCAATATTTTGGACAGACCTGCCCTCCCGCGATCGCCTATGGCAATTTTTCGCCAGTCACCGCGATCAAATCCATATTTTAAAAATGCCCTTACCCCTCAACACAAATCCCCATAATTGGCTAGGGGATGCAGGTATTTTAGAATCAAGACTGAGTGAACCTTGGATGGTACGCATCGTCGATCTGGTGGGCGCTTTGCATGGTTTACCCCTTGACTGTGAACCCTTGACCTTTGCCATTAGCGATTCCCATTGTCATTGGAATGAAGGCATATTTACCATTAGCAGCGATCGCTCCTTTGCACCGCAGATTGCGATCAAACGCCACAATGGGGAACAATTCGATGGGGCGATCGACTTTTACACCACGATTGCAGGTATATCTGCCCTTATTTACGGCACTGCGGCGATCGAGCAATTAATGCATAAACAATGGATTACAGAAATTAATCCTGCAACGCGCCAAAAACTCGAAAAATGCTTTATGCCCTGTCTGATTTATAATCCTTTTAAGTTCTGAAATCAGGAAAAATACCCACAGGATATTTTTTCCCCTCGCAAAAGCATGAAAGAAAAACTCACTCGCAGCCAAGAACGAGTGCTACATTTCCTCCAACACCGCGATCGCGCCATATCAGCGCAGGATATCCATTCGGAATTACGCAGTAGTGAACAGAGTATGGGGCTAGCCACGGTCTATCGATCGCTAGATACCCTCAAATTGCAAGGCCTAATTAAGGCGCTGACCCTCCCCAATGGCGAAACCGTCTATAGCATTACCCCCGCCGACAAGCACCATCTCAACTGCCTCAACTGCGGTAAATCATTACCGATTGATTGTTGTCCCATCCATGATCTAAGTAATCAATTGGCTAAAACCCATACCTTTCAGATTTATTACCATACCCTTGAGTTTTTTGGTCTTTGCAGTCAATGTCAAGAGGTTAGCGGTTAGCGATTAGCAGTTAGCAGTTAGCGATTAGCGGTTAGCAGTTAGCGGTTAGCGATTAGTGGTTAGCGATTAGCGATTAGCGATTAGCGATTAGCGGTTAGCGATTAGCGGTTAGTGGTTAGTGGTTAGTGGTTAGCGATTAGTTAATATAGGAACTAATGAAAAGGAAGTCTAATAAATTTCAACTGAATCTCAAGCTTTAACTTAATTACCTAATTAAAAAGCTAAAAGCTAAAAGCTAAAAGCTAAAAGCTAAAAGCTAAAAGCTAAAAGCTAAAAGCTAAAAGCTAAAAGCCAATCACCAATCACCAATCCCCCAAAAAAATGCCCACCGTACTTGTACCCCTATTTACAGGCTTTGAAGAAATCGAAGCAATTACGATTATTGATGTGTTGCGCCGCGCTGATATTGAAGTGATCACAGCGAGCCTAGATGAGCTAACGGTTATGGGCGCTCATGCGATCGCCATTATTGCTGACAAATCTCTCGATCAGGTTGAGTCGCATATCTTTGATGCGATCGCGCTGCCAGGTGGTGCAGGTACATTTCGGCTCAGAGAAGATCCGCGTGTTGCCAAAATGTTGACTGCCCATACCCATGCCCAAAAATTAGTGGCGGCGATCTGTGCCGCGCCCACCGTTCTCTCCGCCGCAGGTTTACTCAAAGACAAACGCGCTACCTCCTTCCCTGCGGTCAAGTCCCAACTGCAAGTTGGCGAATATTTGGAGAGTCCTGTGGTTGTTGATGGTAATGTGGTAACGAGTCGCGGCGCAGGTACAGCGATGGCTTTTGCCTTGAAACTGGTGGAGATCTTAAATGGGGCGGCGATCGCCGATCAAATTGCCACTAGTATGATCGTACAGCCAAGAAATTAGCCTTCCATGACTTGTTACGGCAATTTGCCAATATATTCACGAATCACAGGGGTGAAGATCTTCACCACCTGTTGATACACTTCTCTCTTAAATCTCACAATAGAATCAAGGGTTTTGTCGATCGCCATAAACTGCACCACGCGAAACTCGCGATCGTGAACATCCAACTTACAATTAGAAGCTGGGTAGTTCCAATAAAAGGCAAACCACCGTTGCCTTTGTCCGCAATAGCTTGCCCACTTGCCCGACAACTTGAGCGATGGCGGAAAGTCGTAATACAACCATTCAGGATGCACATAGGCTAACACCGCGTCATCAATACCCACCTCTTCGTATAGTTCTCGCAAAGCGGCTGCTTGAGGATCTTCGCCATCATCGATCCCGCCCTGAGGAAACTGCCATGAGTCAGGTACACCTAAACGTTCGCCGACTAGTACCTCACCCTTGCGATTAAACACAATAATCCCGACATTGGGACGATAGGATTTTTCTGGTGTCATAGATCTGCATATAAATAAAGCAAAAGCATAGCATCGCTAACAACTATAAAAAAGGCAGCGCGAAGCGCTGCCTTTTTTCATAGTCACAAATATTAACTCTTTGTACTGTTACAGGATTGTTGCCTAGACTAAAGCTTTTTCTAGTTGCATTGCAGGTTCTAAGGTCAGCGATCGCTTGGGTGTGGGCAAACCGACCATTTCTGCATTACTTGCGCCTGGGGGAACCATCGGATAACAGTTTTCATTGCGCTTAACGCAAAAATCGGCAAACACGGGACCATCATAGGCAAGAATCTCTGCCACCGCCGCCTGCAAATCCTGCGGATCACTAACGCGAACCCCCTTCAGTCCAAAGGCTTCCGCAAGTTTCACAAAATCAGGCATTCCCACTTCCATGTTTGAAGAAGAATAGCGCTCATCATAAAAGCTCTCTTGCCATTGGCGCACCATGCCCTGCCAACCATTATTAATAATGATTACCTTGATCTTGATACCATACTGGGCAAGGGTTCCCAACTCTTGAATGTTCATCTGGATACTAGCATCACCACTAATGCAGATCACCTGATGATCGGGCAGTGCCACCTTTGCGCCCATTGCCGCAGGCATCCCATAGCCCATCGTGCCGAGTCCTGCGCTAGAAATCCACTTACGTGGTCCAGTTTTGATAAGTTGTGCTGACCACATTTGATGCTGCCCCACATCAGTGGTAAAATAGGCATCGGGCGCTTGTTTACCAAATTCAAAAATTACTTGTTGGGGCGATAGCACACCTTCGTAGGCAGGTACTTCTAGGGGGTAGTCTTCTTTCCATTGATCAAGTTGGGCAAACCATTCCTTAGTTTGAATGTTTTCTTCGTAACTTGTCGCATCCAAAAGTGCTTGCAAAACCTCTTTTACATCGCCAATAATCGGCACATCGGGTTTACGATTTTTGCCGACCTCCGCAGGATCAATATCAATGTGAATCACCTTGGCATCAGGCGCAAATTTATCTAGGCGACCTGTCACGCGATCGTCAAATCTCGCGCCGATCGCTATTAACAAGTCGCAGCCCTGCACTGCAAAATTAGCATAGGCCGTACCATGCATTCCCAACATACCGAGGGATAGCTCACTATTTTCATCGTAAGCACCTTTACCCATTAGGGTTGTGGTGACAGGCAACTGAAAGCGCTTAGCAAGCTCGGCAAGCTCAGCATGGGCATCAGCAAGCACTGCCCCACCACCTGCATAGAGCAAAGGACGCTTTGCCTCACGGATCATCGCGATCGCCGCCGCAATCTGATGTAAATGCCCCTTAACCTTGGGTTGATATCCTGGCAAATCCACCTCAGCATCAGGGTGATAGGCAAATTCTTTTTGACCGATATCCTTAGGAATGTCAATCAGTACAGGCCCTGGGCGACCAGTGCCAGCAATATGAAAAGCCTCCGCCACAATCCGCGCAATATCTTCTGGGCGGCGAATCACATAGGAATGCTTGACAATGGGCAAAGTGATCCCCCAAATATCGGTTTCTTGGAAGGCATCCGTACCGATCGCATAGGAGGGAACTTGCCCCGTAATAATTACCATCGGGATCGAATCCATTTGGGCAGTAGCAATCCCCGTCACCAGATTAGTCGCTCCAGGACCTGAGGTTGCCACACATACACCCACCTTACCAGTAGCTCTAGCATAGCCATCTGCTGCATGGACTGCTCCTTGCTCATGGCGCACTAGATAATGCTTAATTTCTCCTCTCGCTTCTGCCTGATAAATTTCGTCATACACAGGCAAAATTGCGCCGCCTGGATAGCCGAAAATATGCTTTACACCTTGTCGCCTCACACTATCGATGAGGGCGAATGCACCCGTTGTTTGCAAAGTAGCCTCCTCTAGACTCTTAATTCCGATAATTCAAACTGCAATCTCCAAAAACACTGGCGAACTACGCCTTAGCCTGTGGCAATTTTCATGCTGCCGTAGTCAGTATGAAAACATGAAACCCTTGCTAGGATTATTTTTTGTTTTTAAATGATTTTGTAATAAATGTTCACTCATTACAAAATCGCAATAGTGCATCAACTTAGTGATGTTTAGCGCTGTTTAGCGATGTGTCAGGTACTCCAAGGGCTTTTTGCCTGACTACAGCCTTAGTCAAGCTTTACTAAAGTTATAGTAAAGCTGTGATACATAAGTTGTAGTTTGTTGCAAGTACCTTTAGTTGAAAATCTAAGGTTAATTGTATCCATAATAACATATGCAACCCTAGACGACTACCCATTTGCCGCCCTCCCCCCATATTTCAGCAATTTTGTTTCGGCTAAATCTTAATAAAGATATAAGTTTTGCCCCACTCAAACAGATCTTTAGGCTACATCATGCTGACAAGTCGCATTTGAAAATATAATGACATCGTGTTTCTTTGTCATACATTCCCTACATAACGTCTCATGAGTGCAAATTCAGAAAAAGATATTCCCGTCAACATCTACCGCCCAGCTAGCCCCTTTACAGCCAAGTGCATTCTCAATGAAGTATTGGTCAGACAAGGTGCGGCTGGCGATACCCGCCACCTCAAGTTCGATATTTCTGGTGGCAGTCTACGCTATTTAGAAGGTCAGAGTATTGGTGTAATTCCTCCTGGTGAGGACAAAAATGGCAAGCCGAACAAGCTCCGTCTCTACTCGATCGCCTCTACCCGTCTAGGTGATGATCTCGATGCCAAAACCCTGTCTCTCAGCGTCAAACGTCTGGAATACACCAACGAAGCTGGCGAGTTGGTGAAGGGTGTCTGCTCTAATTTCTTAACCGATCTTAAACCTGGCGATGAGGTGAAGCTGTCAGGTCCTGTGGGCAAAGAAATGTTGCTACCCGATGATCCTAATGCCACAATCATCATGATTGCCACTGGCACAGGGATTGCTCCTTTCCGCGCTTTCCTATGGCGGATGTTTAAGGAACAGCATGAAGATTACAAATTCAATGGCTTGGCTTGGCTCTTTTTTGGTGCGCCCACCGACAGCACCGTTTTGTACAAGGCTGATCTGGAGTGGATGGCTTATAAGCATAAGCGCAACTTCCGCTACGATGTGGCACTCAGCCGTGAACAAAAGAATGCCAAAGGCGAAAAGATGTATATTCAAAACCGCATGGCTGAATATGCCGATGAGCTTTGGGAAGTGCTGCAAAAGCCCACCACTCATACCTATATGTGCGGTTTGCGCGGTATGGAAGATGGTATTGCTGAATTCATGACCAAGACTGCGGAAAAGAATGGCGCAAATTGGAAAGAATTTGAAAAGCAAATGAAGAAGGATGGACGCTGGCACGTTGAAACTTATTAATTGGCTGTTAGCTGTTAGCTGTTAGCTGGATTTTTTACTAGGCGGCGCATTGCGCCGCCTATTCTGCGAATAAGCAACAGCTTAAAGTCAAAAAAACTCAATTTTAAAGTAGCACTAAGCGCTGTAAAAACTAAAAGCTAAAGGCTAAAAGCTAAAGGCTAAAAGCTAAAAGCCAAAAGCTAAACTCTATAGGCATATTAAGTGGAATTACTTTGGCTGACAGTGGGAATTGTGATTGGCGCGATCGCTACCAGTGCTTGCTGGTTTAGCTGGAGTTATGCCAAGCGGTTGCGCGATCGCAAATCACGTCAGCGATCGCGTCATGTTTCTAAGATAAAGTCGATCCGCAGTTTCCAATCTTGGGCATATGGTTTGCAAAGGGATATTAAACAAAAATATCGTCAAAAATTTGACCCGAAAGAGATATTGATAACTGAGCAGGAGCAATTGCAGAAGCAAATGCTATGGGAAACAATTGTGGAGTCGGCTCCCATTGGCTATTTGCAAGTTGATCAAGACAATCGCCTCACGGTTTGTAATCAAAGGGCTGCTCAAATGATGGGGATCAATAACCTTCAGCAAGGGTTGCAGCGCAAACCATTTTTGTTACAAATTATTCGTTCCTATGAGTTAGATGCGTTGGTAGAACAGACGCGATCGCAGATGCAAGGCGCTCAAATTGATTGGGTATTTCATCCTGCGATTCCCGATCCTGCTGATCCTGTGCCGCAGACTAGTAAGCCCATCCGCGCTCACAGTATCTACTGCCCCAATAGACAAGTGGGGATCTTTTTGGAAGATCGCCAAGAAGCAGTACTAATTGCTCAACAGCGCGATCGCTGGACTTCTGACGTTGCCCATGAGCTAAAAACGCCCCTAACTTCAATCCGTTTGGTTGCCGAAACCATTGAGACACGTGTTGATCCTTCTGCCAAAATTTGGGTAGAACGTTTGCTCAACGAAATAGAAAGAATTACAAATCTCGTTAACGATCTATTAGAGCTAGGACAAATGGATGTGGGGATTACGCCCTGCTTACATAAGAGTGAAATTGATCTAGAGAATTTGATCAAAGCGGTATGGACAAACCTAGAGCCGATCGCCAATCGGAAAAAGATATCCTTAAATTATCATAGCGATGGTCAGATCAGGCTCCATGGTGATGAGTCACGCCTCTATCGGCTATTGCTCAATATTATCGATAATAGTATCAAGCATAGTCCAACCCTTCAAAGTATAACTGTGGCAGTGGCAGCGATCGATGATTTTGTGCAGATTGAAACTATTGATGCGGGGGATGGGTTCCCTGAAGAAGCATTGCCCCATATTTTTGATCGGTTCTATCGTATTGATCCATCACGTACAAGGTCGGGCTTAGATCGTGGCGGTAGTGGGCTAGGTCTGGCGATCGCCAGTCAGATCGTGCAACTCCACGAAGGCACTATTTCGGCTCACAATCACCCCGAAACAGGGGGCGCATGGATCATTATCAAGTTGCCTAAGCATCTATGATATTTTACGATATCTTCAATTGCTCTGGCAACTCGCTTTAATGTTTCTTTGAGGTTATTTTCGTTATATCTGTATTTTATTTGTATTTTATTTGCATCTTATTTTTATTATGTACATATTTTGGCAATCATTGATTGCAGGATGAATTCTCAGCTAACCGCATTGAACCTAGGAGCGTGGAAATAATGACACATCTTTTGCGATCGCCACCTGCTCTGTTCGCAAATGTGATACGTCCCAATTCTCCAATTCCATTTGGGTTGCCCTGGGGCTTAAATTGAACGCGATAAATATCTGGCTCAGGCACTGCTGTCAGTTTTGTTAGGGTTGTGCGAGGTTGAGACTCGGTATTATCCACAATTCTCACGCCTTGATCAAAATTTTGCCAAGGCAGACTATCCCAATATTCTGCGGTCATTGATGATGGCGGCGACTGATGTACTGCATATTGAGAAACATTGGGAGTATTTCTAAAGGTTGCTTGCCACATGGTTTGGGTGCGCTTGGCATTGCTCTGGGCTAAGCGCAAGGTGCTGAGGGCTGTACTCTGTGCGGAGGTTAGTCTCTGATTGTTCAAAAATCCTAGCCAAGATGGTGCAGCGATCGCTGCCAGAATACCCGCTATCACCATTACTACTAAGACCTCTAGCAAAGTGAAGCCAAGGTTGTTATAAATACCTGCGTGAACGCGATCGCGTCTTTGCCGATAATTATTCCGCATCCGCATCATATTTCTTTGTTGTTTTTAACTACAATTATCTTGCAAGAGTAGCATTTATTTCTTAATTTGTTCCTATATTAATGCCCATTTAGGCATTGCTACTTATAACAACACCTTTGGATATTGAAAACGCTTACTGAGGTTTTGCTGAACGTTTAGCCCTTGGCGATTTAGGATTTTGGGATTGTTTTGCAGAAAGCTGTTGTAATTTTTGGACTTGCTTGAGGGTTAGTCCTGTAAATTTGGTGACTAGATCAGGGGAAATATGATCATTGAGCATATTGATCGCAATTTGGCGGGTAGCTTTCGCTTCACCCTTAGCTAAACCCTGAGCCTCACCTTGAGCGATGCCTTGAGTGATGCCTTGAGCGATGCCTTGAGCGATGCCTTCGGCTTTGCCCTCCAGTAAAATTTCTTGGTAAATCACGGATGTCTTCATGATTTCGCTCCTTAAAAGTCTTTGGATGATTTCTTTGTTTAGGGCTATGCCCGATATTATCAGAAAAATGGGTTTAAAAACCCGTGCTTCTAGCACGGCTTTATATTAATTGTATCAATATGTCGCATCTTATGTTAGAATATACTACATAAGATTAGATAAATCCATGTTAGTCCTCGAAGCAAAACTAAAAGGCAAAACAGAGCAGTACAACCTCATTGATGAGGCTATCCGTACTGCTCTGTTTTGTCGTAATAAGGCTTTGAGGTTCTGGATAGATAATCGCGGCGCTGACAGATATGACCTCAATAAGTTCATGGCTGTGCTTGCAAAAGATTTTGATTTTGCGAATAAATTAAACTCTCAAGCAAGACAATCAAGCGCTGAAAGGGCATGGTCAGGCATTGCCAGATTTTTTGATAACTGCAAGAAGAAAGTATCAGGCAAGAAAGGATATCCAAAATTTAAAAAACGTGGTCATTCCGTTGAGTATAAAACTACAGGGTGGAAGCTTTCTGAAGATCGTAAATACTTAACTTTGACTGATGGTTTCAAAATTGGCAGACTCAAGCTAGTTGGCAGTCGTGACCTTAACTTCTACCAGATAGAGCAAATTAAACGTGTCAGACTGGTAAAACGGGCTGATGGTTACTACGCTCAATTCTGTGTAGATGTTGACCGTAGAGAAGATATAGAACCAACTCAAACCACGATTGGTTTAGATGTTGGGTTGAACCACTTCTACACTGACTCCAAAGGTAAAGTAGTCGAAAATCCTAAATTTCTTAGAAAGTCAGAGCGTCAGCTTAAAAAGTTGCAACGCAAAGTTTCTAAGCGTAAAAAGGGATCGGCTAATCGGAGGAAAGCAATTAAGCGGTTAGCAAAAAAGCATTTGCAAGTAATTAGACAGCGTAAAGACTTTGCGGTAAAGACTGCAAGGTGCGTAGTTCGGTCTAACGACCTGATTGCCTATGAAGATTTGCAAGTGCGGAATATGGTCAAGAATCATAAATTGGCTAAGTCTATTTCAGATGCAAGCTGGTCTATGTTTCGAGATTGGGTTGAGTATTTTGGCAAAGTATTTGGCAAGGTCACGGTTGCAGTGCCGCCACAATATACAAGCCAAAATTGCTCAAATTGTGGAACAACGGTCAAGAAATCGCTGAGTGAGAGATCTCATCAATGTAGCCATTGCGGTACGGTTTTAGACCGTGACCACAATGCTGCTTTGAATATCTTGGCTATTGGATTAAATAGGGTAGGGCATACCCAAATTTCTACGCCTGTGGAGAGTTCGACCTCTGCCATTTAGATTTAGGTCTATTTGGTAAGTTGTCTCACTGAATCAGGAATCCCCGTCACTTCAGTGCGGGGAGTGTCAAAGCTGTCGATGCGGCTACATTACTTTGGACTTGTCGATCGCTAATATTTTCAATTTTTTGGGCGACTTGCCTTAATGTTTCTTCGGGATTATCGGTTTGAGATAGGGCGGCAAAGGGTAATAGTCCTGAATAGTTTTGAAATATGGCTGTTGGCTGTTCCCAGAGGCGAATTACATCGATAGTCCGCCATGCGGAAGGGAATATTTCTATTCGGCTCGGTTTGAAATTCGATGTGCAGGATTAGGTCTGATGCTTCGAGAAATATTACTGAGTCGGCACGGATCGGTTCTACCAAAAGCTCTGATGGTTCGAGTTTGGTTAATTCAATGGGTTTGCCCAATAGCCAACTGGCAAAGTCTGACGAAAAGCTTTCTGCGAGAAATTTACAGATATTGTCTAT
This sequence comes from Pseudanabaena cinerea FACHB-1277, assembly GCF_014696345.1. Lineage (GTDB taxonomy): Bacteria > Cyanobacteriota > Cyanobacteriia > Pseudanabaenales > Pseudanabaenaceae > Pseudanabaena > Pseudanabaena cinerea. The sequence goes on from NZ_JACJPY010000002.1 coordinate 68,484, forward strand.
CATTGCAGGAAGTTAACTATAGCGTGCAATTGCCTTCACCTGTAACAACAGCACCCAATAGGGTTTGGATTTTAATCCACTTAGTCTTACCAGTGCTATTCGTCAAATTAACGCAGATTGGCACTAATCCAGATTGTGTCGGTGGTAAAAAGCCTCTGGAGTCAAATTCTAGATATTTATCACTACCAGATACAGGCAAAGTTCCAGAACTAGTAACGGATAAAGTAATTCCATCTTCTATTTTCTGATCTTTCCCAGCATTAGCTTTGACGTTATCTAATCTAATTGCGTTACTTTTAAAAGTAATTCTGGTTCTATTGCCACTGGAGTTTTTGCTATCACTAACTTTACGAGTTTTTGCTTCTGACTGTGCTGTTTTAATTGCTTGTAAGACCAATGTTTGTGAAGAGTTCATGCGTTGACTATTGATAAAGCCAGACCATGCGGGGGCAGCGATCGCTGTTAGTACACCGACCATCACCATTACAACTAGAACTTCAATTAGGGTAAAACCCTGCGATTTGCGATTTTTACGGTATTGTGGGGCGATCGCTTTTGGCAATGATTTAAACATCATATTTAAAATATTTAAATGGGAATTAATATTAAGCATGATCAATTTACCTTGATGATTTGATCTACGTTTTAGTGTTAATCCCCCCTTTGTAAAAGGGGGGAGGATTTTCTGCTTCCCCCTTCACAAGGGGGATTGAGGGGGATCAATCAAGATTTTTTATCTTGTGATACCGATCGCACTACGTCCAAAACTACGCACGTTAGCAGTGGGGAAAAAGGCGGTGTTGGCCGTGGTGGGCTGTCTGAAGTTACGCGGTTGTGGGCGATCGCCTAGTCTGGCTAGGGCATTGCCCCTCAAAAATAGCCGTACAGTTGTATTGTTAGGGGCAACACAGGCATAAAAGCTGCTCAATCCCGCAGGGTTGGCAGTGGTGCTTGTAAAGTCGGCAGGTACGCGCTGCGTAAATGTCCCTGCGGCGTTACTAGCGGTTACAGGATTGGTATTGCCCACGCCGATCGACGGATCATCACAGTCGGGATTGGTAACTACGCCTGCAATGGTGACATTTTTGCCAATGGGAATGCGTAAGGCAGCAGTGGCGGTTGAGGCTGTGCCTGCATCATTGTTGCCGCCTTGGTTTACGTTATAGGCTGTGTCATCCATGAAGTCAACAAGGGGGACAAACTCAGTAGCGGGACGGGCTGGAAGCACCGAAGGAGGATTATTGTCTAGTTTATAATCAGTGAATTTTCTCCAACTTAAAATGCTGGTAGCACTGGAAAAATCTGGGCGATTGAAGCCTTTATCGGGTGGAATAAAGTAATCGCTATCATCTGTTGCCGCAGGCGAAATAGCTGGATTGTTACTGCTAACTAATGCAGATGGAGTTCCGCCATCTCTATTGAAAGCTATTGTGGTTGGGCAGTTAGCAGTATCAGTGATAGTGCCACCAGTGCTGCAATACCAAGGATAGCCGTCTTTAAGTTCCCATCGCAAAATTCGGGCGGTGTTTGACCAGCTAGAACTACCAAGATTTGTATCATTTTTGAGGTAGTAAGCAACTAAGGAATAGCCATAAATCTCGCGTCCAAAGGCTGACTGAAACGGATTTGTTGTTGCATTATTAGATTCACAGGCGGCAAAGTCTTTGTAAGGCATACATCCTAACTTTCGCGTCTGTAATGTACTATTCGGATCAAAGGATGTTCTTTTCCAGAAGACTAAAATGGGTGTGCAGTTGCTGGAAGTGCATTGGGTGTTGGTCTGCATATGGGGTAATTGAGCATTGATGCCCGCAATGCCTTCAGCGCCGTAGATATACATTGCTTCTTGCAGGTCGTCAGCAATATAGGCGATCGCCGATTGTAGTTCTTCTTGGGCGTTGGACTTGGCAGTTTCCTTACGATCGCTTTCTAACACTCCCGTCAAAAAACTCAGCATTACCACCACCATAAAGGAGGCAATCAGTGCTGATACCAATAATTCTATCAATGTAAAACCAGCTACTAGGTGACGATCGCGCCGTAGTTTAGAGCGCCGCTTTGATGGCTTATTAGCGATCGCTGCTATTTTAAGAAACAACCTGCGAAACCAGCTTTTCATATAACTTCCAGACCCCATTCTTTCTAGTTGTTTTTTGTGAATTAATTTCTTGAACCGATACCTGTTTTAATGTCATCAAGGTTATTTGCATTTACCGTGGGCATTATTTGCGATCGCATTGTCACCAATGGGCAGAGAATCGAGGCTGTGCTAGAAAATGGGGTTTTGCTTCTGGCACATTCTGGTTCAGTGCCTTTTTTGAGAGTATTTGCACCATTGAGCGCATCGGCACGATAGACCCGCACCGCCAACCAAAAGCCCTGACGTTGTAGATCTGTTGCTGCTGTTGCTGAAGAACTCAAAGGGCCACTTCGCATCGGTTGGATCACCAGATCTTGAGGATCGTTAACACTAAATCCATTACCATCGGCATCAATTCTAATGCCGCGTACTGGGTTGGCCGCCGAGGTGCTATCTAGGGTGATTAGGGTGGCTGTGGGCGGAGCAATACTTTCAAAAACGTACTGCCCTTGAGCATTTTGGCTACTTGAGATCGGCGGCAACACGATATTGTTAGGAAATGTGCTGACATCAATCACACCACCGCGCACTGCGTCTATGTAGGATCGGGCGGCTTGAGTGGCTTGGTCGATACGGCGAGCATTAACACGGGCAGAGGTCGACAGTGCCACCATCGGCGCGATCGCCACAATCAAAACGCTTACCACTGCCGCCGCTACCAATGACTCGATCAATGAAAATCCTGCTTCTGGGTTGGCTTTTTGATCTGGCGATCGCTTAGCTAAATTAGAGGCAATGACATTCACTAGCGCTAGCCTTGGCGATCGTGTTGACATATCTGAACAGTGGCAATTTGACATTAGATTTGACATTTGCTTAGACATTGGTTGTCATCCTCCGCTTAAATGTTCGCTAATACTGATAGACACTGATAGACAAAATAGTATTGCCATTTTGTCTATCTCAAAACCCCGTAGGGTTAAATTAATTATTGATACACGTTGGGAATTGTGCCATCGGTAGCCGCCGCCCCGCCATAGAATGAGCTATTGCAGCTAGACTTGAGGTCAGTACCGCGTAAGGTGCGGCGGCGATAGTTGGTTGGTAGGACACCGATACCTTTTCTTGTATTTTCATCGATTGTTGATGGCTCCAGGGCGCATAGTAATCCCTCTACCCATTTATCATCGGCGCTAACCTCTCTAAAGAATTCATTAGCCCCTGGAATCGGTACGGCAAAACGTTCGGCAAAGCGATCGGGTTGCTGGGTCAATAAGCCCACATCATAGCCCCATAGGCGGTTAGGTGGAGCATAGTAAGGAATACGGCTACCTGTAAATGATTGATATTGGAGATTATAGCCGCCCGAAATACGGCCGTCAGTCGTGCCTGTACCAGGATGAGCGGGATTGAGGAAGACAGTGGTGGTGTCGCTGATACCGTCAACTTGTGGCGTAGTTGGTGCAAAGGGGGCGGTAGCAAATCGGCTCTTTGTATTTTGGATAAATCCACCTGTGATCTTAATTGGTATATCTGCCCAATTTTCCAAGAACCTCACAAAGTTTGCCAAGCCGCCACCTGCCTCAGCGATATTAGCTTGGGCGGCTGTGCCAGTGGCAGTGCTGCCAAATAGGGTGCTAGAGGCGCGGTATGGTACTTCATTTCGCGCAGGGCTGTTACCTGCGACAAAGTAGATATTAATTTCGGTTCTGACGGGGCGAATTGTCCATTGTCCTGATCGCACAGAACTAACGCCAGTGCCTTGGGGTGTACCATTGATACCACCTTCGGTAGTTATAGATGCGGGTTGTTGGATCGTGGTTGTGCCATCGGCTAGGGCATTAGGCACACTAAGCTGTACCACTGGCAACAGTTGCGGTTGCTCAACTGAGGTCATCGCCACAAATAGAGTTTCGCTATTAACTTTTTTGGCATCTCCCCATAGACCCAAGAAGCGCACACCTCTGAAGGAGTTGTAGTCTTTGCTGGTTGTCGGATCGAGTCTAGTTGTGAATACGGAAGTATTATCTTCAGTGGGAGTGCCAGTACCTATGGTATAGCCCAAGAAATTACCAGTAATAATATTCGGTCTGCCCTTCATCCCTTCAAATACGAATGCAGGCTCAGCCCCTAGTTTAAACTCTGCATCACCATCAATGTTGACTTCATTTGCAACACTGTTGCAGTTGTATCCACCAGCAGGCGGCGGAACTAAGGATAGCTTGACCTTAGCACCAGCTTCACAAGCAATGTAATAGGGTGTACCTGCACTCAACCCTGATGGCAAAGTATTAGTACCATCAGAAAATATAATGCGTTTACCAATTTTTATACGCTGGCTATTAGGATTGCTAGGGAAAAGAATAAAGTTATTGTTGGCAGGGTTTCCTGTTGCTGCCGTCGATTTGACAGGATCTAGCCTTTCTTCTGCCCTTGACGATACCCAGAAAATGTTATTGGGATCAACGCCGTCTAGCTTGATTTGCAAGCCCTTAAATTCGATACTTTCATTGGGCAAGCCTCTGAAAATGAATACGGGGCTAGGTCCACGGCGGATGCTGGTGGGGGTGCAAGCACTATCTGCATTTGTTACAGGGTCGGCACAGTTGGCTCTGAGGGTCAATGTGCCTGATAGCGATCGCAGATCTGGCGCTACTGCAGGATCGCCTGTGGGCTCAGTTGTGCCGAGGCTGCTGATGTTATAGACCTGAACGCGATTGTCGGCAAAGGTGTTTCTGGCTCTGACGATCGCATCCATACTAAAGGCAAATCTGCCAATCCCCACCTTGGTGTTATCAGTCCCAAGTTCTTCGTCAACGATATTTAAGGCAGCGCCGCCCGAGGTTTTGGCAATCTTAAAGCGATTGTTAAATCCAGTTTGAATTTCGCGGACGTAGTAGGTTGACTTAACATCTAGCCTTCTGACAATGATGCCATTGCCACTTAGAAGTGGCACATTCACAAATGTTAGCGGATCACCATTAAGGGTGTCAGATAAACCAAACTGAGTACCAGAGCGATTTACCACATAATAATCAGTATCAACGGTTAGAGGAACGGGCAGTAGGGGTAGAGTGCCTGTAAACCTGATTAAGTCGCCATTTACTAGGTCTGCGCTAGATACCAAACTATTGGCGATCGCTCCTCCTGTAAAGCTGAATGACTCAGTATATTTAGGTAACTGTCCATTTTTGCTGACAGGGAAGACGCGCAGGGGCTGATTTTCGGTAAATGTTACGCCTGTTGTATTAACATCGGCGGTAAGGAGGTCGTTGGTTGTGGGGACAAAGGGAATTGCGCCACGCACAAGGGCATCGGCAGTGGCTGGCAGTGGCACAACGCCAGTACTGTTGGTAACGTTAGGCACTAAACCAATAAAGGCATCGGCTCCTGTATTTCCAGGATTAAGCTTGGCGCTCAGCAAGCCAGTACCGCCTGTTAAGGTTGTGCCAGTATTGGGATTGGGTAATGTTCCGACAAAGTTCCTAATTGCTTGACCAGGACTATTTGCACCTTGAGGACAACTGCCAGCGCTGATGTCGGTTTTGCTTAGGGATGGACGCTGGATCGCTTGATAATTGCGGGTGTTGCCCGTGCCGCCGCAGACTGTAAAGCTAGTGGCAGGTTGGACTGAACTAGTTGCGTTAATACGACTAACATTGTCGGATGGGAAGTGGGGGTTGTAGGGAAGATTGAGGTTGAGCAGGGTGACGGTGCTATCGGGATCTGGAGCTTTGACGATGCTAGTATTAAAGTCATAGGGCTTGGTGGTGCAGCGATCATCGACAGTGCCATTGCTGAGGTTGATGCAGGGGGTGGGCGGCAATACTAAGCTGCCTGTGGAGTTTAGATTTGCCCTAAAGCTATTAGCACCACTGCCAATAACAGGGAAACTGAGGTTATTGATAAACAGGTTGTTATTGTTTTGATAGCTGATGTTGCCACCTTCACCAAGATAGTTGGCATTGCTTACTGCTGTCCTAAACCATAGACTACGGTTTGCGCCAGTGGGGCGATCGCGCCGCATTTGCCGATTATTAGCGTTAGTAGCATTATTCTCAGAAATTGCTTGCGTGAAGTCACCAGGCAGCATGGGAATTTCGCCGCCAGAGGCTGGACGGGGTGGAATATTCGGGAAGATATTCTCATTGGGATCTGTTATATCAATAGTGCCATCACCATTGACATCTTCGCCCCATACATATCGTCCGCCCTGTGTTCCGCCATTTTCTAAATTAGAGGGTGGATTAAATGGACGGTTAAAAATATCGCCAGAGGCATGGGGGAATGGATAGGCAGCCGCAGGAGATGAGATCATTGAGAAGGGTAAGCCCGATGGCTTGGGCAAGCTGGCAAATACTGGAGGAGTAATTGAGTTAAGAATAGGTCCACCACCACCAGGCGTTGGCGTTGGCGTGGGTGTTGGTGTTGGCGTTGGCGTTGGCGTTGGCGTTGGCGTGGGTGTCGGTGTCGGTGTCGGGCAAGGCCCTGATGGAATTTCGCGATCATCGTTATTTGTATTAGTTAATCCCGATTCACAAGTGGGAGATTGATTCTCTTCGGGATCTCGAGAAAGGATTCGTCCGCGCCTCGTGCGATTACTACCGTAGGTGGCTTGAGGTCCCCGAATATTATCAAGACGAATCTCAAAATCTTCATTATTTGGCTCGTCAGCGCTATCGCGAACCACCAACACAGTCACAGTTTTGACAGTCGGATCGTCGGCTGTACCAGTGGGACCAGTCCAAGTCAGTACAGTACAGTAACGATCTGCTTCACAAGTGGCTTGTTCAGGTATAACAGTTTCTGGACTACTTGCGCCAATTCTCAGGCGAGGATATTGTCCACCGTTGGCAGTAACTGGAATGCTGGCGGAGATAGTACCTGTACCTGCGGTGACTGCGCCAGTTGTACCGTCTAGCGTCTGAATATTGACAGCACTAGGCACAGTCATAGCTAGTGCTGTTGATGATGGATTGACTAGACGATTAAGATAGTCAGCTTTAGTTTGAGGATCAGCGTCATTTATAGTTGGGAACTTGGAAGGTAAGCCTGGGAAATTGGAAGCCCCTATTTCACCTGGTTGAGCGGTTCCAGTCCTCCTGAGCGTGACCCTAACCCGTATTGTTTCTCCTGCGGCGAGGGTGGCTCTGTCAGAGCCTTCTATCTGGACATTAAAGTTAAATCTTCTGTAAACAGCATTATTCGTACTACGAGATCTATTAGTGGGGTTATTAGTAGGATTGGTAGCGCTAGTACTACTCTGACCACTCTCGTTGTCAGGAGAGTTGGTTACACTGCCTTCTGCTGTATTAGGACTGGGGATAGTTGTTACACCATTATTGTCACCAGTTCCCCAAGTGACTGTGGGTAGATTGTCGGACCCAAGCTGATCTTCAAGAGCGCCAATAGCAGCGCCGCCAGTTGCTTGGTTCTGATCGCGTCTACGACCTTCTGCAATATCTTGGTTGCCACTGCTAATCGTTACCCTGATACCACGCTCAGGACATGGCACAGTGCCATAGCTACTATTATTGTTGTTGTTGCTAAGGTCAAAAGGAGTGAGGCGATCGCCCATCACATGGGGGAAAGTATAGCCAGTTGTGGCATTGTCACCATTAATAACCCCAATACCAAGCGGGAAAATCACAGGGGGGCTAGCAGGATTTCTACAGCTACTAGCAAAAAGTAACTGTTGATTGCCATCTTTGTAAATATCATCAAAGCGCAAGAACGAAACCCTGCGGGCATAGCGAGAATTATCATTAGAAATAAATCTAGGTGCGCCTGCTGCTGTCGAGACAACTCCAGTCGTGGCATCAAACGCAGGTAAAGTGGTTGTACCCGCGCCAGCCTTCACCCAATCGGAGAAAGTACATTCACCAACAGGGAACTTGCGGCACATCTCCATGCCATATTCAGGGAAATTGACCCGCCGTTGAATTGGTGTAACCCCATTGGCATTGTAACTAGCAAGGTTGCCATTATTTGGAGGGGTCGCGGCGGGATTAGCAGGCCAGAAATTAGAATCGTCAACGGCGGCTCCATCAGAGTTACGGCGATTGAGCCAGAGGGCGCTCGTGGCAAAATTATTATTAAAGAAACCAGAACGGCGGCGCTCAAGCACATAGGTACTATCCTTGGGCGGATCATTGGGATAGCGTACAGGATTTAATTGCGATTGCCAGTTAATGCTAGTTGAAGTATTGGCATTATTTCGCAGGTCAAAATCGCCATCGGTGCGATAGCCATCGCGGAAATTAGCAGATAGCACCGTGACCGCATCCGCCAAAACCGTGGCTGGTCGCCATTGATCTCCCAAGGTGCAAGTGGGGTTTTGACCAGGACGACAGGCAAAGTTAGGATCAAGCTCGTCATTATTGCCATTATTAGCGTGGCGGCGATAAAAATTGCTCCAATCATCTTGCAATAGCTGCGTAAACTCTTCGCGAGTATGCCTATTAAAGGCAGGAACCTCATTAGCAAGTGTGGTGGAGTTAGTGGGATCTCTTTGCGCCCTGACATAGACAGGCAGGTTAGACACAAGGGTTAAACCCTTTTCGCCCTTAGTTGCTTCTGTCCAAGGATAACTGGCATAGGTAACATCTGAAACTGGCAACTCATTGTTGACTCTATTGAGGTTGGCAGTATTGGTGAGAGCGCTGCGCCAGAGACGATAGCCATTGATCAGGCGGATCGCGCTAGGCTTGCGGGTAGGATCGAGGAGGAAGTCGGTAGAGCTTAGGTTTTTGCGCTTGGCTAGAGGTGTGGCGATCGGATCGAGGGTGGTAGAGTCGCGATCGTAATAGCTGAGGTCTTCGAGCGCATCTTCACGGGTAGCATAGACAACGCCACTATAGGGGAGTAAATAGTCAGTGGCAACCCCCGTGTTATTGCCGCCAACAAGCCTAGACCCACGCAGCCGATCCATGTCAATATCTGTGGTACGAATTTCCAGAGGTTGACGCTGCTCCAGTTCCAAATCGTAAATATCGCCACGATTTTTGGCGACTAGAGCTAAGCCCTGTGATCCAGCAGTATCAGTAACTCGTGGCTCATTACCAACAGCCGCCTCGGTCAATGACTCATTGCGATTGAGCGATTTTACTTCCCGTCCATCTAGAAACGCACTCTCTTTGAAAGCGCCGTGGGGAATTTGCACTGAGGTGAGGGCGGTGCTGCCTGAGGCGGCGGCGGGGGTAATACTAGCAGAGGCGGCGTTGGTGTTGGCAAGGGTGATCGAGCTGTCCAGAATTTGGAGGGCGCAGAGGTTAGAGTCAATGGTGGATTGCTGCGGTAGGGTCAATCTCGCTACGGCAGGGTTAGCTGAGTTGCTAGTAATAATCTTTTTGAGAGCCTCACGCAATGGCTCATTGGCAAAGCGTCCGTTAGGGAAGATTAGGTTCGCCTGATATGCCAATTTTTCGCCATAGGAGCCTGTCGTGGTTAGGGTTCTCGCAGCATTAGTAAATCTAAAAATGCCACTGCCTACGGTGCTAACACTGGTGTCATAGAATAAGCCCGATGCTGTGTCATACCGAATATTGGTAAAGGTGACATCGGTGGAGGATGCTGTCCTGCCAACATTGTAGACTAGCCCATTATTAGAACGTCCTTGAGCATCGGCATTCCAAGGGGCAGCCGTTCCGCCAATGGGTGCATTTCTGGCAGTAATGGCATTGGAAGGATCGTAGTAGCTGCTGACACAGGCGATCGGGGCTTGGTAGTTGGTTGGTGCGCCGATCGCATTATAAGCGTCATATTTGTAGTGATAGATCGCCGATGCCCGCATTTGCAGATCGCCTTTGCGATTGTCAACGGTCGTACTCCAGCCATCAACATCATTCCCTGCATCGGGGTAATAGTAACCTGCGGTTGACCTCGGAGGGGTGGTGGCATTATTGAGCCAGCGCACATTCCCTGTCATGGGCATGGAGTCTTGCCAAACCACATAGTTGCGATTGTCATCAACGCATTCTTTGGTGGTGGTGTTGCAGCTAAGCTGGGCAAATTTGCGCTCATCAATGTCGCCTGTAATGGGGTTGTCAATAGGCTTGCCATTCCATAGCGGCATACTCGACTCATCAAGATCTAGCACTGTGCCAGTGGAGCTGCTGCGATCGTCGGAGAAACCTGTATGGAAGCGGGGTAAAAATGTGTCATTGATACTGCGGCTGTAAATACCTGCATTGGTGACAACACGCAAGCCACCAGTACGGGGTGATGGTTCTGGCGTTTTGATGGTGGGGTTAGTCGGATCGGTGATGGAGGGGTCAAGGGCGGCGGAGATTTCCCAGAAACCACCGCGATCGGTTACGCCAAGATTGCTAAGGGGGGTTGATCTAGTGAGGCGATAGCGCTCAGTACTGCTTACAGTTGCACCGCTAGTATCACTAGCGTTGTTCCAAAATACAGAAGCATTGGTGGTGAGGGGGTTTGGCTCAGTGTCACCAACAAATTCTAAGGAGCCTGAAACGGTATTAAGCTTTAGCCATTTTGCGGGTAAGCCATTGCCCACGAGAACGCGATCGCCCAAAAATCTTTCATTGTTTTTAGCAACCTCGGTTGGATCTGCCGCAAAGATAGATAGGCGATTGGCTGAGCTGGGAGTGAGCAGTGACACGCCATTGGTCGAATCCAGAATCGCACCCTTGCCATCAAAGCCTGTCCCCGAAGGTAAGGAAAAACTGGCAATACCCTTACCAAAGTTGGCATTGGCATAGGCGGGCAACATCCAAGCGATCGGTGGCGCTAACTCATTAGGCTGTCCTGGGACGGGAATTGGAGTTAAGAGCGTAGTCGGGTCGGCAATTATGGGCGGGATTGCAGTGGTAAAGGGAACATCTCGGAAGGACACCTTACGGGTGCGTTCACCAAAATAGGCGGTTAAGGCAGCGCGTCTTGCCACTTCCACCTCATCATTAGAGGATAGAGCTTCGTCTAAAATGCGCTTGACTAGATCTTCTCTAACAGAAGTGGGATCGCCTTGGCTAGCAGGGCTGTAAGTTAGATTGGTCGATGTAAAGTTGCTGGGAATTGGAGAAGGAATTGTCACCGTGCTACGGGCGATCGCCGCATCAACTAAGCGCCCAATCCGCCGATTAAATTCAAAATCGTTGAGTGCCAAACCTGAACTACGGTTTTTCGGAATATTGACACTGCTATTGACGCTAACTGTGGAAGTATCGGCACTGCCAGTATCAGTAATTGTTAGCCTGCCCCCTGCAACAGTGTCAGGTGGTACACCAGCACCTCGGAAAAGATCCACTGATACATCCGTACCATTTGATAGCGTGGCAGGATCATCAAAAATTGCATTCCCTTCAACCACATTACCCGCAACCGCAATTTCACCATTCTTCTTTTCGTAATAGCAAGAACCGTATAAATCGGGATTTGTCGTGGTGGTTGGGGTACTGTCTAAGCTGCCCCCTGAGCTACTAACTTGATAGAAACTGATCGGGTTTTGCGATGCAGCCCCCACCATCAAATTACCAGCGCTATATATCCGTCCATTAATACGGAAGGTGGCAATATTAACGAGTTCCGTATCTCCTTCAAAGAATACAGCATTGTTATTTTGTGGCGATCGCGCCCGATCCTGTTGCAACTCAACCGCACTAATGGAAGTAGTACCGTTATAAATCTCGTAATTGGTCGAATTAGCAGGAAAACTTCTGCTATCTGTAATGGGTAAAGTAACGGCATAGACAAAAAATGATTTGCGAAGTCGATTGTCACTAGATACCGTCCAACCGCCATCACTGGCAATGTTTGTTACGCTCCCAGTAGAGACGCAAGCCCCTGAAAGCGTTGTCTCATCCATTGGTAAAGTCCTTGACTCAATGGGTGTGATCGGGCGGTTCGCAATTGTGGGTGGACGGGTGCGGAAGAGAATGCTGTATAAACCATAGGAATCAAATTTGCCATTGTTATCGGTGTCAATGGGAAACTTCCATGCCGTTGACACATATTCCCGATTCTCAATTTGGGCGGCAGTAACGTTAATATTGCCATCAGGAGTCGTGGCTGATGATGTGCCGCGAAAATCGTAGACTAGTTGCAGCCTCGTCTCATCGGGCAGAGTATATTTGCCGCTATCGTTAGTAATAACACTATCAAGGGTGAGTTCGGGTGGTGTGGTACGCGGCAGCTTGCCATCACTGAGCAAAGCATCAATTTTTGCCCTTGCGCGATCGACTATGGGCGTGGCTGCACTTCTAAAAACTTGCTCTTGTCTGGCACTAGCGGCACTTTGCGCCCTTTCTGAAGATCTAGATACGGTCGTAACCACGAGCAAAGTTACCACAAGGGTAACAAGTGTCACTGTTGGTAATACAAAGCCAGCCGCCGCCCCCTTGCCACGCCCCCGCGTTGCATTTAATAACTGCCGCACAAAGCGTCGACTAATCCTTACAGGACTACCGATTTTATTCAGCCATTTTCTTAATTTGGCAATAAATTCTGCAAAAAAACGATTAATTTTGCGGCTTTGATTAGAATCAGACATACACTTTTACCAACCTGACTGCAATATACTACCCAAGCCAGAGGCAAAAATTGCAAAAGCTTTGATCTAAGTTTGCAGTTAATTTGTAGATTTAGAGCAACTTGATTGACTATGCAGTCTCCCAATTTTGCCTAAGCTTTGTCTAAGCAATGATTAACCTAGATAAAATCTATCTAAAAACTCACACCCCAATTCGAGGTTATTTAACAATTCTCTAGAGGATTTTATGCCACCCAAATCATCCATCCCCAAAACACAACAACACTTCTCAACGTTTGATCCGCGTTACTTTTCGCAACAAATTCAAGTTACTTCAGCGCCCATGACCGATGAGCTGAGGCGTTGGATCGCGGACAACAAATTTGCTGGGGTTGGCGATCGCTGGCTTGTGCAGGAGCTAATAAATCACGGTATCAGCCCTAGCGCGGCTAACCGAGAAGTAACCACAGTTAGTCAAAATCCTTATTTTCAAGCGGGGCAGAAATTTCTGCAACTACTAAAAAAACACGAATCCCACGCTAGCATTCTTGCTGACCTAGCATCACTATCCCCACAATCACAATCGATTGAATGCAGAGAAAAGATTAGCCGCAACGATTTTCTAGAAAATTATTATGCTAAAAATGTGCCTCTAATCCTTACTGGGATCACCAATAACTGGGCAGCCCTTTCACTTTGGAATCCTGAATATCTAAAAACTAATTTTGGACAAGTTGAAATAGAAGTTCAGAGCGATCGTAACAGCGATCGCCTTTACGAAATCAATATCGAAAAGCATCGCCAAAAAATGCAAATGGCAGATTATGTGGATGCTGTTGTAAAAGGTGGGGCAACTAATGATTATTATATGGTGGCAAATAACGGCAATCTTGAAAAAACAGCACTGCGCGGATTGCTCAATGATCTAGAGATATTTCCTGAATATCTCGATCCTCAGGATACCGATGGTAAAGCTTTCTTTTGGTTTGGCTCAGGGGGAACAATTACGCCTCTGCATCACGATCCTGTAAATCTGATCTTTGTGCAGGTTTATGGTCGCAAGGTATGGCAAATTATTTCACCACATTACACCCATATGTTGTACAACTATCGCGGTGTATTCAGCGAAGTGGATATCGAAAATCCCGATTATGAAAAATATCCCCTATTTCAAAGGATTCCTATTATTGAAGTCACCCTCGAACCAGGGGATGCGATCTTTATGCCCGTTGGTTGGTGGCACGCTGTCAAATCCCTCGACATTAGTATTTCTATGTCCTTTACTAACTTTGTATTTCCCAATAAATATGACTGGAACTTTCCATCTATTACTTATACTTAAAACGCAGACTGTCGTGCCAACCGCTAAGCGGGCGACAAGGCATCTGGGTTTAGTTTATAACTATGTTGAGATACTTAATTATGTTAACCAAACAAGGTCAGTACAATTGGCTATTAATCGGGGGAGGGTTATTGGTATTTCTAGCCTCTCTTTTTTCAATTATGGGATTTTGATCGCTTTCCCTATCCTGTATTTAGTCTTATCTAAAATACTCGTGATAACGAGAACTGTATACAGTAAAAACAGAGAAGCATGGTTGTAATAAAATCCAGATATTTCTCAAGATGTTTATACTTGGAAACAAAAATTGCCAACATTATGTATAGGGTAAACATTCCCGTAATGTAGCGAGATCCACTTAACAGCCATGTTGGCGAAAATGATATAAGAATGTAAGCAAAGGAAAATAATGCATAGGATATTCTCATGTTTCTAAATGTATGTATAAGTATTGAGAAGGATAAAAAAAATAGAAATGTTTGTGGAATCCATACATTTATAGCCATAATTTTACCTAGGGCAAAGATATTTATAAAGCCATTTTTTAAGTTCTCTGCAAAAAAGCCAAAATTTTGTATCCAATGCTCTTTTTGATAGGTTAGAAACGTCAACCATTCACCAGACACAAATTTGTTGAGTAATAGATACCCAAACGTGCCAAATGGAACAAGTAGTAAACTAATCATCATTTGCAAATATGTCACAAAATATTTTTTATTAATGCTGGGTTGACTTTTTTTATTTAAATTGTTTAAATTTTTACATTCATAGATTATTTCAGTGATAATAGGTATCAGTAAAAGGATTCCCTGCGTTCTTGTAAGAGCAGCTAGTAAACCTAGAAATCCTGACAAAAGCCAATTTTTCTCCCTTAAAAAATAGAAAGTCATAATACATAGACACATGAAAAGACTTTCTGTATAGACTATACTAAAGAAAAATGAAAAAGGAAATATTAGGATATATTTTATTGTATTAAATGCTATTTCATCATTTTTTAGTTCCATCAGAATAAGTCGATAAACATAAAATAAAGCGACAATTAAAAATATATTAGATACAACTAATCCTGACAGGAAATAATCATTTATAAGTCTGTTGAAAATATTTATTAAGAGAGGATATAATGGATAAAAAACAATTAAGAATCTTTCATCTCCAGTATTTTGATAGCCATGCTGTGCAATTGAAAGATAATTTGCTGTATCCCACTTACTCCATATTGCTTTAAGATGTTCAAGTATAGATAGTTTGCCACTATTTTCTGATATATAAAATGTAAAGTTGAGTATAAAAATTGTCATTCTATTCACAAAGAAAAAAGGCAAAATTTTAGTTAGAATATCTAAATTTTCATATAGTCTAAAATTTGAAAATGGAAAATTAAGATAGTTTAATCGTTTGATTAGCTTGCTATCAGATTTAAATTTATTGACAGTAATATAGTTAGTCTCATTGTTATTAACTATAGGCAATATTTTGTCTGTATTGGAGTTCAATATTATCCTTTGAATCAGCAATATCAAGCATAGTAAAGTAATAAGCAAAGCTAAAATAGCGGTAGAATTAGCAAAAAAATTCATACAAATTATGTTAACCAAACAAGGTCAGTACAATTGGCTGTTAATCGTAGGGGGGCTATTTGTATTTCTAGCCTCCCTCTCTTTAAGGTTATGGGATCTTGATCGCTTTCCCTATCCTGTATTTGATGAGGTGCATTTTCCTAAGTTTGCCGAGAACTATTTATTGGGGATACCATCCAACGATGCACATCCGCCCTTAGGTAAATACTTGATTGCTTTGGGAATTGTGTTATTTGGACATAACGAAATAGGCGATCGCGTTGCCAGTGCGGTCATCGGTGCGGCGATTCCTTTGCTAGTGACGGGGCTAGTCTATCGTCTTACCTCAAAGACTTTTTTAGCCATATTGGCGGGGATAATGACCTTTGCCGATGGTTTGCTTTTGGTAGAGTCGCGCTATGGATTATTAAATGTCTTTCTGGTAGCACTGGGACTAGGATCACAAATTTTTCTGTTGACAGGTTTAGAAAGTCAATTAGCACATCAAGCAAAGTCACGTTGGCTAATGCTGAGTTTGTCAGGGATTATGCTTGGTTTTTGTGCTGGGGTCAAATGGAATGGTGCTGGTTTTTGGTTAATGACTTGGATTTTGATCGCGATCGCCTTATTGGCAAGAAATCCACTAATTCAAAAATTATTATCAAAGATGAATATAAATCTCAGCATCAAACTCGGTAAATTGGCAGACCTAGGGACTTTGCCTTGGTATCAATACTTGGTTTGTTTTGTGATTATGCCTGCGATCGCTTACATCCTCCAATGGACTCCCCACGTAATCATGGTACTAAAAACCTTTGCTCCTAATGCCACAGGCTGGCAATGGCTTCAGGCTTTTGGTAAACATTTAGCGATGAGTAACCAATATATTTACCAATGGAATACATCGCCTAGTTCTATTGGCACACCCGATCATCCGATCCATCCATACTGCTCAAGCGCTCTGTCATGGGCTTTGTCGATGCGTCCTGTTGCTTACTATTTCCATGCCGATGGCGATGTTTGGCAGAATGTCCATGCTTTGGGCAATCCGATTTTGTGGTGGCTATCGACCTTAGCGGTCATCGCGATCGCCTGTTGGGGAATTGTGAAAATGCGTCCAGCCCTAATCTATGTATCAGTGGGCTATGCCGCCAACTATTTCCCTTGGTTTATCGTCAAGCGTTGCCTATTTATTTACCATTACATGAGTCCTTCGGTATTTAGCTTCATTGCTCTAGCCATATTAACTAATTCCCTCTATCAACAAAAGCAGATTTGGGGCAAAATTCTCGCTGTCATAATTATGACGGCGATATTTTCAGCACAAATATTTTTCATGCCGATCTGGTTGGGTCTGCCCCTATCACCCCAAGCCTTTTATCAAAGAATGTGGTTTTTACCGAACAGCCCATTTTCAGGATTTAACTGGATCTAGAAAATTTGCGCGCAAAACAATGTAAATCAAAACCATAGCCATCGCCCAACTAATCTTGCTTCCCCATTGTTCGGCTTGAGTACCGACATACTGCAACCGCAATAAATGTCGACCTTGAGGAATGGCAACCTGTACTTGTCCCTGCGAGTTTGCATCTAGGAGAGCGCTTTTATCATCAATCCACACTTGCCATGCAGGATAATAAAACATTCGCAAAGTTAAATATTTATTAGATTGATTAGGATCGCCTTCATTGCCCAGAGATTGATTCTCCACCAAAATTTGCCTCCGTCCAAACTGCCATGACTGAATTTGGATCGACTCTGCGGTATCGGGCTCGGCATAACTCGCTAGTGGATAAGTGCGATCGGGGGGCATCGGCATTGTTACTTCCTTAGCGCGATATTCAGGCACATCAACGATCGCCAAACCATCAGCAAAGCGCCAATGCCACCAGAGTATCGATGTACCTTGCCCTTCCACATTTGGTTCTTTGGGAAATTCTTTTTGACTAGCAAGAGTTGTAAATTTAGTCACCAAGGCGGGATCGAATCCAGTATGTTGAAATACGATTTTGTCTGTGAATATATAGCTAGTCAATGTCAAACCAATGATGAGAACTGTGATAAATATTTGGGTTGATTTTCTTAATAAGAGCTGCACCATAATACAAGGAACTAATTTTTGGTGATGCGGCGAAGCCACGTCACCAAAAGTTTGGTTCCATATTTGCCAACCTAGACCACCCAAAATCATCGGTATTGTCGTGACCGTAAGACCATACCACCGCCAAGAAAATTGAATTTTTTGCAATATGGGAACAAATGAATAGAGCCATGCCCCTAAGTCAGTTGTCATTAGTAAGGCGATCGCACTGATGCTCAACCATAAGCCCATAGAGTCATTGCGGTTAATTAGCCAAGCGATCGCCCCAATTAGCAGCACCGTCACGATTAGTCCAAAGTAGGGAATCATGCCTGAACTGGTTTCAAACCAATGGCTAGCGAAATGAGGATGTAAGCTATGTAAGCCATCTAGGAGCAGGCGATTTTGTGGTAAATATTCAGGTGAGAAATTGATCGATGCAATTTGGACCAGTTGCTGATCGCAGATAATCGGCAATAGAAAAAAGCTAATTCCCACAAAGCCCAAAATGGCACTGAGATAGCAGCGTCCCACGGCAACAACATAATTGCCGATATTAACGATAAATCGCTGGCGCGTCCTACTAGCCCCCTCTGTTTGATCTTGTTGATCTTGATGCTTGAGTAAGTCTTTGAGCAACCACAGAGGGATTAGTAACCAGACTAAAAAACTAATCAACAGAGTTGGTAGATGCGATAGCCCCATCATTCCCCAAGCGATCGCTAAACTGATGGCATGGTTGGGTTGACTGAACGTTACAGGAGCTTGATTAACTTGATTAATTATTTGATCGATGAGTTTGTAAGTGGCTCGCAATACCCAAGGAATGAAGGCGATCGCCCAAACCTCAGCGATCGCCCCACGCTGATAAATATCAATCAAAAAATAGGGCGAAGCTACTGCTAAACCAGCAATCACTAAAGCCAACCAAGAGGGGAAGTACAGTTTTGCGTAGAGGTATATCCCCCAAGCAAGGGTAAAAGCTGCTAATACCATGCTCCCTATCAAAGATGAAGGCACATCCATTCCCAAAAGACTAAAGGGCAGAGTAGCAATCATTAACATTGGTGGATAGAAGACAAAAGTGGCATTACCGAAGCCAAAATTAGAAAACTCTAACCAGCGCGGATAAAGCTGTCCACTTGCAAATTGACGTTGATATTGAAATGCCCAACTTAGATTAAATTGCGTGGAATGGGTAATCGGATAGCCGTGGATAAGCATTGGTATAATTGCGATCGCGGCAATTCCCACTAAAACCAAGCCAAGCAATAATCCATTAATAAGTTGTCTTAAATTTAACTGTTTTGAGTGGAAATCTTGCTTTAGATAACTAAGCCCCATAGTTTTAGATAAATAATTACTTTGTAGAATGGACAGTCTATTGAGGCTTTGAGGAATACAAAAATATCTCCAATCTGCTTTGTCTATGGGAAGCGATTTTTTGCCAAACAAACAATCGAAACACCAAAAGGCAATGATATTTGTGATAGTAAATTTTTTTCCAGTTTAAACACTTGATAAAGCAGATTATTTATTAAGGTTGATGGGAGCTTAGCATCGGAGCTATGGTGACGCTGATTGAGATTGCCAACTAAACGAGTGATCACAATCAGAGGAAATAGAAATGTATTGAGATAGGACACAAATACGATTTCATATCCTGCTTGATTTAACAATTCCGTAAGACTTTTTTTAGTATAGCGGCGTTTGTGGTGGTGAATCTCGTCATGGGCGCTCCAAAGAAACTGATAGGCAGGGACTGTAATTAATATTTGACCTTGGGGCTTGAGATAATGCTTCGCCATGAGCAAAGCTGATAAATCATGATCCAGATGTTCAATCATATCGAGAAACATTACGAGGTCAAAATCATGCTCTGGCAAACTATTTTTTTCGAGAACCCCCTGCGTAACTTGAGTTAAACCCTTATCATGGCAAACCTGAACTGCGATCGCCTCAATATCTATTCCCCAAGCTTCATATTTACTAGCAGATTCAGTTTTAAAAGCTTCCAAAATAAAACCTGTACCACAGCCAACATCAAGGATCTTGCCTTGGGGCAAATATTGCCAAATTAGACTGGTCAGAATCTCGCGGCGGGCACGAAACCACCAATGCTGAGACTCTAATTCATACATTTCTTGATAAAGTTTAGTTTCCATGTGAGTAGCTCAACATAAATTAAAATCTAAACCCAGAAATAGTTCCGTCCGCTACGCGGGCAAAATTATCTCTTGGTTTAGCTACTTAATACACTTGTTTCTGTGTAGTTTTCTAGTAGATGTTTGCGGACTTGGCGCTTCATTTGTACTAAGACATAAAACATTTCCCAAGAGTCTCGCAATGGGGACACACTAGAGTTAGGTGAATTATGCCAAGTTATCGGCACTTCGCAGATGGAGATACCTAACTCTCGCGCTATTAATAATATTTCGACATCAAAAGCAAAGCGCGTAGTTTGTAGTAACCCAAAAATTTGCTTTGCAGTATGGGCGCGGAATACTTTAAAGCCACATTGCGTGTCATGGATACCATTAATTACAAATAGACGCACTAGCATATTAAAAATTCTGCCCATCAACTCGCGATAGAGGGGCTGATGCTGCACAATCTGAGACTGAGGTAAAGCCCTTGAACCAATGGCGATCGCGTAGTCGTTTTGAACTGCCGCAATTAATTTGGGTAATTCCGTAATTGGGGTCGATAGGTCAGTATCCATAAATGAGACATATTTGCCCCTAGCGGCTTCTATGCCAACTTTGACTGCATAGCCTTTGCCCATATTGTGCTGAAGATTGATCAATCTCAACTCAAAATCAGGAAATTGGCTAATGTACGCACTTACAATTTCTCCAGTGCGATCGCCGCTACCATCATTGACCACAATCACTTCAAATCGATCGCCCAATTGTTTCCCCTCAATTGCGGGCAATATCAATGGCAACTCCACCCTAAGTTGACTAATAGACGACAAAATTCGTTCTTCTTCATTGTATGCAGGTAAAATAATAGAAGTAAGCATAGTTTACGATCGATGAATAGAAAAGCACAATAGGTTAAGACTTACGCAAAACGGTCAAAATTAGGGGCAATTTATGAATTGCCCCTACGATAGAATCAGGATTTCAAGGTCTCTTGCGTAAGTCCTATAGGTACGGGATCAAGTATTCACTTTTTCACAACTATCCTCTCAGAATTTAGTGCTTAGCGATTGTGTTTGCGAAAGGCGATTTGATCAATAGCCTAGACTTTCATTATGATTTTGTTTTGGCACTTCGGAAACTGTCGCAGGCACCTCCCGCTTAGGACGCAGGGGCGCGGCTTGCAAAAACAAAGACTGCTCAGGACGTTCGCGTACTAACTCCCCTGGCTTATTTTGAATAGACTGTAATCTCTCATTATCAAAAGCACCAGTGGCATTGGTTAGCTGTCGCTCTTGGCGCTTTAGTTGTTCTAACTTTTTATATTGCTGATTCCATTGTTCTTGGGCATAGACTGTCCAGCCGTAAATCGCAAAAACCGCCACAGTCAATAACACCGTTGAGGCGATCGCTAACTTTTGAGTGGTAATTAGCAGCTTTAACCATAAAGGCAAAGGAAACTGATTAGTCCTTGGCAAACGCTTGAGATTGCGGTTAGGATTGCGAGTTTTCACCTGTTGAGGGGTGGGCAGACGCTTACCTTGGCGATCGCGAGGTTGAGGATATCGCTGCGGTTCGGAGACTCTGGCTCTGCTTGCTGTCATTTTTTTAACTCTACGCTCACTCAAATTTCACCACTGCTACTTTTACCATACTCAAGAGAGATGCCTAAATCAAGACCCTAGGGTCTAAACCATGAAAATTTGCAATCTTAGAATTATAGTGATTATTGGTTTTTTGGCAATAAAAATTTAATCATTACCTGATCGCCTTCTTTTAAGCCCAACTCCTGAGTTAGTCCAGCGCGTACCTCAATTACATTATCCGCCATAACCCCACCTTCAGGATAGATCGGACAAGGATCGCTCACACACATAGTGGCATTGCGGGCGATCGCCTGTACCTGGCCATTTAGCAGAAAGATCATATCCAGTGGTGAAGGCGTATTTTTCATCCAAAAAGCAACAGGACGCGCAGGCGTAAAAGGAAATAACATCCCGCGATCGTCGGGCAGAGGCGGACGAAACATTAGCCCTTGAGCTTGTTGTTGGGCGGTGGCTGCCACCTCTAGCTGGATTTCACGTCCAGCAATATTGACTGTCGCCGCAATCGGTAAATATTGGGCGGGATCAACCACTGCATTAGGTTGAGTAGGTGCGGTGGTTTTGATCGGTTGTGAGTCAGGGGTTCTAATTTGATCCGAAGCCACAGGTGTGTCGCAAGCCATCAATAGAAAACTTAAACAGGCTGCCAAGGCTAATGATAATTTAGGCTTGATGCCAATCTCAGGTTTGTATTTGGAGGTTTTTACCACTTTTTTGTTTTTTTATCTTTTTTTAGTTGAAAAATAGAGTTTGATCATCTTAATGTTTCAGCATCACCTGTTGTGCCATGGATCACTTAAATATTGTCTTTAGATCGAACTAGGATGAGGTATGTCACAATTTTTAGAAGTCCTGACCAGCAATATCGCCAGTTAAACTATGTCATATCCTTTACATATCGCATTCATCTGGCATCAACATCAACCCCTCTACAAAAGCGCGATCGCTGGTAAATATCACTTGCCTTGGGTACGCTTGCATGGAGTCAAAGACTATTTAGATATAGCGCTATTACTGTCAAGATACCCCAAGCTCCATCAAACGATCAACCTCGTCCCATCCCTGATTTTGCAACTTCAAGACTATGTATCAGGAGATGCCTTTGACCCTTATCTAGCACTTACCCTTACACCTGTCGATACCTTAACGCGATCGCAAAAGCATTTTATAGTTGAGCATTTTTTTGATGCCAATCACCAGACGATGATCGAGCCATATCCCCGCTATGCCGACCTACTGGCACAACGTCAAGCCTATGGCATTGAATGGTGTGTGAATAATTGGCAAGCCCCCGATTTTAGTGACCTCTTGGCTTGGCATAACCTGACATGGATTGATCCCCTATTCCGCGAAATTGATCCCGAAATTGCGGCATGGTATGAGCGGGGCAAAGACTTCACCCTAGCCGATCGCCAACGCATTTACAGTAAACAACGGGAAATTATTGCGCGAATCTTGCCGCAACATCGGCAAATGCAAAATAACGGGCAGTTAGAAATCACCACCACTCCTTACACCCACCCAATCATGCCCCTATTGGCGGATACCCAAGCGGGGCGCATTGCCGTACCGCAAATGTATCTCCCCAACAACAGATTTCGCTGGGAGCAAGATATTACTTTACAACTAGAAAAAGCTAAAGATCTTTACCGTCAACACTTTAGCCGCGATCCCAAGGGGCTATGGCCCTCGGAGCAGTCAGTCAGCCCCGCGATTCTGCCCCATGTGTCCAAGCAGGGCTTTTCTTGGTTATGCTCCGATGAAGGGGTCTTAGGCTGGAGCCTAGGGCATTATTTTCGCCGCGACGAGAGGGGATCGATCAATGCGCCCCATCTGCTCTATCAGCCCTATCGCCTTGAAACTGTGCATGGTGACTTGGCAATTGTTTTTCGCGATCGCCTGCTCTCTGACCTGATTGGCTTTAACTATGGCGCACTACTGCCCCAAGCCGCCAGCGATGACCTATGCGATCGCCTCCTCAAAATTCAGCAACAGCAAAATGAATATCTAGCCGAGCATCCCGAAGGGCAGCCTTGGCTGGTCACGATCGCCCTTGATGGTGAAAATTGCTGGGAATTTTATCCCCAAGATGGCAACCCCTTTTTAAATACCCTTTACACTAACCTTTCACAAAATCAAAACTTCCGACTTGTCACCGCCTCTGAATATCTAGAAAAATATCCGCCCATTGAAAAAATCCCCCCCCACCAACTCCATAGCGGCTCATGGATTGACTCCAGCTTCACCACTTGGATTGGCGATCCCGTCAAAAATCGGGCTTGGGAGTTACTCAGTGAAGCCCGCCAAGTCCTTGCCAATCACCCCGAAGCTACCCCTGAAAATAACCCTGAAGCATGGGATAGCATGATGGCAGCCGAAGGCTCAGACTGGTTTTGGTGGTTTGGTGAAGGGCATAGCTCCAATGACGATGCCATGTTTGATCGCTTATTTCGCGAACATCTGCAAGTCCTGTACCGTGCTGTCAATGAACCCGTACCCCATGCCCTGCTCTATCCCCTCGAACCCCATGATGTTCCTAGCAGCGATCGCCCCACCAACCTGATCAACCCGAGCATCAATGGCAAATTAGACAAAGATGACTGGCAGGGCGCAGGACAGATCGAAATCAGTGGCGCTAGGGGAACCATGCACCAAACATCTCCCGTCAAGCGTCTGTGGTATGGATACGATCATTTTTATTGTTACTTACGCCTAGAATTTAGTAATCTAGAGAATGTATTTCCGAGTCAACTGCATCTATTGTGGTTTTATCCCCAAAGGATACACCCCAATAGTCCAGTGAGACTAAGGGATATGCCTGATGTATCGCCACTAAACTATTTGTTTCGCCATCATTTAGCGATCAATTTTGCCGATAAATCAGTTCATCTGCAAGAATCCTTGGAAGACTTTCGTTGGAAAACGATCGCAACTCACACAAAGATTGGGTTTGAGCAATGCTTAGAAATTGCTATCCCTTGGAGCGACTTGGCAGTCAAGCCTCAATCGATCGCCAGATTAGTTTTAATGCTTAGCCAAAAAGATCATTTCCAAATGTCTTTGCCTGAGTACACCATTATCCCTATTGAAGTACCATAGTTTAGGAAAATGCGTGAAAATGTATTTATATGTATTTATACTTTCATGGGTTTCACAAGCGTAAAGTGCTGTAAGCGGTTATAACCAATTGAGAGATGTCAGCCATCTTTTAATTGCAAAACCCTTACTGAGTTTGGTTGTTAACTCGCAAAAGTGTCGTCAAGCTTTAGTGAATTGGTATTACGATTTTCAAAATGAAATCTAGCTCTATTTTGAAAGTTGATATTAGCGTTATTAACAGAGATCACAGTGGAAAATCAAGAAAAGACTAGCATTGAGTTGATCGTTGAGCAGGCTTTGCAGGATGGCTACCTAACTCCAGCCATGGAAGCCGAAGTGGGGCGGATCTGTGACAGTGCTTTTGAACTGTCTGTCCAAGAGTACATGGCGTTAGATCGTTTGATGGGGGCTTTGCTGACTGGGGAAGTGGTGGCAGTACCGCGCAAACAATTTATTAACGTAATGGAAGAGTTGGTACTAAGTGAGGCAGTGGCGCGGGTTGCCGAGATTGAGGCAACTACCAATAAGGTTTTAGATTTGGGGGATATTGCCGCCTATGCCCTCAATCGCCTGCCACCCCTCTATGCCACCACCGAGCAGGGCGCAAACTATCAAAGGGAAAGGGCATTAGCTGATCTTCAGCATTTGATCTCCCAACAGGTCAAAGAGGCGATCGCCCGTAATATTGATCGTCCTGAATTTTTCCCCGATCGCTCAACCTTTGGCTCTAAAAACAAAGATTCAGTCCTATCGCAGCTTAGTACCCTGTTACAGGCATATGCCCCAGACTTTGAGGAAAAGTCGTAAACCCATAAAACTTGGTAATGCCAGGTTTTAGCTCACACACCAAAGCTCCGTACTATATCCATTTACAGGATGAGTGACGGAAGCCTCCAAGTTTAAGATTATTGGTCAATCCCAAACACCCCTAAAAAATATGTTTGATTTACTTATAAGCGCAGCCGTCACTACTAATCAGGTTCAAATTATTTCTCAAGCTAAATTAACAACTGTTTACCTACCAGTCTCAACCAAACAATCTAATCAATCAGGCTGTGTTGCTTTTACAGCTACCAATAATACTGGTAGAACTGTTAAAGATGTTAATGCTAATCTTCGTGACAATAAGGGGGTAATCACGAAGCGGTTTTTGGTTTCATCTTTGGGTAATGGTAAATCTACGACATTTCTCGTATGCAACAGTGGTTTTTCTAGTGTTGAAGCCCGACAGTAAGTTGTGAAGATATCATTTCTACAGGGATTTAGTTTCTGTACGTCAGGATTATCATTGGTTTTTAACTCACAAAAGTGTTGTCTCATTTTTGTGAATTAGTATTAAATATGCCCTAAATTTTCAGGTGCTAAGCGATCGTTCACAATTTGACCATCCCGAAACCAAATAATGCGGCGAGTATTTCTTGCCACATCCGCCTCGTGAGTCACCATCACCACCGTAATGCCACTGGCATTCAACTCGCCAAATAGCTCCATGACCTCAGCAGTGGTGTGAGAGTCTAGCGCCCCTGTCGGTTCATCGGCAAGCAGCATTACAGGATTATTCACCAACGCCCTCGCGATCGCCACCCTTTGCTGCTGTCCACCCGACATTTGGTTAGGACGATTATTCATGCGATTGCCCATAGCCACACGCTCTAATGCTAGCGCCGCCCGTTCGCGCTGCTCCTTGGGGCGCACATTAGCATAGGCCATCGGCAACATCACATTTTCGATCGCCGATAATTGTGGCAATAAATGATATTGCTGAAACACAAATCCCAATTTCAGATTCCGCACCCGCGCTAAATCCGCATCCTGCATCCCTGATACATCCTGTTCATCCAAAAAGTAATGCCCTGCGGATGCAGTATCGAGACAGCCAATAATATTCATACAGGTAGATTTACCTGAACCCGAAGCGCCCATAATTGCACAATATTCGCCCTCTTGGATCGTAAAACTAACACCATCCAGCGCCTTCACCAAGGTGTCATCTTGACCGTAATATTTGCAAACATTGACCAGATTGACGATATTGCGTTTGGATTCAGTTTTTTCTAAGGGTAGGGGTAAGGAGGTGGTAATCATTGTTTAGGGATGGATAATGAATATTATTATGGTCAGCGCGAAGCGCTGACCATAATATCTAAATGCTTCTCAAAGCCACGATCGGATCGAGTCTGGCGGCTTGGCGAGCGGGGAAAATACCAAAAAATAGACCGATACCCCCTGATACGCCCACGGCTAGGGCGATCGCGCCGATGGATATGCCTGCTTGTAAGGGGGTGACAACGGATAAAAGTAAAACCCCACTGATGCCGATACCTGTGCCGATCGCGCCGCCTAGGAGTGACAGGATCACCGCTTCGATCGTGAATTGGGTGAGAATGTCACTGGGGGATGCGCCGATCGCTTTGCGGAGTCCGATTTCTTGGGTGCGTTCGGTGACAGATACGAGCATGATATTCATAATGCCGATGCCGCCAACTAACAGGGAAATGCCAGCGATCGCCGCCAATAAAATTGTTAGCGCCCCAGTGATATTGCCCACAATTTCTAACGCATCTTGCTGGGTGCGAATGGTGAAGGTATCCTCCGCATTCATATCAGTGCTACGGTGACGCAATCGCAATAGATTAGCGATTTGAAACTGCGCGGCATCAACATTGTCGTTACTAGTGGCGGATACATTAATCACTTGGATGGCAACGCCATAGGGAGAGGTGCGTCCCGTTAGTTGATTAGTCATGGTGGTGATGGGCATAAAAATAGTGTCATCTTGGTTGGTTCCCAAAAATGCACCTTTCTCTGACATGAGACCGATCACTTCGTAACTAGTGCCACGAATGCGGATTAGTTGCCCGATGGGGTTGCCTTGGGGAAATAGTTCCTTAGCGATCGCTGCCCCCAAAGTTACCACCCGCGCATTGCGCTTGATGTCATCATTGCTCAAAAATCGGCCAGAGCCAACCTCAGCATTCCGCACGATCGCATAGCTGTCGGTTGTACCGATCAGGGTTGCCCGTTTGGTATTATTGCCAGCGATCGCCAACTCAGAGCCATTGATTTGCGGTGCAACACTGCGGACTGTGGGGACTTGTTCGGCGATCGCATCGGCATCAGCCAACACAAGGCGATTGGGCGGTGCAATCACATTACGCCTTGCATTATCTGTCCCCGTAATCACAAAAATTACATCCGTACCAAGGGATTGAAATTGCTGCGAAGCATATTTCTGTGCGCCCTGCCCCACCCCCACCATCAAAATTACAGAGGCATTGCCGATAATAATACCAAGCATCGTCAATGTGCTACGCAATCGATTGGCGGCAAGGGTTTTGCCTGCCATCTTAAAACTTTCCCAAGTGTCCATTTCCCGAAATTACTAAGCAACTGCAAAGAATCTATCAAAGTCTCGCCTTAAACGCATCGTCACATAGAGCGAAAGTTACCACTAATGGCAAAAGCCAAAATGGCGTAGTCATTTTGGCTTTTGCTGTGAAATAATAAATTTTTGTAACATTAATTTTCCCACCGCCACCTATGCCCAAGCTGTCGAAACCGCCCGATCCTAATGATCCTGAATACCAAAGCCTAGAGCGCAGAGTCAACTTTTATCTGCACCTTGCCATCTATTCAGCTTGCAGCACCTGTATGTGGTTTATCCAATCCATTACTGATAAATTGTGGATATGGTCAGTTTGGGTAGCTGTAATTTGGGGCATAACTATTCTTGGACATGGCATTTGGGTATTTTCTCAAGAAAATATTTTCAAACCCAAGAGCTAAAAACTACGCCGATTCAGGCTTAGGGATCGAAGCAGGGTGCTGTAATATCTCGGCTGTGGATAATTTTTCCACCATATCGCGGGTAATTAAGCACTTTGTGACATCCTTACGGGAGGGTAACTCATACATCATATCTAACATCAAATGCTCAACAATGCCGCGTAAAGCCCTTGCCCCCGTTTTGCGGCGATAGGCTTCCTTGGCGATCGCCTGAATCGCATCGACTTGAAACTCAAGCTGCACATTGTCCATTTTTAGCAACTTCTTGTACTGCTTGATCAATGCACTGCGCGGCTCAGTCAGGATCGCAATCAAAGCTGGCTCATCAAGGGGATCAAGCACGGCGGTAACAGGTACACGCCCAATAAATTCGGGAATCATGCCAAACTTAACTAGATCATCGGGCTGCACATTTTTGAGGGTTTCGGAGGTGCGCTTCTCTCGCGGCATTGCTTCCCCCTGCTGCACAAATCCCATCGATTTTTTGCCAATGCGTTGTTCGATAGACTTTTCCAAGCCCCCAAACGCGCCGCCGCAGATAAATAAGATATTTTTCGTATCGATCTGAATACAGTCTTGGTAAGGATGCTTACGTCCACCCTGCGGCGGCACATTAGCGATCGTCCCTTCCAACATTTTTAGCAAAGCTTGCTGCACGCCCTCTCCCGACACATCACGGGTAATCGATGTATTCTCGCTCTTGCGGGCAATTTTATCGATTTCATCAATGTAGATGATCCCGCGTTGCGCCTCTTCCACATCCAAGTCCGCCACCTGCAAGAGTCGCAGGAGAATATTTTCCACATCCTCGCCCACATAGCCCGCCTCGGTGAGGGTGGTTGCATCTGCCACCGCAAAAGGCACATCGAGCATTTCCGCCAGAGTTTGCGCTAAGAGGGTCTTACCGCAACCCGTTGGACCAATTAGGAGAATATTGGATTTTTGTAACTCAATGCCATCTTCTGACAGCCCCTTACCATTGGATTCTAAAAAGCTGAGCCGCTTGTAATGGTTATAGACCGCCACAGACAGGACTTTTTTTGCTTCATCCTGCCCAACCACATTCTCATCAAGATAGCGCTTGATGTCGCGGGGCTTGGGGATTTGGTTGAGGTTGAGATTTGCCGCAGTTTTTGTTTTGCGCTTTTCATTGGCATTATCTTTGCGCTGTACAGCTTGCGGCGGAGCGCTGTTAAACAACTCTTCGTCAAGGATTTCATTACATAAATCCACACACTC
Source organism: Pseudanabaena cinerea FACHB-1277 (assembly GCF_014696345.1). Lineage (GTDB taxonomy): Bacteria > Cyanobacteriota > Cyanobacteriia > Pseudanabaenales > Pseudanabaenaceae > Pseudanabaena > Pseudanabaena cinerea. The sequence goes on from NZ_JACJPY010000002.1 coordinate 97,909, forward strand.
ATCACAAATGTATACCCCAGGCCCTGCGATTAGCTTGCGTACCTGTTCCTGTGATTTACCACAAAAAGAGCATTTAAGATGAGAGTCATATTTACTGGGCATAAGCTGCTATCTCAATGGGTTGGTTACGCGGAGCTAAACGAGGGCGAGAGGAGAGGTTTGGGGACTATTGGCATTAGCTAAAACTTGGTCAATTAAACCATATTCCAATGCTTCTGCGGGAGACATGAAGAAATCACGCTCAGTGTCTTGCTCAATTTTATCTAAAGGCTGACCTGTGCTGGCAGCAAGCATCTCATTCAGCGATCGCTTGATGTATAAAATTTCCCTTGCCTGAATCTCAATGTCAACCGCCTGTCCTTGAGCGCCGCCAAGGGGTTGATGGATCATAATCCGTGAATTGGGGAGAGACATCCGCTTGCCCTTTGCCCCTGATGCCAACAAAAATGCCCCCATACTAGCCGCTAATCCCATGCAAATTGTGCAAATATCTGGGCGGACATGGTTCATTGTGTCGAGGATCGCCATCCCTGCATAGACAGAGCCACCAGGGGAATTGATGTAAAGGTAAATATCTTTTTCGGGATCTTCAGCTTCTAAAAATAAAAGCTGCGACATGATCAAGTTAGCACTGGTGTCATCTACCTGAGAACCCAAAAATACAATCCGTTCCCGCAGTAAGCGCGAAAAAATATCAAATGCTCGCTCACCCTTTCCCGACTGCTCAATCACCATCGGTACAACTTGATTTTGGATCTGTTGTTGGTGTTGGACTGAGGCGATCGCGTATTGACTAGGCCTAATTTGGCTGGAAATCTGGCTGTTTTGACTATACAGAGAGGACATTCTTTTTGGATTGATGTTTGAATTTATTATTGGTTTAACGCATTATTTTAGGCAGGTTTATTAGATTTTCACCATACCTCATAGGATTTATTATAGCTTTTCCTACGGTAGCACCCCTGATTGATTGATCAATCTCCCTCAAAAGCAGCAAGCAGGATGCCCGCGCTACAGGGCTTTTAAATTAAAATTTATAGGGTATAGATATTGTCTGATGAGGACTTTAGATTTTGATTTTAAATCAGGATTTTAAACATTTTTGTCAGTAGCACCAAGTAATAAAAGAGGGATGCTCTGCATCCCTCTTTTATTATTCAGCGTCCGAAGCAGTTGCTTCAATGGTGACAGTGCCATCAGGAGCAACTTCAGTCTCAGAAATTTGGGGGGGCTGAGCCTTTTCAGCAAGGGAGCCTTCAGCTACTAGCTCAATTTCTGAATTTTCCACAAGCCAATCAAGGGCATTCTCAGTCAAAATTTCTTCAGTGACCACCGCGATTAATTTTTTGCGATCAATAGTTTGACTTTGCCCCTGCTCCCTAAAATATTCCATGGCATTGTCAACCTTTTCTTTTAACTGCACTTGATCGACCTGCAAACCTTCCCGCTTGATGATTTCATCAAGGGCTATTTTACGCTTAATGCGAGTGATGGCTTCGGGGTAGCTGAGGCGGCGCATTTCTTCAACCAACTCTTTGGTGAAAAGTTGCTTGAGCATCGTTGGATCAACCTGCTGCTCTAGAAAATTTACTTGCTGACGCACCAAAAAGTCCAGCTCTTGCTGGATGAGGGTTTTGGGGATATCAAATTCAATTTCAGCCGTAATCGCATTAAGCACGGCATTTTGTTGGTTGGACTTGGTTTTTGACTCCGCCTCTTCAATTACTTGCGTTTCTAATAATTCCCTGAGTTCAGCGATCGTTTGCTTGTCGCTAATAGATTGGGCAAACTCATCGTCAAGGGCAGGTAACTCACGCCCTTTGATGGTTTTGATCGTAATTACATAGCGAATTGGTTTACCAACATATTCTTCAGGATAATATTCTTCAGGAAAAGTGGATTCTAGCTCGATCACTTGGTCAAGATTTGCGCCAATGATGGCTCTAACCACTTCAGGAATAAAGGCTTTTTCATTAACATCTAGTTGAAAGTCTTCTTCCCCTGCATCTTCTATGGGTTCACCTGTCTCAAGATCAATTACTTTGAGATCAATTGTCGCCACGTCATCGACTTGGATAGGGCGATCTTCTACAGGTACGAGGGTGGACTTACGTACCTGAAAACTGTGCAATGTGCTGTCAACCTTGGCAAAGTCTGGTTTGATCTCTTCGGCGTGGACAGTGAAACCTTTGTGTCTAGGGAGTGTCACTTCAGGATCAACATCGATCGCTGCCTTAAAGGAAATTTCTTGTCCAGGGACAAAACCCACTACCAATTCAGTCAAGTCAGAAACTAGCTCAAAATTGCCTAATGCTTTTTCTTGAACTTCCTTATTCTCTTTAAGGGCTTCTTCGAGGGCTTTTTCAATTAATTCTTCAAGTACATTTACCCTGATGCGATCTGTGCCAACCTGCCTCAGGACTAGCTGTTTTGGGGCTTTGCCCTTGCGAAAACCAGGTACTTGAATGGTACGGGTTAGATCTTTAACGATGCGATCGTATATTGCTTGAGACTTAGCCCCTTCAACTTGAATATCAAAACCAATTTGACTAGCGGGAAGTTTCTCTAAAGTAACCTTCATTATTAAATTATGCCTAGATTGAGTATGCCCAGACCGATGCTGATCTAAAGGGCGAATTTATTGCAAACGATATCAGCGATCGCAGATCATACCATATCGTTGCCAAGTTTTGGCGAGATTTTGGCAAAGCTGCATGGGCTTAATTTTATGTCAAATTTATGACAGATGAATAATACTACATCAAATTTGATCCAGAAATTGCGTCTCAATATGTCTCAATATCTCAATATATTGATATTGTCTAGCGGTTTAACGCCGCGACATGATTGTGGATCGACCATCAGCAGATTTAGTTGTTTTGGGCTGTGCAGCAGATTCACGTCCAGAAGGGGTCATTGACTCTGAGGCATCTAGAATAATTTGCAGCCTTGGTCCTGTGGTGGCAAGGCGAATAGTCATGCGATCGCGCACTCTTTCTTTGTCAATCTGTTGATCATCTATGTAAGTACCATTTGCGCCGAGATTGACTAATTCCCAACCCAACGGCTGACGGTGCAGTTCTACATGGTAGCGGGAAACAACGGAACTGTAGAGGATCACATCATTGTCTCCCGATCTGCCAATTCTGATTGTTGATTCAGAGTCAAATTTCCAAGTTTGAATTGGGGTTGCCTCAATAGGATGCAGCAGGTTAAGCGTAATCACGGCTTTAGTCGCAGGGTATGAGTACAAGCATGAAGCTATAATGCCCATGTAGTGGGTATTCTATCACTATCCGTAAAGTGCGTAAGGAATGCAAAATATAAATATCATTGGTTGCGGCGTGATTGGCGCAGCGATCGCCTACCAACTCAGCAAAACCTGTCAGGAGACAAAATGCAACGCGAGTATTAAGGTTTTTGAAGCAAATCCTGCGCCTGCGATGGGGGCAACGGGGGCAGCTTTGGGGGTGCTGATGGCTGCCTGTAGCTCTAAGGCAAGGGGCGATTTGGTAAGTCTGCGGTTGGCGAGTTTGCAGATGTATGATCGCTTGATTGATGAATTAATTGCTCAAACCAATTTGCCAATTCTTTACAATCGGTTAGGCATTTTAAATTTGTATCGCTCGCCTGTAATTAACAAGATGCGATCGCTAGTTGAAATTCGCCAAAGCCAAGGATTTGACTTGCAATGGTTAGAGCGATCGCAGGTTTTGGCAGATTTCCCGCAATGCCTAGGGGATGGTGCATTATTTAGTCCATGCGATCGGGCGGTGCATCCTGTGCAGCTAGTTCAGGCGCTGGTGGCGGCGGCGGCTCAGAATGGGGTGCAGTTCCATTGGCAAACGCCGATTTTAGATTTAGAAGCCCTAATAATGGGCGATCGCGCCACAGCAGCCGATGTAACCGTGATTGCCTCAGGCATGGGCGCAAATGCCCTAGTTGCCGATTTTCTGCAAAAAACTGTTAATGCTGATGCGCCAAGCGGCGATCTCTTGCAGCCTGTGGGTGGGCAAGCATTGCGGGTACGAGTTCCCGATCTTAATTTGAGCGCGGTGATCCATGCCGAAAATCCTGATGCTGGTACTGCGACTCTCAATGATTTTAATATTGTGCCGCTAGGTAACGATCACTATTGGCTAGGGGCAACGGTGGAGTTTGAGAGATCGCCCCTACCCGATCCCGAAAATGTGACGCTGTTGTTAGAGGTGGCTAGGGCATGGTGTCCAGCTTTTGCAAAGGCGGAAGTTATAGCAACATGGGCAGGCGATCGCCCCAGACCACAGGCGGCAAAAGCGCCGATTTTAGGCTTTTTATCAACCCAGCCCCAAGTCTTGCTGGCAACAGGGCATTATCGCAATGGGATAATGATGGCTCCAGTTACGGCACAAATTATTAGTGATTTAATTTGGCATGGCAGCAGCGATTTACCTTGGCAGTCTTTTTCCCCAATTGTCAAAAATCGTAACGAATGTAGCGATCGTCACTAGCGATAAGCGTTATGTTAGTAATGCCGAATCATAAAAGCCACCACAGCCCCAAGATGACTGTCATGCTTTTATGGGTTAAAAAATAAACCCAGCAAGGGGTTTTAAAGCACAAGATGGGTGCGCGACAGCCCCTATTTGTTAAAACATGAAAAAATCTTTTTTCTATCGCACATTACAGGTTGCGAGCATTATTGCTGCGTACTCAGCCATTTACATTTGGGCATCGACTACCCACGTCGAGCCAATATACAGCATCCTTACGGATCTAGATGCACTACTAGTATCCTTAGCGCTCGCCATTGCCCTGCCCTTCTTTTGTTTTAAAGTACTACGCAAACTTTATACGCCGCCCCAGTCTTTGCAACTGCAAAATTTGCCTCAATCTAAAAATAGAGTCACCGCAACGGAGAGTTATTTAGACAACGATGAGCTAGATGTTGAGACGATGCAATATCGAGGAATGCGCTATAACCCCGATGAGTTACTTACCAACTCAGACCTAACGCAACAACAGGGTATTGACAATGCAGAGTCCAAAACTGTTATTAAGTATCGTGGTGTCAGTATCGAAAGCGAAAACAAGCCACAAAATATACCAGCTTCCGAGCCAAAGCTGCCAAGCCAAGAAACAACGCGAAAATTAAAGCAAAAAATCAAGTATCGCGGCGTTTACATTGATTAATTGCACAATTTGGTTACAACGCTTTGCGCTTCCTTAATAATCCAGCAATATTTTTGAAAATGGCGCGAAGCGCCATTTTCAAGTTCTGTACTGCTTATAGCCTCAGTAGGCTGCATTTAGTTTTTATCTAGCTTTTGCCTGATTTTTGCAATTATGCCACTGGCGATCGCCCCTGCCATCACGATGCCTAGCACAGGCTGGATCATGGGTTGCCACAGTTGCCGCCATAGCGCTAGCCCCAAATTTAGGTGCATACTGTCGCCAGCCAAAGCTGCCACAAACCAAGCAAAAAAGAAAAATACTAAAAACAAGTTAAACATTAAGAACTTGTTAACCCAATTGCCAATAGTTTCCATAGTTCAAATAACGCTAAAAATTTCGAGCTAATGGCGATCTAATAGATATTGGTAGATCTTCGTCCTACCAATATCCCGACAAAAGAATCGGGGCAACGTAGTTGCCCCGATTCTTTGGCGTTTCTTATCTTTTTTTAATAAACGGGTCAAACAGTTTGGTTAATTAAATTTGTAAATTTTGTAAATTTATAATGCAGATGATGATATTAATCTTCTGCAAGAAAATTTATTTAAAATTACTTAAAACCAACAGCCGCTTGCCATACGAAGGCAAGAAGCAAGAAAAATACGGGAATAACAGGAAGAACATCCACCAATGGATCAAAAAATCTGTAGGCTTCAGGTAATGTTGCGATTAGTAGGGAAAATTGCATTAAAAATAGACCTCCTTCAAGAGCTAAGATGAATTCTACCACTCTAAGGGTATTTATATGACGATCGCAAATTATCGAATTCAGCATCCAGATCAGCTTAGTAAAACTAAACCCGTTGCAAGTTTATGGCGATCGCTGCAAATAGCCTGTCTATCTTTACTTATTTGTTTACCAATTAGTCTGAGCATATTTGCTTTCAGCGCCCCCGCTTGGGCAACCGTACAAATAAAGCTTTCGGATTTAACCTATATTCCCTGTGAAGGTGATATTGGCAAAAACATGGTGATTGGCGGCGGTGTCATGTCCGCTAATTGCTATGTCATTAAAGGTATGGCAAATAATGTATCTGGCAAGCCTGTTTACAATGCCGATATTTTTGGTAGAATCTATGATGCTAATGGCAATGATGCAATGCCAGAACGCACCAGACTGGGTTCTGTCGATGAGCTCCCCCCAGGTAAAAGTGAATTTCAGCTTATCGTGGCGATCCCTGCGGATCAACCCGAACCGCTAGATCTCAAGCAGTTCAAAGCATCAGGCTTTGCGGGTAAAGTCAGAAGATAGCAAGGTTTGGCGGCATTTTGCCAAGATGTCTAAAAGTTGCTACTTGTACAGGACTGACCGTGAATATGGCAGAATCAAAATCTAACAAAATTAATCAAAAAACATATGGCAGTTAAAGTTCTAATTCCTACGGCTCTTCAGAAATTTACCGATAACCAAGCGCTCGTTGAGTGTGAAGCCGCTTCGGTGAACGAAGTGATTGATTCGCTGGAAGTTAAGTTTAATGGTATTAAGTCGCGCATTTGCGATGAAGCGGGTCATCTTCGCCGCTTTGTAAATTTTTATGTCAATAGCGAAGACATTCGCTTTCTTGAGGGAGCAAGCACTACCCTCAAGGATGGCGATGAGGTGAGTATTGTGCCTGCGGTTGCTGGGGGCTAGTCAGCATAAAAGGGTTCGCATTGCGAACCCTTTTGCTAGGCACTCAGCATGATTTGGGCTATGTAAAGCATCCAAATTAAGGATTGTTTTTTGGGATCAGATTCGAGCTTTGGGTCAACCTTGACGCGACCGCCCCATGATTGAAACCACTGTCCTAGATTGGTAAAAAAGGCGGTTGTCCATTTGCTGATTTGCTCAAAAATTTGCTGTGGCCCCACGCCCGTCAATACTTGAACTGTAAAAATCACAGCAACGATCAAAAATGCGGTTTTAAAGCTGGCTTTGATGACGCTCATGAGCCACCATAGCAATAGTATTGAAACTAGTAATGCGCCAATAACGAGGGGCAAATTCATAAATTTTCCTAGATTTTTTCTCAGTTGCTTTGCTAAATAATTTAACCCGTTTACCCAATTTATACTTTACTCAAGCCCAATTAAATATCAATATCGATGAATATGATCGCCTAAGGATGTTGTTATCCCTTGACGAACGCGATCGCGCTGATCGGTTGCGGCATCACTCAGCGCGACAAAATTTCGTGGCGGCTAGGGGCAATCTGCGGGAGATTTTGGGGGAATGGCTAGACTGCGAGCCTGAAGATATTCAGTTTGGCTATGGCGATCGCGGTAAACCATTTGTGCAGAATCACAGTGTATATTTTAATTTGGCACATTCCCAAGATTTAGCAATTTATGTAATTAGCAATGACTATGCGGTGGGCATCGATCTGGAATATGTGGATCGCGGGCGCGATGTAATCAAAATTGCCAAACGTTATTTTGCCGAAGCGGAACAGGCATTAATTATGGGCGCGGGCGATCGCTATGTACAACAACAGACTTTTTTTAAAGCTTGGACATTAAAGGAGGCTTACGCAAAGGCAACAGGTCAGGGCATCGCCAATATTTTAAATGTAGATGTTGCAGTGTTGTTAAAGGGTGATTGTCATACATTGCAAATTGGTGAGTGGCAATTAAAATTAATTGAGCATGAATTGGCGATCGCCCCAGATTTTGTGGCAGCTATATGCTGGGGATGCCCCTAGTTTAAAAAATGGGTTATTTCACTTTTTGTTATCGAAGTCAAAGAATATTCGTACATAAATCTATGCTTTTGGGCTAAATAAAGTTAAACTAATTATTATGTCAAGTGCAAATACTGGAATTGAGTGGACGGACAAGACTTGGAACCCGACCACTGGCTGTGATAAGGTCAGTGCTGGGTGCAAGTATTGTTACGCTGAGGCGATTACAGAAAGATTTACTCATAACTTTCCGAATGGGTTCAACCTAACTCTGCATGAAGATCGCATTGATCAGCCTAGACATTGGCGAAAGCCTAGCCGAATTTTTGTAAATTCAATGAGCGATCTCTTTCATGATGACGTTCCTCTAGAATTTTTGCATAGGGTCTTTAAGGTTATGCAAGAAACTCCACAACACATTTACCAGATTTTGACTAAACGCCATGAAAGACTTGAACAAATTGCAGATAAGCTAACGTGGTCGCCGAATATCTGGATGGGAGTATCAGTTGAGAGCCAAAGATATGTTGATCGTGTAAATTCTTTAAGAAATATTCCTGCTGCGGTAAAGTTTTTGTCTTGTGAACCATTGCTAGGATCTTTAAAACTAGACTTAACTAATATTGATTGGGTAATCGTGGGCGGTGAGTCTGGACGGAACCATAGACCAATTGAGAAAGAGTGGGTTGAAGATATTTTGCAGCAATGTCAACACAAAAATGTTGCTTTCTTTTTCAAGCAATGGGGTGGCTTAACACCAAAATCAGGCGGAAAAATACTTAATGGTGAAACTTGGCAAGAGATGCCCATTGCATGGGAACAGCATCTTGCTAGGCTTTCACTTATGTCTATTAGGGAAAAACAAGTAATCGCCAAGCAGCCAGTTCCATCAAAAGTTAAAGCCGTGATTCTTGTGTAATTTATCCAAGTCCTTATAAGTTAACAATTCTAAGCTATGAGTAAGTTGCTATGGTCTGCTGATGGAAGTCATATTCCAACAATTGATCCACATACGAAAGCTAAGCATTTGATTATAGAGAAGTATGTAGAGGATTTGATATGCACTCTTTATGGCAAAGGAAGACGTGGTGTTGATACATTTACTTTTATCGATGGATTTTCTGGTGGGGGAATATATAAAGATGACGAAAGTGAAAATAAGGAATGGTTGGGTTCCCCAGTTAGGCTTATTAAAGCTGTTCAGGAAGGATTTAAAAAAGCAAAACGGGAATATCCCATTAACGTTAAATTTATTTTTATAGATGATAAACAAGATCATATTGATTGCTTGAAAAACTATGTAATGCCAAAATCAGGGCTTGATGAACTTTCTCAACCTAAAGATTGTGAATTTAATTACGAATTCATTTGTGGAGAATTTGAAAAAAATATCAATTATTGTGTCTTTACAGCAGAGCAAAGAAAGGGGCATTCTTTCTTTTTGCTTGATCCTCAAGGATGGACTGATGTATCTATGCAGAGCATCAGAAAGATAACGGATATGAAGAAATCAGAGATATTGTACACTTTCATGATTGATTACATAATTAGGTTTATTGCAGGGAGGGAAGATAGTTTAAAACGTGGATTTGAAGATGTCTTAGAAGCTGACGGCTATTATCAAGAGGCTCGTAATTCTAAGTTGACAAGCTCATCAGTTCAATTGTATTTAAGACAGGAATCCATGAGATTATTTAGAGAAAAAGGCAAGGCAAAATATGTTTTTAGCTTTGCTGCTGTTCCTAAAGGCGATACCAGAGTTTTATATTATCTTCTCCACTTATCCAAAAATCTTACTGCACTAGAAGTAATGAAAGATAGTTTCTGGGAAGAAAATACACTAGGCTATGAATATTTTTTTAATGTCTATGGCTTCGGATTTAGAACGGTAGATTATTACGAAAGAAACCAGATGAGGCTTAAGTTTGAGAAATCTAAAGATCAAGAATGTATTGAATTACTTGATCGAGATTTAGGAAGAATATTAGAAAGTCATCCAGATGGTATTACTTTTCGAGAGGCAAGTGAAAAAACAATGGAATTGAATCCCGCTAGAAAATCTCACTACGAGCAATATATTAGACAACTGCGAGAAGACCAACTGATCGAAATCGTGAGAGAAGGGAAGGTAATTAATAGCAAAAGTCCTGATTTAAGGCGTAAGGATATTATTAGAAAGAGCCGAGCAAGACAGTTGATATTACCTTTCTAAAATATGAAATTAATAGATTCACCGCCAATTTGCGATCGCCATTCCCAACGTTTTGTGAATGTAATTGTTGATTGTATTGGTATTAATGATTTATTGACCTATCGCATTGCTGATGAAATGGAAGTGGCGGTGGGGGATATTTTGAGTGTGCCTGTGGGCGATCGCCAAGTGGGAGCGATCGCGCTGCAAATTACGGATACTTCAAAAATTGCGACAAGGGATATAGAAATCAAATCCGTTACCGCGGTGATTAGTTCGGGCATATTCCCCAAAGCCTATTGGGAATTATTAACTCGCACTGCTGAATATTATCGCACGCCCTTGATGCAAACTGTGAAAACGGCTTTGCCGCCGAAGTTATTAGATCAATCCCATTATCGGATCAAGGTTAAGGAGATAGAAATATTACCTCTACCTGCACAAGAGGAACCGCAGGATAAATTAGCAGCAGATGGTTTACTTGGGCATGGGGAGCAGTTTAGTTTAATCAATTGGGAAGATGAACTTGAAAATGGCGATCACGGATCTATAGATTCAGATCCAAAGTCAGATCGTAAGAATATTCCCAAATTGCCCAAAGCCGCACAAATTGTTTGGGATTTCTTCCAAGAACATCGGACTAAATCTAAAGGAATTAGCCGCCGTTATATTTATCAAAAACTAGGCAAATATGCAGGGGCTGGACTAAGGGATTTACAACAGCGGGGATGGGTTGAAACGGTTTTAGAACTGCCGCAGCGTCCGCAACCTAAATATGAAGATGTGGTGACACTAAATCAATTGGCTTATGGCGATCAAAAGTTCACGCCTAAGCAAATGGAAGTATTGAAAATATTGCAATATCAGGGAGGAGAATGCCTGAAAGCAGAATTGGCGAAACTTGCTCAAGCTTCAACTTCCGTAATTCAGGGGTTAGCCAATAAGGGCTATGTTTCTATTTCTAAAAGGGAATTACTGCGGCTAGGGGGCAAAAGTCATCAAGTGCTGCGCGATCGCCCCAAGATGCTTACTGAGCATCAAGATCTAGCTTTGCAGAGAATTTTGCAGGCGATCGCCGAAGGACAATCTGCTCAACTATTGCTGCATGGGGTCACAGGCTCTGGCAAAACCGAAGTATATTTGCAAGCGATCGCCTCTGTGTTGGAAATGGGTAAGTCGGCTCTAGTCCTAGTTCCTGAAATTGGTTTAACCCCCCAATTAACCGATCGCTTTCGTGCCAGATTTGGCGATGCCAAGGTAAATGTCTACCATAGCCAACTGTCAGAAGGGGAGCGCTTTGATACATGGCGCTTGATGTTGACCCCAGAGGCACAGGTGGCAATCGGGACGCGATCGGCGATATTTGCGCCATTACCCAATTTGGGCTTGATCGTGATGGATGAAGAGCATGATTCTAGTTTTAAGCAGGATCAGCCCCAACCCTGTTACCATGCGCGGACGGTTGCCCAATGGCGATCGCAGTTGGAACAAATCCCCCTTGTGTTAGGTTCGGCAACCCCATCAGCAGAGATGATCTATGCCCAAAAAGAAAATTCGGTCATTTATTTAGAACTGCCCGATCGCATTGGCAACAGACCGATGCCACCCATTGAAATTGTCGATATGCGAATGGAACTTAAGGATGGTAACTATTCAATTTTTAGTCGCAATTTGCAAGAGGCGATCGCCGCAATGTTAGACAAAAAACAGCAGGGCATTCTCTTCATTCATCGGCGCGGCTACAGCACCTTTGTTTCCTGTCGTGCCTGTGGCTATGTTGCCGAATGTCCACACTGTGATGTTTCTCTCTCCTATCACGATCCTCTTATTCCCACTGCCCACCAACCCAAGAGCGCTCATCTACGCTGCCACTATTGCAACCACACAGAAATGCAACCGCAAAACTGCCCCCAATGCGGCTCCAGATATTTCAAATATTTTGGTAGTGGCACACAAAAAGTAGAACAGGAATTAGTCAAGTTATTTCCCAATATTCGCCTAATTCGCTTTGATAGCGACAGTACCCGCAACAAGGATCAACATCGGTTATTGATCGACCAATTTCGGGCGGGAGAAGCGGATTTATTAGTGGGAACGCAAATGCTTACAAAGGGATTGGATATTCCCCAAGTCACCTTGGTGGGCGTGGTGTCTGCCGATGGGCTGCTCAATTTCTCTGATTATCGCGCTGGCGAACGGGCTGCTCAAACCCTATTGCAGGTGGCAGGACGGGCTGGGCGTGGCGATGAATTAGGTCATGTAATCATCCAAACCTACACCCCCGAACATCCTGCCATTCAAGCAGTGCAGCAATATCGCCTTGATGAATTTATGCAAATGGAACTGGAAATGCGTGAGGCTTTGCGCTATCCACCGATGGGACAAATGGTCTTAATTCATCTCAGTAGTGAAAATCCTGAAGCTGTGGAATTGGCGGCGCATGGTTTGGCAGAATATTTGCGGCAACTTGAGCATGACTGGGATGTATTGGGGGCAGTACCTGCGGCGATCGCCAAGGTGTCAAATCGCTATCGTTGGCAAGTCCTCCTCAAGTTTATGCCCAGTATGCTTGTCGATGTGCCAGATCTGGAAGAACTAAAAATGCTAGTCGGTTCCCTAATCGATGCCGCCACAAAACAGGTGCGCGTTTCCATTGATGTCGATCCGCTTACAATTTTGTAGGGATCTGCATTGTTACAGCTTTCCCCTTGCGGCTGTGGTCGGATCAGTGAAATCTATCAAACTGACTGTAAATTACTAAGCTTTTCTTCCCCCGTAAGTTCCCCAAGCAGAGTCAACATAAAAGGATTATTCACTCGACTTAGGCATGGCTCAGTCAGCATTAGGAATAGCGATCGCCCATTTTCAACATCATTTCGACTAATTGCGATACACCATTGCAAGGATTGGAGTATTCAGGTAAGTGTGTGCAGCTACCGACTATTCTCTCTCTCTACATTTAGCTTTATATGCTTCTACGAGAAAAACTATATTTGAAGCAGTAAGATGCAATATGTAAGAAGCTAAATATTCAGGCACACCTCTAATTTCAGTACCTTGACCATGACCAGCTTCTTTATTACGAACAGTAGGAACTCCAGCTTCAAGGACTTGCCTTAAACCTGAAAAATGGTTTTGTAGATAACTAGGTACAAGTTCTTCTCTTTTTAGGATAATTTCTATAAGTTTTGAAGCAGTGGCAGTTTTGTCATAAGCCCAACTAAATTTGTCGCAAATAGTTTTCATTGTGCTTTCAAAGGCTTTCAGGGCTTCAACAATTGATGCTTCATATTCTTGATTTCGATAATATTTATGAGCGCTTCGGAACTCTTGCTCAGCTCCAATAAAACCTTCATCAGAAATTAGAGTGAGTGCTGGGATGACAGCCTCAGCATGAATAAAATACGAATCAACACGAATAATCTGACCATTGTCGTACTGATATCCAATTCCATGCTCACGAAACCGATGATTTAATTCATTAATAGCATCAGTAGGTTTTTGCGATATACCAAATCCAGTTATTTCTCTTTCTGGTAGCTTTGGTACACCTCTTTCAATATGTAGACAAGTTAGCTCAATTACATCAAGAAGATTATCTGTATGTGTATTAGGATCGAGAAAGAAAGTCATACACTCCTCATTTGGTGTTGAACTCTCAGGTAGTCCCAGTTCTTTAGCTAATGATTTATAGATTGATTGCCATATCCAGTTAACATGTGGTTCTACTGGTCTTCCTTTAAACTTAATATCAGCGTAGATATTCTTTGACCCATAAGTTCCTATAGCATCTTCCCAGATATATATTACCTGCCGCCGAAATTGAATTGGTAAACTTGTGTATTGATAAATTTCTGCTTGATCACTAAGTTCAGCAGCTTTTTTTCTCTTGGAATATATATCAATAATTGCCATGTTTATATTCTAATTAATGTTTCAATCGGGATAGTAGGTGATTATAAGCCCTCTAAAACTTTTGCAAGTGATAGCCTTCCGTTGATTGGCTCAAACTCATCTTCTAATAACCATAATTGCGCTTCTTCATAGTTTTGGCTAGTCAGAACAACCTTATAATTTTCCACAGGATCGCAAACACGACATACACCCCTGCGATCGCCCATCAGCATTAATAGATAAGGTGGCGACTACATTGGATCGATCCAAACCTCAAGAAAATTCCACTCATCCTTCACTGGGGCGAGTGCGGGGGATAACATGGTATCGTTTGTTTACCTCTACATAGTTGAGCCACCTCAATAATACCTGACGAAATAGTTAGTGATTAAAATTATCATGATTTTACTTGGCTCTATCAGACTTTCCAAAAACTAGTAATCGACAACTAATCAGAAAAATCATCATCTTCCCAAATTGTATATTTTTGTTTAAAAACCTCATCCCAACTTAGCGCCGTGATTTCGGCTTTCTTGCCCATCTCATCCCTAGCATCCTGTTTCGCCGCCGCAAAGCACTTATCCCAAATCGAATTAAAAAAATCTCTATTCAGACTTGGCATCTCTCGCTGACTTTCTGCAATCTCACGCCGCGCTGAACGAATTGAAATTACGCAACTGGCACTAGGTTTTTCAGGTTGACATTTCCACTTGATGACGTGCAGCATCAACCGAGTTAACTGACTGCTTACACCCCTTCTTTCCGATCGCCCCATTGACTCCTCTAAACTCTCCAAAAGGCTGTAGGCTTCAGTCATCTGTCCCTCTTGCAACAATTGCTTTGCTGTCACCACAGCTAAGTATGGTGACTCAAACACCAGATTATCCCATGTTGTTTTTGCCATGACTGCTTATATTTTTAATTGAGTGCGCCAGATCTCAATCTTAGCTTAGACTACTAAACGCTATAATTGGAAGGAAGCTTAAAATTTCACTTCTTAAAACTTTTATATTTTTTTTAACCTGTAACCCGATCGCATGGTATCTTCTCCTCCTTTAGCCCCATCAACTCCAAATATCTTTACACCGATCGCCTTTCCCCTAGCCGCAGTCGTGGGACAAGAGGCGATTAAAACGGCCCTGTTGCTTGCCGCGATCGATCCTGCGATCGGCGGCATTGCCCTTGCAGGGAGACGCGGTACTGCCAAGTCTGTGCTGGCGCGGGGTATTCATGCCCTCTTGCCTCCCATTGAGATCGCCGTTGAGTCCATCAGTAATTGCGATCCCACGCAGCCCGATACTTGGGATGATGCGCTGGTCAAGGCGATGCGGGGGAAAGATCATAGCGAAGTAGTGACGAAAGTAATTCCTGCGCCATTCATTCAAATTCCTTTGGGAATTACCGAAGATCGCTTGATTGGTTCAGTGGATGTGACTCGTTCTGTAAAAGAAGGGCAGACCGTTTTCCAGCCAGGGCTTTTGGCAGAGGCGCATCGAGGCGTTCTCTATATTGATGAGATTAATTTATTAGATCCGCAGATTTCTAATTTGTTGCTATCAGTTCTCTCTACGGGCTATAACCAAGTAGAAAGAGAAGGGATTAGCTATCAGCATCCCTGTCAGCCTTTGTTAATTGCCACTTATAACCCAGAGGAAGGTGCGCTTAGTCAGCATTTGATGGATCGCATTGCTATTAATCTTTCGGCGGATGGAGTTCTATCCCTCGATCAGCGTGTGGAAGCGGTGGATATGGTATTGGATTATGCCAGTTCCCCTGAAGCGTTTTTAAGTGGTTACGATACGGATATTGAAGACTTGCGGACACAGATTCTCTTGGCGCGTGAATGGCTGCGGGATGTAACGATTTCGCGGGCGCAGATTCAATATCTAGTGGCGGAAGCAGTGCGTGGTGGTGTGCAGGGACATCGTGCCGAGTTGTTTGCGTTGCGGGTTGCTAAGGCGGCGGCGGCATTGGAGAGTCGGACACAGGTAAATGCTGATGATTTGCGTCAAGCGGTGGAATTGGTAATTGTACCGCGATCGCCTCTTTCGCCAGAGCAACAGCAAGCCCCTGAACAGCAGCAGCAAGCGCCACCGCCACCACCCCAAAATCAGAATGAAGGGGAGCAGGAACAACAGGAAGACCAAGAGGAGCAGGATCAAGATCAGGAACAACAGGAAGATGAATCGCCCGAAATTCCTGAAGAGTTTATTTTCGATCCTGAAGGCGTGATTCTCGATCCTGAAGTTCTCTTTTTCGCGCAATCGATGCAAAAGCAAGGGCGATCGGGTACGCGCAGTTTGATCTATTCCCAAGAGCGGGGGCGCTATATCAAGCCTATTCTGCCCCAAGGCAAGAGCGATCGCATTGCCGTTGATGCCACCCTTCGCGCTTCGGCTCCCTATCAAAAGTCACGCCGCTTGCGTCAGCCCCACCGTAAGGTCATCGTGGAGAATATTGACATTAGAGCCAAGAAACTGGCGCGTAAGGCTGGGGCGTTGACGATTTTTCTAGTGGATGCTTCTGGCTCGATGGCGCTGAATCGGATGCAGTCGGCAAAAGGGGCGGCTTTAAAAATGCTGACGGATAGCTATCAAAACCGTGACCAGATCTCGTTGATTCCCTTTCGTGGTGAAAAAGCCGATGTGCTGTTACCGCCCACCCGTTCTATTGAGGCGGCAAGGCGGCGTTTGGATACGATGCCCTGTGGTGGTGGTTCGCCCTTAGCTCATGGGCTGACCCAAGCGGTGCGGGTTGGTTTGAACGCACAGCAGTCAGGGGATGTTGGCTCGGTGACGATTGTGGCGATTACCGATGGGCGCGGCAATGTGCCACTGGCGCGATCGCAGGGTGAACCTATCGATCCAGATAATAAGCCCGACATTAAGGGCGAATTAATCGATATTTGTCGCAAAATTCGTGCCCTGAAATTGGGGCTTTTGGTAATCGACACGGAAAATAAATTTGTATCCACAGGTTTTGCCAAGGAACTCGCCGCCGTAGGGGGTGGTAAGTATTACCATCTGCCCAAAGCCACGGATCAGGCGATCGCTAATGTTGCCTTGAGTGCGATCGCGGATTTACGAAACTAAGGGTTAAAGAGGCTTTCGATAAGACCGCTTAGCTGTCCTATCGAAAGTCCTTTTGGGTTTTAATTCAGCCCAAAGCGCTGTAAAGTTAATTTTTATTAACTTTTGTTGTCAACATATGAACTTACCCCTTAGTCCATCGCAAATCTTGATCTATGGTGTGGCGATCGCCGCAGGATTAGTTTATCTGCCCTATATGGTGGTTGCCTTTGCGCGGGTGAGCGTGGGCTTTGACATGAATGCCCCCAGAGCAATGTTTGATCGCCTGCCCGACTATGCCAAACGCGCAACATGGGCGCACCAAAATTCCTTTGAAGTATTTGGGCTATTTGCCGCCGCCGCCCTCACTGCCTATGTTACTGATGTCGCTTCTGAGCAAACTACTCTCTATGTCTTGGCATTTTTAGCCGCGAGGGTTTTGTTTAGCTTCTTTTATATTGTGAACTTGCCTTGGCTGCGATCGCCAATGTGGGCAATTAGTATGACCTGCATCGGTGGTTTATTTTTGGCTAGTTTCCGCTAATTTCCTTAAGAGCATGGTGTGGCTAAGCTTTGAGTAATCGAGAAAAATCTATAATAACCATAGATATTCTCTATGGTTATTAATGTTTTCATTTAGATAAATCTTTGCAATAATCATAGAATATTAACTATGATTATTTAAAAACCAATAGATTTAAAATGATAAACAACTGGCTGGACAAAATCTGGTTAATTCCTTGTTACTCGCTTTTAGGGGCGATGCTATCGGTAATTTGGTTTCCTGGCATCACCCACAAAACAGGACCAAGACCAGCAGGCTACATCAACATTTTGATGACCCTGATCTCCTTTATTCATGCGATCGCCGCTTTGACTGTAGTTTGGTCGCAGCCAGTCTCATCTATTTCCTTCCCTTGGTTAGAGGTTGGCGGTCTGAAATTTAGTTTCGATCTGCAAATATCGGCGCTATCCGTTGGCGCGATCGCCTTAATTACAGGCTTAAATCTCCTCGCCCAAATTTATGCCGTTGGCTATATGGAAATGGATTGGGGTTGGGGCAGATTTTTTGCTTTGCTTGCTCTGTTTGAAGCAGGGATGTGTGCCTTAGTTTTGTGCGACTCCCTATTTTTTAGCTACATGATTTTAGAAATCCTCACCCTTGGCACTTACTTGTTAGTGGGGATGTGGTACAACCAATCCTTAGTGGTGACAGGGGCGCGAGACGCATTTTTAACCAAACGGGTCGGCGACTTGTTCCTACTCGTCGGCGTGGTGGGAATACTGCCCCTCGCTGGCACTTGGAATTTCTCAGAACTAGCGGTATGGGCAAGCAATACCGATATTAATGTCACCAATCCCACGGCGATCGCTCTTGTGACATTGGCGCTATTAGTGGGACCAATGGGCAAATGCGCTCAATTTCCACTGCACCTATGGCTAGATGAAGCGATGGAAGGACCATTACCTAGCACTGTTATCCGTAACTCGGTGGTAGTTGCCACAGGCGCTTGGATATTAGTAAAAATTTATCCTCTGATTGCCCTATCACCAGTTACTCAACAGGTGGCGATCGCCGTGGGAGCAGCCACAGCCCTCGGTACAGTTTTAATCTCAATCGCCCAGATCGATGTCAAGAGAGCGCTATCCTATCTCACCAGCGCCTTTATGGGCATCATCTTTATAGCAGTTGGTACTGGCGAAACCCAAAGTGCCTTGCTGCTCATATTTAGTCATGCGATCGCGATCGCCTTACTACTTATGTCCATTGGCAGCATCATTTCCAACACCATCAGCCAAGACCTCACACTCATGGGCGGTCTATGGAGTCGCCGCCCCATTTCAGGCTTATGCTTTCTAGTGGGAATGTTTGCTCTCATTGGCTTTCCGCCCCTATCAGGATTTTGGGCAATGGCAGGTTTAATTTCCCATCTGTGGGAACAGCATCCCGCCTTAGCAGAATTGTTGTTACTGCTGAACGGACTGATCGCTTTCAGCTTAATGCGTGTATTCGGCTTAATTTGGGGCGGTCAACCCAAACAAATGACCCTTCGCGCCGTCGAACCCCTTTGGCTCATCGTCCTGCCCATGACACTTTTGGCAGGTGTTGCCTTACATACACCACAAATTCTCAATGCTTTAGGGCTAATTACCGATTGGCGAGACTTAATCAACGCAAACTCATTAACCTTACTAGGCTCTAGCGTTTTGGGCTTAACCGCAGGTGGCTATCTCTATCTCAATACTCAAATTGTCAAACCAATCCAGCTACCTTGGCTAGGTTTACAGAAATTTCTTGCCAATGATTTCTACACACCCAAACTTTACAAAGTTACAATTGTCGGCTTAGTCGATGGCATTTCTCAAAGAATGTATTGGTTCGATCGCTTCTTTGTCGATGGCGTGGGCAATTTCTTTGGTTTAGCCACATTATTTAGCGGTCAAAACCTACGCTACAGCACCTTCGGACAGTTGCAGCTATATACCCTAACCATAGTTTTAGGCATTGGCGTATTGGTTTTACTGCTGCTTAATAATTAATTTTTGCGGTTAGCGGTTAGCGGTTAGCGGTTAGCGGTTAGCGGTTAGCAGTTAGCGGTTAGCAGTTAGCGGTTAGCAGTTAGCGGTTAGCAGTTAGCGGTTAGCAGTTAGCGGTTAGCAGTTAGCGGTTAGCGGTTAGCAGTTAGCGGTTAGCGGTTAGCAGTTAGCGGTTAGCGGTTAGCAGTTAGCGGTTAGCGGTTAGCGGTTAGCTGGTAAATCCGAAAAAGCTAAAAGCTAAAAGCTAATAGCCAATAGCTAAAAGCCAATCCCCAATTACCAATTATCAATTACCAATTACCAAATTCACCATGCTCAGCACCATCCTCTGGCTACCCGTAATCGGCGCTTTGGCGATCGCCTTGTTACCCAAGCCTCAATCCAAAAATATCGCCATAATTACATCTAGCCTTGTTGTAGTCCTGAGTCTAGGCTTACTCACACAATTTGATATTCATAATCCAGATTTTCAACTGTCAGAAAATTTACCTTGGCTCGAAAACTTAGGATTGAACTATAGCCTTGGTATTGATGGTTTATCTCTGCCATTAGTCCTGTTGAATGGTCTATTAACTTGGCTGGTAATTTGCTTCGGCGATCGCCAGATCAAAGAGCGTCAACAACTTTTTTACAGCTTGATCCTGCTAATTCATGCAGGGGTTAATGGCGCAATTTTGGCAACAAATACTTTACTATTTGTGCTGTTTTATGAATTGGAACTAATCCCGCTTTATTTGGCGATCGCTGTTTGGGGAGGCGCACAGCGCAGCTATGCCGCCACTAAATTTTTGATTTTCACTGCCATCTCTGGCATTTTGGTATTAGTAGGAATTCTTGCCCTTGGCTGGCTGTCTGCCAATCCTATTCCCAACTTTGACTATCACACCCTGCAACATCTTTCCTTACCCATAGATGTCCAAATAACTTTGCTCCTAGTGCTATTGCTAGGCTTCACGATCAAAGCCCCTTTTGTTCCCTTCCATACATGGCTGCCCGATACCTATGTCGAGTCCACCACCCCAGTGGTGATGATGCTCGGCGGCATCGTTGCCAAACTTGGAACTTACGGACTATTCCGCTTTTGCTTGGGGCTGTTTCCTGAAGCTTGGGCGATCTTAGCTCCTTGGATTGCATTGTGGGCGGGCTTAGGCATTCTCTATGGGGCAATGACAGCGATCGCCCAAAAGGATATCAAACGCATGGTTGCCTATAGCTCTATCGGACATATGAGCTACATTCTGCTTGCCGCCGCCGCCGCTACCCCCCTTAGTCTTGTTGGGGGCATCACGCAAATGGTCAGTCATGGCTTAGTCTTAGCGCTGCTATTTTATTTAGTTGGCGTGATCGAAGAGAAGGTCGGCACAAGGGATCTCGATGTTCTCAATGGTTTGCTCAACCCTTTACGGGGCTTACCAACCACCAGCGCCCTCTTGATTTTGGGAGGCATGGCAAGTGCAGGCATTCCTGGATTAGTGGGATTTGTCGCTGAATTTCTCGTATTCCAAGGTAGCTTTGCCAAGTTCCCCATCCCCACCATCTTCTCCATTATCGGCTCAGGACTCACCGCCGTCTATTTCGTGATCCTGCTCAATCGCACCTGCTTCGGCAAACTCGACAACAACACCGCCTACTATCCCAAAGTAACTGGACTAGAGCAATTACCCGCCCTAATTTTGACGGGAATTATCATTTTTCTGGGCATTCAGCCCATCTGGCTAACCCGTTGGAGTGAAGCTATCACCGTACCAATGGCAGACCAAATTGTAAGTTTCGCTGAAGTTTCGCTTGAATTATCTGAAATTAACGATTAGCAGTTAGCGGTTAGCAGTTAGCGGTTAGCGGTTAGCAGTTAGCGGTTAGCGGTTAGCGGTTAACTAATAAATTCAAAAAAAGCCAAAAGCTAATAGCTAATAGCTAATAGCCAAAAGCCAATCACCAATCACCAATCACCAATTACCAATCATGACCACGATCGCCCCATCAAAACCAACCCAACTCCCTCCCTCCACCCATCCCTACGCCGAAGTGATCCATCGCCTAGAGGCGGGTGGTTCGATGCTGCCCGATACGCCCGAAAACTTGATGCAGATTATTGGGCTATACAAGGCATATGCCGTGCCGATGGATTTCTACTGGCGAGATTTGTTGTACATAGCCGAACAGGTATTTTTAGAACCCTTACCCGCCTTTAAATATTTCTTACCCCAAGAATATCTAGACTTGTTAAACCACTATGCAGGAGATGAGGCGGATTTAAGGATTTGGCGTGGCTATGGCACTGCCCACCATGAGCTATTAGCATTTATGGAGCGTGGTGAATTAAAAACAAAGTTGCCCAAGATATTCCATCATCTCTATCACGATCGCATCAATATGGAGTTTGCCGAAGAATGTATGCGGGCAATGTTTTGGCATCGCAATATGGGCGGCGAATTGGAGCCATATATGGACTCTGAGGAATATCGGCAAAATGCTGATCGCGCCATCCGCGCCTACTTTCGTAATAACCCCGTGATGTTGGGGCTATATAAACTCTTCCCTGAAGTATTTTTAGAACAATGTCGTCAATCGACCATGACCTCTGTATTGGGGCTATTTTGGGAAGTGATGGCTCCTGTGTTTTTTGAAATGTCCGATATTTACGATGAGGGTGGTTTTAAAGGCGTACCCGATGCCATGGACTTTTTAGTGAATGGCATCTTTGCGATCGCGGGTCGTCCGATTTATCACCGTGTCAATATTGGCGGTGAATGGATTGATATCGTTCCCAAATCCAAAGGCTTTACATGGCTCTATGAGGCAGCTTTCCCCTATGTCGAAGCGGTGTTCTATCGCACTTCACCTTTCCGAGGTACAAAATCCTATAATGCCCAAGCCCATGAAATTCCCAGCGATCAAAATGAATTTCACTATGGCATTCTCTATGCTGACAAATTCCCCGTTGGCTCCGCAGGTATTCCCCCCACCTTGCTACATCAGGATATGTATCACTTCTTGCCACAATACCTAATCGATTACTACAAGCAACATTGTCGCGGTGAGGATGATATGTTGATCCAGTTAGCCGTTAGCTTCCAGCGATCGATGTATAACGTCACCTCTGCTGTTATTCAGGCAGGACGCGCCGCCTTTTATTATCCTCTGGACGATCCTAACCCCAAGCATCTCCTCGCCAATCGCCATTATTTTGAAGGGCAACTCAATCGCTTCTGCAATCCCAAATATGGCATGGACAAAACCGCAAGACTAGCCATGATCCAAGATCAGAATTATCGTTAATCAACCAGTGTTGTGAGCGCTTCGCGCTCACAACACTATTACACCGCAATAACCCTTTTTACTTTTTACTTTTTACTTCCCTATGCCCACCATCGTTGATATCGCCGTTAGCAATAGCGACTTCTCCACCCTCGTTACGGCTGTGAGCGCCGCTAACCTAGTTTCTGCCTTGCAAAGTCCAGGTCCTTTCACCGTCTTTGCACCCACCGATGCCGCCTTTGCCAAATTACCTGCGGGAACGATTACTACCCTTGTGCAGAATATTCCCCAGCTATCAAGGATTCTCACTTATCATGTGGTATCAGGGAAATATACAAAGGCAGATTTACAGAATACTAAATTCTTAACTTCCCTAGAAGGCTCTCACATTGATCTAAATATTGATGGGGATACCTTTGAGGCAAATAATGCTACCGTGATCGCCGCCGACATTGAGGCAGACAATGGCATTATTCATGTCATTGATACGGTGATCCTGATGCGCCCCCATTGGGTCGCGTCAATTATGGAATCAGGAAGAAAGCAAGTTTTTTCTGGTGATTTGGCGTAAAGATCTACATAAAGGGTTTTTACTAACAGATCACTCATTGATTTGGGCTAAACATAAATTTAAGGTGACGATCGCTTCACAGGGGCAAAATTCACTATCTTTTAGTCTTTATTTTATAGATAGCGACTTGGATTATGTAATATTTATTATAAATGCGATTGCAATTTTGGTGAAAAATACTATAATACAGGCATAAGCTTTATCCCCATCAAAGCCATGAGCGCGATCGCCACCAATCCTGCTGCTAACCAAATTTCTAAGCAAGCCCTTAGCCTCAAACCCGCACCATTAAACGTCGCGCCCGATGAGTATGGACTGCTCACTGATTTGTATCAACTGACGATGGGGGCTTGCTATGTCCATGAAAAATGCGATCGCCGCCGCGCCAGTTTTGAGTTGTTTGTGCGCCGACTCCCCAAGGGATTTGGTTATTTAATTGCGATGGGGCTGACGCAGGCGGTGGAATATCTGCAAAATATCTGCTTTAGCCCCGAACAAATTGCCGCACTCCAAGGCACTGGGCTATTTGCCAATGCCGATCACCGCTTTTGGGAAATGTTAGCGAACTTCCGTTTTGAGGGCGATCTGTGGGCTGTGCCTGAAGGGACGGTGATGTTTGCTAATGAGCCTTTTTTAAGGATCGAAGCCCCACTTTGGCAGGCGCAATTGGTGGAAACCTATCTGTTAAATACGATCAATTACCAAACCCTGATTGCTTCTAAAGCCGCCAGAATGCGGGATGTGGCGGGCGATCGCCTCACTTTATTAGAATTTGGTACGCGCCGTGCCTTTAGTCCGCAAGCGTCACTTTGGGCAGCAAGAGCCGCGATCGCCGCAGGTATGGATGCCACCTCCAATGTACTAGCCGCCTTGAAGCTGGGGAGACAGCCAAGCGGTACAATGGCTCATGCCTTGGTGATGGCGCTGAGTGCCACCGCAGGCAGTGAGGCACAGGCTTTTAGTGCTTTTCACCAAGTATTTCCCGATAGCCCTTTATTGATCGATACCTTTGACACGATCGCGGCGGCGCACGATCTCGCCACAAAGATGCAAACTGGTGAGATGCAGGTCAAAGGTGTGAGGATTGATTCGGGGGATATTGCGGCAATTTCTCAGGAATTGAAAACGATTCTCCCTGATGTGGCGATTTTTGCCAGTGGTGATATTGACGAAGCGGAGATTTTACGGCTTAAGGCTGCACCCATTGATGGCTATGGCATCGGCACAAAGTTGGTTACAGGTGCGCCCGTCAATGGCGTTTATAAATTGGTGGAAATTGATAATATCCCTGTTGCCAAAAAATCCGTTGGCAAACAATCGCTCGCTGGGCGCAAGCAAATTTGGCGCAGTTTTGAGCATGGTGTAATCACAGGCGATCGCCTCACCCATATTTCCACAGTTCCTAAAGGCGATGAGCAACCTTTGCTAGAGTGCCTCATGCACAATGGCGAATTATTAAAACCATTGGACAGCCTAGAGGCGATCGCCCAACGTACTCGCGATTCGGTGCGATCGCTGCCAAAATCTATCCGCCATATTGCGGAACCTACAAGCTTAGAAGCAAAAATTGATATTTAAGAGATGAGTTGTTTCGTAAAAGTAGTCTGTAGTTGATATCATGGGTTTAACTCAGGACTCACGTAAAAGCACCTATCGTAAGAGCAATTTATTTATTTATGAACTGCCCTTATGATGCTAAGCGGGGTTAAAACGGTTTGAGCGCAAAGCGCTATATTGGGAAATGCGAAACAAATATTTGCCATTCACAGCTTATTTGTATTGGCATAGGTAACATGAAAGGAAAACAGAATAGCAATGATTTTGTGTCAGTCGTTCAACTGACCGATACCCATTTGTTTGCAGATATTGAACATTCCTTAGTGGGCATCAAAACTGCCGCATCTTTGCAGCAAGTATTGATCGAGATGCAAAGGGTATTGCCAAGAACTGATTTGATCTTGATTACGGGGGATCTCAGTCAAGACTGTAGCGATGCTTCGTATATGCACCTGCGCGAAATGATCGATCGCCTTGAAATTCCCACCTATTGTCTAGCGGGTAATCATGACAGTCTGGCATTGATGCGATCGCATTTATCTAGCCCATTCATCAGCTTAGAATCTGCCTTGAATATTGGCAAATGGCGCATTCTATTACTTAGTTCAGTGGTAGAAAATGCAGTCTATGGGCGGCTTGATCTGTCAGAGCTAGAAAAGCTAGAAGCCATGCTGCAACAGGAACCAGACCGCCCTACCTTAATAGCCTTTCATCACCCTGCTATTTCCATTAACTCGCAATGGATGGATCAAATCAGTTTGGAAAATCAAGATGAATTTTGGGCAATTTGCGATCGCTATCCACAGGTGCAGGTTGTGATCAATGGTCACGCCCATCAAGACTTTCAACAGATTTATGAAACTCTCCACAACTCCGTAATTTGTCTAGTCACACCTTCCACCTGCATTCAATTTACGCCGCAAAATTCTAAGTTCCAAATCGATCATCAATCTCCAGGGTTCAGACATTTACGGCTTTATAATGATGGCAGTATCGAAACAGAAGTATATCGTCTCAAGGTGAATAGCTTCAGTCCCGATCTCACCGCGATCGGCTATTGATAACAAAACCCAATGGCACAAAAAGAAAGGGCAATTCATGAGTTGCCCTTTCTTTTTGTGCCGTAATTAACGGAAACCCGCAATAACATGATTAAGTGATCTTTGGTAACTAAAGATACGACAACCAAAAGTCAAGTGTATTAAGAATAAATAGAACGATCTATTTAATAGATATTTATAGATATTTCGATCAAACACCCCCTCACTGGAAACAACGGTAATGGAAACTAAAGTACTAATTAGTCCATCTGAGCTTATCGCTTTGCAAGAACAAGAACCTGTTGTCATAATTGATACGCGCGACAAGAGTGAATATGACATCGCTCATATCCCCAACGCTGTAAATATTCGAGACATCTTTACCTATCTAGCCACATCTAGTATGGAAGGAATTGAGAACTTGCAAGCTCATTTTGCTGAATTATTTGGAGCTGCTGGACTGTCAGGTAATGAAACAGCAGTGATCTATGAAGATGCAATGAATAAAGGCTACGGGCAGTCATGTCGGGGTTATTTTCTGCTCAAATATCTAGGCTATCCCAAGGTTTGTATTCTGCACGGTGGCTTCAAGGCATGGCTTGCCGAAGGATATCCCACTACAACCGAAACTCCTACTCCGCAACAGCAAGTTTTCCCGTTGAATGTGGACGACTCAATTATGTTGACTGCGCCACAGATGTTAGATGTTTTAGGAAATAAAGCGATCGCTCTTTTAGATGTCAGGGATAAAGACGAATGGATGGCAGAAAGTTCTTCTCCCTATGGGAAAGATTTCTGTCCACGCATGGGTAGAATCCCTGGCTCTGTCTGGATTGAGTGGTATGACTTTATGGTTCCCGATGCTGAAGTTCCCTCCTTCCGCCCTCAATCTGAAATTTTAGACATTTGCAGCAAGGCTGGAATTACACCAGATATTCCAGTGTACATTTATTGTTTCAAAGGCTCTAGAGCCTCGAATACGATGGTTGCTTTGAAAGAAGCTGGCTTCAAAGATGTCAGAAATTACTTTGCCTCTTGGAATGAGTGGTCACGGGATTATGCTTTACCAATTGAGTCTGGTGCACCCGCTTAATTTTGACGTTCATATAAGGATATAGATCCCCCCAGCCCCCCTTTTTAAGGGGGATTGAGGGGAATATCTTAGATAGAAATAGAAAACTGTTTTCTTACAGCCTATTAAAGCCTTGAGTAGTACAGAAATATAAATGATTAAACTATACGATTATTGGCTGTCAGGCAACTGTCACAAGGTTCGCTTGATGCTCTCTATATTAAAACTAGAGCATGAGTTGATCCCCATTAATATCAAAGAGCTAGAGCAGAAATCCCTTGACTTTCTCCAATTAAATCCTTTTGGTATGGTTCCCGTATTGACTGATGGAACAGAAATATTACGAGATTCTCAAGCAATTTTGTTTTACTTAGGCATGAAATATGGAGGAGATTGGCTACCAAGAGAGGCGGTGGCGATGAGTAAGGTGGTACAGTGGCTGTCAACATCGGCTCAAGATATTCAAAATAGTCTTGCGGCGGCAAGAGTACATTTCCTGCTAGGTAGAGATTTAAATATTGGGTTGGCACAACAAAGGGCGCATAATTTACTTAAAACTATGGATAAGCACCTTGAAACTCGCCACTGGTTAGAAGGCGATCGCCCCACAATTGCTGATATTGCTTGCTTTCCCTATATAGCTTTAGCTGGAGATGCCAAGGTTTCTCTTGATGATTATCTAAACGTAGTTACATGGCTGGAAAGAGTAAAACAGATAGAGGGTTTTGTGTCTATGCAAGGTATGCTTTAACCCCAAGTTAGCCATCAGATGCCCATAGATTCTGGGTTCGTTACTCTCTTCTTACTCAAAAATTAGCGGTACATCGCAAAGGGTTGTACCGCTAATTCCTGAGTTTTCATATCTATAGCGCCAACATTTTTGACGTAACCATTAGACTTTCTTCGTATAACACTTCACGCCCCCAACGCTGCAACTGTTGCCCTAGTAAAGTATCAGCACTCTGATCTGACATAGGTGATACTTGATGTACACGATAGTTTTGGGCAGCTCCACCTGCTTCCATACGCATACAACCTGTTGACTCAGAACAGAAAACATTGCAAGCATCGGTGTTCTGACTAGAAGCAGTTAGGCGTAAACCAATTAAGTCGCCAATCACCTCGCCAGGGTCGCCCACAGGGATTGCCGCTAACTCAGCCTTAACCCGCAATTGATCACGCCCTTCAAACACTATATGTTGTAGGTCATAATCACCACCTTCAATTTTGCGCTCGATCGGTTGCCAGTCAAGTCGACTGGCAATCCAACCTAAAAACATCAGGGCTTGAGTGCTATTGCCCTTTTCGTAGTCGATGGTAATGCCATCAATTTCCCAAACGGCGGCACGGCGATCGGGTTGATCAAAGGCTTGGGCGGTCAGTTCTTGCCAAGGGGCGAGGCGTTGCCAGTTGAGATCGGCGATCTGTGTGCCAACCTTGATCATGTTCTGCACTTTGAGTAAATCCGCTTCCGAATTGCTGAAGGTGGCGGAATCCATAATCAGGCGATCGCTGAGGTTGATCATTTTCTCAAACATTCTTGTATTTGGCTCAGGACTATCCTTCCACCAGAGAAATACAGGCAGGTCTGGAATCAACAATTCAGGCACAATATTGTGAATGCGATCGAAAGCTGCCTTAGCGCCAGTTAGGGTAATATACTCACCACACACTAGAGAGCTACGGCTTTTCTGAATTGGACAGTATGCGGCAACCTGTGCCGATATACCTTGATCCTCTTCATTGAGAGCTACGAGATCGATCACTCGGCAGGGGCTTTGGGAGACGATCGCATCGACTGAAGCCATCCGCGAAGCGGCTCCCACAGACTCAGGCTCATATACCAATAGATTAAAAGTGGTGGCTCTTGCGGCAGAGCTTTCGCCATAGGACTGCCAAATTTTACTTAGCTCAGCTTCAACCTGAGACACCGAGACATCCTTGGGCGCTTGCAGAGATACTACGGAAGCTGTTTGTGTGTTCATTTTCTTTAATTCTTCTCAATGAGAAATTACATCAAAAGTAAAAATGGCTAAGCCATTTTTACTTTTTATCGCGGTTTTCATCTTGGTACGGACAAGGTGAAAACTGAAGACAAAAAATATGGATTTGATGGTTTGCAAGTTGTCAAGGACAACTTGCAAACTGCGATCAAAGTCATTACTGTAAATATGGCTAGAGCCGCCGCCACTGTCTGCCATCGCGTTCGATCAATTGCTCAGACTCACTTGGTCCCCATGTACCCGCTTCATATTGCGGAACCACAATCGGATCATTAGGCAACTCCCATGCAGTGAGAGCAGGCGTAACCACTTTCCAAGCGGCTTCTACCTCATCACCACGGGTGAATAGGGTTTGGTCGCCTAGCATACAGTCTAGCAAGAGGCGATCGTAAGCATCGGAACCTTCAACACCAAAGGTTTTGCCATAGCCAAAATCCATCTCCACCGACCGCGATCGCAGATCTGCCCCTGGCATCTTCGCCTCAAACTTGAGAGAGATGCCCTCATTGGGCTGAATCCTCAGGGTCAGCACATTAGGGGAAACTTGCTTAGCCGCCGATTGAAACAGCAAATAGGGTACTTCTCGAAATTGAATCGCGATCTCGCTCACCTTTTTGGGCATCCGTTTACCAGTTCGCAAATAAAATGGTACGCCTTGCCAGCGCCAATTGTTTACTTCAAACTTCATCGCCACATAGGTCGGCACAAGAGAAGCAGGATTAACATTTGGCTCATCGCGATAGCCCTGGACCTGCTTACTCTTCATCCAGCCTGCGCTGTACTGCGCCCTCACACAAGATCTTTCTAAATGTCTTGTATCGGCTAACCTTGCTGCTTGGATTACTTTGACCTTCTCATTTCGCAATGAGTCAGCATCCATCGAGTTAGGCGGCTCCATCGCAGTCAGACAAAATAGCTGCATCAAATGGTTTTGCAACATATCACGCAAAGCACCAGAGTTTTCGTAATATCCTGCCCGATCTTCCACACCGACAGTTTCGGCAACCGTGATCTGCACATGATCAATAAACTGACGGTTCCATAATGGCTCAAAGATGGCATTGGCAAACCTTAATACCAAGAGGTTCTGGACTGTTTCTTTGCCAAGGTAATGATCGATGCGATATATCTGCTTTTCATCGCAAGCCCTCTGTACTGCCCTATTTAGCTCTTGACAAGAGGATAAATCACGACCAAAGGGCTTTTCGATTACGAGTCGGGTTTTGTCGATATTTTTGATCATGCCAGCCTTACCTAAATTGTCGATCGCATCGACAAAGAAATTTGGCGCAACGGCAAGATAAAAAACACGATTGCCTCTTGTACCTCTTTCCTTATCTAGTTGCCCTAAAAAATCATCTAGTTTACGGTAATCATCCACATTTCCCATATCAAGGGATTGATAGTACAAACCTTCAGCAAAGTTTTGCCAAATTGGTTCGGCTCCAATACCTGTAGAAAATTTTTCTACACCCTCGCGCATTTGTTCACGGAAATATTCGTGGCTCCAAGGTCGGCGGGCAACGCCAACAACGGTAATTTCGGGGGGCAGGCGGCGCTGTTGCTTGAGATGATAAATTGCTGGGATCAGCTTACGGATAGTCAGATCTCCCGATGCACCAAAGATCACAAGGATTAATGGCTCAGGGGTTCTTTCTTGTTGTAAACCAACCCGTAATGGGTTTTCGAGTATTTGTACCACAGGCTCGGCTATTGAACGCTGGCTAGATTTTAGCTAATCAATCAATCAACCCGTGAATATCGCCTGTTTTCCTTTAGGTTTGCGAGACTGTGGGGGCATTTTGTCAGCGCAGACTTACGTTAAAGCGTCCATTCACTTTTTCACCCTTAATATCTGTAAGAATTACAATTTTATATTCTCCTGAAGCAGTGGTTGGTAAATTGGTGGCGTAATGCTGATTTGGCGCATCATAGGCGAGGTCATAGGATTTTTGAGAACCATCGGGAAGCTGAACTTGGGCTGTCACCTTGGCATCGGGAATTGCTGTGTGAGTGTCTCCTGTTTGCAAGAAAAAGTCGAGATGAATATTATTTTCTTCTTTAACCATTAACAGTTCTAAATGGTAAGCGCCAGCCTCAACGACCTGTCCACCCTGATTGGGTTTGCCATGATTATCTGGTTTTTTATTAGCTTTAGAGTCCGTTTTAGCGACAGGTTGAGGAGTTGGTTCTGTGGTAGTGACTGCGTTGGGGCTTGTTGTGGGACTGGTGCTAGTCGGGCTATTGCTGCAAGCCGCTAGGATATTTGCAAAAATAATACCAATGAGTAGAAGTTTAGGCGATCGCATATAAATAGAGTTCCTTTTAAAGATTGGGTGAAATTTTAAAATATAGAAGTTTGCGGCTCCTGCGTAGCAGGAGATACAAGCTCTGTTTTTAGTTTAGGTGTGACATATTTCCCAAATTGGGAATATAAGGCAGGTAGTACCAATAGAGTTAAAGCAGTAGAGGTGACTAAACCGCCTAATACTACAACTGCAAGAGGTTGCAGGATTTCTTTGCCAGCCCCTGTGCCGATAACGAGAGGAACCATGCCTAGTGCTGAGGTGAGGGCAGTCATTAGGATGGCGGCTAGACGCTCCATTGAACCTTCATGAATTACTTGCTGGAAAGGAATTCCCTTCGCAAATTTTTGATTGTAATTATCGACTAGTAGTAATCCATTTCTCACGGCAACTCCGAATAGGGTAATGAATCCCACGAGAGAAGCGACAGAAATCACGCTGCCACTAATGGCGATCGCTAAAATGCCACCGACTACAGCGAGAGGTAAATTCACCATGATCATTAACATTGCAGGAATGGATTTGACGGCGAAATACATCAGCACTGCGATAATTAGGGCGGCGAGACTGCCAAAGACCAGTAGGTTTTGGGTGGCGCGTTCTTCGGATTCAAACTGTCCACCGTACTGGATAAAATAGCCTGCGGGTAAGATAACCTGTTGCTTCACCTTTTCCTGAATCTCGTTAACCAGCGATCGCAAATCGCGTCCCGATACGTTAGCGGAAACTACGAGCAGACGGGAAACATTTTCGCGATTGATTGTATTTGCGCCCGTACCATATTCAATTTGAGCAACTTGAGATAAGGGAATTTTCTGTCCTGTGGGTGTATCGACTAATAGATTCTGAATTACATCCAGATTGTTTCTGGCTTCAGGTTTCAGCCATACGACCAGATCGAATAATTGCTGACCTTGCAAAACTTGGGATACCGTTTTGCCATTGAGGGAAGTTTCTACCATTTCGGCGAGATGTCCAATCGTCAGACCATACCTTGCTGCCATCGGTCGATCAAATTTGATTTGCAATTGCCTAACAGGAACTTGCGGCTCCAGTTGCAAATCCACCAGCCCATCAATTCCCTTCATCGCAGTTTCCACTTCTCTACCGATCGCCCTTAATTCTTCTAAATCCTGACCGAAAACTTTAACGGCGATCGCACTGCGAACTCCAGAGAGGACTTCATCCATGCGATGGGAAATAAAACCGCCAATGTTAGAAGCTACTCCAGGCAATTTATTAAATTCTTGGCGTAGTTTAGCGATGCTACCTGTGCGATCTTGGATGCCGCGATCGCTGAGTTCTATATCTACATGACCAAGGTTTACACCTCCCGCATCGGCATCCCCAGGGGCGCGACCAGATCGTAACTGCACAGTTGTGAACTTAGGATCATCCTTGAGTGCGTCTTGAAGTGCTAAGCCCATGCGATTTGTTCGTTCCAGCGAAGTGCCAGGGTAAAGCAATATCGTATTGACAAGCGATCGCTCTTGAAATTCTGGTAGGAAAACCCGACCGAGGGCTGGCAAGATGATCAGAGAGGCAACTAAGGCGGCGATCGCAGGAAATAGAATTAATTTGGGGCGGTGAATGGATAGATTCAACAAAGGACGGTAGAGTTTCTGAGCAAAGTTACTCACCCAAGTTTCATCGCTGGGCAGTTGACAGGAAGCCAGTAAAATCGCACAGAGGGCAGGGGATAGGGTCATCGCTACTAGGGTTGAGGCAAAAATAGAGACGAGATAAGCCACGCCCATTGGTGCAAAAATATTTCCTTCCACTCCCGTCAGCGTAAAAATCGGCGCAAAAACTACACCAATAATGAGCGTGGAAAAAATCACGCTGACGCGCACTTCTACGGAAGTGTCATAAACCACGGTAAAGGGATGTTTTGGATTTCCCTCGGCTTGATTTTGACGCATTCCGCGATAGCAGTTTTCCATATCAACAATGGAGTCATCGACTACCGAACCGATCGCCACTGCTAGACCTCCCAATGTCATCGTATTAATACCTTGCCCAAACCATGACAAAATCAGCATTCCAATGAGAATTGATAAAGGAATCGCACTGAGGGTAATTACCGCCGTGCGCCAATTCATCAGGAACATAATCATGATTATGGCAACGATGATGATGCCATCACGGAGGGAGTCGCGCACATTATCGATCGCTGACTCAATAAAGCTCTCTTGGCGAAAGGTAACTTGCACTTTCACATCCTTGGGAAGCGCTGCTTGGACTTCGGCGATCGCTTTTTCGACAGCACGAGTTACAGTGGGGGTATCGGCTTGGGGTTGCTTATTGATGAGCAATACCACAGCCCGCTTGCCATTGACGCTGCCATCTCCCCGCGAGAGGGCGGCTCCCAATTTCACTTCGGCAACATCGCTTAACTTCACAGGCTTGCCATCGCGAGCCGTCACCACTGCTTCCGCCAATTGCTCAACGGTTTCAATCCGTCCCACGCCACGAATAATTTCTTCGCGATCGGTCGTAATTAAAAATCCACCTGCGGCATTGAGATTTGCTTGACTTGCGGCTTCAGTCACCTGCTCCAAAGAGACATTAAAAGCAACTAATTTAGCAGGATCGACTAAAACCTGATATTGCCTAACATCACCACCATAGGCGATCGCCTGTGATACTCCCGCCACTGCCAAGATGCGATTGGAAACATTGCGATCGACCAGCCGCCGCACTTCCATTAAGTTAGTTTTTGGCTCTGAATTATTTTGATTCTCTTCCACGGTAAAGGCATACATCAAAATCGTGCCAATCGGTGAAGATACTGGCGATATTTCTGGCTCTTTGGCATTTTCAGGCAACTTAGCGCGGACTTGCTGCAAACGTTCAGCAACTAATTGCCGCGCTTTGTATATATCAGTATTGCCATCAAAAATAATTTTGACCGTAGAAATTCCCACGGCTGAAGCCGATCGCACAGTCACAACATCGGGAGTACCATTAACGGCGCTTTCAATGGGCAAGGTAATTAATGATTCTATTTCTTCAGGAGCTAAACCCTCGGCTTCTGTCTGGATTTCTACCTGTGGCGGCGCAAAGCTAGGGAATACATCAAGGGGAATCCGTGTGAGATTGTAACTGCCTAGAATGGTAATTACTATTGCGCCGATGACAACTAACCAACGCTGTGCGATCGACCATTTGAGAATAGAGTTGAGCATAGGTTTATTCTGGCTTTTCTTCCACTTTTATGGCAGTAGAAGTTGGCAGACTTTAGTGTTTCACAAGAAAATGAAATGAGCATGAAAAAGCAAATCCTAGAAGTAATGCTTGACTCGAATTGCATCACTAGCGGGAACTAGTGGTTTTCGGGGCGATGGTTTAATGCGATCGCACTACTTTTCTAAGCCGTGGAGAAGTTGCCCGTCGTGCAAGACAATTGTACGAAACCACTATCCGCCAGAAGATAGAGATAGAGGAAAATATCGGTAAGATGGTAATTGTCGATATTGAAACAGGTTCATACGAAGTTGATAAAACTGGAGTAAAAGTCGCCCACAATCTGATGCAATAAAACTCTATTCAGGTATGTTACATTAGGGTGATTAGCAAATGCATTGATATGTCAATACTTCGGACATAAAAAAAGGGGAACAAAAAAGCTATTCATCGGATAAGGTGCAAGTAATGAATCAAAGCACCAAATGAATAGCATTAATGACATATTACCGAAAGTAGCAACCAAGGCACAACAGAAATTTCTGTCAATCCTG
>NZ_JACJPY010000020.1 GCF_014696345.1 Pseudanabaena cinerea FACHB-1277
CTAGATAGGTCATACTTACTATGACTTGACCTATCTTTTTTATCTTAAATCCTCAAATCCCCATCTACTCATACTTCCCATATCTTTTGTCGCCCCGTCAGGAGTAAACCAATTGATTCATATTCAAAAACATTACAAACGTTATTGCCAAAGCTATCGCAAGTATTGTGATCTGCATAGCCGATCGCTAGGGTTGCTAGTTGTTTTTTTATCAAGCTGCGGTTTGTCTGTGAGCGCTGGCAATGCTGAAGATTTGCATCGGCAATTAACAGTGCCTAAGGGGCAGGTAACTTTGTCGAATACATTACCAAGCAGCGATCGCTTAGCACAGTTGCCGTCACCAACAGCATCAACTCAGTTACAGCTAAGAGGTATTGGCAATGAAACCAATGGATTAGCCCTAGCTATTAATGGTGTGCCGCAGATCACTACTTTGCGGGTGAATAACCCTAATCGCATTATTTTAGATTTGCAGTCCACTGAGGTTGCGCCAAGACTACATAATTCGGTTTTGCCGATCAATCGCTACGGGATCAAACAAGTTCGAGTAGCCCAATTTCAAAAGTCGCCAGCGATCGCTAGATTAGTTTTTGATCTTGATGGTGCGGAGCCGACTAGCTGGCAAAGCTCATTTGATCAAAGTCGGGGCATATTTTGGTTGCGTCCTGTCGGCGGTCTAGCTAGTGTTACCACCACCTCAAGCAATCCCCCCCGATCAGTAAATCCCATCGCAACAATAATTGAGGGGCTAGTTTTTAATGGTTACGGGCAACTGGTAATTCAGGCTAATCGTCCAGTTTCCTATCGTGGTAATTTTGATGCTGTCAGTAATATTTATAGTTTTACAATTCCCTCAGCAAGCATTTCTCCAAGGTTACGCCGCCCAGTTTTGGGAGCTAGTAGCCCCATTGAGCAAATTCGGCTAAATCAAGTTGGCAGCTCTGTGGTTGTGAGCGTGAAAACAACTTCGGGTTGGCAAATACAAGAAGCCAATCGTCCTAATCCTTTAGAAATTCCTTTGCAATTAAATAGTGTTGGCATTGTTGGCAAAATCACTAATCCGATTGGTCAGAACCCCAATATCCCGATCGCCAACCCTACAAACCCACCAAACTTAGGTGCAGGCAATCTAAATGGCCGCCAACTAGTCATGATTGATGCGGGGCATGGCGGTGCTGATGTAGGCACAACCCGCAATGGCAATCATGAGAAAGATATTACTTTGGCTATGAGTTTGCAGTTAGGGCGGTTTTTACAGCAGATGGGATATGCGGTAGCCTATACTCGCACCGAGGATATAGAAATTGATCTAGAGCCAAGGGTGGCTATGGCAGACAATGCCAATGCTAGTGTGTTTGTAAGCATTCATGTCAACTCTCTAGATGCTAGCTCATCTGAGGTAAATGGTGTTGAAACTTATCATGCACCTGGTTCGTCTCTGGGTAACAGTTTCGCAAACTTAGTGCAGCAACAAATTATTGCTAGTACTGGTGCAAATGATCGTGGTGTGAGATCAGCTAGATTTTATGTCGTCACTAAAACTTCGATGCCTGCTATCTTAGTGGAGACTGGTTTTATTACAAGTCCTTCAGAGTCAAGCAAGCTAATTAATCCGATCTATCAAGGCAAAATGGCTGAAGCGATCGCTATAGGTGTTGACCAATTTCTAAGGTCTTACCGTAGGTAGATACAGCAACTTGTATTGATTTGACATCCAGAAACATTTTAAAAGATGGCGTTCTGCAACACTTTTGAAATTTAAAAATATCTCTGCGCCACTCAGCAAGACCTTTGACGATATTCTATGAATCTAGCTGTGCAGTCGCTCAAGCTAAAAAACTTGTATAACTACGGGAGAATTATTTTGCTGTATCGGCAACTAGCTGTCGGAATTTTCATGAGCATGGCGACTAGCTATGGACTAGTCGAGCAATTGCAAGCGCAGTCGATTCAAACACCTACTCCCATCAACCCTAATGTAATTACGCAGCCATCACCCGCGATCGCCAATGATGCCACCATTGAAAAACTATCGTTCACCAGTACAGGACAGTTAATCATTGAGGCAAGCAAGCCAATCAACTATCAAATCGGCTTTGATATGCCTTCGAGTAGTTATAGATTGATTGTGACAAATGCCAAGATTTCTGCTAACCTCCAACGCCCTAGCCTTGCCGCAAACAGTCCAATCGAACGAATTCGGTTGTCACAGGTTGGCAACTCCGTAGAAATTGGCATCAAGATGATCGCTGGCTGGCAGATCCGCGAAGTTCAGAGGGCAAACAATCAAACTGTCAATTTACAGGTTTCTCTTAACAGTGTTGTACCTGTTGCAGGCAATCAACCCAATAATCCTAATCCTGCAATACCGATTAATCCACCAACAAACAGTACGATTGTTAATAATGGCGATCGCCGTCGCGGCGTAATTTTAGTTGATCCAGGTCATGGTGGGCGCGATCCTGGGGCGATCGGCAATGGCATTCAGGAAAAAGATGTGGTTTTACCCATTAGCCTATTTCTGGGGCAGAGTTTACAAAGTATGGGTTACACAGTCTATTACAGCCGTACCAATGATGTCGAAGTTGACCTAGCCCCAAGGGTTGCTCTTGCAGAACGGGTCAATGCTGATGTATTTGTTAGCATTCATGCAAATTCTCTGGCATCGCGTAGTAGTAATGTGAATGGCGTGGAAACATTTTTTGCGCGGGGTTCATCTACTGGGCGTGAGCTTGCCACATTGGTACAATCCCAGATCATCGCAGATACAAGGGCTAATGATCGCGGTCCTAAAGCCGCAGGCTTCTATGTAATTGTCCGAACCTCAATGCCAGCGATCTTGGTGGAAACGGGTTTTGTGACTAACCCCAATGAAGCTGCAAATCTCAATAATCCCAACTATCAAAAGCTCATGGCAGAGGCGATCGCCAAGGGCGTTGATCAGTTTATGCGTGCCCGTAACGCTAGGGAAGAGTAAGACGCTTTGCGCCCTACCCACTCTGTTTATTTACAATAATTGTCGCCCAAACCAACTACATTGGAAACCTTGATAGCCTAGCTTAGCCACACTTTCAAGGTTTCTAATGGTTTGGGCTTGAGCATAAAGCGCCGTATTACTATTTAGTAGTATCCAGGGGCGAATAGACATGGTGCTGATGTCTCGCATCCGTAATTAGCCAGTCTAGCGCCGCCGCCTGTAAATCTATAGTTGCCCCTGTTTTGTCGACACAGTAGCGACCAAATACCAACTTATCCACTAGGCGCACATCAGACAAACGCGAATATTCAAAAATAACACTACGCTCCACCACCGCTCCACTACATACATGGCAATTAGGTCCAATCATTGTCGGACCAATAATAGTTGCACCGTCATCAATTTGCGTCATCCCACCAATATAAACAGGTCCACGAATGTCCACCTTATCCCAATTTACCGACACATTCAGCCCTGCGTAAATATTAGGATGCACTTCATGTCCTGGAATATTCACATTTTTGATTTTATTAGACAATACATCTTGAATTGCTTGCCAATAGTCGGGAACTTTACCAATATCGACCCATTGAAAATCCATAGAAATGGCGTGAAAAGGTAAATCGGCAGCCACCAACTTAGGGAATAAATCACTACCCAAATCAAACTCAACCCCTGACGGTACATAGTTTAAGATCTCTGGCTCAAAGATATAGATACCAGTATTAATCGTATTGCTCAAGGCAGATTCAATGCTGGGCTTCTCCTGAAATTCTTTGATTTTGCCATCAGCATCTGTAACTACTACACCATAGCTTGACACCTGATCCTTAGGAACTGTTTTGGTAATAATTGTAGCTAGGGATTTTTTCTGGCGATGCCAATTAACGGCATAGGTCAGATCAAGGTCAATCAGGGCATCCCCACACAAAACCACAAAAGTATCGTCAAAGAAGGGAGAGAAGTCTTGAATCTTTTTCAATCCCCCCGCCGAACCAAGGGCGCTGCCCTGCAACTTGCCATCAATGATTGTCCCCTCAAAGGAGTATGCCATCTGTACGCCAAACTTTTGACCATCACGGAAATAGTTCTCAATTTCTTCAGATAGATGGCTGACATTGACCATAATTTGATCAAAGCCGTGTTGTCTTAGCAATTCAACCAAAAATTCCATCACAGGCTTTTGCATGATGGGAATCATGGGTTTGGGCATAATATTTGTGATTGGGCGAATTCTAGTTCCTTTGCCCGCAGCCAAAATCATGGCTTTCATAGATTATGTTCTCCTGTCATTACGCTAGATTCTCCCTGTTACTTGGCAAATCTTCTTACTTAAGGATACCTTTACAGCGCTTTGCGCTAACCTAAAGCCCAGAAAAGATTTTTAAGCAGTACTTTGCACTACTCAAGATCCTTTCTGGGTTTAACGAACTCTTTTGCCTGTAACAATATAAGCCACTCTTAGCCCAACATTGGTGGCGTGATCCGCCATTCTTTCTAAATGATGGATTGCCAATACCATGAGCATGACTGGTTCCATTGGTTCGCCATAAATTCTTTGGGATGCCAAAAGATTGTAAATATGTTTGTAGTCATGGTCAACGGCATCATCTTTGGCTTTGATTTGAATGCCAATATTGGCATCGAGGTTGGCTAAGGCTTCTAAACTCATTGCCAGCATGGCGCGACAACGATTGGACATGACTTGTAGTTCGCTGAGGTATGGCGATGCTGGATAAGGAAAAAGTTTGATCGCAATTTCTCCGAGGTTTTCAGCATAGTCGCCGATGCGCTCAATATCACGGATCAATTGCATGAGAGCGCTGAGCAACCTCAGGTCGCGGGCTACTGGCGATTGCAATGTGATGAGACTAATGCAGTCGCTCTCAATCTGCCGATAGAGTTGATCAATTTGTTCTTCTTGAGCGTCAATGAGCGCGGCTGATTCTAGGTCACGCTCAAATAAGGCGGCGTGAGCTTTGAGAAATGAATTTTCGACTAGTGCGCCCATTCGCAGGGTATCTTGCTCTAGCCTTTGTAGTTGCCGTTCAAATTCGCTCCTTGTGCGTCTTTGACCTGTATATGAGGTGTCAACCATGAACTCCCACCAAACTTAAATGGGATATAAGTAAATAATACGAATAGCAAAGCGAAATTAACTAAACTAACATAACACTAATATTAATTAATTAAAGTGCTAAAGAATGCTATGCCGTATATATAGCCCTATTAAAGCTTTTAATGGGTTTTCAGTCAGCGCAAAGCGCTGTATCTACTGCTAACTGATAGCACGCGATCGCTGGTTGTTACAGATTCTTCTACTTCAGGGATCGATGCGGGGAGTTGCATGGCGCGATCGCCACTGAAGCGGTGGTTGAATAGTACTAGGGTGGTTGATGTGTTGCTGTCAAAGCCAATTTGTTCATAAAATTTTTGCTGGTGGGTAGTCATGAGATAGACTCGCTCCACGTTGCAAACATGGGGATGTGCTAGTACGGTTTGCACAAGTTTACGCCCTAAACCTGCGCCGCGATATTGGGTAGCGATCACGACATCCCAAATAGTTGCTCTGTAGATGCCATCGCTGGTTGCCCTTGCGTGACCGATGAGGCGATCGCCGTCCCATACAGTGACGACGGGCTTAGAATTAGCGATCGCGATTTCCATATCCGCCACAGTTCTTGTATTTGCCCAAAATGTCCCCATTTTAAACAGTGCTTGCAATTGATGAATGTCAACATCCTCTTGGCGATCGCTAAAGCGAATGTGGCGGTGATCCATGTATTTACTTTTCCTTGTTGATTAGCCGCATACAGATATACATATAAATGTATCGGTTAAATGTATCAGTTTTGTCTATCAACTGATAAAAAAAGGGCGCTAAGCGCCCTTTTTTTTAGTTTGATTTCGGTAGCCAAGGATCGGCTAAATACACTTTTTTAGCCAAGCCAACTGTTTGCAGTAGTTTAATTATTGACCAAGTGGGATCAAGCTCCCACCACATCAAACCTGACCGCGCAGACTTAGGAAAGGTATGGTGATTATTGTGCCAGCCCTCACCATAGGTAAGGATTGCTGCCCACCATAGATTAGTTGAATGATCGGGGGTTTCAGCAAAGTTTTTGTAACCCCATTTGTGACAGGCAGAGTTAATTAGCCAAGTACTATGCCACAAAATCACAGACCTAACAAACATTCCGTAGACCACAAAAGACCAACCCAAGCCTGAAAATAAGTTTTCACCAATGAAGTACATCAGTGCACCCAAGGGCAGTTGCAAGGATAGAAAATATTTATCTAAGAATGCGTAATATGGATCACTGGCAAGGTCGGGCGCAAATTTCTGATAATTTTCGCGTTGAAAATGTTCGGGGCGCGATCGAATAATCCACATGATGTGGCTAAACCAAAAACCACGATTAGCGGAGTAAGGATCTCTTTGATTGTCTTCGGTAAAACCGTGATGTTGGCGATGACCACCCACCCAAAACACTGGTCCACCCTGTACTGCCAAAGCGCCAATAGTGGTCAAAATGTACTCAAGCCATTTAGGTACTTGAAAGCTACGATGGCTCAGTAAGCGATGATAAGTAAGACAAATGCCAATACTGCCAAACAACCAATGCAGGAAAACTGTAAGCAATACAGCTTGCCATGAAAAATAAAAAGGGGCGAGTACGAGGGCAGCAATATGAAATGCACTGAAAAACGCAATGTTTACCCAGTTCAATTTCTGTTCAGCGATGGGGATTTGGATGTTGGCGGTCATGAAATATTAAAAAATTTTGTGAGGTAAAGCAGCTATATGATGCAAGTATCACTTACAGTTGGCATAAGTCTAACCGCTTATTCATCAATAATGCAAGTATCACTTGCAAAATATACCAATTAACATATCTGATGGTACATACATCCGTGCCTGTGTCGCGCACCCCTACTCGTCAACGCATAGTCAATACAGCTTTGGAATTATTTGCTAGTCAGGGCATTACCGAAACAACCACTCGCCAAATTGCTGATTTTGCCAAGGTTAATGAGGTTACATTATTTCGACATTTTGGCAATAAACATGGGTTACTGTTAGCTGTACTGCAAGAATGTTTGCAAAAATATTTGGTGTTGGCACAAGTGGGAGAGTCTCTGATGGTGTCGGATATCTCTAGTCAGGGCGATTTGCGTCGCTTTCTTAAATATTATATCCAAAATTCATTAAGGGCGCTAGAGAGCGTGCCTGAGTTGGTGCGATCGCTGGTGGGTGAGGCTGGGCAGTATCCCCATGAAAGCCGTCAGGCGCTTGCCCAAGGTATTAACCAAGTTAATCAGACGATCGCCAATGCTATTCACGAAGTATTAATCAAGTCGCGACTGCCATATCCTGTCCCTGCGATTAAAGTTGCTAATTTGCTGAATACCTGCATTTTGGGGTATGCCGTGATTACGCTGACGAGCGATGTACAGGCGGTCTGGAGCGATCGCGATGAATTTGTCAATACATTGGTTGATATGTTTGTGCAAGAGGTGATGCCGATGGCACAGGCGCATCCGATTATGGATATTGGCGCTGATACTGTGCGTGAAATTATGTTACAAGCCAAAAAATTTAGTGTGCGCGACTATGCGATCGCTTATTTATTATTTGCATCGGGTTTAACGGCTAGAGATATTACAAAGCTGCGTCTCAGTGATTACCAACATCAGGGTAATCACGGTATCCTTTG
Organism: Pseudanabaena cinerea FACHB-1277; assembly: GCF_014696345.1. GTDB lineage: Bacteria > Cyanobacteriota > Cyanobacteriia > Pseudanabaenales > Pseudanabaenaceae > Pseudanabaena > Pseudanabaena cinerea. The sequence continues at coordinate 7,696 of NZ_JACJPY010000020.1, forward strand.
TGTCACTGGCAGTCATGGCAATAAGCGCTCAGTACCGCTTAACCAAAAAATATTAGGGCATCGCTATGGCTCCGCTAGCAACAATCCTCTTAGTGCTTATCTCAAGATGCGCCATAAAAATATTGGCACTACGAATATTTCCAATAATATTTCTAACAATCAGACAACCGACTTAATGTTTGGCGGCGACGATCGCAAACCCTTAGCCCTAGAAGAGATCGAGCAGCTATGGGAGCGCTGGACAATGCCCTACCGCAATGCTGACGGTACGCCCTTAAAAATTGATCAAGCAAGGCATACATGGTGTCTCGAAATGCTGTCGCGGGGGATGGACTTAGATAGCTTTGGCATTATCAGTGGTGTCCTCCCGCAGGAACTGGCAATCTATCAAGCGCGGCTTAATGAAAAAATTGCTATCAATCGGGCGATCGCCCTTGACGCAACCTGTTGATATTTTGGCTACTTTACATTCAAAACGAAGTTGTACCTGTAAAATTTACCCAAGCCTTAATTTAGCGCAAAGCACTGTTACCGATTATCTTGGTGTATAATTCGGGCGTTCTATACATAGCATATGAACAGTCGGATTGGTATTATCGGCATTTAGATCGGCATTTCCAATTGAAGTTTCGGGTAAAAAAGTAAAGTGAGAGTTCCCCTAGACTGTTATCGTATTCTCGGATTAACGCATCTGTCAGGGCTAGACAAGATTCATCAAGCCCATCGCGATCGCCTGCTGTCAATGCCAAGGCGAGAATATTCTGATGCGGCGATCGCCTCACGCAAGCGCATTATCGACAAAGCTTACGAAACCCTCACCGATGCCAATCAAACCAGTAGTGATCCTGAACTTGCGGAAACTGGAAATACTCAAACAGCCACTGCCCCCCTGCCCCCACAAATCGAAGCCGATGAAAAAGACTTTGCAGGTTTGCTGCTGATCCTGTACGAGCTAGGAGAATCCGAAAAAGTTCTTAATATTGCCCGTCCCTACTACGATCCCGAAGAAGCCGAATATCAATCACCTCGCGTTTCGCCCCACGATCCTGACCTATTGCTATCAGTATCACTGTCCTATCTAGACCTTGGACGCGAATCTTGGAAGCAAGGTCAGTACGAAGCCGCCGCCGATGCCCTTGAGTCTGCCCAAGAAATTTTGCTGCGTGAAGGTTTATTTTTAAGCATTCGCAGTGAAATCCAGGCGGATCTATTTCGTCTGCGCCCCTATCGCATCCTCGAACTGCTCTCTGCACCTGACAATCAGACCAATAACCACCGCAAGGGGTTATTGCTTTTGCAAGAGATGTTAGATGCGCGGCGCGGTATTGACGGTTCTGGCAATGACTATTCGGGATTGGGGATTGATGATTTTCTGCGATTTATTCAACAGTTACGCAGTTATATGACCACCCTAGAGCAGCAAACTCTTTTTGAAGAAGAGGCACGCCGCCCTTCCTCAGTAGCTACATATTTGGCAGTATATGCCCTCATTGCTAGGGGCTTTTCGCAGCGCCAGCCCGCCCTGATTCGCCGTGCCAAGGGCTTATTAGTCAAGCTAAGTGCTAGACAGGACATATATTTAGAAAAAGCCGTATGTGCCTTGCTGTTGGGACAAACTGAGGAGGCGAGCATTGCCATTGATAATAGCGCTGAGGATGATCAGGTGGCATTTATTCGTCAAAACTCTGAAGGCGCTCCCGATCTATTGCCAGGGCTATGCCTCTATAGTGAGCGTTGGTTACAAGAAGAAGTATATCCCCATTTTCGCGACCTGATGAATCAGATCGTATCCCTTAAGGATTATTTTGCTGATGATCAGGTTCAGTCCTATTTAGAAGAGTTGCCCAACACTAGCGCGATATCTTCAGAATGGACTGCGCCTGTGGGTGGGGGCTTGGGTCTAGATGAGGGGCGATCGCGTAGAGAGAATAGAGGCAATTTTGCCAGCGCATCGGGCAGTTTATCTGGTAACTCATCGGTTAATCTTAACGCTGAGACCAGCGCGGCCAATAGTTTAGATACAGCTAATGAGCAAAGACTAACAGATTACAGTCCTGAACCACCAACCCGTTTCCAGAGGTCAAATGCGCCTCTAATAAGTCGCTCTAGTGCTGCGAATAACAATGGCAGAGGTGAATTGCCGCGATCGCCGCGTACAGGTCATGTACCACCGCCACGCTCTAAAAATATCAATGAAGCAGTACGCGAGATTAAACGCCCTAGTCCCAATCATGCGCCTTCAGTTCCCACCGCTCCCAAACGTAAGTTTAATACTGGGCGATTAGCCATTGTCATTGCCATAGCGATCGCCCTGATCGGCGGCACATTTACCTTAGTGGTTTGGGCGATTAACAGCCTGATGAGTCCAACCCGCAGCAGAACCTTTGTGCCACTGGAAAAACCAATCACCACCTTAGCCCAGTCTAGCCAAGCACCACAAGCAGCAGCGATCGCCCAATCTGGCCCACTCAATAAGGAAACAGCCACAAGATTAATCGAAACATGGCAAGCAACTAAGTCAAAGGCCCTTGGCAATACCTATGAAGAAAACATTCTCGAAGAAATTTTGACAGAGCCTGCGCTCAGCGATTGGAGAAGTCGTGCGAAGGAGCTGAAAGCCAGTAATTCTTATCTGCAATACCAAACTAAATCCACCAGAGTTGATCAAGTAATTGCCGATGGCGAAACCAAAGCCAAGGTCATTGCCAAAATCTCTGAGTCGCGCAATTTCTTTAGTAACGGTGAGTTGGATAGTGGTGCATCTAAGGCTGATGCCAATTACACCGTTGAATATGATCTAGTCCGCAAGGACAATAAATGGCTAATTAGAGAAATGCTGGTATTTTGAGAATATCCATGATGTATCTTTAGGGATAGCCGATCGCTTTTTGGGCGGGGTGATGGCGCGGTGATGGCGGGTTTTGAGATAGGCGATCATTGAAATGCTTTGATCACAATTAAAGGCTTTTTTACGCAGACTTAAGCCTAGAACTAGAGCAGATTTAGATGCTGCTGTTTCTACTTTCATTGCTTCTCTTCAGCAAAAAGACTTTCCTAGCTTTATTCCTTGAGACAGAATCTCGTACCGTACTCACCTGAAAGCCGCAGGGTGGATAGACATTAGTAAAACACTGGGGAAAGTATATTGATTTTTCGATGATAGCTTATTGACGTTTATGGGAGATTTGCGTCACACTGTCTATTAATTCAATAACTAGAGCCAGTATGGAAACTCTGGAATTTATTATTTATCCTGATGGTCGGGTCGAAGAGCGCGTCACGGGCATCATCGGTTCTAGTTGTGCTGAGGTGACAGCAGCGATCGAAGCAAAGTTAGGCATAGTTGCCCATCGTGAGCTAACTTCTGAAAATTTTGCCAATCAAAGCTTAGTCTCAAATAGCCAACCTGATCGTTTGTCCGTTGAAGATGTGACTCGATTTAGCCAATGGGAATAATCACTATAATAAAAGACAGATCAAGCGCTTGGCGCTGACTTAAAGCTCAAATAATTTATCGATAGTGGCGCTCTTTGTCCCTGTCGGTAGGTTGTATTTAAATCCACTTTAGATAAACTTTAGGATACGCCCTATGTCACATTTTAGCCAAGTTAAAACCCAAATCCGTAGCCTAGAGCCTCTGCAAAAAGCCCTCACCGATTTAGGTGTCAATTGGAAATCTGGCGATGCACCGATGCGTGGTTACGAAGGCAATACCACCGTTGCCGATGTCGTCATTGAACAAGAGAATGGCTATGATGTTGGTTTTCAGTGGAATGGCACTGCTTACGCGCTTGTGGCTGATATGCAGTTTTGGCAGCAGCCTTGGACGGTGGAAAGCTTTTTGCATAAGGTAACGCAACGCTACGCGATCGCCACGGTCATGGGCGAATCGACCCAACAGGGCTTTAGTTTGGCGGAGCAGCAAGTCCGTGAAGATGGCTCTGTGCGTCTTGTTTTGCAGCGCTGGCATGGATAATTTATCCCCAAGTACAGTTCAATCGCCTAGCTCTGAGTCAGAAATCGATTATCGTTCTGGCTTTGAGCCTGAGTTGGGCGGTGATTTGCGACAAAACGCCGTATTTGTCGATGAAACCGTTTGTATTGGCTGTGGACATTGCGCTCACACTGCTCGCGGCACTTTTTTCTTAGAGCAGGAATATGGGAGGGCTCGGGTGATCGCTCAAGATGGCGATGAGGAAGATCTGGTTCAAGAGGCGATCGATACTTGTCCTGTGGACTGCATTGCTTGGGTGAGTTATAACGACCTGAACCGTTTAGAAGAAGCAAGAAAGCATCAGGTTATTCAAAATTTAGGTGTTGTTGGCGATGGTGCAGCATTGCGCCGCGCAGTCAATACTAGTTTTTAAGACTCATTTTCAAGAAAACTACGCGCAGCGTAGTTTTCTTTTTCGTGGTTGATTTTTGAGCGCAAAGCGCATTAATGTTATGGCGCAGTTATGGGGCAACATAGCCTTGAATATTTTCGGGACGGAGGGGGCGCATAATTTGATTGGCGCGGACAACCTCTTGATCGGTTCCCTGAATGATAATTAAATATTTGCCTTCGTCTAGGCGGTTACGGTAGGGAACGGTATCGCTGCTGCCTGTGGCAACACCAACGCCGCCACCCACAAAAATACTACCCATTGCGCCGCCAAAAGCGCCTAACAAACCACCGATCGCATGGTTGCCAATCGTGCCAGCCCAAGCGAAGGTTTGCAAATCGGTGACGAGACTAAAGCCCACACCCGCAAAAAAACCAAAGGGAACTAGCCAATATGCCATTAAAAAGGCTTGTTTTTTACCTTGGACAAGGGGATCGATAAACCCAAACTCACTGGCGCTCTTATAACCTTTGCCAAGGATAGAAATACAATTCATAGGGAAATTAGCTTTTTCGAGGGTGGTATAGACCTCTTCGGCTTTGATGCGATCGCTCCAAACACTGATCAAATAATTCATAGGACTAATAAATTCTTTAAAATTTAGTTGCAACTGCTAATCATCATCCTAATCCCAAATGTATATCCTCAACTTCGATCGCTTTTTTAGCCCTGAACAATGGCAAATTATCACTAAGGCGGCGGCGATCGCGGTTGAGCAGAATTTACGCGCTTTTGCCGTGGGGGGGATTGTGCGTGATGGTATTTTGCAAGCTGAGGTTACAGCGCCTAAGTTTCCTAAGGATATTGATTTGGTGTTTGATGGTGGCGAAAATGCAGGGATTAAAGTGGCGATCGCCTTGCATGAGATCTTCCCAGAATCCCAGATCCAGATCCATGAAAAATTCCAGACGGCAGAACTAGTCTGGCAGGGGGCGCTTAACTTTACGATGGATTTGGCAACCGCTAGGGCAGAGCATTATGCCTATGCAGGGGCAAATCCAGAGGTGAGGGCTGTCAATATTGAGCAGGATCTCTATCGGCGGGACTTTACAGTAAATGCGCTGGCGGTACAAATTGATCCCGTGCATGGCACTAGAGGCGAGGTGATCGATCGCTTTCATGGCATTGAGGATCTGCGTCAGCGTCAAATTCAGGGTATCCGCCAAGGACTTTTTGCCGAAGATCCCCGTCGCCTATTTCGGGCGGTGCGGTTTGCGGTGCGCCTTGGCTTTGCGATCGCCGATGAAACGGTGGCGGAAATGATCGCCACGACTAGCACAGGTCTCCATGATGCGATCGGCGGCGCGAGGTTAAGGGCAGAGCTAAGTTACACCCTTGCCGAACCGAAGTCGGCACAAATGTTTGCGTACTTAGAAAATTTAGGGGCTTTGCGCTGCATTCACCCTGATTTACATTTGCCAAAGGTTAAGCATCTCCATAGTTTTAAGCATCAATGGCGGCGATCGCAATATTGGCTAAAGCAGATGAATTTGAGTCAGCAAGTTCCTGTAACTAAGCGATCGTCACAGATTAATTTGGGGATCGAATTATTAATTTCCTATTTAGTTGATCATGTTGTGAAAAGTTACGGCGATCGCCCCGATTTGGTGCAACTAACTCAGCCCATCAACCAATTACTGGATTCCCTAAACTTAGGACTAACTAACGATCAAAAATTGCGCCAGATCAATTTAGTCAAACTTTTAGCCGACTTATCTAGTCTCGAATTTGGCAGTGCATCCCCTCAGCCATCAAAAATAACACTGTACTTGCAAAAATTTGATCTAAATACATTGCTTTTAGCCGCCGCAAAATGTTTACCCACCCATAGGCGCATAATTTGGCATTACTTAACCAAATGGCAAAGGATCAAAGCCCCCCTCACAGGTAAAGATCTCCAAAAACTAGGCTATGGCGCTGGCAAGCAAATGGGGGAGATTTTGCAAACCCTTCGCAGTGCCGCCATCGATGGGCTAATTACGACCCAAGAGCAGGCGATCGCCTATCTAAACCAGTGACAGCATAAAGCGCCATTACTTATCTTTGGGGCTTTAGTATAAAATGAAGCCTTAGGGCAATTAAGCATATCTCCCCTGCCAACAACTTTAGGACATACACATCATGAGAGGCGGTATCCGCATCGGCAGTATTTCAGGCATTCCCCTATATATAGACGTATCTTGGTTTTTGATCCTTGGCTTTTTAGCGGTTTGGCTAAGTGGCGCTTATAGCCGCTTTTCACCAAACTTTGCCCTTGGCTATGGCGCGATTACTGCCATTCTATTTTTCCTGTCGATCGCCATGACACGCATCGCCCATGCTCTGATGTCTAAAGCACAAGGTGTAAATATCAACAGCATTAATCTTCAGTTTATGGGGGGAGGCAACAATAACCTTGAGCAAGAACCCCAAAAGCCTTTAGCACTATTTGGCATTGCGATCGCTGCACCACTAACTAGCCTAGTTTTGAGCATCATTGGGTTTACTGCCGCTTGGCTAATTGCGGGAGATGTTGCCTTTTCTAGCAGTCCTAAAGCGATCGAGGCTCTACCCGACAGCATTGGCAACCTGCGGACAATCTGGACATTAATCGCCTTAAATTTTGCTCGCATTAATTTCATCTTCTTTGTGTTTAGTCTGATTCCAGCCTTGCCCTTTGAGGGTGGGACGATGCTCAAAGCAGCCATCTGGAAAGTGACAGGCGATCGCTTAGCAGGAATACGTTGGGCGGCGCGATCGGGACAAACCTTTGGCATATTGGTAATGCTATTGGGCGGCTTTATTGCCTTAACCAACTTGAGCGGCTTATTTTTGATTTTCTTCGGTTGGTTTCTGTTTGGCAATGCAGGGAGCTATCTGTACATTAACAATCTTCAGCAAGCATTGCTCAATATCACCGCCGAATTTGCCATGACCCGCGATTTTCGGCTAGTCGATGCAGATTTATCCCTTAGAGAGTTTGCCGACAAATTTTTGTTAATGGAAGATAAAGATGCCAATCCTATTTATATCGCTTCTGCCAATGGGCGCGATCGCGGTGTTATTTCTGGCGTTGTCATTCGCAATATCGATAGCAAGGAATGGTCATCTCAAACCGTGCAGTCCTTAGCCAATCCCCTTGATGAAGTTGATACGGTTGAGCTCAAGACAAAACTCGCCGATGTGATCAATCTCCTTGAAGAAAAGCAGCTTAAATATCTAATCGTGCGATCGCCTGTGGGGTCAGTGGCAGGGGTAATCGATCATGGCGATATTATCAAAGCTTTAGATTCGCATTTATTGTGGCGCATTCCCTCAGAATATATCAAACAAATCAAATCTGATGGTAAATTCCCACCTAACTTTCGCCTTAGCGAACTCTGCAAACAGTTAGCTGATACTGATACAGCCAAATAAGATTTCGAGTAGCACAGGGAATTTCTATAGAGATTAAACTTGATCGCTGTTTGCTTAATATTGCGTCATAATAGAGGCTAAACTCTATTAAAACTGACCTCACCTAGTATCATGACCTCTGCTCCTAAAGCCAAATCTGAGAATCCAGCCAGTAATCTTGAATATAAAGACACCGTTAACTTGCCCCAAACCGACTTTTCGATGCGGGCAAATGCAATTATTCGTGAACCAGAGATTCAAAAGTTTTGGCAAGAGCAAGGTATTTTTAAAGACCTCACCCATAACAACAAAGGCGATGTGTTTACCCTCCATGATGGTCCTCCCTATGCCAACGGGACATTACACATGGGTCACGCCTTAAACAAAGTTTTAAAAGATATTATTAATCGCTATAAGTTATTGCGTGGCTATAAAGTGCGCTATGTGTTGGGTTGGGACTGCCACGGCTTACCGATCGAACTTAAGGTTTTACAAAATATCAAAGCCGAAGAACGTGCTAATTTAACACCTTTGCAATTGCGGAAAAAAGCCAAGGAATTTGCCCTGCAAACGATTAACGAACAAGCGACAGGCTTCAAGCGTTGGGGCGTTTGGGGAGACTATGAGAATGCCTACTACACTCTGAAACCTGAATATGAAGCTGCCCAGATCGGTGTATTCGGGAAGATGGCACTTAAAGGCTATATCTATCGTGGTTTGAAACCCGTCTATTGGTCGCCCAGTTCCCATACTGCTCTCGCAGAAGCGGAATTGGAATACCCCGAAAATCACGTTTCGCGGAGTATTTACGTTGCTTTCCCAGTCACGCAATCTAGCGATAAGTTGAAGGCGATCGCCTCCCTTGATAATCTCCATGCCGTAATCTGGACCACCACACCTTGGACAATTCCTGCAAACTTGGGAATTAGTGCTAATCCCCATCTTGACTACAGCATCGTTGCGGCTGGTGATAAAAATTATATTGTCGCCACAGAACTGGTTGAGAAGTTAGCCGCCACCTTTGAACAATCTTTGGAAGTGAGATACACCTTCAAGGGAGATGTTCTCGAAGGAACCATTGCTAAGCATCCCATTGTTGATCGCCCTAGTCCGATTGTCTTAGGCGATCACGTCACCGCCGAATCAGGTACGGGCTTAGTGCATACTGCGCCTAATCATGGTCAAGATGACTTTATCGTGGGCAGAAAATATCATTTGGGCATGATTTCCCTTGTGGATGATCGCGGTATTTTCAATGAAGATGCTGGCGCAGAATTAGCAGGGTTGAGCGTTCTCAAAGAAGGCAATGCTAAGGTTGTGGAAATCTTGACCGCTAATGGAACCCTAATTAAAGAAGAAGCCTATAACCACAAATATCCCTACGATTGGCGTACTAAGAAGCCTGTGATTGTTCGCGCTACTGAGCAATGGTTTGCCTCCGTTGATGGTTTCCGCGAAGAAGCATTGAAATCGATCAAAGAAGTTAACTGGATTCCTGCGATCGGTGAGAATCGGATTACGTCAATGGTGCAAGAGCGATCAGATTGGTGTATTTCCCGTCAGCGCACTTGGGGCGTACCGATTCCCGTATTCTATGACGAAGAAACTAATGAGCCTTTGCTTACGGAAGAAACCGTTACCCATATTCAAGAGCTCATTCGTGACCATGGTTCCGATGTGTGGTGGGAAAGGGAAGTGGAAGAATTACTGCCTGAAGCCTATAAAAATAATGGTCGCAAGTATCGTAAAGGTACGGACACAATGGATGTCTGGTTTGACTCTGGATCTTCATGGGCAGGAGTACTCGGCGGCGAAAGCCATGATTCACGCACCGTTCCCTATGCGATGAACTATCCTGCGGATATGTATCTTGAAGGCTCCGATCAACATCGTGGCTGGTTCCAATCTTCGCTTTTAACTAGCGTGGCAACTAATGGCTATGCACCTTACAAGACGGTGCTAACTCATGGCTTTGTCCTCGATGAAAAGGGACAGAAGATGAGTAAGTCCCTCGGTAATATCGTTGATCCGATGGTGGTGATTAATGGTGGCAAAGACCAGAAGAAAGAACCTCCCTATGGTGCGGATGTGATCCGTCTCTGGGCAGCGAGTGTCGATTACAACGGTGATGTTCCCATCGGCAAAACCATCTTGGCGCAGATGTCCGATGTGTCGCGTAAGATTCGCAACACCGCCAGATTCTTGCTCAGCAACCTCTTTGATTTTCAACCTGCGGAGCAGCTAGTTCCCTATGCCGATCTCTCGGAAAGCGATCGCTATATCCTCCATCGTCTCACCGAAGTCACTAAGGACATCACCGAAGCATACGAGAAATTCCAATTCTCGCGCTTCTTCCAAACCATCCAAAACTTCTGCACCGTTGATTTATCTAACTTCTATTTAGATATTGCCAAAGATCGCCTCTACATCAGTGCGCCCAATGCTCCCCGTCGACGCAGTTGCCAAACCGTGTTGATGTATTGCTTAGAGACTATTGCCAAGGCAATCGCCCCAGTGCTTGCCCATACTGCCGAGGATATCTGGCAATACTTACCCTATCCCGCACCTACCAAGTCCGTATTCCAATCAGGTTGGTTTATTGTACATACTGAATGGTACAAGCCCGAATTGGCAACTAAATGGGAGTATCTCCGCGAAGTCCGTTCTGAGGTCAATAAAGTCCTAGAATCCGCTAGAACTGGCAAACTGATCGGCGCACCCCTAGAAGCGAAGGTCTTACTAGTTGCCACTGATGCAACTCAGAAAGCTTATCTAGAATCCTTAGGAGAAGATTTGCGCTATCTCTTCATCGTGTCACAGGTCGAGCTTGTCGATAGCTTACCCGATGCTGACTTTAAGGGAGAGGCAACCAATTTACAAATTGCGATCGCGAAAGCTGATGGTGAGAAATGCCCACGTTGCTGGAACTACTCAACTCATATCGGTGAGTCTACCGAGCATCCTCATATTTGCGATCGCTGTGTTGGTGCATTAGCAGGTACTTTTTAGATAAGTGCATTTAACTAAGTTGTGACTCAATTAAGATTCATTGATCTATTTGCTGGCATTGGTGGCTTTAGACTGGGATTCACCCAAGCAGGCTACCAATGCGTTTTTTCATGCGAAATTGATCCAACTTGTCAAGCGGTTTATGCAAATAACTTTGGTGAAACTCCATTTGCAGATATTACCAAAATTGACGTGCGATCTCTTCCTGATTTTGAAGTATTAACGGCTGGCTTTCCCTGTCAGCCTTTTAGTATTTGTGGTAAACGCAAGGGATTTGAAGACACTAGAGGCACATTATTTTTCCATATTTGTCGAATTATCGAAGCCAAACAACCAGCGATCGCCGTTTTAGAAAATGTCAAATATCTGATTTATCACGATAGCGGTAAAACTTTAGCAATTATCTTAGAATCACTTGAAGAGTTAGGCTATTACGTTAGCTATGCTTTACTCAATTCAAAGGATTTTGGTGTTCCTCAACATCGTGAAAGATTAGTTATTATTGCCAGTAAAAAACAAGTTTTTAATTTTAGAAATCTATCTCTTATTAAGCCAATTCCCAAATTAAAAGATTTTTTGTGTAAAGATGATAAATTTGAATACTTATTACCTGATGAATACACATTAATTGATAATCCTAAACATCAACAATCAGGCTTAATATTTACGGGCTATAGAACCAATAAAAGTATTTGGAAGAAAGGAGTAAGACCTAATACCGAACATCTATCAAGAGTGCATCATCAACCAAATCGCATTTATTCAGTAGAAGGAATTCATCCAACTATTCCATCTCAAGAAACTTCGGGAAGATTTTTTATCTATATTCCATCAGAGGATAGAGTTAGAAAACTAACTATTAATGAATGTTATAAAATTATGGGTTTCCCAGAATATTTTAAATCTTGCGAAATACTAGGTAGTTCTTACAAGCAAATAGGTAATTCAGTATGTGTGCCGATGATTTATCAAATCGCATTAGAAGTTAAGAAAGAATTATCTCAACCTATATCTAAATTAATACAAACTAACATATATAGTTCTAAACAATTATCACTTTTTAGCTAAAAAATGAATCATCGAGATAAATTAATTCAAATATACGAACTAATATCTAAAAAATCTACTGTAGTAGAAATTAAAAAAATACCACAAGAGATTTTAGGAAAAATTGATTTAATTGCTCAAAACTGCTCTAAACAAAAGGGAGTGTATACAGTACTGGTTACTCTCCTAATACATAAAACTTTGCATCCCCAACAAGATGTTAGATTTCACCAAGAAAATTTGCCAAATGGATTTTCAGGAAGAACTATTGATACAAAGTACATTACACCAACTCTTAAATCTTTGGGATTGCCTTCAATGTCAGAAAGTGGATGGTTAACACGTTCACTGGAACAACCATTTCCATATTTAATAGACTACCAAGGTAAAATCGGCGGCAAAGGGGTTAAAGATGCTTTTTTAAGTATTCTAGATTTTCTGGAGGCGAAAGTTAAGTCAACTAACCAGCAAAAAATAGCTGAACAGATGACTATCTATTTACTCCAAGCAGTAGTAGAAATAGCCAAAGAAGAAACTATTGAAATCCCAAAAATCGATGACAATAAAAAATCTGAGATCAAAATAAACGATATTGTTTCGGCATTGGAAGAACATTTTTACTGCAAAACCTATACAGCGAAGGGAACTTCAAAATTGCCTGTAATTGCCGTTTATGCAATATATGAATTAATCATAAAAGAAGTAAACAGGTATCAAAACTGCATCTTAAAGCCATTGGGTAGTCACACCGCTTCAGATAGAACTTCAAAAAGTGCAGGTGATATTGAAGTTCATTATTCAGAACCTCCTACTTCTCTTTTAGAGGTAATAGAAATTAAATTCGAGAAGCCTATAGATAAACATATAGTGGCGATCGCTACAGAAAAAATAGCCAAATTTAATCCTCAGAGATATTTAATTTTATCTTCAGCGAATGTTAAGCAAGAAGATGTGAGTGATATTTCTCGAATGATTGATGAAGTAGCTAATAAATACAAATGTCAAATAATCGTGAATGGGGTACTACCAACGATCAAGTATTATCTGAGACTAGTCAATGATTTATCTGAATTTATCAATGACTATTCTGCATTAATTGAACAAGATTGCGAAATAAATTTTGAACACAAACAAAAATGGAATGAAATAATCACTAGGTTTAGATAATACAACTGCTTTACACGCTATGTTAGCCATCTAACTTTTTGGGAGTAAGAGTGCTTTAACGCAAAACTAAATCCATAGCCTTTGTTTGCGGAATCCATTATGAAATCCACAAAAAATTGCTTTAATGCAAATCTAAGATGCTCTCTATTTTTGTAAGTGCTTCCATCTTATTTGCGCTAAGTTTAGGTGCAGATTCACTCAGAGTTAGTCTTGAAGGGTTTTAGGCTTGTTCTTGCGGTTATGATTATCCTATTAGCAGAATTATCAAAACCCCTCTTAATTAATCATGCAAATATCGATTCAAGATCTATCTCAAGAGCTATCCCATATTGAGGCAATTATCAACCCTGCTCAAGTTGCCAAACTTTCAGAAGATTATTATCACTTCAGTCCTGTTTTAGTGCCTTTGCTGTCGGGCAAGGTGGGGGATATTGTCTTCCGTCCTAAGGATGAGATGGAAGTATTACAAATTGCACAAGCTTGTGTCAAATATAAAGTGCCGATTACGGTGCGGGGTAGTGGTACTGGCAACTATGGTCAATGCACACCGCTCATGGGGGGCGTAATTTTAGAGACTTCCAAATTACAAGCAATTAAATGGATTAAGGCAGGTTTGGCAAGGGTTGAAACTGGGGTTAAACTAGCGGCATTGGACAAACAGGCACAGGAAATTGGCTGGGAATCGCGTATGGTTCCTTCTACGGTGCGAAGTGCAACAGTGGGTGGCTTTATTGCGGGAGGCAGTGGGGGCATCGGCTCGGTGTTGTATGGACAGTTACGCGATCGCGGCAATGTTAGGGCGGCACGGGTCGTCACCCTTGAGGATCAGCCAAGGATCATCGAGTTGCGCGGCGACGATGTGCAGAAGGTGAATCACGCCTATGGCACAAATGGCATCATTACAGAATTAGAAGTTCCCCTTGCACCTGCCTATGATTGGGAAGAGTTTGTGGTGAGCTTTGCCGATTTCATGACCGCCGCCAAGTTTGGGCAAGTCTTAGGTAATAGCGATGGCATTATCAAAAAAATGATTAGTGTCCATGCGGCTCCAATTCCTAGATTCTTTAACGCTTTACAAAGCTATATTCCCGCAAATGCTCATTGTGCTTTAATCTTAGTTGCCGCCAGCGATCGCGAACCATTTTTGAGCCTCGTCAAGGAATTTCAAGGAGAAATTTGCTATGAGAAATCGACACAAGAAATGGGTAAAGGGATTAGCCTAGTAGAATTTTCATGGAACCATACCACTCTCCATGCCCGTGCTGCGGATGCTTCTTTAACCTATCTGCAAAGCCTATTTCTCAACGATCCGCAATTACATTTATTGCAAAAGATGCACGAACATTTCGGTGATGAAGTGATCATGCATTTGGAGTTTATAAGGGTAAATGGGGTGGTCATTCCTGCGGCGCTGCAATTAGTGCGCTTTACAACTGGCGATCGCCTCAATGAAATCATTGAGTACCACGAATCCCAAGGCGTATTCATTGCCAATCCCCATACCTACATTCTCGAAGATGGCGGCATGAAGACCGTTGATCAAAATCAGCTAGACTTCAAGCGTTTAGTCGATCCTTACGGCTTGATGAATCCTTTGAAAATGAGAGCTTGGACTTAGGCAGCTTGTACAAGTTGTCCTAGACAACTTGTACACTGCGATAAGAGATACTTGTGAGAGAAGCGATCGCGTGTCAACCTCTTGGCAACTGCGAGATCTTCTGATACTCTCAAAAACAATCTCCTACTCGCTAAAGAACATGATCTCGCGATCTATTGGAAGCTGTTTTGATAGCGATCGCACCTTGTATCAGGCAAATGCTCTAAACACTAGAAAAAGCGAGTAATTGGGAAATTTCGAGCATTAAATTTTTGAAATTGGAGTGGAACCATGTTTAAAAAGTTTACAAAAATTATTAGTGTTGTATTAGTTGCTACTTTGTTAAATTTCCAGCTATTTGTCGGTAGTTCTTTTGCTTTAGAATTAGGCGAAGACATCCGCACCGTTGACTTAAACGATCAAGGTGATCCCGTCGTTCTCAGTCTAAAGCAAGTGAAAGAGGGCAAACGTTTATTTAATTACGCCTGCGCTCAATGTCATGCTGGGGGCATAACGAAGACTGATCAGAACGTAGGATTAGATCCTCAAGCTCTAGCACTAGCTACACCACCGCGTAACAATATCAAAAGCTTAGTGGATTATATGAAAAACCCTACTACCTACGATGGTGAAATAGAAATCTCTGAATTACACCCCAGTACCAAGAGTGCAGATATTTTTACCGAAATGCGAAACTTGACCGATGAGAATCTAGTAGCGATCGCTGGTCACATTCTTTTGCAACCTAAAATCTTGGGTAGTCAATGGGGTGGCGGTAAGATTTACTATTAATACCGAATAAAGAAATGGCTACGCCATTTTTTTGTTTAAAAACCCTTACTGGGTTTGGTTTTCAATTAACGAAAGTGTAGTCACACTTTCGTTAATTGGTATAAATACGCAATGTGCAACAAAGAATTACGAGGGAGAAGTCATGTCAAAGCTGCTGAGCGATCGCTGTAATAACCACGAATTTCCTTCCAAGACCAATCTCTAGGTAAATCTTTTTGTCCAGCTAAAATCCATACTTCTAATTCCTGCCAAGCGCATTCAGCTATAAATTTGCAACGATTTTGGTATTTATCTGTGAGAAAACTTTGGGCTTTTTTAGTCAGGTGATCTAGCTCTGCTCGCCGAGACGGTTTGCCATCACGATCAACACAAAGTAGGAATATGTCAACCATATTGTAGCGATCTAATATAGGTTGAATCTTTTCCCATTTCAAAGCTTGTTCTACTCCACCCAAACGTGGATCAGTACAAACTTTTACTTTTGCTTTAGGTTTACCAATTGATGCCATCATCGCTTCTATAATTGGTTGCAATGCGTTTTGATCATTTGTAAAATCTTCGGGAATTACAAGAACATTCATGGGTTCTGTACCTCTTCATCTTCGAGGAAATACATCGCATCTTCTAACCAACCTGAGTCGAGTAAGCTCGATAACCCATCGTTAGCAACAATTTCCCTAGCATTGGGAATATCCATAATTTTAGTGATGCGTGACTCGGCGCGATCGCCTATTCGATACATTAAAGAGGCATATTCGAGACTGGCAGGACTGAGGAAATTTAACAAAAGCGGTGAATGGGTTGTAATCACTATTTGCATTGAGCCATTAGCGACTTCTTGCTCCATTAGTTGTAGTAGTAAACTCAAACGATTGGGATGAATACCGTTTTCGGGTTCTTCAAAAAAGTAAAAGCGCGATCGCTGATTACCCAAAAGCGCTGCTAATAGTCCTAAAAATCGCAATGTTCCATCCGATGCACTATAAGCAGTTGTTTTCTGACCACTTGCTTCTTCGATTCTTAGTAAAACTTTGCCAGTAAAGTCTTCGGGAAAGTCAAAATCTTTTGCATCCATTGGTGTTAAGGCTTGCAACCAATCTAATAAAATCGCCTTACGGGTTTGATCGCGACAAATATCTAACATTACCGATGATAAATTTTCGCCGCGATCACCCAATGTATTTTGTCCCGCAAAAGATGGCAGTCTCATTACATCAGGACTGAGATCCAGAAATCTCATTTCGTTTATGGCATTTAAAGCTATTTCGCAGACTCGTTTTGCTGTTGAATGTGAAAATTGTTCTCGATCTAACTCTCCATATGGTTTAGCTCCCTTAGCAACTTGAGCAAGTACAGGGATATGATTAGCTAAGTAATCATAAACAGAATGTTCATAAATATCTTCATCAGTTTCTATATCTAATGTATAGTCTTCAAGATAGTCCAAAAAATGAATTTGACTAGAATTGGGATAAACTGGATGATTCAAATTAAAACTTGCTTCAAAAATAGGATCAGTTTTTTGATTACAGGATAGATGCTCTTTTTTAATGTATGGAAATGGATTATGTGTTGTATCTAATCCTAACTGGATAAAGTATTCAAGTTCAGATTTTTGATCCCCATCATCTACAGAAAAAGAAACAGAAATAGCAAATGAATTTGCTCCGCGATAGGCTATTTCTTTTGTCCCACCTCTTATACCTTGCCACTGCTGTACGCCATCCTCATACTTACCACCAATAATATCAGCAATACTATACCCTCGCGAAATGCCATGTAAAAACCTAAAAGCATCACGAATATTGCTCTTACCTGAAGCATTAGTCCCGACTAAAACCGTCAAATCTCCAAGGGAAAGTTCGGCATTTTTAAAACTTTTAAAATTTTCTAAGCGCAAACTCTTTAGCATTGAAATACTCAATATGGCTAGATTGGCAGATGGATTTGGGTATGGCAGTACTAACGCACAATTATTACGATCTATGTTTTGCTACCCTATCAGAACCTCACTGATTGCAATTTCTTGGGCTAAATTTATAACCGTGACCGAATTAATTTTGAGCAATAGGGCTTTGCGAGAATGCAAGAAGTGAGCGCGAAGCACTCACTTCCTTTAGATTTATAGATGATTTATAGATATTTCTGCAAAATCACCTTGAGGCGATCGCGACTAGCATCAGAGATCTGTGCCAAATCTGTCAAAATTGAAGTCTTGAGCGCATGGTGTGCCTCTGACTTCGGCGGATTAGCTGCAATCTTGGCTACGGCATTTTGAATTACCTTTTGGGCATTGGCAGCATTTTTTTGCAAATTCTGCACGACCATTTCCACGGTCACGCTCTCATGATCGTCATGCCAACAGTCATAGTCTGTCACCAATGCGATCGTGGCATAGGCAATTTCCGCTTCACGGGCAAGCTTAGCTTCAGTCAAGTTAGTCATGCCGATCACCTTCGCGCCCCAACTGCGATAAAGCAACGACTCCGCCTTCGTAGAAAAAGCTGGTCCCTCCATGCAGAGATAAATCCCACCCTTATGTACCTTATTGCGCCCTAGATCGATATTTTCTGCCGCCGATGCGACTACTGATAGCAAAGCCTTACAAATTGGCTCTGCAAAAGCAACATGAGCAACGACCCCTTCACCAAAAAACGTTGCTGTTCGCCCATTAGTGCGATCGATAAACTGGTCAGGCAATACAATATCCAAAGGACGGGCATATTCCTGTAATGAGCCAACCGCCGAAGCGGAAATAATATACTCTACCCCTAGGCTCTTCATTGCATAGATATTGGCGCGATAGGGAACCTCTGAGGGTAGCAAATGATGCGATCGCCCATGCCTTGCTAAAAATAAAACGGAAGTACCTGATAACTCGCCATAGATGAGCGCGTCTGAAGTTTTACCAAAGGGGGTATCGATATTTACTTCTTGAATGTTGGTGAGAGCAGACATTTTGTAGAGTCCACTGCCACCAATGATGCCTATTTGTGCGCTTACTGTCATGGTAATTAAAGATTTAGGTATAGTTCAAGGATAAATTGCGAATAACTTAGGAAATGCTGGTAATGCTTTTTTCTGTTAGCAATTCTGATAATAGTTGAGATAGTTGCTCAGTATTAGCATGATAAACCTCACCACAGAAATGGCAAATCGCCTCTGCACCGCGATCGTCAGCAATCATCAGTTTTAGCTCCTCCTCACCCATAATTTTGATTGCCCCTAACATCCGATCCCATGAGCAAGGGCAATGAAACTGTACCTCCTTACCCATCGGCAAGATTTCTAGATCTATATCCGCCAACAACTCCTGCATTACTGCTTCCAATGCCTTACCCTGCGCCAAAAGCGATCGCCATTGCGACACAGCCCCCTTAGACTCCAATTGCATAATTAAAGACTCTTGGGACAGATTGGCAGTTTTTGCAGCTCTCAATGCCGCCTTGGGCATCACCTGCAATAGCATCCCGATCGCAAATTTGACAGGTGCATCCATACCTGCTGCAATTTCTTCGGTATTGATTTCTTCAACAAAAAGCACTTGTGAGTAAGTCTGTTCAGAAGAAGCCAGAAACCAACCAATGTCATCGGATACATTACCTGCAACTAGCTCAACCGTGCTGCTGTAGGGTTCGCCATAGCCAACATCGCGCAATACCTTAAGTAGCCCCACAGAGCCGATCGCCTGCTGTACATTTTGACCGCCATCACCATTAGCGGGTAAATCAATATCAGGATTCGCCACAAAACCACGCACTGTGCCATCAAACCCCGCATCAGCATATACCAACCCCAAATCGCCATCTCCTGCTAACCTAACATTTACCCGCGCCTGCGGCTGTTTCATACTAGAAGCAAGCAAGAGACTGGCACTCATGGCACGTCCGAGGGCGGCGGTGGCAACAGCCGATAAATGATGGCGGCGATAGGCTTCATTGAGTGACTGAGTAATATCAACACCGACCACCCGCACCCTCGCATTAGCGGCGATCGCCCTAATTAATCGATCCTGCATGAATTTTTTCTATCCTTTTTTGTAGGCAAGCCAATGATAATAGGCTATTGTCATATCAATTTTATCGATAAACTCCAAGAATTAACCGATCGTGCCAAGTGTCGCACCAGTAACTCTTGAGCTTTTAAAGTCCTAACTCTCAATAACACAGCTATATCAGACATTATGGAAGACTCGCAAATGCCAGCAATGGGGCGGCCAACCTATCTATTAATTAGAGCCTTTGGTTATTGCTGCCTAGTTCTCTCTCTCCTCGACAACTTTGTATTAGCAATTCCCTTTAAATTTACAGATGCTGTATGGGAGCTAAGTTTATACGGTCAATTGATTGAAAGAATCCCATTATTATTATTGGCGTTTCCTTTAGTATTTATGGGGGAATATAGCGCCAGAATGCCTTGGGAAAGAATCATCACCAGAATTGTGGCTTGGATTGCAATAATTGCCGCAGTTTTATTACTGCTTGGAGTCCCTTTGGCGATCGTCAATACCGTGCGCGTGCAAAATATTCGTCATAGTGAAATTATTGCTAAGGTTGCCCAACAAAATGGTCCGATCCAAGAGGTTGCTGATCGTCTCAGTAAAGCCAATACCGATGACGAAATTCGCAACATTTTACAGGCGATTAATGCCCAAGCCAATATTAGCGATAGGATTAATCTCCAAGAAGCAAAACAAACATTACTAGCTGAGATCGAGAAGTCTGTACTCAAAAATCAGACTGAAGCCGATGTTTTAAAACGCCGAGCAACGATTTCCCTTTGGAAAGATGGGGCGAAATGGGCGATCGCTGGCTTATTTTCTGGACTATTTCTTGTGTATGTATGGCTACAGTCAAAATGGACTAGGGTTGGTATTAGCTATTAGCTATTAGCAGCTATTAGCTACAGGCTTTCACGGTTTTAAGCTAGGGCAAAACGCTGAAATTTAAAAAATGCAAATAGGCGGCGCATTGCGCCGCCTATTTGAGGTTTATTGCAGTGTGCAAGTTGTCCATGACAATTTGCACTCCATCAAATCCATATTTTCTATCTTCGGTTTTCACCTTGTCCGTACCAATGTGAAAACAAATATAGTTAATGGCGGTGCGGAATTAATCCGCGTCTTTTGGGTAAGGTAATTGAATCTTGTAAAAATTGCCGCAAATGCTGTACATGGGGATTGTCAGCATAAATTGCTAATTTTTCTAGGGCATCCGCCAATGTGAGATCTTGATGGTAGAGCAATCGAAAGGCAGACTTGAGAGCTTGCTGCGTATCGGCATCCAGTCCAGCGCGGTCAATGCCCACACGGTTGAGGGTACGCACCCTCGAAGGATTGCCCTCAACAAGAATATAGGGTGGCACATCCCGTTCGATCCGACTCATGCCGCCAATCATTGACAGCCGCCCAATCCGCACAAATTGATGTACACCCAACACACCGCTTAATCTGGCATTAGACTCGATATGTACATGACCCGCAAGGGCAACCCCATTGGCAATAATCACCCGATCCTCGATTTCGCAGTTATGCCCCACATGGACATAGGCCATTAGTAAGTTGCCATTACCGATACGGGTGACTTCATGGGCTTCATTAGCCCGATTGATCGTCACATATTCGCGGATGCGGTTATCATTGCCAATCTGCACCAGACTATCTGCGCCTAGATATTTTAAATCCTGTGAGTCGAGTCCGATCGCTGCACCAGGGTAAATGTGATTGCGATCGCCGATTTCGGTGTGTCCTTCAACAATCGCGTGATGTCCAATCACAGAGTGAGCGCCAATTTTAACCTGCTCACCAATGACAGCATAAGCGCCCACCTTGACAGTCGGATGTAGTTGGGCATCAGGATGCACTATGGCTGTCGGGTGAATAAATTCAGACACAGGCACATGGGACACAGGCATAAAAAGTTTGGCTCGCTTAGTTATTAAGTTAGATCGCTCGGATGAGATCCTTAGTTAAAGTAATTAATTAAATTAGCTTGACCAGTTGGATCTCTGCTTTAGACCACTTTATGTAAGCGGGGCAGCACTTACATAAAGTAAAAATACATAAAGTAAAAACATTATCAGAGTAATGTCTTTGACTTTTAAAATTTGCCTTTCAAGAGCAGGGTAGCTGCTTTGGAAAATGGGGTAGATGATAATGGCAAATATGATCGATTACAACTCAACCAATGAAAACATTAACTCACCTTCGCAAGCCAGTTGACCATCAACTTCCACCCGCCCCTGCATTTTGCCAAAGCGCTTGCGGGCAACTAAAAGTTCTGTGGTAATCGTCAAGCGATCGCCTGGTACAACAGGGCGACGGAAGCGCACTTTGTCGATACCAGCAAATAATGATAGTTGATTTTCCATGCCTGGTAAGTGTCTCAACACGATCCCGCCCACCTGTGCCATCGCTTCCACGATTAGCACCCCTGGCATAATCGGATGCTCTGGGAAATGTCCTTGAAAGAATGGCTCGTTAAAGGTGACATTTTTGATGCCCACGGCGGACTTATTGGGGACAAAATCAATAATTCGATCTACCAACAAAAATGGATAGCGATGGGGCAGTAATTTTTGAATGTCTTCAATCATCAAGACTTTTTTGACAATGGCAATATCAGGATCTTGTGCTGACTCTGGTGCAACATCTGTCTGAGTGCTGTTAGTGGGTATATTGGCAATATTGGTTTCATCAATAATTTCGGTACTGGTGGCGGTCAAGGTTGACATATTTTTAAATGCTTGCAGATGCTTTTTTATAAGGGTTTTTGATATTTTTTGGTTGGTGTTGGTTAATTACTGAGTCAGCAATTGTGAGGCTTTAGTCCCATTGGCGATCGCGACCGCCAATTCAGCATGGAGATTGTGACTCGCTTTGTAAGCCACAATATGCGCCCTCGGTAAAAATCCTAGCAAGCTTAGGTCGCCAATGAGATCTAAAAGTTTATGACGACAGGGTTCATTGTCAAAGCGTAAGGGCGGATTTACCCAGCGATCGCCGTCACAAACGATCGCATTCTCTAGACTGCCCCCCTTAATTAGCCCTGCGGCTCGCATTTGATCAATGTAAGCGGCAAGGGTAAAAGTACGGGCAGGGGCAATATCTTGGGCAAATGCCGCCGCAAAATCTTCAACCTTGGGCGACCAGCTAAACCACTGCTCGCCGATCGCTTGACTAGGAAACTCGATGCCATAGGTAAAGCGCAGGTGATCGGCGGGGATCGCTGTCACAAAACTATCACCCTTAGCGATCGTGAGCGGTTGTGGTAAGGCAATTAGGCGATCGCCCTCAGCTTGTAACTCAATACCAACTTGGGCGATCGCCTCCACCCAAGGCAGCGCCGATCCGTCCAGAATTGGCAACTCTGGGCGATCGAGTTCTATACAGGCATTATGCACACCCATACCAAACAAAGCCGACAGCAAATGCTCCACCGTCCGCACGCCAGCGCCATTTTGCCTCAACTCAGTTGATAGCTGTGAAGCTGTCACCACATTAGTACTAGCAGGAATTTTTTGATCGCCAATCATAAAATAGCGACCCGCATCAATGGGCGCAGGGCTGACGGTTACTGTCACCGCTTCGCCACTATGTAACCCAACCCCTGACAGTGAAAATGGAGACGCGATCGTCTGTTGATAAAGCATGGCTAGAATTTTTCCCCTAGACCAAAGCTAAACTGCGTACCGCCATTGGAAGCCAGACCATAATCAACACGGATCGAACCTAGCGGTGATTGCACTCTCACGCCAATCCCATAGCCCGCGCCACTACCTGGCTTATTTCGCGCTCCCGCAGGGTTGCCTGGTACTGCCGAAGCAGAGCCAAGGTCAGTGCCATAATCAAAGAACAGCACACCGCCCACAATACTAAACACAGGGAAACGATATTCTGCTGAGAACGTGGCAAAGCTTCGCCCACTGCCAATCTTGCCCTCATCCCAACCCCTTATTGAGTTGCTACCACCCAACTGGAAAGCCTCATAGGGGGGCAGGGTTCCAAAAACTGTCCCACCCTGAAAGTTAAAGCCAAGGGTTTGCGCTCCCTCCGAAAAATTTAGGAAGTTAACAGGAATAAAGTAGCTATAACTAGCCCGTATGCGGTTTAGAAAAACTGACCCCGAACCAATTGGCACAGACTGCTCAGTGGCAACCCGAAATACCGATCCAGAAGATGGCTTAATCGGGTTATCCCTTTGGTCATTGGCATAGGCAAATTGCAACAGCAATAGATCATCTTGACCAGTGCCACTAGCGGATAGGGGATTGCCAAGGGAGTCAGTGGCAGTAACTTGATTGTTATTACTATTGGTGACACTTACCCTCTCATAGCGCAAACCAACGGAGGCAGTAGTACCCGCGCCAAGGGGACGCGAGAAGCTAAAACCAGTCCCCAATCGGTTAATGCGGGGGCTAACATTATCTTTACCAATGCCAATGGGACTATCAAAAATATAGCTAAAAAGACTGCGGTTAAAGATATTTGCGGTGAAGGAGGTGCGGTAAGGATCTCCCGCTAGCCAAGGATCGGTAAAGTTAAGATCGAACAATAGTTCCCGTTCACCAACTTGGATATCCAAGCCGAGCTTTTGGTTGTTGCCGCCCAAATTTTGCTGCTGAAAGCTGACCGTACCAAATAGTCCTGTTGAGGAGCTAAGCCCCGCACCCGCCGAAATCGAGCCAGTACTGCGCTCTTTAACATTGACCGTAACAATCACCTTGCGCGGGTCAGTACCAGGAGCTAGTCCAATATTCAAATCCTCAAATAGCCCCAAGGCAAATACTTTTTGGAGATCGCCTTCAACGGTCTTACGGTTAAAAATCTCGCCCTCTTTAATGGACAGTTCCCGCGTGATGATGAAGTCCCTAGTTGTGCCTGTAACTGGCTTACCTTCATTATCTACGGTCTTGCCGTCTTCATTGATAAAGGCAACCTTGATCCCTTCAATTACCCCTTCAGATACGATTAGGTTAATGACACCTTCGGGGGTTGCTTTGATATCAACCACTTGAGCCAATACAAAGCCTTTGTCCTGATAGGATTTTTCCAGTTCCTTAACCCCAGCCTGAATATCTTTGAGGTTGGTGATTTTGCCAATTTGCGAACCAAAAATGCGATCGACCTCTTTCTGTTCTAATACCTTTGCGCCCTCGGTATTAACTGCCTTAAGTACGGGGTTAGGTAGCACAAAAAAGGTGACACGCACACCGATATCAGTGTCTTCTGGCTCTGCCTGCACATTCGAGAAAAAACCTGTGGCAAATACGGCATTAATATCTGCCTGAAGCTGGGTACGGGTGACAGTCTGCCCTGGTTTGGTGGCAATGACACTATAGATTTGCTGTTCTAACTCAGGAGGCAGAGGTGGCTGCCCTTCGGGTGGCTTGATCACCACTTCACCAACAAGTACTTGCGCTTCGGGCGCAGATATGGGCGGTGTGGCGGGAGGCGTGAAGGTGGGCGGTGTAGCAGGTTGAGAAGGCTCTGGGGATGCGGGGGCTTGAGCAATCTCTTGCTTGGGGGGAGCAGCCTGCGCCAGCAATGAGTCTATTGATAATGTGCTGGTGGCAAGGGCTGTAATTATGAGCAAGTTTATACGCATAGAGTCTTCCAAACACCTACAGGATTTTTTTACGGGAAACTTAAATAATTGTATCAGCGTGAGACTATGGGTATAAAGTTTCTCATTGTCATTAACAGATTACAGCAATTTGCTGTTAAACCCAAATTTATCAGAAGAATAGGTTCAACTCCCCGTGCTTCTAGCACGGATTTATGTCTATCGTCAAGGCTTATTTGTAACTCAGCGCGATCGCGCTATTTAGGTAAAAAGCTGGATGCTTGCCTTTTGAAGGACTTCCCTTAATGTGTCGATGGCAACGGGTTTAGTCATGTAATCATACATACCGATCGCCAAGCAGTCATCCTTAGTTTCAGCAAAGGCATTGGCAGTTAAGGCAATTACTAAGGGCTTCACGTAAGGATAGCCGTCCTGAGTATTATTGAAATTATTTACTGTCGATGGCTGTTGGCGATCGCCCTGATGCCAATAATTATGGGCGATCATTTTAGTTGCCTCCAAACCATCCATATGCGGCATCTGAATATCCATCAAAATCACATCGTAAATATGATTTTCTAGTTTTGCCAATACTTCTAAACCGTCTTTGGCAACATCGGCTTTATAGCCTAACTTCTGTAGCATTCGCAATACAATTATCTGGTTAACCTGATTATCCTCTGCTAAGAGAATATCTAGGTTTGGATTAATCTTGGCAGCATCATTGACTAAGAAACCCATAAGATTTGGGTTAAATATAGAACTATCTGGAATAATTTGGTTGTCATCTAAAGACAAATTCTTTATCGGGTTATCATCGGGAACATCTTGGACTAGCTTTACAAGTATATTAAATCTAAATAGAGAGCCTCGATGGAGGGAGCTAGATGCAGATATATCGCCTCCCATTAAATGGATTAGATGTTTACTAAGAGGCAATCCTAGTCCAGTTCCTTCATAAAAACGATTGCCCAAGTCTGCTTGAAATAAGGGATCAAAAATAAATTCTAAGTCTGATTCACTAATACCAATACCTGTATCTTCCACTTCAAAATAGAGAGGAATATATTGAGATTCTTGGAGATGATCTGGTAAAATTGTTTCAGAACTAATCCGCAGGGTCACACCGCCTGTATCGGTAAACTTCAAGGCATTATCTAGAATGTTAACCAATATTTGTTTCAGTTTTAATTCGTCAGTTTCAATTAAGCTATTAATATTTGCTTGATTTTCCAATTTAAAGAATAGCTGTTTTTGTCTAACCTTAAATGCAATAACTTCTTGAACACCTTTGATTAAGTCACTGATATAAAATTGCTTAATATCCAGTTTTTGTCTTCCTGGTTCCATTTTAGTAATTACTAAAATGCTATTGATCATATTTAACAGATTCTGCCCACTTTGGCTAATGATATTGATCTGTTCTTTAGTTTCTGTTGGTATTTGATCATCTTCAAGAATTAGTTGGGCAAAGCCTAAAATTGCGTTGAGAGGGGTTCTTAGCTCATGGCTCATATTAGCTAAGAACAGACTTTTGGCTTTGCTAGACTCTTGTGCCAATTCCTTGGCTTGTTGCAGTTCTAGGTTAGTATCTGTTAGCTCGGCAGTACGTTCAATCACCTTCTGCTCTAGAAACTGACTTAAATCAGATAGCTCTTTATTGATTTTACTCAATTCAGCATTTTTCTGACTTTCTACCGCCCGTAATTGGGCGATCGCAGCGACTAATGTATTGGCTAAGAAAGCAATTTCATTATCGGGTAACATCTTAGGCAGTTTGATATTGTCTAATGCCTGACTATTGACGATCTCCGTATGTAATGATTTAAGAGGCTGTATTGCATATTTATGAATTAGCGTTAGCATTAAAAACAAGATTGCTAAAATGCCAATGAACATAGTAATTGTGGTGGTGACAAATATTGCCCAAGCCTCATTTCGCACCTGTTCTAAATCAATAGCCACAATTGCTAATCCGCGCTGATTGAAATATTGATTACCATTATCAAAAAGTTTGCTGCTAAATGGCAATATATGCACAAATGCCTGTTTGTTTTTAATTTTTGTTTGGATGACTATCTCTAATCCAGAGGTTGCAGCTTGGATAAAAGCATTGTCCAATTCGGAAGATATGCCACTAAACTTATGCTTGTTAGTAGAGGGGTTGCTGGGCTTGACTGATTTATTAAGAACTAACGATTTGCCATCGGGAGCAACTATATCGATATCGACAATTTTGGGTAAGGTGGCATAGTTTTGCACCATGCGCTGCAAAATACTGGTATTCCCATATTCTAATAGCCCCTCGGTGGCAAATTCTAAGCTGCGAGCGATCGCCTGACCATTACTTTTGACTTGTTTATCTAGATCATTTTGTAATAGGCGATAATTAATCACTAGGGTCAGCGTTCCCACTAACACTATGGCTAAACTAAAACCGCTTAATAGTTGACTAGATAAGCTCTTTTTCATCGGGACTAAGTTTTATGCGTTATATTCATAAGCTATTTCTGCAATACCTTTACTGTGGTTGCCACATTTTGATTGCTTCCATTAATGGGTCTGGAGCAATCTCAACATCATGACGAATAACCCTAGCGTGACGGGTATCTTCGAGCAGCAACCTTTGCGAATCAGCAATAATTGATTCTAACCGACCATTCTTCTCAAACATTCTTTGGTTTAAGGCGATGTCTCCCTTTTTTAGTCCACTATATCCCTTTGCCACAGCCTCTAATGTTTGATTGGTCTGATTAGCGATCACCCCAAATACAAGGTTAGGATTATTTTCTACACCTTGGATTGCGTCAAACCAAGCTAAAATGAATTTTACCAGACTTTCCCTATGAATGCTGACTTTTTTTGAGCTGACGGCTAGACAATCCACAACTAAGCTATCGACATCAGCCGTATCAAAAATAACTTTTAAATCAGCATTTTTAATTGTCTCACCCAATAACGGCTCCCACATTACGGCCGCATCAACTTTCCCCTGTTGCAAAAGTTCGGCTCCGCGTTCATTAGATACATCGACTATTTCCACATCTTGGGGTTTGATCATTCCCGATTGAAGTGCCTGTAACAGGATCAAATGGGCGACTGTACCGAGTTTAGCACTGACTTTTCTGCCCTTGAGGTCTTTAATTGATGGGACATTTGACCTTGCCACGATCGCATCGGAGCCAGATGAAAGATCAGCAACGAGGATTACCGCAGGTCGATCATTGGCAGGGTCGATCTGCATCAATTCCCATAGAGTCACAAAACTCATGTCCTGAGCGCCGCGAATTGTTGCCCGAATATTGTCCTGTTGATTGTTAAACTTGGTAATCTCAACCTGAATGCCACGTTTCTCAAATAGTTTCGCCTCTTGAGCATAAAGGGCGATCGCATAGCCAGGCCAATTATTCATGCCTAAGCGCAAGACTGGTAAAGCCTGAGCGTTAACGCAACCATTGACGACAAATATCGTGGTCACGAGCATGGCGCTAACTAGCCAAACTTTAGTGAAGGTAATAGATACTAAGTAATTGTGGAATAAATAATTACGGAATAAGGATGAGGAATATTTGAGTTGCTGGGATAAAAACTCAACTGATTTTCGCAGCATAAATTTTTTTGCTTGCTATAGATCCATGTTACTCGGAGTTTATCCCAAAGTACAAAACGGTATCGCTATGGTTTATCTATATTTATCTATATTATTTATCTATATTTATGTGTTTATGTGTTTATGTTTTCCAAAACTATTGCCGATTACAGCCAAATGTCATGAATCTTACAAAATTCATTGCCCATGCGATCGCTATAATTAGGTCAGCCCCCATTGCTCCAGTTGATTTTCTTTTAATAACGACAACGACACCATGCTAGAGACGGTAAACACATCAGAGCAGTCTTCACCACAATATCAGGATTTGCCAGAAAATCCGCCAGAGCGAAATCTCAGTAGCGGCGAGGCGATCGCCAGTCCTGCGGATCAGGATGAACTTGAGACGATTGACGATGTGGAGATGTCTTTGTTTGATCATTTAGAAGAACTGCGATCGCGCATTTTTTATGCCCTGATTGCGATTTTCTTGGGCATAGTCGTTTGCTTTATATTTGTTAACAAAATTGTGGCAGTTCTGGAAATACCTGCACAGGGGGTCAAGTTCTTGCAACTTGCCCCAGGGGAATATTTCTTTGTCTCCGTCAAAGTTGCTGGCTATAGTGGCATCCTGTTGTCTAGTCCTGCCATCCTCTATCAAATTGTGCGCTTTGTCTTACCAGGACTGACCCGCCGCGAAAAACGGGCGATCGCTCCCATTGTCTTTGGCTCCAGTATTTTATTTGTCCTTGGCATCGTTTTTGCATACCAATTACTGATCCCTGCGGCGCTAAACTTCTTTATTAGCTATGGTGGTGATGTGGTTGAGCAGTTTTGGTCAATCGATCGCTATTTTGAATTTGTATTGTTACTGCTATTCAGTACAGGTTTAGCCTTTCAGATTCCTGTGATCCAAGCACTATTGGCAATTATTGGGATCGTTAATTCGGAGCGGATGTTGGCGGGTTGGCGCTATGTGGTTTTAGGCGCAGTGATCCTTGGAGCCGTGCTGACCCCATCCACTGACCCCATGACCCAGAGTCTCTTAGCGGGTGCGGTGGGAATGTTGTATTTCGGTGGCATTTTTATTGTCAAGGCGATCGGCAAGTAATCGGCAAGTAATTGGCAAATAATTGGCAAATAATATGTCTCACCCTAATAATGCGATTTATATTTACGACACGACCCTGCGGGATGGTACACAGCGCGAAGGGCTGTCTGTATCCCTAGAGGACAAAATCCATATTGCCACCAAGCTGGATCGGTTGGGGGTGGCTTTTATTGAAGGGGGCTGGGCGGGGGCAAATCCTAAGGATGCCGAATTTTTTCAAAGGATGCAGACACAACCCCTCCACCATGCCGAATTAGTCGTATTCTGCTCCACTCGTCGCGCCCATCTGACGGCGGCAACCGATCCTATGCTTGTGCCGATCTTGGCGGCTAAGACCAAATGGGTTACGGTTTTTGGTAAATCTTGGGATCTCCATGTCACTGAAGGGTTACGCACCACCCTCGCCGAAAATTTGGCGATGATCCAAGATACGATCGCCTATCTCAAAGGATGCGATCGCCGCCTCATCTACGATGCCGAACATTGGTTTGACGGCTACAAACACAATCCTGAATATGCCCTTTTAACCCTCAAAACTGCCCTAGAAGCAGGGGCGGAATGGTTTGTTCTCTGTGATACTAATGGCGGAACCCTACCCCATGACATAGCAAGAATTATCAATATTGTCTATGAGTCTCTCAAAACATGGCATGGCGGCAAAATTCCGCAAATTGGCATCCATACTCACAATGACTCTGGGCTTGCCGTTGCCAATGCCCTCACTGCCGTTCAACATGGCGCAACCATGGTACAAGGCACAATTAATGGCTATGGTGAGCGCTGTGGCAATGCTAATCTCTGCACCGTCATGCCCAACTTGCAACTAAAAATGGGATATAGGTGCATTGAGCCAGAGCAATTGAGCCAGCTCACCGAGCTATCCCGTCAGGTCAGCGAAATTGTCAATCTTGCTCCCGATGACCATGCCCCCTTTGTCGGTGCTTCGGCGTTTGCCCATAAGGGCGGTATCCATGTCAGTGCCGTACAGCGCAACCCCATCACCTACGAGCATATTGCCCCCGAAAGCATTGGTAATCATCGCCGCATCGTCATTTCCGATCAGGCAGGGCTGAGCAATATTATTGCCAAGGTGGAAAATTTTGGCATTTGCTTGAGAAAGGAGGATGGAGCCTGTCGCCAAATCTTGCAAAAAACCAAGGAACTGGAACAAATTGGGTATCAATTTGAATCTGCTGAAGCCAGTTTTGAACTGCTAGTACGTGAAGCTTTGGGCGATCGCCCCAAATTCTTTGCCATTAAAAATTTCTATGTATATTGCTCAAGTGATACTAAACATCTCACGGGTTCTGTTAACTCACAGGCAACCGTAAAAGTCGTGGTTAATGATGTCGAGCAGCTTACCGCCGCCGAGGGCAGTGGGCCTGTTGCCGCTCTCGATTTGGCATTACGCAAAGCCTTAATCAACTTCTATCCAGAAATCGCAAATTTCTATCTGACCGATTACAAAGTACGGATTCTTAATAGCGAATTGGGAACCCATGCCACCACTAGGGTCTTAATTGAATTTAGTAATGGCAAACGCCGATGGTCAACCGCAGGTGTTTCCGACAATATCATTGATGCCTCTTGCAAAGCGATCGGTGAAGGCTTGGAATATGGTTTGCTATCAGCAGTGCGCTATAGTCCTATGCTGACAACAAAACCATTTTAAAGTTTTTGATGTGTAGTGATTTAAGCATTAGGCGATCGCAAAACCGTTATATTGACGCATAAAGGGAGCATGGTAAGCCAACACGATGTCAGTTTTGGGGATGCCTTGATCGGTGAGTTCATTGGCAACGCCGATCTCAGTGCTGTCATATTGAATCCAGATTTTGCCATCTTCTATATCTATATGGATTAAGGCTCCAAAGACTCGCCGATCGCCTTGCCAACCAGTACGCAGCAGTTGATAGCGATCGCGCTCTCGATCAAATACTAACTTCATCGCAATTTCGCCATAGACAGGTTTAACTTGGCTATGTTCGGTAAGAATTTCTTGAATAATTTGGCGATACTGTTCTAGTTTATCTCCAGTTTGAATGTTATAGACTAAAAGAAGAATTTGTTGGTCTTGAACGATTTCTGTAGAGTTTTAGGCGATCGCATATCCAGTGTAGGGACGAACTTCAGGTTCATGAAAGCCGAGTACGATGTCTGTTTTGGGAATACCAGCTTTGACAAGTTCATCGGTAATGCCATCTTCGGTTCCGTCATATTGCACCCAGACTTTGCCATTGACAATTTCGATATGTAGCAAAACGCTATGCAGATGCTGCTGATGGTTCCAGCCTTCAAAAAGAATAATGTATTGGTCTGTGTCTGAGTCAAAGGCGGCGCGATTTTTGCCATTGACGTTGGCATAGGTAATACTGGTATAGGGTTTGAGGGTATTACGGATAATTTGACGATAGGTATTTAGTCGATCCATCGGGTGATAACCTCTTTGTCTGGGTTGAATGTGAACAGTTTTAGAACTTGGTTTTCTAAAAGGATTTTGCCGATTTCTTTTGCTGGCATATAATTTGTTTTTCTTTTTTACTTTTACCTTTTTACTTGATCAATCCTCGCTCGACATCGCGATCGCCATTAAGCGCATTGAGTTTGAGGTGATCGCCAATTATCGAAAACACAAAAAATATTATTAATGATCATAATACTTGTAGGGGCAGAGCATTCCCACAGAGATTTATGATATTTCAGACCATTTTAAATTGGGAATGCTCTGCCCTAAACCTCGCAACGTAGAGACAATTTATTTTTATCTGGAATCTCATAACGCGGGGATAATTTGTTGGTG
This sequence comes from Pseudanabaena cinerea FACHB-1277, assembly GCF_014696345.1. Taxonomy (GTDB): domain Bacteria; phylum Cyanobacteriota; class Cyanobacteriia; order Pseudanabaenales; family Pseudanabaenaceae; genus Pseudanabaena; species Pseudanabaena cinerea. Next base: position 40,131 of record NZ_JACJPY010000020.1, read on the forward strand.
AATGGCGAAGAGGGTTGAGCATTTGCGGATCGAGATTTTGGTGATGAGTTTGGGAATTGTGACACAAATGCTCAACCCCTACAGGTTTTTATCCTACCAACTGCCCCATTTCGATGCTGACGCTATCAAAGCGGTTGTCGCTGGGATGATAAGAAAGGAGTTCTATGCCAATTGGTTCTCCGTTATCCGCGTCTTTAATTAGGATGATGCCATTGCCTAGTTCGGTGCAGATCTGATTTGTGCGTGGGGCTTGCCAGAACACGGTCAAGAGTTCCATTTCTGGTTCGTAGTAGATTTTCACTTGTGCCATAGTAGTTCTCCTTCTTTGATTGCGTCGGTTTGATAAGCAGTGATCAAAAATCCGTCTCCGTTTAAGCGTTTGGCTACGGCGACAACCCATCGTTTGGCTTTGAGGACTGCATAAAACAATAGTATATTTTCATCTCGGCTACTGCGATGAATTTCGTCTGGGTTGGCGAGTGCTTGTTGTACTTCTAGTTCCAGATTGGCTATATCAGGATGTTTGACGATTACTTTTTGCCAATATTCTTCTGAGGTGCGAACGGTTAAGCCAAGAGGGGTTAAGATTTCAAATTTGTTCATTTTATCAATCCTGTTCGCACATCGCGATCGCCATTAAGCGCATTGAGTTTGAGGCGATCGCTAACTATGAGAAATATGGTGAGAATATAGATTTAAGTAATCTTCTGAGTTCAAACTGTTGCATATCCTGTATATTGCCGTAAATAAGCAGGTTGCAGACCTATCACGATATCTTCTTTAGGCACTCCTTGATTAACTAGAGCTTCAGCAATATCTATTTCTGTATTGTTGGCTTGAATCCAAATTTTTTCTGCTTTAATGTCGAGATGCATTGAGCAGCCATGGATACGTCTTTCTTTATCCCAACCAATTGCTAGTACTTGATATCGATCTTGTTCTATATCAAATATGGTTTGCATTTCAATTTCGCCATTTGCTGGTTTATAAGAGGCGTATTGGCGAAGAAATTTTTTGATGATGTTACGGTAGTTGTGAATTTTTTCTAGATTGTCCATGTGATGATTACCTCCTTTTTGACATCATAAACTAAAACATCAAGCTGACATTCTTTGATAACCATGCGTGGAAATTCTTTTTTAAAGAAGGTTTCATAGGCAGTGTTGGGAATTGCTAAAAATATTTTATATTCTGGATAGGTGAATTTTAGACCTATTCTATAGTTAATAAATTGCCCAACTGCCAAATGAAAATCATTAAGAGATGAGTTGCCAATAAAGCTTTTAACTTCTACGGCAATTTTTTGATTATCACGCTCAGCAGCAATTAATCTTTCTGCACCAAGGTCAATATAAAGTTCTGAATCTCCAACTTTTAGGGATAATGGATCATCTGTAATTTTCCAACCGTCTTTGATTAGAGCGTTTTTAACCACATCATGAAATAAGTCTTTTGCCATTACTTTTTACTTTTACCTTTTTACTTTTTACTTGACGCACATCCCGATCGCTTTTGAATGTGCATAGTATTATCATGCCAGTTTCCTTGTTTTACTTTTTATTTGTAAATTTGGAAGAGGAATATCATCGCCACATTCCCAAGCTGTTTCTAGCCAAGCGTGTTTGGCTTCTTGAATGTTGGCAACTGCTTCTTCGAGGCTGTCACCTTGAGAAAGACAACCGACTAAATCGACAATCATCACGGTGTAGCCGCCATCAGGTTCGGGGTAAAGGGTGATGGGGTAGTTGAGATTGAGGTATTCTTCTAGGGTTTTAGGTTTGGTCTGGGTTTTCATGATTTTAGTCTTCTAGATTTAGTAGTTTTATGACTTGCTGAACGTATACTCCTTTCACCATTTCGCCACCTTGTTTCGGGATGGTTATTTTTAGTCCTGCCGAATTACGAAATGTATGATGACTTCCTTTTACACTTTTTTCTTCAAAATCAAATGCTTCCAAGAGATACTGTACGTCATCAAATCGGACTTCTGGCGGATCTCTTAAAAATTGCGCTATCAGTTTTTCAAGTTTGCTCATGGCTCATACAGTCAACAAGAGAATATATATTTAAGTAATTTTCTGCACAAAGCGTTCAAATGATGGACATTTCTTCGCAATTTTTTCGAATTTGGATATATTTTTGGCAATTATGTCTGCATGAATGAGGTCATTGTATTTTTTGCCAGTGTTTTCTTCAAATAGTTTGGTTAAGGTCTTTTTAGGATTGGTTCCACCATTAGGGGATTTTCTAATTGTTACGGGATGGGCTGTGGTTGATAAGACGCTTGAGAGTGCGGTTAGATCGTAGAGAAACCATTCTTCAAGCTCTGGCTCGATGCAAATTAGATAAACATTTGCAGAGGTCACACCAGCATTTGCAAGGGTATTTTGAATTGCTTGACGATCTTCTTTGCGACAGGGCTTTTGTTTTTTTTCGCGCCATGCTGGATAAAGATCCCAAACGATGAGAATACGATCGCAGCCTTGTTTGATTAATTGAGCCGCCACCTTACCGCAATTGGTGATTAAGTTGGGTTTGTTGTCTAAAGTGACGCTGATAATCTGAATATCTGGCTTAATCTGACGGGCAAACCTTTCGCATACTTTTTTGTCTGCTCCTTGCGGTCCACACTCAAAAATCATCCCTATTTTCAAGATATTCCCTCCTGATTTAATTGTCCCATTGTGTAAAGTTTGCCGATGCTAAATTGTTCTGTCCATTCTTGGAGAGATTTTTGATCAGCAGGACGGGTGAATAGGGGTTGTCCTTGGCTATCTCTCTCCACCATCACGATCTGAGATATGGTCAATAGGTCAAGCAGGTATGGGGAATGGGTGGTGATGATGATTTGCGATCGCCCTGATGTAACTGCGTTACGGATTTCTTCTACGATCAGGTGAATAGTGCGTGGATCGAGTCCATTTTCGATTTCTTCAATGACAATTAATGGCGGTGGTGTGGGATGACGTAAGACGGCTAACAGGGCTAGCACTCGCAGGGTTCCAGTGGAAAGCAACCAACCAGGCACTTTAAAATCTGATTCAGTTAGTTGAAGATAGACATTTCGTTCTAGTTCTGAAGTAATCGCTGGTTGTAAATCAGTTGCGTATGGTAGAACATATTGCAATGTTTCGATAATGCCATTAAAAGAGGCTTTGTTGAGGTTATAAATATTTAGGAGATACTCGGCAATGTTTGAACCATCTTTGGATAAATGAACTTGTCCACCTGTACGTTTTTGCGGTAAGGGAAATCCCATTGTGTATGGGTTTAAGTTTAAAAACTGCCAATGGGAAAGATTTTGATACAGATTTGCGTGAAATTTTCGATCTAAGGAAATTAAAGAAAGATCATCTGGTAGTCTTTCTGGATAAAAGTTTTGATGCTCATCTGTGGAAGCAAATGAGGTTCGGTCAATTATTCTTTTGCTTGCTCCTTTTTCACTAATTGTGATGGTTTCTGCTTGGATAAATTGTTCGTTCCCTCCTGCTCCAAGATTAATTGTCATGGCAGTATGATAATTCTGCCATGCTAAGTTAAATTCGATTGGGTTAGTTTCATAGGGGCGATCGCCATTGGATTTGTGGAGGTTATGTGGAACCGCTTTGTTACGAATATGCTCAAAACCTCGCCAAGGCAGCATGGCTTCGTGCAATCCAGACTCAATGATTATTTTATAGGTTTCTAAGCCTTCGATAATGCTGCTTTTTCCTGAGCCATTGTTACCGATAAAAACAGTAAGTGGGGTAAGACGAATTTTTTTACTGTCTTGGATTGATTTAAAGTTTTTGATTCGGATCGATTTAAGCATAAAAGAATTATAGGTAAAGTAATTGTACTCATTTTACACTTTATCTTTAGGGCATCTCTAAAAATAGGAATAGACAGTACAAGGGATTTGAGGAATCGGGACAGAGATGTACTACAATAATAAAGAGATAGAAGAGGCTAAAAAGCAATGCAGGATAGGCAGACAAATATTTTTGATTTTGAAAAGTACGAAGTAAAACACAGCAGCTTTAAAAATTCACTATTAGAATTAAACAAAATCATCGACTGGGCATCATTTCTGCCAATTCTGAATGAAGCATTTAAGAAAGAGAAGAAAAGTACAGGAGGTAGAAAACCCTACGACCGCATCCTGATGTTGAAGATCCTGATTCTGCAAAGCCAATACAACTTGTCCGATGACCAGACAGAGTATCAAATCTATGACCGCAGAAGCTTTAGAGAATTTCTAGGACTGAGCATCGGAGATGAAATTCCAGATGCAAAGACAATCTGGCTATTTAAAGACAAACTAGCAAAGAAAGGGACAGTGGAAAAGTTGTTTAAGCACTTTGGAGAACAACTGAACGGCAACGGATATAGAGCGCAGAAAGGACAGATCATTGATGCCAGTATTATTCCCGTACCAAAACAAAGAAATAGTCGGGAAGAAAATGCTCAGATCAAGGAAGGTGAGATCCCCGAAGCATGGAAAGAACAGCCAAATAAACTAGAGCAGAAAGATACTGATGCAAGATGGACAAAGAAAAACGACATCAGCTACTACGGCTACAAGAACCATGTGGATATTGATGTCAAACACAAATTGATTAGGGAGTATGAAGTAACCGATGCGGCTGTTCATGACTCGCAGGTAGTCGATGCGATTATCGACCCACACAATACCAATGCTGACGTTTATGCTGATAGCGCCTATCGTTCCGTCGCCCAAGAAGAGAAGTTTGCGGCTGATGGTTATCGCAGTAAGGTACATCACAAGGGTACAAAATCTAAACCACTGTCAGAATTCAAGCAAGAGGTGAATCATCATCGCTCCAAAGTCAGAGCAAAGGTGGAGCATATATTTGGTAATCAAATGATGATGATGGGAAGTAAGCTGATGCGTTGTATTGGTATGTCCAGAGCTAAGGCTTGCATTGGTTTACGCAATCTAGTTTACAATATGCATCGATTTGTATTTTTGACTAAGTTGAAGGTAACATCGGCTTAGAACAAGGGATTATTCTGTCTCCAAAGCAGGAATAATCGCGAAGTTAGAGATACATTGTCAAATTTAAAGAGATAGTATATCTAACATCAGAAAATATCCATGATAATGTCTTGTTATTTGGTTAATTAATTGCTCTTGATTTTCATGTTTACCTCTCTTTCTCTTTTTTAGAGATGCCCTTTAATCAATCCTGTACGGACATCGCGATAAGCATTAAGCGCATTGAGTTTGACGGGATCGGGGACGATGGGGAATGTGGTGAGAATATATTGAAATTCTTCTTCGGTGAGTCCGTAGATGTGGGCGATGATGCCATCGAGTTCGGCTCTGAGCTTGCCGCGTTCTATCTCGTTGGTTACGCCGTAGTTGCCCTCACCCCCAGCCCCTCTCCCAAGGGGGGAGAGGGGAGTAAGAGAAGATTCTTGTCCCCCCTCTCCCGTCTTGGGAGAGGGGGCTAGGGGGTGAGGGGCTTTTGGTGCTAGTCCGACTTCCTTAGCTAACTCATCAAATTCGGGTGTGGTGCAGATGAGTTTGGCGGCGCGGGTTACTATTGCATCAAACCATTTGTCGCCTTTTTGGAGACGAGGAACTTGAGTATTGTAAACAAAGAAAAAATTGATATTTGCTGTTACTTTCATTCTCAATAGAAAGTCATAGACAAAGCTATTCCAAATAGAACATAAAATAAGAATCTCTGCGTATGAGGTAATTAAATCGCCTTTTGCATCAACCATGTTAACAGTCTGTAAATTCTCAATACATAGTTTAGGTGGGATAACTGTAGATATCATGGTTCTTATGTCAGTATTTCTCGCAATTTTACGGAATCCTAAACGATAAACTTGATAATCTAGTTTTTGCCCAATATCTGCATTTTTTCCTAAAATAGTTTTTCTAGCATCTTTTTCTGACATCCAAAATCTTACTTCAGGATTAAAATAAGCATTGAATTGATGAATCATTTTTCCTTCTAAAAGAGGTAAAAGATTTTTAGCAGGTTCATCTTTGATATATTCACGATCTAAATCTGGCGCTATTTCTCTTGAGAATTTAAGATTTTTATACAGAGAATTATCTGCATCAAACGTTGGATGTTTTGCAATTTTGTTCATGATCTGATATTCAATCTCGCCCTTAAACTCCATGATTGACAAAGAATCTGGTGATAACTTGCGGATGAGAGGAATGTCTAAACGAATATCATCGGGCGTAGGAAAATTGGCTAACTCAGTGACATCATGACGCATAAAGCGTGTAGGGAAAGACTCGGTTTTACTGCCTTTCTCGAAAGTGAGAATGATAAATTTAAAACGACTATCCACACCTTCAAAAATTGCTTTACGATTCTCAAAACAGAATAAACCTGTAATTTCCGTTTCACTAAACAACATCTCGCGTAACTGCTTAGTTCCTAAATCTGTATAAATCCCGCTAGGAATCACGATCCCACATTCACCACCCTTTCGCAACAAATGATAACAACGCTCTAGAAACAGCTTATAGAGATTAATATCCGTCCCTGCCTTCTTGCCATTCACAATTGAAATTTGATTTTTATAATCCTCAGCCGAGCGAAAATAGGAACTAACATAAGGGAACTTGCTCTGATACTCTAGCCAAGCGATCGCCACATCAGGAGATTCTAAAAGCTTCTTCTGTTCCTTCTCAAAGGTTTTAATATCCATTTTATTCTTCGTCACCAACTCGCTATGGTGAGCAAAAAATTCCTTAGCCTGTGGCTTAAAAATCTCCCAAGGCGGATTAGCAATAATCGCATCAAACCCGCCGCGTTCAAACACCCTATCGAAATGATAACCCCAATGAAACGGCTCCAAAACATTAATATCATTGATATTGAGAACCCGTTTGATCGGTTTACCCGTTAACTGCGCCTCCTCAAACTTAATCTTTAAATTACTGCTAAATTCATTCAGCAATAAATCATTTAGTTTAACCTGCGACTCAGTATTTAGCTTTTCGATCTGATTCCGCAATTCTGCAACACTTGATTCCTGTGACCTATGATCAGGATTTCGTTGAGAATCTGATAGAAAAGAATGTTTTTTGTACAAAGCAATATCGCGATTCTTCTCATTCAAAATTTGGTTATAGAGATCGCTAGTCCACTGATTTTCTAAAGTTCCTTGACTTCCTTTAGCAAAAGCATCGGCATTAACCCTGATCAATCCAATCAAAGAATTCCCAGCCATGATATTAAAATCGATATTCGGCAAAGGTTCCAACTCATCAACCTTCTTCGCAGAAGCCACTAAAGCCAGAAATAACCGCAATTTCGCAATCTCTGTCGCCTCCTGCATGATATCCACACCATAGAGATTATCCGTAATAATCCGCTTCTTGATGTAGTAATCGAGGGAAGGATGGGAATTTGCTTCATCGAGCCATTTTTTAAGACCCTCACCCCCAGCCCCTCTCCCAAGGGGGGAGAGGGGAGTAAGAGAAGATTCGGGATCTTGTTCCCCCTCGCCCTTTTTGGGAGAGGGGGCTAGGGGGTGAGGGTCTTCGACAAACCGCCGCGCCTGACTAACCACCGTTGCATAAACCCCGATCAAAGTCTTCATCGCCGCCACTAGAAAAGCCCCTGACCCACAGGCAGGATCAAGCAAAGTTAGATTTGGCAGGATGTGATTTAGGAGGCGATCGCATAAATTAGCATCTAATCTCAGCAATAACTCATTAAGATTACTGTCAGCCTTACCCGCAACCTTATCTAAAATCAACTTATTAATCGTGCGATCGCAGAGATATTCCGTAATCTCTGGACGAGTATAGTAAGCCCCAAACTCCTTTTGGTTAATATACTTCTCAAAAATGTAACCCAACACATCAGGATTAATCTCATCATCCTTCCCTTCAGGCGTATCATCGAGATTCCATGAATAGCGCGAAAACAAATCTAAAACCTGCTCAAAGGCGCGATCGCTAATACTAATATTGGGATATTGCTTCTCTAATCCATGGGGCAAAAATAAACCCCCATTCAAATAGCGAATTTTACCAATTTTCTTTTTAACATCATCAGCGCGATCGCCCTCTGGCTTACCAAAGCCCTCAAAAAATAACGGCTGCAAAAATTCTCGATAAAAACAATCATCACCCGTTTGTTTACTCACTTTCAGCTTATTTTGCAAATACAACTCATCGCCATTATCCAAAAAATATTTGCGCTGTAAAAAGTACACAAACATCAAACGATTCAACAAAATAGAAGCATACCAACGGCGATCGCTTTCAAGTTCAATATTCTCAATTAACTCCAAAAAATCCCCATGTAAGTCTTGAAACTCACTAAAAAATTTCTTAGTTACGCGATCGATATCAAAGCTATCCCTCAGCCGCCGCGCCGCCGTGATTACCGATACAGTTCCCTTATCCCAATCACTAATATCAACAACCAACGCCCCCAACTTACTCAAAAACAAATCGCCAGATTGCCCCTTCACATATAAATGATCGCGGCGATATTGCTTAGTCCCCTCCCGTTTCACCCAATACCACAGACTTTTCTGGCGATCGCCATCCAAAAAAATCACCAAATTCTCCAGCGCTAACTTGCAAATCTCCTTATGCACATTCGCTCGCACCTTACCATCAGGAATCTCCCCATCCTCAGCCGTCACCTCTAAAACCAACACCCCCGCCAACTCCGCCACACCCCTACGATAAAAAGTTTTCCCATCACATTTAAAAGCGATCGCGCCACCACTAGGCGGATTCGACCAGCCCAACTCCTCAATAAACAAACTCGAAAAATCAAAATCCTGTAAATATTGACGCGACTTTTTGAGATTAATTGCCATGATTACCAGATTGTTTCTACATGAGGATAATTTAAAATCTTGCTATCACAAGTCACCAATGGAATTTGATAACGCCTAGCGATCGCCACCAAAATTCTATCAGCAGGATCTTTGTGAAATAGTTCAGGCAATAAGCTACTAGCGATCGCATCTATTGGAGAAAGTGGTTCAACGATAATTCCTGAATGACTTTGAGCTAACTGATACCATTCATCAATTGGAAGTGGAATGGTTAATTTGCCAAGACTAACTTTAACAGCTATTTCCCATACAGAGATAGCGGAAATCAACAAGCTATCCTGATTTTGTTCAGCATGAATCGCCGACAGTGCCTTTTCTGACAATTGGCTGGGATTATGAAGTAACCATAACCAAACATGAGTATCCAGTAAAATCATTCGCTTAACGCTTCCCAAAGCTCAGGCATTGGCTCATCAAAATCATCTGCGATCGTAATAGGCATCCCCAAAAGTGGGTAATGCCTATTACGAGAAATTTTATAAGGAATAATCCGTGCTAAAGGTGTTCCATTACGAGTAATGACAATTTCAGATTGGTTGACTGAAATTTGATTAACAATTGCAGCAAGGGAAGGATCAATTTCCTGCAAGTTCAGATATTGCATACCTGTTTTTCTATGAGACTAACTTTTATAATTATACTGTTTGCTTATGATCTATTTATGAAAACTTTAGTAAATTAAACACATCCTGTACCGACAACTGCCAATCCTCAAAAATTTCTAACATTGGCAAAATGTCCATACCATGATGACTATTAAACCCATTATCCGTAAAAGTCAAAATCACATCCTCCATAGAATCTACCAACCAAGCCAACTTAGTCCCATGCAAAAGCGCTAACTTGATTTTGGCAATCAACAAAGTCACCGACTGCTCAGGCGAAAGAACTTCAATCAACCAATCAGGCGCAACCTTAATCAGAGCATTAGAAATTTCGTCATTCTCATCAATCAAAATGCGATCGCTTACAAATACAGAAATATCAGGAACGATCATCGCATCACTCATCACAAAATCTAATTCCAGAAAAGCACTAGCCAAGCGATCGCCTCTTCTTTTCTGATTAATTAGACTCGTCAACTCACCTTGCAAAACACTGTGATGCATATTGGGCATTGGTTTCTGAAAAATTCTGCCATTGAAATACTCACTCGCAGGTTTTGTCTCTGGTAAAGCCAGAAACTCCTCAAGGGAAAGTGTACTTGTGCTTTTTTTTAGGGCGATCGTCATAATTTAAATCTCCATACTTTTATTTTACTCCAAATCTTCATTAATATCATCAGGAAAATTAGCATCAAGAATCTGCGCGATCGCATAGGGACAATCAGTTGGTAATAGCTTCTTTTTAAGTTTTGTTTCCGAAAGCACTAAACCCAATCCTAATAAAAATCCATCTTGCACAGCCGTATCTAAATAGGGTTTCAAGCTCGGATTATTTGTTAATAGCTTCTTGATTGCGCGTCTTTGATTACTAATCGTCACCTGCCAACTACGCGATCGCTTATTTGGTTGATATTGCCATTTTAAAAGATGCCCAATTAACACACCCAACCGATTTTCTAGCTCCTGTCTTTCCTGCCTACCCAAAGATGCGATCTCCTCAGCTAAGTTTTCTAAATCCAAACCTTGCAACTTACCTAAAGCCAAAAGCTGCGACTGCTCAACCGTCCATTGATAAAAATCTGTTTCATATAATCCAGCCATAACTTTTACCTTTTTACTTTTACCTTTTTACTTGTCAAGCGATCGCATATCCAGATACTTTACGGATATAGACAGGCTGAAAACCGATCACAATATCTTCTCGCGGGACACCTTTCTCAACGAGAGCTTGACCAATATCTAATTCCGTATTATTAGCTTGAATCCAGATTTTGCCATTTTTAATATCTAAGTGCATCGAACAACCGTAAACCCGTATTTTTTGATCCCAACCCACACCTAACACTTGATAGTGATCATGTTCTGTATCTGACAGAAACTGCATCTCGATCTCGCCGTGAGAAGGTTTATATGACGCATATTGTCCCAAAATCTCTTTGATGATGGCGCGATACTTAGCGGTTTTTTCTAGATTTTCCATGTGATGATTACCTCATTTTCGATATCGTAGACAAAGATTTCCAATTGATATTCGGCAATGACCATATAGGCAAACTCCTTTTGGAAGAAGCTTGCATAAGCAGTATTGGGGACTGCTAAAAATAGTTTGCGCGTTCTGGCTCTCTTACTTTTAATGCTACTCGATAGTTAAGAAACTGCCCGATCGCCAGATGAAAATCCGTTAGTGATGACGGATTGATAAAACTTTTGATCTCCACGGCAATTTTTTCATTATTACGTTCCGCAGCAATGAGTTTTTCGGCTCCAAGATCTATATAAAATTCAACGCCTCCAACTTTCAAGAAAAATGGATCGTCTGTAATCTGCCAACCATCTTTGATGAGGGCATTTTTGACTGCATCATGAAATAAATCTTGTGCCATAAATTCCACATTTACTAATATTGAAAAATTCCCATCGAACAAATAATCTGTGGCTCCTGCTCATGCTCTTCTTCTGAAATTATACAAAGAAGATGATCAGTGCGGAGAGCCAAAACTAAATCTGCCAACTGCTGATCATCAATGCCATCTTTAAACCTACTGCTCAAAGTATTGATCGCTGATTGGCGCAACGGATAGCGATAAATCTCATCGATCGCCTTGTCTAAATCGGTGGGAACTAATAGAGGATTACGCTCTAGTTCATGATCTAGATAGCGCTTGAGCCGTTCATAGGTGCGATATCTTGCACCCTTAACACTACCAAGCTGACCACCTGTACTTTTCTCCTCCTTAACTAGCATGATCGCTGCTTGCCTCACTAACTCATGATGGTTTGCATCTCTTGGTATCGCTGGAGTATTCGGCTCACAGGCAGCTAATTTGAGGATCGCCAATTGCGATTGCGTCACACTATAACCATTGCGATCGACATAAGCTAAAGCATCATTCCCTTCTGCCGTGCGAACATAGAGCAGCACCCCTTCAGGCTTAGTGATCTCTGGCGTATGCGATCGCGTGGAGTAGGAAACATTCGACAATGACTCCACAATCTTTTTGAGTTCGGGATTGCGATCGGTGGCATTTTTCCAAATCTGAAAAGCCTCAGAAGTCAGGTCTACTTCATTATCCTCATCATCATCAATAATTCCTGTCTTTTCGTTATACAGATCTCGCACAATTTGATCGGCATCTCCCTCAAAAAAAGCCTCATCCGTACCCACCACTTCCGCATTTTGATCCAAACGCTGACGTAAACGGCTTCTTAGATTAATCAACTTTTCAACACCATCCGCAGGTAAAAAAGAATAACAGAGAATTTCTTCTGACTCCTGACCAATGCGATCGATCCGTCCTGCCCGTTGGATTAGGCGAATGATTGCCCAAGGTAGATCGTAATTAATAATCATGTCGCAATCTTGTAAGTTTTGACCTTCACTAAGTACATCCGTGGCAATCAACACCCGCAATTCCTGATCTTTGGGGATTTTATGACTTTTGTTATTGCTTTTAGGACTAAATCGATAGGCGAGTTCGGTCGGGTTAGGCGTGTTACCTGTAACGATCGCCAATTTATCAATCCCAAACTTGGGTAGCTGCTCACCCAAATATTTAGCGGTGTCCGCAAACTGGGTAAAAATCAACACCTTGCGATCGCTATGTTCGACTTTCAGCAAATTAACAAGGGAAGCTAATTTACAATCTTGCTCAGATTTCCATTCAGGACATAGATTGAGAACCCTAGTCAAGGCTTGAGCATCCGCTAATAAAGCCGTTTTTAGCTCTGGTTTGAACAAACTTGCCCGAATCCATTTAAACCGCTTTTTGTATTTGCTCCCATAGAGTTTATAGACCGTAGCAGCACGGTCAAGATAATTCATTGTAATTGTGCGCGATTCTTCTTCCACATCGCTGCTAGAGTTCCCCTCTGCTTCGATCTCAAATTCTGTCGATACTAATGAATCCGAATCTTCATCAGCATTGCGCGTATCTAAAAGCTCTGCATCCTGCGTGCCAATGGGAATATCTAACCCGTTATTAATGGCATGGAGGTAAACATAGTTGCGTAAAATATGGCGATCGAGGGACTGTAAAAACGCAAATCCACTACTTTCTAGACGCTTAAATAAATTAGTCCGACAAAATCCCATCAACCGCCGCCCCGCATGGGAAAGATTATCTAAAATCTTCTGCTCACCCTCCGATATCTCCAAATCTACCGTCTTTCCTTTTCCTTTTTCCTTTTTCCTTTTTCCTTCCAAAACAAAGTTGCCTAACCCATAGCGCGGTAAATTTAGCTCATTGATCACATCCACCACGCGATCGGAATAAAGCAAAGCATAGGGATCGCCCTCATCCCCCAGCCCCTTCTCCCAAGTAGGGAGAAGGGGAGCAAGAGAATCGTTCTTATTCCCCTCTCCCAAGGGGGGAGAGGGGCTAGGGGTGAGGGTCTTAATCGAAAACTCCGCAGTCTTCGGAATTCGTTTGGGGAAATACGACACCTTTCCATCAGGAAATTCTAGATATTTTCTTCCTTGAGAATCAGTCTTAGCATAGTTATTTTTGATGAAGCTGCGAGTCCGCCGAATCATAAATAATTTCATCAAGTCCCGCCAATCATCGGCATACTCACTCAAGTTAAAAGCTTTCAGCGATCGCTCTTCCCCTTGCAACCGATTCCGAAACTCAGTCTCCCCAAGTTCTTGAATATATCGCTCAGGACGAATTCCTAGATTGCGATCCTCATCGATAAATAATTGAAACTGTGCCGACAAATCCAGATAGCCTTTGTTGTAGGGCGTGGCGGTTAATAGAATACATTTACTGCCATTGATTTCAATATATTCTTGAATCGCTCGATAGCGCCGCCCTTGCCGATTTCGTAAATTATGACTTTCATCAATCAGCACCACCCGATAGCGCCGTAACTCTTTCAACTCTTCCAACACTCGACTAATGGGCATTACCTTCGCAATTAAGCGATATTCCGCCACATAGTCTTCCCACATTGGCACAAGATTCTTAGGGCAAATAATCAAAGTTTCTAAAAATGAATCATCCTGTAAAACCCTTGCCAATGCGGTCGCAATAATCGTCTTACCAAGTCCCACCACATCGGCAATCATCACCCCGCCATGTTTATTCACATGATGCGCCGCAATTTTTACCGCCGCCGCCTGAAAGTCAAATAAGCGAAACTCCTTTGGCAATCGATATTCTAACATCCCTGCTCTCGCCTCCTGTGATAGGTGATAAACCATTTTTAGATAAATGTGATAGGGCGGTATCAGTGTTTCCCTAGCCCAACTTTCATCAATAATTTGCGCTAGTTCTTGCGAAATATCCACACAGAATTTATCTGTCCATTTGTCCTCAAACCAAGTTTCTAAAGTCTCTGTATTCTTGCGATCGTTAACATCGATATTTAATTCACCCTGCTTAGACAGTCCTGATAGCGTGAGATTACTACTCCCTAAATAAGCCATACGTGGTGTTATTTCAGGCAGATAAATTAGATAAAGCTTGGCATGGAGAGTATGTCGAGCAAATAATTTCACCGTTACTTTCCCAGCTTTTATTTGAGCGCTCAACCTTCGTAATGCTGCTTCGTCTTGATTATTTGGTGCGCCAAAACTTAACTGCGATCGAAATTCTTCGACATACTTGCGTTTGATGCGATTAACTTCTGCCAAATCAACTTTATTTTCTGTATTGGCAAAGCTTAATAACGTATGTAGTTCATCTTTTGGTAATTTCTGCATTCCCACCAATAGGCGACAACGTGCGTCATCCGTCCCTGCAAACTGCTCGATCTTGTCTTCAAGCGATCGCCATCCCCTCAGATTGACATAACCCACACAAAAATCTGCCCGAATTCCCTTATCTAGAGTTCTGCGTAACTCTGGTAGTAAAGGGTTCTGCATATTGTCAAAAATTTCTGGCATTGTTGTGTTCTCCCACAGCTCTGGTACAACTAAACTCCTCATTGACTATAGGCTGATAGCCTTCGCCAAAAACAACAGCCTGTCTAAATTTAACAACATAGTCAAAAAAACTAGGCTAAATGTGTCCAAAAATGTCTAACCTTGTAAGTGTTTACACGGTGTAAGTTAGTCGTAGTGTCTTGTATTGCCTAATCCAAGGTGTCGGAATCGAACCGACATATCAACGATTATGAGTCTATGACTAACTAGGCTGAAAGTATTTGCTAGAGATAGCTACAGATTTCTATATCTTCTATGATAGTCATTTGATAGTCAAACTGCTATATATCTGTTTTTATTTGTGGCTGAGTGCTTCTTTTATTTTGGTTTGTGTTTCTTCGATGATTGTAATGATCTTTTTAAGTTGAGACTCACTTAGTACAGCTTCATTAGCTAAGATTTCCACTGCCTGACCGATCGCCATAGGTCTTGCAAAAAACATCTCAAGGACTCTTACAGGGCATCTCCTATAATTATTTAGATCTGCGTTAAGCAATACTACGGACAAAATTGGTCAGAGATAGAGCCGTAAGAGCAAAGCTTGTGGAAATTAGGGTGTAATTTAATCGAAGTAAGGTCTAAATCTAACAGGGA
>NZ_JACJPY010000021.1 GCF_014696345.1 Pseudanabaena cinerea FACHB-1277
AAGGAATATTCTAGTAAGCTCGGATGGGACATAATCGTGTAAGACCTAAGTATGTGCAAGCAGAAAGGGCTGTGATTAGCTCAGGAATCCCCGTCGCTTCACCGCGGGGAATGTCAAAAATTGAGAAATTGCAGAGGATAGCTAGGATTGGCGGCGAAGCCCAAAATACCCCGATCGCGGTGTTCGTAAATTAACTGGTTTTGCGCGTCAAATAGGAATGTGCCGCCGCGTTGGGTCATATGGGATGCGTCAGGCACATAGGCTTGCCATTTGCTAAGCACTTCTGCCATGTTGCGGAGGCGTAGGGTGGCGAGTTCAAAGGGTCTTTGATAGCCTTTACCACCTGCCCATTGAAAAAAAGCGCCTTTTAGTGGTGGTAATGGCGCGGCTTTGATGGTTTCATCATCGCCAATTAGTTGTGGCGATCGCCGATCGCCTGTATAACCTCTGAGTACTTCTTTTAATGTGCCTGCGCTCTTGATGCCTGCACACATCAGCATGAGGTTTACCCATGCGCTTTGGGATGGCGAGAGTAGGGGATATTGGGTGGTTAGTCCTGCATAGAGATTGAGTTGTTGATGGATATTGGCGATCGCATCCACATATAACCAGTGAGGATCAAAGCCCGTGAATTTGCAGAAATATTCCCCTGACTGGCGATCGCCAATACCGATCGCTCTTACCGCAATCTGCTCAGCCTTGAGGCGATCAATTTCCCGTTGAATCCACCAAATATATTCCAAACTATCAAAGTCGCCTAGCTGTGACAGCACTAAAACCAATTTGCGACTTGTCGGTGGACAATCATCAAAACAATCATCAAAGATTGAGGCGATCGCTCCATCACTGACCCTTAGTTGCGGAGTCTCATTAATTATTTGATATGGATTTTTGGTGCTGGACATCTGGAATCACACTAACTCTTTGGAGACGATCCCTAATTTAGCAAACATATCTTTATCCTCCTGCCAAGAGGGATTGGTGGTGGTCAGTAATTTGTCGCTGGCAAAGATCGAGTTTGCCCCTGCAAGGAAACATAGGGCTTGTTCGGATGCCGAGAGGCGATCGCGTCCTGCGGATAGGCGCACCATGGCTCTAGGCATCAAGATTCTGGCGGTGGCGACCATTCGCACTAGTACAAGGGGATCAATCGGGGCAAGATCGCCCAAGGGGGTTCCTGTGACGGGGGCTAAGGCATTGATCGGTACTGATTCGGGCTTGGGATTGAGATTAGCGAGGGTATGCAGTAGCTCGATGCGATCGCCCTCCGTTTCACCCATGCCCACAATGCCACCACAGCAAACTTGAATGCCTGCTTCGGCAACATTTTTAATTGTGTCGAGGCGATCGCGGTAGGTGCGCGTACTAATAATTTCAGGATAAAAACTTGCAGAGGTATCTAGATTGTGGTTATAGGCTGTTAATCCTGCTTGGGCGAGGCGCTGTGCCTGATCGGGGCGTAACATTCCCATGGTGACGCAGGCTTCCATGCCCATCCCCGCCACCGTTTCCACCATTTCTATTACCCGTTCAAAATCTTCACCATCAGGGGCATTGCGCCAAGCAGCACCCATGCAAAATCTGGTTGCCCCCTGTTGCTTAGCAGCTTGGGCTTGGCTGATCACTTCCGCTAGAGGTAATAGGGGATATTCTTCGACCGCCGTGGGGTAACGCGCACTTTGAGGGCAGTATTTACAGTCTTCAGGACAACGCCCCGATTTAATATTCGACAATGTACAGATCTGTACCGCATCAATGGGTTGGTACTGACGATGGATCGATTGCGCCTCAAATACTAGGGATAGTAATGGCTGGTGATAGATTTGGGTGACAGATTCAAGGGATATCAAGACGGTATCTATGCTTATTAACTTATTAACTTAGTCGTTTTAGAGCGATCGCTATTCTACCCTGAAATTTGATTTGTCTTTTGATTTACCCTAATGCTGATGACAGGTATACTTGACTATGGTTTGCATAGTGATTACTCAATGAATATGTTCGCATTAAAAAGTCAAAACAAGTCCCAGTATAAAGTTTTGATCTTTCAGGCAGCCATAGTCACCATGAGGAATGCTATTCAGCCCACTGAGACTTTGCAATCGGTCAATCAGATCGATAATTATTAGAATTAATTTAGATAATCTATTCCCCAACATGGACAAATTAGCCACAAGTAGAGCGTCAACACCAATTCTAGAACCTGCCCTAGCGGATATAAAGCAGCGACTAGAGGCAGGCGGCGCATTGCTACCCGACTCCCAACAAAACCTGTTAGAAGTGGTTGGCATTCTCAAGAGCTATGGAGTAGTTTTGGGTGAATATCACAGAAATTTAACCTATATATCCGAATATCAATTTTTAGAAATATTGCCATTTTTTAAATTTTTTAATGGCGAGTTTTCCCTAGGTAAATTAGGCAAGCATCTTTGGCATGATCGCATCAATTTTGAATTTGCCGAATATTGTATGAAAGCGATGCTTTGGCATGGTGGCGGTGGATTGGATGCTTATTTAGATACGGACGAGTTTCAGCAAAATGCTCAAGCGGCGATCGCGGCTCAGATTAAAGGCAATCCCATATTACGATTGCTGCATCGCCTATTTCCCGATTTCTTGGTTGAGCAGGTGCGCCTAATGACCTACTACAGTGCCCTAGGCTACTTCTGGTCATTCATGTCTCCTTTGTTTTTACAGCTTAGCGATCGCTATGATCGGGGTGAAATTACGAGCATTCCTGAGGTGGTACAGCACGTTCAGGATGGACTAGTGGCTGCTGCTGCTGTTCCCTATACTTATAAAGTGGCGATCGCGGGACAAAATTATGAGATTGTGCCTAGCTCAGCCAATTTGAGCTTTTTGATGGATACCGCCGTTCCCTATGTTGAGGCGGTGTTTTTCCGTTCTTTTCCCTTTCGTGGCACAGTTTCCTACAATGCCCAAGCGCATCAAATATCTACGGAGATAGCCCAATTTAATTATGGTGTTCTCTATGCTGACCCGCTTCCCGTTGGTGGTGCAGGCATTCCCCCCACGTTGCTGATGCAAGATATGCGTCATTTCATCCCCGATTATCTCCAAGATTTTTATCGTCAAAGCTCCCGTGGTGATGAGGATATTTTAGTCAAGATTTGTCTATCCTTTCAGAGATCAATGTTTTGCGTAACCACAGCCGCCCTGCGTGGTCTAGCTCCTCACCCCTTGACCACCAATGATCCTCAAGAAAAGCAGCTAAATGATCAGTTCTTAGCTCCTTGGCTGGACAGACTATCGCGATCGCAAATCTTCACATTGCAATAGCCCCAAAACGACTAAGTTAAAATGGCAGCGCTTGGCACTGCCACTCTTTAGCTTCTTGATTGCTTTGTGTTGATTGCTTTGTGCTTCTGTCGTGCTAAGGCTTAAGGACATTGGTGGCAAAAGCACCCACCAAGTTGCCTGCGGGCGCATATTGGCAAACCACATAGAAAGCATTGTAAGTAATGCCATTAATTACCTTTTTGCCAGCCGCCGCCCCAGAGCCTAACTCAACACTGGCTTTCCATACCACCTGTGTAAAATGCCCAGTGTTAGAGGCAAACTGGGGAATAGCATAGTTGTAGTCTTTGACCTCATTATACCAACTCTTGACAGCTTCGGTGGCAAGCTGTACCTCACTAACGGTGGTGGCAGTGGTGTAATAAACATAAATATTTTCGCCTGCGTTGTGGCGCTGTGTGGCAGTACTATGCTGAAATAGGGCATTGGCAGCAAGATATTCTGCCCATTGTTGCGCGGTCATGTCGATATTGGATTGCATCACCATGTTGGGGCTGTGATGTGTGGCGCGGTAGGAATTATGTCTAGCTAAAATTTCATTACGCAAAACCGTTAAGGCGATCGCTGTCATGGATAATTACTCCCAGTGTTGCACTAGTGCTGCAAGTTATGATCCGATGATATAGCGGGTTAGACCTGTCCACTACAAGTCTTAAAATATGTCTCAAAATGTCTCAAAATCCCCCTCGTACCTGTTGGCTATATCAAAGCGATCGCCCAATGCCGTACCTGACAGCATGGCAATGGCAAAAGCAACTGGTAAATGAGCGTAAACAAGCTAGACGCGATGGCAAGGATCTCCCTGATGTTTTGTTGTTGGTTGAACATCCTGCGGTCTATACCTTGGGACAGGGTTCAAGTCTAGAGTTTCTAAAATTTGATCCCGATGATGCTGCGATCGAATGCCATCGCGTTGAACGCGGTGGGGAAGTCACTTACCATGCGATCGGGCAGCTAGTGGGCTACCCCATTTTAAATCTAGACTATCACCAGCGCGATCTCCATTGGTATTTGCGGCAGTTGGAAGAAACAATCATGCAGGTACTAGCCACATATGGCGTGGCATCGCATCGTATCAAGGGTTTGACGGGGGTATGGATTGAGCAAAATGGACAATTTCAAAAGATTGCTCAGGTGGGAATTAAGGTTAGTCAGTGGGTAACAATGCATGGCTTCGCGCTGAATGTGGCGATGGAGCTAGCTGGTTTTGAGAGAATTGTCCCCTGTGGCATTGCCGATTGTCAGGTGTGCAACCTTCAGGATTTTATTGCCGATGTGAGTTTGCCACAGGTGAGATCGGCGATCGCTGCTGCATTCGCCAATACATTTAACCTGCAAATGCAAGATTTCTCTGGGTTTTAAGTAAGCGCAAAATGCTGTAATTGTGATTATACAAGTATCCTACAATACTACATCCTTGGCTTGGTTATATCACGATTATTAAATAAATCCAAAACTTATTCCCTTTACAAAAGCATAATGCCAAATTACAGAAGTACATCAACGCTTTTGTAATTAAAACCTCCAAATCCAGTCAGGATTTTTATAAATTCAAAATTGGCGACACTTTTTTAGCTTTGGAATAGTTTCTACAGCGCTTTGCGCTTACTGAAAACTCAGAGAATGTTTGGGAAGCGGCACTCAGCAATCCTTTTAAAAACTCCTCTGTATTACTTCTCTGTATTACATATAGCCTCAATAGGCTGTATTCTAATTTACTGCTTAGGTATAGAAACATAAAACTCATAAATTTGGTGAAGCTATGAAATTCGAGACACCTATCCAAAAAGACTGCTACGAGAAAATCAAGAGTTGGCTCAATGATTTGTATGAAGATGTCTATACCCCCCCTTACGACTTGCCTGTGTTTGTGTTGCCCTTTGGCTCAGCAACAGCAACTGTAGAGGTGCTGCCTTGGGGCAGTACCGAAGCAATTATTTCTACTTGGTCTTATGTGGTCACAGGAGTTGATATTACTCAAGACCTCATGCAATTCCTATTAAAACAAAATTCAGAAATGCAGTTTGGCGTTTTTAGTATTGATGATGACGGTGATATCAGGTTTCACACCACATTGGTTGGCTCAACCTGCGATCGCCATGAATTACAAACATCAGTATCATCGGTTTTGCAGACTGCCGATCATTTTGATGACACGATCGTAGCAACATGGGGTGGTGAACGCGCCCTCGATCGCGTTGCCTAGTTAATTGGATTAATACCAAATAAAAAAAGGGAACTGCATATTGTTTCGTGAATACCTGCTCAAGATCGGGAAGTAACTGCTCTGAAAAATCATGGAGAAGTTCGCCGATCTTGCCAAACTTCAATAGGTTTAGCGTCCATATTTCGTGCTGACTATGAAATACTTCTTCCGCAGCATGGCTATAGGGACCATGACCGAGATCATGGAGCAGGGCGGCGACCAATGCCACAGGGCGATGCATCGCTAGGTATGGATATTCCAGCGCGATCGCATCAAAGGCGCGGCGGGTCAGTGCCATTACGCCGAGGGCATGGGTAAACCGCGAACCTTCGGCTCCATGAAAGGTAAAGGCAGCGATATCTAATTGGCGAATCCGTCTTAGTCGCTGAAATTCAGGTGTATCGATTAATTGAATTAACAGAGATTCGGTGCGATCGCCACCATTGAGAGTGATCGCGCCATGAATTGGATCATGGTAGGTACGGGATTTACTAAAAAACATCAAGATTCACCGAATTAAATAGACAGTTCCGCAATTAGCTTTAGAGCCGATGCGGAATGTGAAAACAAAAAGGTGACAACTATCCATGTTTGAAAGATCCTTTTCACTTGATCTCTGTGGGCAATCTCATTGAAATAAATTTTCGATCGCACATACACGGCACATTTGCCATCGGGACAATTCACCTTGGAGGGCGGGGCGATCGCACTTTGGGCAGGGCGACATTTGCGCTGAACGTAACTGGATCGTTTTTTGTAACCGCGCAAAGGCTTCATGGACATTTTCGGGCGGTGGTAAGGGTGGGGCAGATTTAGTTAATTTCGGTAAATGACTGGGATGATCCTCAGTTCTGACTTGACGCATAGAGAGGGTTTGCTGTTGGGTTGCCCATTTAGCTGAGGAGAAATGAATGTCGGTAATTGGCAAGGCGATCGCTTTGCCTTGATTGAGCGGTTCGAGTAACCGATGGATTTTGCTTAAAATTCTTAATCTCTCAAAACTGAGTGCCTGTGACCATACAGGGCTTGATACCGCCACCTGCAATACTTTTTGATATACCCCCGTGGGGCTGGACTGCTTAGCGACATTTTCACCCACAATTTCTGCCCAGCGATCGGCAATTAGCAAATATTGACAACGCTGCTGCCAACTAGTGCGCGACTGCATGTCATGGAGAATATTCGATAAACCAGATAAGGACATAGGGTAAGCAACAGTTTTAAAGATATAGTTTCTTATAAGATTTGCGGCACTTCGTGCCGCAAATCTTATTCTGGATTTATCGCATTTGCATTAAATTTTACAATGACTCTAGAAACTGAAATCAATACCGCCGCCGCCCAACTCAAGGGCAGAACGCCACAGGAAACCTTAACTTGGGCATTGAACCACTATAGCAAGATTGCTCTAGCCTCTAGCTTTGGTGCTGAAGATGTGGTGCTAATTGACATGATCGCCAAAATTTGCCCCGATGCACCTGCAAATTTTTATGTTTTTACCCTAGATACAGGACGCTTGCCCGTGGAAACCTATGATGTCATGGCGCAGGTGCAACAAAAGTATCCCCAGTTAAATTTGCAAATTATGTTTCCACAGGCTGACGCTGTGCAGGAAATGGTCAGCACGAAGGGAATCAACCTATTTTATGACAGTGTGGAAAATCGCAAACAATGCTGCTATATCCGTAAGGTCGAGCCGCTTAGTCGGGCGACACAGGGTTTAGAAGCTTGGATCACGGGGCTAAGGCGCGATCAAACGGCGAACCGTGCCACGATGGAAACCGTGGAGTTGGATGCCGATCGCCAAATTGCCAAGATTAATCCCCTCATTGACTGGTCAAATGATGATGTGTGGGCTTATATTCGCAACCATGATGTGCCGTATAACAAGCTGCACGATCGCAATTTTCCTAGCATTGGTTGTGCGCCCTGCACGAGGGCGATCGCTGAGGGTGAAGATCTCCGCGCTGGGCGTTGGTGGTGGGAGATGAGCAATCAGGAATGTGGTTTGCACGTCACTAGCGATGGTCGTTTGGTAAGAGCAAAGTCATAATTTCATTGGGAACGCAATGCAATATCGTAATTGGTATTTTCGAGGGTGGCGATCGCGGTATGGGTTTCAGCGATCGCGCCATTTGTCGACCGATGCCCAACCACCGCAGCCACCGATTTTATTAATTCATGGTTTTGGCGCGGCGATCGATCAATGGCGGGACAATGTGCCTGCCTTAGCCGAGTCGCATATGGTCTATGCCATCGATTTGCTAGGATTTGGCGGTTCTGAAAAACCAGTCACCCATTATTCAATCGCCCTTTGGGTGGAGCAGGTTTTCCAGTTTTGGCAAAAATTTATTGGTGTGCCGATGGTGATTGTCGGTAATTCCATTGGTGCATTAGTTGCCGCGATCGCCGCGAGTCAGCATCCTGAAATGGCGGCAGGGATCATAACGATTAGTTTGCCCGATATTGATGCCTTTAATGCGATGGTTCCCAAAGCATTGCAGCCCCTTGAACGCGCTGTGAAGGCGATCGTTGCCGCCATCTTCGTCAAGCCCCTGTTTTATTTGATCCGCCAACCCTTTGTGATTCGGTGGGTGCTGAAGAGTATTGTCTATAGCGATCGCCGCCGTGTGGATGCTCAATTAGTGGAAATCATCGCCAAACCTGCCCACGATCGCCAAGCCGCCGATGCCTTTGTTGCCCTCAACCGCAGCCTCAATGCTCCCAATTATTCCCCCAACCTGCCTGAGGCATTGTCAAAGTTGCAAGCGCCGTTACTCATTCTTTGGGGTAAAAGCGATCGCCTAATTCCACCATCGGAAGGGAAGCGACTGCTGCAATTTGCACCTGAGGCTAGTCTCATTTATTTAGAAAATGTCGGACATTGCGCCCATGATGATGCCCCTGATCAGGTTAATCAAATAATTTTAGATTGGGTCGCCCAAACCCAATTAGCTGTGCAATCAAGTTATGCGGTTGCACCGTAATTTAACTCAAAATTAAGAAATGGCTAAGCCATTTCTTAATTTTGCAAAGCCAATACTCTAGTCAATATGGAGATCGTGCCGAAGGCGATTAAAATAATTCCGCTTAACCAATTTAGTCCACTTGACCAGCGCCGTAATTCTAGAAATTGCTTGATCAAGCCTGTAAATGTACCCGCGATCGCTAAGGGAATGACGGAGCCGATCGCATATGCTAATAACAATTCGGTTCCAAATAGAATATTGCCTGAGCCAGATACCCAAGCCAATAATGTCACCAATACGGGTGTGCTGCAAGGGGAAGCGACAAACCCAAAGGACAAGCCAATCAAGAGCGATCGCCAAGATTTTGGTAAGTTTGGCGATATTTCCCAGTTGCCAAAACTCGGTAATCGCAAGGCAATGACTTCTAATAGCTGCAATCCCATTGTGATCGCAATTATGCCCATGACGATTGACCAGCCCCAAGCGGTTTGTCCGTAGATTTTGCCGAGGAGGGCGGCGGCAAGTCCAAAGCCTGTTAGGGCGATCGCAAACCCCAAACAGAACCATGCCGACTGTTTTGCCGATTGCCATGTGTCCTTAGACTCATAGCCGCCGATATAGCCAATGGTAAGCGGCAACATTGACAATGTGCATGGGGTTAGGCTTGTCACTAATCCTGCTAAAAAGACAATGCCCAAGGTGAGCCAAGATGCTTGATGGAGTTGGCTATCGACTAAGCCGTTGCTCCATTGCTCTAGTTGATAAAAATAATTGGGCAGCGATCGCCAGAAGTCTTGCATATTATGAATTTAACATAGCTTTGTAATAAAAAGGGGGAAGAATTTTCTTCTTCCCCCCTTTTCAAGAGACGATTGATGGCGATCTTGAGCCAGCTAAATTACTGAGGCTTGATCTTGTTGCTATCCAAGATCCTCTGAGTTTCAGGTCCTGGTTGGTAGGTATAGCCCCAAGTTGCATTTTGGCTATCGTCAATAATGCGTGGTGTGACAATGATAACAACCTCACTGCGATTATTTTGAGAACTACTAGAACGGAAAAGAGCACCAATAATTGGTAAATCCCCAAAAAACGGAACTTTACTAACAGATTCTATATCTGAATCCTGAATTACACCAGACAGAATGAAGGTTTGACCGTCACGCAAGCGAATTTTACCAGAGTTTAGAATTCTGTTAGATAGAAGTGTTAATGGAGTCCCACCAGGTGCAGTTACACTTCCTACTGGAGCAGAGACGATTGGTGAAATGGATAGATTCACAAAACCATTGTCGTCAACTCTATCAATTTGTATAGAAAGAGTCAATCCAGCTTGTGCTTTTGTAGGTTCTATCACTGTTGTTGTTATATTGTTACTACTCGTAGTAGTAGTCCTTGTACCAGTAGATATATCTTGTGTCAGTGCAACTGTAGCTGTTTCACCTTCTTGAACAGTTAAACTTGGATCAGTTAAAATCTTGGCATTGCCAGCATTAATTGAAGCAATAATACTGGCAATCAATTGCCGAGGTAATGTAACAGACTGTCCACTATCAAACCGTATTCCTATAGATTGATTATTAGTTCCGGAAATAGAAGGATTTCCACCTATGAAATTAACTCCTCCCGCAACGGTCTGACCACCGCTAAGATTGACTTCAACAACACGAACATTGACATTGACTTGACGTTTCCGCAAGTCTAACCTGGCAAGTTGTGCTTCAGCAAATTCAACTTGCCGAGGTGAACCAATAAGAGTTAGAGAGTTAGAACGCTCTTCAGCAATAACTTGTAACCCTTTAAGTAATGGAGATGATCCAGATTCGGCAGGAATGGATATAGTTTCCAGTGTTGGTACGGCTTCAGTTGTGACATTAATGATTGCCTGAGCCGCCGTGCCAAGTGTTGCGGTCTGCACACCAGGAATTGGGCGTTGACGGCTAACCACACGGGATGCGCCTAAACCAATCAGATAAGCAGAAGCTTCTCCAGTGGTGATTTGATTGAGACGATAGCTTTTGGTGACAAGGTTTTTGAGGGTGACAGGCAGTCTGGTTCCAACAAAGATCGTGTTGCCAATTCGATTCGCTTCTAAACAAGTAATTCTCAAAACATTATTGAAAATGTCTTGAACAGGTTCATTTTTAATGTCAATGTCAACTTTACGATCAAGCCTGGGTTTGAGACAAACATCCTCATCCGTAGGTGGTGGACTTGGCGTCGCAGGTTCGCCAGTATCTAAAGAGACAACATTTAAATCAACAATCCGACCAAGTGCAGACAAGACATCGATAGCCCTCGCGACAAACCTAAAACTTGGCACTCGTTCCGCAGTACCGAGTTCGACAATATCAGCACGGAGTCTGGCGGTCGTGGTGGCAATGTCACCAACGGGTGGCGTTTTGATTTGGCGGAATGGTGGCACGACCCCAGGTACACGCCCAGGCAATTGTGGCGAAACAGGATTATTTACAGGGGGAGGTACTGTTTGCGGCGTATTAGCTTGCGGCGCATTAGTTTGAGCAACCCGTGTTTTGCCATCAGTACCAGTCACAGAGACCTGAGGCTTGAATAGGGGCTGACCCACAGAAGAATTGACAGCCGTATTTTGAGCAACCACAGTACGGTTAGGATCAGCAGCATTATTCCCATTGATCACCCCAGCTTCGGGCAGATTGGCAGCAGAAATAGTATTAGATTGGGTTGCCGAAGGCTGCATCTCTAGGCTAAAGGTGAGGCGATCGCCACTATCTTGACGCTTAAACAAATCCTTAAACATTTCAGGATCATTAGCCGTTACCCTGATCCGTACCCGATTGGCGGCATATTGAGTCGCCTCGATCGCCGTCACCCCAGGCACAGGATTTGCCTTGGCATAGCTGGCATTACCATTATTTAGCTGTAACTGTGCGCCATTGAGCAGCGCGATCCATGCCTTGCCCTGACGGGTATAGGTCACTTGAGGGCGATCGCTACTGGCAAAATTTAGCACCAAGTTGAGGCGATCGCCTGACACATTGGCATCAATATCTGTAATACGACTAGCAACCCCCAACACATCAGCAGGGCTAGGCGGATTTGCCGAAACCGCAGTCTGGGCATTAGCAGGGGATAGCATCAGCACATGGGGACAACTTGCAGCGATCAAAAACCAGCAAGCCAGAGACTTACTACGCAACCCGAAATTCAACCCAAAATTTAAATTGGTATTCATATTCATAAATTACACTCCTCTAGCTTCTTAACGAAGCTCAATACACTTAATCCTTGTAGAAATCCTGTTTAGAAATCCTGTTTGGAAATCTATTCTGGTTAGGCGATCGCACAATGTAATTCCCCTGGCTAACCCCACAGAAATACAACTCAACACAAAAGTTAGACGTGAAATCAAACGTGAAATCAAACGTGAAAATCAACACTCAACACAAAAAGCCAACATAACCCGATAGGGTTAACCATAATCTCGTCAAAACCACAGAATTAACCAACTTATTTAGACGTGATTATGGAGCGAGATTATATCACAGCTTGCCATTTTTTAGTCAATACCAACTAGAGATTTATCTGTTTCCGAAAGCTATTCAGCATAAGCAAGCACAAACGACCTTACCAAAATTAACCAAAAAGCTGACTTCAGCCCCTTGCTCCACTTATTATTTTGGAGGCGCAGCCGCAGCCGCAGCCGCAGCCGCAAGCTCCTCCTGAGTTTTTGGCACAAAAGCTTGCAGCGTAAAATCTGCCCCTAGCAATGGTGGCAAGCTATCAATAATGTCCTTTTCTCGACCAGGAATAATCGGGCGTGAAAATTTAAAAGAGTCAGCAGGAATAGTTTTTTTCGTGAGCCTGAGATCCTTAACGACTAGTAATGGCTTCAGGCGCTCAATCTTTTGAATCGTGGACATGACATCTTCAAATTTGCCATCAAAGCCGATCGCAAAGGAATAGGTATAGTACTGCCCATCATCCTTGCGTTCAGAGGGCTGAAAGGAGCGCAAAGTCCCCGCCAGCTCATAGGAGAAGTCGGGGGGCAGAGCAATAATGATTGTCTTAGGGATCTGCTCTTGAATATCGCGGATCAAAGTATCAATATTATTCACACTAGGCAGCAAAGAAAGTACAAATTTATTTTGTTCATTCGCCGCCGCAATCTTTTCAGCAACATTGCCCTTACTCGCAACCTGACCTTCTAAGGCCTGTACTGAAGATTTCGTCTTCTCAATATTTTGCTGTCCCTGTTGGTATTCATTCCAAAGTGGCACAACAAACTCATTGGCAGCATAACCACCAAGACCAATACCTGCTACCCCCATCAAAATCCCTAAAATTTTGGAGGTAAAGGTAAATCCAAATAAAGTAATACCGCCTGCGCCTTCATCATTTCCTGCGGCAATTCCAGCGTTTGTCATTTTATTTAATCACTCCCTGTTGTTTCAATAGGTTAACTCTGGCAACTAAACCATCAGCCCCCGCCTTTTGCAGGTCTGGCAGAATTTCGCTAATTGGTTTCGTGCTAAGGGCGGTTTGGATCTGGAAATTGACCAAATTAAAATTGCGATCGACCGTTGCTGCTTGCAATGTCGATGAAATCAGCCTTGTATCTGCATCGTCTAGCAATGGTGAAGCTTTGAGCAGCAGCAAAAAGTCATTCAACTCGGTATAGCTCGTTGCCTTGCCCACTAGGGAAATTGTGGTTTTGCCCTCGGCTCCTAGGGCCTGTGTCAGCGAATCCACCTGCACAGTAATTGGGGTACGTTTTCTAATGTCATCAGCGATCGCGCTTATGGGCAGATTCCCCACAAACAGATTCACCAAACCATTAGTACGTGCCTCGATCGCCTTTAGTTGATCTTCCTGCACCTTTAGTGAGTCGATGCGGCTTTTTAGCTCCGCTTCCTTAGAGGTTAGGGTTGCCACCTCTTGCCTTACACCCTCATTGATCGTGCTTAAAAATAGGTATGCACCACCCACCAATGACAAGGCAACCACCGCGATCGCACCGCCAAAAATGAGGAACTGCGAATCGGCGATCGGCTGACGCTCTACCGCATTAGCCTGCTCTATAGCTGTGCGATCGCTTAAAAAATTAATATCAAGTGTATACATAAATCCTAATTAAACCTCCCTCAAACCAAGTCCTAGTGCGGTCGCCAGCGACATTCGATCCTGTATGGGGATATCCCCATCAAAACTTGCTCCAATCGCTGTGATTGGATCAACGGCATTGGCAGCAATGCCAAGACGTTGGCTAAAAAATTCATTTAGCTGACCAATGCAAGCCCCAGGACCTGCAATCAAAATCTGCACCACATCCGAGCCAGGAGACTGACTCGTATAAAAATCAATGGAGCGCCGCAACTCATCGGACAAGTCACCAACCACCCGCATAATCGCCGCATCCCCTGGGGTACTACCGCCACCCATCAAACTTGCAGTATCAATGGATTGCACAGGCACAACCGTAGAACTCAACATTTCCATGTCCGTTGTCCTGCGGGGCGGCAAGTTAATTGCTCGCAGTTGTGCATTTTGAATCTGCACCGTACCAATGGGGAAAGTGCGCGAAAATTGCGGTACACCGTCAACCGCCACCGTAATTTCCGTTGACTCATACTCAATATCCACAACTGCCACTGCCTCCGCCAAGGTGCTAAAGCGCGATAGCTCATTGTGCATGGCACGAATCAGCGCAAAGCTGCTCACCTCCACAATATCCACCTTGAGTTGGGCTATTTCCATCGCTTGGATGTAGCTATCTGTCACCTCTTTAGGGGTTGCCACCATCAATATTTCGATGCGCTCAATGCCATCATCATCAAGGGCAGTTCCCAATTTCTGATAGTCCACATCCGCATCTTCACGGGGGAAAGGCAAATATAAACTTGCCTCCTGATTTAAGACCATTTCCCGTAACTCAATATCAGGAATTTCCGCAGGTAAACGGATCAAACGGCTGACGGTTTCGCGACCAGGCAGCGCTGTCGCCACCTGTTTGACCTTGATTTTCTTCTCTGTGAGCAAGCTGCGAATGACTTCTCCCAGTGCTACAGGATCAAGAATCCGCCCTTCCTCAACTGTGCCTTCGGGAAGCTCTTTACTACCATGCGCCACCAGCTTGTAGGCGGACTGACCCTTGCGGCGCAGTTGCACTAGGTTAATTTTCTCGGAAGTGATTTCAATTCCGATCCCTTTTTTAGACTTTCCGCCAAACTTTAAGCCGAACATAAGCGTGTCTTTGTAAGTTTTGTAGCTTTTGTAGCACTGGAGATAATAATGCAGGGATTATAGACTGATAGTGAACATTGTCAATAGAAGTAATCAAAAATAATCCAGACTTTTACTAGCGATCGCCAACAGTAGCTAAATCCGCTTGTAACTTATAGACGATTTCGGCTGTTTGTGCAAACAAAAAAAGAGGCGCTAAGCACCTCTCTTGTTGTTGTTTTTGTTTGAGCGCAAAGACGCTGTACTGTCGATTAACTGCCGCCACGCAGTTGCAACTGCCGCGTTTGGATCATGCTTCTGAGATTTGCGTCCTGTCGTTGCTCCCTTGTAATTTGGTTGAATTCTTTGTTTGTAAAACCCCGCCGCCGAATTTCCTCTTCTGTAAAGCTGCGTAGTTGACCACATAGAGCCTGCAAAAATTCGGGCTGCTTTTCAAGATCACACACCTTAGTTTGTTGGGATTCGGCAACATTTGCGACTTGGCTCCAGTTGGGATGGCTTTTGGCAGCCCGAAATATTTCTAAACGCTTGTTTTCGATCGCATTGGCGGCGATCGCATAACGTGTGATCTGATCATCACCAAATACAGCCTGATTCAAAATATTATTTAGCTGCATGATCGTTGGTGAGGTCTGCGCCTGTGCTGCAAGGCGATCGCCAAATATTAACGGCTCAGCGATCGCGCTCAATAAACAGATGCCCCACAAACTGACTGCATACTTAGCGAAGCTAGGACTAAACGCAAAGCTAGGACTAAATTTGATCCTAAATTTGATCCTAAAATTATTGTTCCGAAAAAATGAATGCCTCTGATGGGTCGCTTTCGTGATCATCGCTATCTTTCAACCAAATTACTAACAAAGTTACTAGAGACGTAATGCCAAGGATCGACCGCACAAAGTGCAACCTATCCTTAAGTAATCCAATACAAAACTTATTGACTCAAACCAGTTGATTTTGTTGCCTTAGATAGGATTGGATAAATGGCTCTAGATCGCCATTCATCACGTTTTGGATATTTGTGGTTTCAGTGCTGGTGCGTAAATCCTTGACCAGTTGGTAAGGATGAAACACATAATTGCGGATTTGGTTGCCCCATGCCGCCTCCACCATATCGCCGCGAATATCGGCAATTTTTTGGGCGTGCTGCTCTTGGGCAATAATCATCAATTTGGCTTTGAGCAATCGCATTGCCGTTTCCTTATTTTGCAACTGCGATCGCTCTTGGGTACAACGCACCGAGATCCCTGTAGGTAAGTGCGTAATCCTTACTGCCGTCTCCACCTTATTGACGTTCTGCCCCCCCTTGCCCCCTGCACGAGTGGTGGTTATATCTAAATCCTTGGGATCAATATCTAACGCCACATCCTCCTCGATTAGGGGCATCACCTCCACCCCCGCGAAGCTAGTTTGGCGCTTGTCATTGGCATTAAATGGCGAAATTCGTACTAGGCGATGCGTCCCTTTTTCGGGGGCAAGGTAGCCATAGGCATAGCGCCCATGGACGAGCAAGGTCACAGACTTAATGCCTGCCTCTTCCCCCTCAGATATTTCTGATATCTCCACCCGATAGCCCTGCGACTCACAAAAGCGGGTATACATTCGCAAGAGCATTTCTGTCCAATCTTGGGCATCAGTACCACCCGCCCCCGCATTAATCGTGAGAATCGCATCATATTTGTCGTATGTCCCTGACAGCAACTGCTCTAGATCCCAGCGATCGAATTCTTGCGTAAGTTGGGCTAGGGTTTGCTTTGCCTCATCCTCAAGGGCTTGATCGTCTTCCATTGCCAATAGCTCGGCGATCGCTTCGAGATTTTCAATGCTTTTGCGCCAACGGGCGATCGTATCGAGATAAGACTTGAGACCATCGAGTTCACGCATTGTTTTTTGCGCTTGCTCACTATTTTCCCAAAATTCTGGTTGCGCCGCCGTATGCTCAAGGTCACTAATTTTGGCAGCGATCGCAGGTACGTCAAAGATAGTCCTGAGCGATGCTCAGGCGTTGGCATAAAACTTGAGTCTGGCGATTAATTTCGGTAATGTCCATTTATTTGGCTATGTATTTGACTATGTATTTGACTATGTATTTGGCTATGTATTTGGTCTGATACAAATTCTTTAAGATTGCTACAGTCTATAGTATAGGCAAGTGTTTGAAAGACTGAAAGCCCAAAGAGTCTCAAGCCTCTCTGTAATCCTCAATAGGCGGTAATAGATCAATAATGGACAAAAAAGAAATGGACAAAAAAGCTCGTGACGAAAGCGAAATTAGCGTTAGCCTCTCCTCTGACCCCACCTTGATCGTCACCGACAATAGCGGTACTCGCAAAGTCGCACTCACTCAGGATAAATATACAATTGGGCGAGATGAAGATAATGCGATTCGCCTTGATTCAGATTTTGTATCGCGCCATCATGCCTATGTTATTAGGGTGCAAAGCCTCAAAAGTCCGAGTATGTTCAGAATCATTGATGGCAGTACATCGGGCAAGCTTAGCAAAAATGGACTAGTAGTTAATGCTATGCAAAGTGTGAGATCCCATGATCTTAACGATGGCGATATTGTCACCTTTGCGCCTGAAGTACATATCCTTTACCTTGCTCCCAGATAATCTTGTGCGCTAAGTTAAGCCAAATGCTCAGCAGTAGCATATACTTTTCGCTAGTAAGCGATATCTACTTCTTTTTCTTTGGTGAGCTAATGAGCGAAACAAACGTTAGTCACACTCTATTAATTACGGACGCGAGAGGTAGTAGAAAACTCGCACTTGATGGCTTAAAATATACAATTGGTAGGGATGTGAATAATAACATTCAGCTTTATTCACGGTTTGTATCTCGTCAACACGCGGTCTTGCTGCGAGTTCCTGGGGAAGGGGGGCGCTATCTCTATAGAATTATTGACGGCGATCTAACTGGCAAACCCAGCGTCAATGGCATCATTATCAACCACCATATGAAGGTGACATCCTCATACAATTTACGCAATGGCGATGTAATCACCTTGGCTCCCAATGTGGAATTGACCTATTTAAATACACAAACTTAATTAAACCCAAAAATCACAGCGCAAAGCGCTTACACCCCAACCAAGACAAGTTTTGAAAACGTTGCAAGGCAAAGTTTTTAAAGTTTTTATTGCGATTCGATGGAGCGGTAGTTGCTGCAAGTCAGCACCAAGGGCTATCAGCTAACGTCGCTGGGGCTTGCTATGTTCATGTTTTTGCGGACATTTTTGCTGATGATTTCTAGTCCCTGTCATAGGGCTATCAATGAAACAATGCAATTAACGTAACCGCAATTTGGCTGAATTTGCAGACCTTATGGCTCTTGTCCTATCTAATCAAGAAAACATAGATTTGTTGCTTTTTTGGTTGAAGTTAGCTGTTGGCATCTGTTGCATTGCAATCGCTACCTTAGTTGTATTTTGGCTAAGACTTAAGAATCTTGAAAGGCAAATTTCTGCACCCACAAAAAACTCTAAGTTCTCACCAAAGCAACTATCCCGACCTTCCCAACGCTTGCTGAAGTTCCCCCACCCAAAATCATCCCGTCATTACAGATCTAGGCATAAACGTTTATTTGCTAATTCGCGATCGCTATGGCGCTGGCTCTTGGCGATCGTCACCATTGCCAGTATCACAATCACTCTCAGCAATGGCTTTGTCGGTTCTGAAATAACTACATTTTTGTGGTTATTAGTTGGGGTGATGTTGGTTGCAGTTGCCGCCTTTGAAATATAAGTTTATTATATATTTTTGTTTTTTATTATATTTTTTTATTATATTTTTTTATTGTTATTTTCCACAGTGCTTTGCGCTCAAACCCAAACAAAGCAATATCTTTCTTGCGGTTCACCTGCTGTCAGTCCGCACTTTGCAGTACCAGTCCAAACTAATTCAAACCTTTTCATCTAAATGTTCGGAAACTGCTTGATAGATTTCGAGAACATGGTGATCTAGCAATTGGTAATAAACTTTGCGCTTGCTCTTGCGATAGCTAACCAAACGCATGGTGCGTAAAATTCTGAGTTGGTGCGATACCGCCGATTCACTCATCCCCACGATCGCCGCAATATCATGCACACAGAGTTCTTGCTTAGATAGTACCGACAAAATTCTAAGGCGACTAGGATCACCCATCATTGCAAAAAATTCTGCCATTACCTGTGCTTTGTCTAAGGGCAGAACAATATCCAGTAGCTCCCGCAAATCTTCAGGGGCGATCGCATGGATGTCACAGGTGGGCAAATCTAGAACATTCTCAAGGCTAACGGGATTGGGTTCTAACATGATTTTATTATATACTCCCCTCCCACCAAAGAAATAGACATATAAGACCAAGAATTAGCGTTGCAGCGCGAAGCTCCGCAACGTCTAATTTTCACTGGGAAGGGAGTAGCTAACTCCAGTTTTACCGCGCAATATCGAATTGGCATATTGTAATTGGCATTGTGTTATGCCAAACCTCAATAGTCTTAGTCTAGCTTTTTGCTATTGACATATGAATATACGTTCATATATAATAATTGAATTCAATGGATAAACTACTATGACTACCGCAACTGAAACCAAATGCGCCTGCCCCAAATGTTCTTGCATGGTCTCCCTAGAGACCGCGATCATTGCTGACGGCAAGCCTTACTGCTCTCAAGCCTGTGCCGATGGTCATCCTGAAGGTTCAACAGGATGCAAAAAATCTGGTTGTGGATGTGGTTAATGCGACAGCGCTTTACCGCTCAAACCCCAAAACAAAGAAAAGCCTTACGGGCATTGCTAAGCAATGCCCGTAAGGCTTTTTCTATGATTCGTTTGAACAGCAATTGCGGTAAATGGAGAAGTAAATGGCGTAGCCATTCCCTCATTTAGCCATAGGAAAACTGCCAAACGCTCTAGCTCTAAATGCGCTTTGCTAAAACCCAGCGTAATTCCATTTGTGAATCACTAAATCTAAACAAATCTTTCCCCTTTGTCCAATTTTCAAACCATCCTGTTGGAGGCCAGTCTGCGGTGGGTAAATGTTCCCGTTCATATTCAAAAACTGAGTCATCACTAACAATTGCTAATGGTAAATCGGCAAAAGCGGCATGGAGTTCTTGATTGGTGAACATCGAAGACCAGACCACCTCGGAAAACTGCTGCGCCACTGGTGTGACCACATAATCATCATGGGCTATGAATAGATTAAATAGGAATAGCCCTCCATGACATAGCGCTTTACTAACCTTCTCTAATAGCACCTTGATCTGCTCAACATTGCGGAAATGGGAAGCCACAACCTCCGCACAAACGATAAAGTGATAGTGATCAGGCTGTAAATTTACCTGTGGATCGAGAATATCACCAGCGATCGCTTTTACCTCTAGTCCTTGGGCTTGAGCATCTAGAGTCAGTTGCTGTACTAGGGCAGGTGCTAGTTCTAGGGCTTCAGCTTGGCAGCCTAGTTTGGCTAAGGGCAGAATATTTCGCCCCGTGCCAGCACCGATATCTAACACCCTGAGGCTGGTGGGATCACCCAAACCAGCGATCGCATCCATAACCCTAGCATCGGCACTTTTGCCAAACAATGGCGGCTTGCGCGTATCTACCCAATTTTGATATTGCTCAGCGATCGAGGTAAGGGAATATGCCACATTGTAGGTAACACCGACATTAGGGTAAAGCGCTGACTCATACTTGATCACTAATCTAGATAAAGGCGAATATTGAAATCCATTGTCCAAATTTTCCTTTAACAACTTCCGTAAAACCGCTAAATCTGACTGATTAAAAGCTTTGCCCACCGCTTTAAACAACTTCTCTAATTTCTCCATATACACATTCATCAATGCAGGGGTGCAGGGCATCAATATCTCCCCCTTAACCCTTGTATAGAGATTTATATTTTTTAAAAAATTAGGCACATCAATAGGGTCAGCCAAATTCTTCGTGGCATTGACCTGTAAGACTTGGAGCGTTGCCTTCTTACCGCCGACCTGTACTAATGCCTTTGGTTGCTGCTCAGACTTAACTCCCAACATCGCAGGCACACGCATCTGCAAATCTCGATTATTAGGAGGTGGACTAACATCAGGATCGACGTTGTAGGAAACTGTGTAGCTAACGCCTGTATCGGGGGATTGGGTCGGATGATATTTGAGGGTTAAATAGGTGTTAGATGCGGCTTGGTATCCTTTTTGCAGATACTCGGTTAAGATTTCGCGTAATTTCAATAAATCAGCTTTACTAAAGGGTTTGCCCAGACTGCTAAACATTTGCTCAAACCGCCCCATATAAGTCTCTAATAGTGCGGGTACACAGGGCATAGAAATTTCGCCACTGGTGTAAGTATATTTATTCAGCAGTTCTGAGAAATGTTTATCCAGCATGGTTACAGTCTGTTGAAGCTTTAAGGGGTACAGAAAGATTTTTGAGAGCGGCGCTGTATGTAAGTTTAGTTATTGCAAACTATAAAAGCGCGGCTTATCCACGCTTTTATAATTTATTTTAGGCTTCGATCGCTGAAGCAATATTGCTACTCATTTCTAAAGATTCTCTGAGGGCGCGAACGGTGGCAATCATGGAAACGACATCATGCAATTGGTTAACCGCAGAACCAACACCAATGCCTGATGCACCCGCAGCGATCGCCATCGGTGCGGTGACATTGCTCAAACCAGAGGCACAAAGTACGGGAATGGACACAGCGCGGCTAATGGCATGGGCGGCGGCAAGGGTGGGTGCAGCCTTTTCGATCGCTCCTAATACACCTGCATGGACTGGCGCGGCACTAGTGCCACCTTCAGTTTGGATGATATCTGCACCGATCGCCTCTAGCTTTTCGGCAAGGGTGATTTGCTGATCGAGGGGAAGGGTATGGGGAACAGTAACGGAAATGGCAGTATGGGGTAACAAAGCTCTAGTTTCGATGGTCAAGGCAATAATTTCATCGGCGCTAAATTCACGACCTTGGGCATAGTAACGATCATAATTACCGATTTCCACGAGGTCAGCCCCTTGAGCCACTGCTTCAGCCAGCTTATGGGCTTCGATCGCTGATACACAGATGGGCAGAGAGCAGTTCGCCTTCGCGATCGCAATTAGCTCCGCATCGGCGGCAATATCCACAAAGGTCGCACCACCGCGATCAGCAGCTTGCACCACCATTTTTACTGACTCCCGATCAAAGTTTTGGATGCCGCTAATAATCTTGAGAGCGTTGCGGCGGCTAAAGGCGTTGCGTAAGGAAACAGGTAAACGAGACATAAGCTTGGTCATCCTAATAGACTAAATATTTAGATGTATGACTACTTTAACGCGATTTTGTTTAGATCTTTTCCTTTGCCGCAAAAACCAGACGACTGTTTTCCAAAAGACTATTGATTTGTTTGAGAACCGTAAAATCTTCTTCAGGTAAATTGGGGAGAGTGGTTGCTGCGGGGCTTTTTTCGAGAAAATTAAAGGCTTGGCGAAAGTCCTTGGGAGTGGCAGCGATCGCATTGTCAAAGTGGCAAGGCACAATCATTTTAAAATTCCAACTCGCCACCCGATCCGCCCATGCAATGACCTTTTGCGGATCACGATTGAGAATCAGCGTTTGCAAAATTGGCGCAACAAAAATTCTGCCATTACCGCGCAATTTCTCAAAACTTTGATACCAATCATCGCGCCACTTAAAGGGAAATAGCCCCCAAAATGCCTTGGGCGATCGCTCAGGAGCCTTGGCAATATCAGCGATCGCCTGCCAAAATGGCACTGTTTCCAAAACCTGTGGGCGGAAATAAAACAAAAACAAAGCCGTGCGCTGCCAGCCGCGAATCCGATTTACTTCTGTATCGACAATTGGTTCTAGGGCGCTATCCCTAGCATGAAATAGCATCGGATAGGGATCGATTTGCAAGACCTCAGGCGGCCTTTCGGGAATCGCCACAATCGTATCTGTCACCAGCAAAGTTTGCGATCGGCGATCGAACATCGCCACCTCCGCAAACTTACCCAAACCTAGCTCCACCGATCCCAAAATCGCATAATCAAACTGATCCGCAAAAGGCACTTGTCGCCCATCCTCTGGCAATACCTTCGTGCGTCCCCAAGGCAACCCCAGCCAACTCACAGGCAAATTAAGCGGAAAACTCCATTGATGGGGCGATATGTAAACCTCTGCATCAGGAAAATTCCGCGCAAAAGGTCCCACAAACACCTTATGCTCAATCCCCGAAACCGTTGGCAAAATAATATACTTAACCGCGCCATGCTCCGCTTCCAACTCCCGCACTAGCCGCACACATTCAGGGGTCGGCGCAACGGGTGCATATACCAACAGCCCCCCCGCCGCCAACTTCACCACCGTCATGCGGATCGGCACAACCACATAAAAAATGCCCTGAATCTGGTCAAAAGTCCAAACAGAATTTTTCACCACCTCTTGCCTGATTGTGCGCCTCTGCCCGTAAGGATAAAGCGGCACGACTTGCCAGAATTTCCAAGACCAGTCTTTATTATGAGCAGTTAATGGGGGCTTAGCAGCAGCAGTCATTAATTCAGGATCTCATTCTTGATTTGGGTTAGTTGCCGCCAATTATATAGTTTTTCTAGATATAGTTTTTCTAGCCTAATGCTGAAGTTAGCATTAGGTACTCAAAATTGCTGAGTTAGGGTTTGCTGTATGCTGGAGATTACAGTGTATTCTAATAGTGGTAGCAATAGTAACAGTAGAACTACATCCCAATAGCTCTACGTTTACCGAAACCCAGCTTTAAAATATTAAAGATATTAAGATATTATTCACCTAGATCCTCCCATTATGCTCAAACGTACCGTCTCGACATTACTTGTGATATTTGCGCTATTTCTTACCAGTTGTGCAAATACTCCCACCAGTGGGCTTGTCCCATTTGCAGATAGTAAAGACGGTTATCGCTTTTTGTATCCTAATGGCTGGACTGAAACCAAGGGAAACTCGGCAGTTGACGTTTTATTCCATGACATCATTGAGCCATCTGAGAATGTGTCCGTGGCGATCACCAAATTACAAACCGTTAAAACCCTCGAAGAAATCGGTGATGCTGAGGCGATCGCCTTGCGGGTGCAAGAGCGTGTAGTTGCCCCAGCAGGTTCAGGTCGTCAAGCCAAATTACTTAATGTTACCCAAAGAGCAGTCAGCGATCGCAACTATTACACCTTTGAGTATGCCGTTGAACGCGCTCAAGGAGAACCGCGCCATGACCTTGTTACCCTAACAACCAATCGCGGCAACCTTTACACCCTTAGCATCTCTAGCTCTGAAAAGCGCTGGGAAAAAGTCAAGGAATTATTCTCCAGAGTGGCTAAGTCTTTCACAATTGAATCTTAGTTATAGCGCCTGTCAAATGGTTGCACACTCATTTGATAGCCAAAGATCTTAGTTCCCAAAGCTCAGCGATTGAATCTTAGCCAAGTAAGTACAGGGATCGGTTTTCCCTATAGTTCTGCCCTATATGTCCCAGATCTTAATCATTGACGATGATCCAACCATTAGAATGACCCTGCAAAGATTTTTGAAGAGTCAAGGCTATCGGGTAACTGTGGCTAAGGATGGGCAAGAAGGGCTAGCCAAAGCTTGGGAAGAGCGCCCATCCCTAATTATTTGCGACTGGATGATGCCCATTATCGATGGGCTGGAGGTCTGCCGTCAAATTAAAAGTAATCAGGAATTGGCAAAAATTTACCTAATTTTACTGACCGCGAGGGATCAAGAAACCGATCTAGTGAAAGGATTGGAGATGGGCGCGGATGACTTTTTGAGTAAGCCACCAAGGATCAATGAGCTAAGGGCAAGGGTGAGGGCTGGATTGCGCCTTTACCATGCCACTGAAGAGATTCAGAAACAAAAATGCTTGATCGAGCAGGAGCTAGCGCAGGCATCAGAATATGTGCGATCGCTTTTACCAAATCCTATTACAGGCAAAATCTCGATCCATTCTAGCTTCCTACCATCCAAACAGCTAGGCGGCGATAGCTTTGACTATTTTTGGTTAGATGATGATCATCTTGCCCTCTATTTATTAGATGTGTCAGGGCATGGAGTGGGGTCAGCGCTATTGTCAGTATCAGTGCTAAATTTGATGCGAAGTCGCAGTCTTAGACCTAATCCCACTGCCCCAGATGGAACCAACTTCCACAGCCCTAGCGCCGTATTAACCGATTTAAATCAAACATTTCAAATGTCAATCCATAATGAAATGTACTTTACGATCTGGTATGGGGTCTACAACAAGCAAAACCACCAGCTTACCTATGCG
Source organism: Pseudanabaena cinerea FACHB-1277 (assembly GCF_014696345.1). GTDB lineage: Bacteria > Cyanobacteriota > Cyanobacteriia > Pseudanabaenales > Pseudanabaenaceae > Pseudanabaena > Pseudanabaena cinerea. The sequence continues at coordinate 24,974 of NZ_JACJPY010000021.1, forward strand.
AGTGGTGGTCATCCGCCTGCGATATTGCTGTCCAATGAAGAAATCCCGAAAATAAAATTATTGAAAACTGCGGGATTGCCCATTGGCATGATGCCCGATATAAACTATCCACAACATATCTGTGAAGTTGATACTAGTAGCCGTTTATACTTGTTTAGTGATGGGGTCTATGAAATCACGCAACCCGATCAAAGTATCTGGGGATTAAACTCACTAATCGATACTCTAATCCATACTCCCAGCAAACAGCCACGGTTAGAGCATATTCTTAATTGCGTTAAAGATGCGGCAAATGGTCAGCCATTCGATGATGATCTTTCTCTATTAGAAATTGAGTTTCATATAGATTGATTTAGATTAATTTAGATTAATCATAGAGAATATTGCTGCGCCAAGGGCGGCGCTACTCTCTACAAAGTGGCATTAAACTCTTCTACAGTGGGATAAACCCTAAAAATCTTCGTCATACTGGTTAATTCAAATAGCATCTGTACTTGATCATTAGCACCACAGATCACCATGTCACCATTGATGTTGCGGATTGATTTGAGGGCAGAAACCAAAGCACCTAGTCCAGAGCTATCCATAAAGTTGACATCATGCAGATCCAAAACCAAATATTTGGGAGGATTTGGCGAGGCGGCAATATCACTAACTTGGCGGCGAAATTCAGCCGCCGTTGTGACATCTAATCTGCCTTTAGGTTGGACGATCTTAGTTTGATTACTCATTAATTTTTCCTGATAGTACGTTTGCAACAAGTATTGATTTTTTGACTCGCATTTGGGCTTTAATAAAAGCTTGGCTTTAAGTTTAACTTGAAGTTACTTTACCAGACCTCATCAATTTCTATGAGATTCTAGAATCTTATGTCAGTCCAGTTCCTTAAGGCTTTATGTAATACAGAGAACTTTTGCAAGGAGATCGAAACTCTACCTTCAGAAAATTCTTTGGGTTTTAAGTGAGCGCACAAAGCGCTGTAATTTTTGTAATTGTTAACTATACCGAATTATTCAAACCTATGGCTGATTTGCCCAATATCCAAACCATACAGGATGTATTAAGACCGATTGTGGATCGCGATCGCCAAAAAAGTATTATTGAAGCGGAAATGGTGCGCGATATTGCAGTCAAGGCGAATGGGGTAGTTAGTTTTACGCTATTGATGGACAATCCCAATAGCCCCCACCGCGATGCCTTGATTCAAGAATGTAAAACGGCGATCAAGGCGATCGCCAATGTCACCGATGCTTGGGTGAAAGTAATCGCCAATAGCCCTGTGGTCAATAATCCTGAATCACCTACAAGCCCACTCAAGGGCATCGCTGGCGTTAAGTATGTACTGGCGGTGTCCAGTGGCAAAGGTGGCGTGGGCAAAACCTCGGTGGCGGTCAATGTGGCGGTTGCCCTTGCTGACATGGGCGCAAAGGTCGGGATTCTTGATGCGGATATTTATGGGCCTAATGTCCCCGTAATGTTGGGCATGGAGGCGGCGCAGATAAAAGTGGTCAAGGCGGAAAATGGCGCGGATGTGGTGGAGCCAGCCTTTAACTATGGGGTCAAGATGATCTCTATGGCATTTTTAATCGCGAAGGATCAGCCCGTGGTGTGGCGGGGACCAATGCTTAATGGCGTAATTCGTCAGTTTTTATACCAAGCCAATTGGGGCGAACTGGATTATTTAATTGTCGATATGCCCCCTGGTACTGGTGATGCTCAATTAACCCTCACTCAATCTGTGCCATTGGCAGGAGCCGTGATCGTGACCACACCGCAAACAGTCTCACTTTTAGACTCGCTTAAGGGCTTGAAGATGTTTCAAAATATGGGCATCCCTGTTTTGGGCATTGTCGAGAACATGAGCTATTTTATTCCTCCCGATCTGCCTGAAAAGCAGTACGACATTTTTGGGTCGGGGGGCGGCAAAAAGGCGGCGGCAGAGCTTGGCGTGGATTTGCTTGGTTGTGTGCCTCTGGAAATTAGTCTGCGTGAAGGGGGCGATCGCGGTGTGCCGATTGTTTTAGGTCATCCTGATTCAGCATCAGCAAAGGCGCTCAGGGAAATTGCAAAGGCGATCGCGGTGAAGGTGGCGGTATAGGTAAGGTGATTGGTGATTGGTGATTGGTAAATATTATTTGTTATCTTGACTTTTATTGTGATAAACTCGTAAAGGTCAAAAAATCAGATTATAAAAAGTCGCCTGTAAAAAGAAGTGCCTAAACTAAAAACTCGTAAATCTGCTGCAAAGCGGTTCAAGGTGACAGGTAGCGGCAAGTTTGCACGCCGCCATGCTGGTCGCAATCACTTACTAGAACATAAGCCCACTGCCCGTAAGAGCAGATTGGGTCAGATGGCTATAGTCGATGAGACTGATAATGACAGAGTAAGTGCCATGATGCCTTACGCCTAAATCAAGAATTTTTTGGGGCATTTCGCGCCCTAAAAAAGTTAAGTAAACACATTTCACGATAACCAAAAAGCCATGACGAGAGTAAAACGCGGTAACGTAGCTAGAAAGCGCCGCAACAAAGTACTGAAATTAGCCAAGGGCTTTCGCGGATCGCACTCTAAGCTGTTCCGTACTGCAAACCAGCAGGTAATGAAAGCTCTGCGTAATGCCTACCGCGATCGCCGCAAGAAAAAGCGCGATTTCCGTAGCCTCTGGATTACCCGCATTAATGCTGCTGCCCGTCAACAGGGTCTAACCTATAGCAAGTTTGCAGGTTTACTCAAGAAAGCCAATATCGAAATTAATCGCAAAATGCTTTCTCAGATCGCCATTCTCGATCCCCAAGCTTTTACGGCGATCGTTGAAAAAGCTAAAGCTATGATCTGATGAGGCGATGCACAAAAAAGAAAGGGAGGACACACTGAGTGTGTCCTCCCTTTCTTTTTTGTGATAAAGATTTACAAAACTTGATGGTTTCGGTAACAGACTTGTAAGAAAATCGACTATAACTAAGCGTATTAATTTATACGTTTAATGCGTTTAGCTAAGTTGATCCCGATGCTATTAGATAGATTAGCTTTTGCAAAAGTGTTGATACGTTTTTGTGAATCGTTAATGGCTAGCCTCTGGGTTAATTTGTCATAATTTAAATTTTTTATACCCCCGTTTTTAAATCAGGAGATAGTCTGTAATGCCTTTTGGACCAGCTTCACGTTTGGGTGTTAGTCTGTTTGATGAAACCCCACCCCAAGAGAGGGTGCTAGGTCAGTCCCTAGAAGAGACCGAAACAATCATTCGTGCCGTATATCGCCAAGTCTTAGGCAATGCCTATGTCATGGAAAGTGAAAGACTCACTGTTGCTGAGTCTCAGTTTAAGAATGGTGATTTGAGTGTGCGGGAGTTTGTCCGCGCTGTGGCTAAGTCTGAGCTATATCGTTCGCGGTTTGTTAACAATGCTGCGCCTTACCGCACTACAGAGTTGAACTTTCGCCACCTGCTTGGTCGCCCTCCCATTGATTATGCAGAGGTGCGTCAACATAGCGACATTCTCAATGCTCAAGGCTTTGAAGCTGACATTGACTCCTATATTGACAGTGATGAGTACCAAAATACTTTTGGGGAAAACTTTGTTCCTTATATCCGAGGCTATAAGACTGAAGCGATCACTAATTTGGTGCAGTTTACCCATACCTTTGAACTAGTGCGTGGTGCTGCTAGCAGTAGCCTTAAGGGTGATTTGGCAGGTAATAGCCCTAAGCTCAACAGTCTAATGATCAAATCTATCCCTACCGCCGTAATTCCATCCACTGGCGATGGTGCTTCATTCCGTACTCCTGCGGATGCGCCTTTGACCCGCCGTGGTTCTTTTGGGACAGCCACAAGCAAGGTATACCGCGTCGAAGTTACGGGCTATCGCGCCAAAACCGTCAATAGCATTTCCAAGTTCCGCCGTAGCAACAAGGTTTACCTCGTTCCCCTCGATCAGCTTTCTCAAGAATACCAACGTATTCACCAACAAGGCGGTGTAATCGCTAGCATTACGCCTGTTTAGTCTTGGCTAGTTGGTGCTTTGCGCCAACTAGCTTGGCTGGTTGGTCATAGCTAAATTTGTAAACTAAATGCTGGGTAGCTGTTGCTTCGGCTCTGGCTGTCCAGCAACTCAGGTTTTCAGTTTATTTATGGCTAATTGTTGAATTGATGGGATCGCCAAAACTGCGATCGCTATACTAATTTTAAAATTTTCATAACAAAAACCATAATAAAACCCCCTGAGATATTTCTTAGTATTTCTTGATACCTATTTGTATCATACTTATATCTTGCTTATATCTTACTTATATCTTGCTTTTACAACAACCTATGGCAACTTTACTAGCACCAGTCAAACTCTATGCCAATAGCAGTTCTGAAGATTTACAGACTGTGATTCGCTCTGTATACAAGCAGTTGGGAAATCCCCATGTAATGGACAGTGAGCGTCTAATTGCTGCCGAGTCTAAACTTGGCGATCGCTCGATCACTGTGCGTGAATTTGTACGGATCGTGGCAAAGTCAGACTTTTATCGCGATCGCTACTTTTCTGCCTGCGCTCCTTACCGTGCGGTTGAATTAAACTTTCTGCATCTGCTAGGACGCGCTCCTCAAGATCAACGTGAAGTGTCTGAGCATATCGTGCGTACTGTCGCTGAAGGCTATGCTGCTGACATCGACTCTTACATCGATAGCGATGAATATCAAGATGCCTTTGGCGAAGACACTGTTCCCTATAGCCGTGGCAAAAACAGCGCCAACAATGCCAAGCAAGTCGGTTACAACCGTATGTTTGTGTTAGATCGTGGTGCAGCCCAATCGGATAGCGCCGTGCAGTCCTCACAGTTGGTTTTTGCTTTGGCAACCAATAGCAGCAATGTTATTAAGCCATCCACATCGAATGTGATTGGTTCTGGTACTGAGAAGCGGTTCAAGATTGTGGTGACGGGTTCTAAGTTTGATACGCGCCGTCGTGTCAGCCAAACTGAGTACATTGTTTCGCTGAGCAATATGACTGCTCAAATCCAACGGATCAATCGTACTTCTGGCAAGATCGTCAGCATCACGGCGATCGCCTAGAATCAGCCGATTACAGCGCTTTGCGCTTAATTTAAATCCAGAAATATTTTTGAGAGCCTAGCTTCGTGCTGCTTTCAGAAATATTTCTGTAATCTTCACAGCCTCATTAGGCTATATACAAACCAAGCAAGGTCTGTTGTGTCAACTGTAAGTAATCAAAATATCAATAATCCTATTGCCAACCATCCTTACTGTTATAGCGATCGCCAAGGTTGTCGCGTTGTCATTGAGGTCATGGACAATGGTCGTTCGGGCATAGGTCGTGCAGGTGTCTTGGCGATCGCGGTTCCCTATGATCGTTTCTCCCAGACCTTACGCTCAATTAAACGTTCTGGCAGGAAAATTTGCAATGTTTTTATATCCCAACTACAACTGCCCGATCAACAGGCAGATGTAATTGCAGAGACGACTGCCATAACCGTTGAGGCGCTAACTAGTGCCACTAGCTCTGAAGCCTCAGAAGTAGCGTCTGATGCTGAATCAACCGATATGCAAGCGATGGACTGCGAGGTTGGGGAAATGCAGGTGATTGGAGAATCTCTTGCTGAGGCGGCAGATGTTGATGGGGTAAAAAATGTTGTTATCGCTCTAGCTGAGCCTATGGCAGCAGATGAAGTTATAGTTAAGGAAGATTCCGCAGATATTCCCATCGTGGCTACCGCTAATGCCGATTTGCCTCTGAATGGAGAAGTTCTCGCAGAACAACCTGTTGAGCCAGTTATTGAGCCAGTTATTGAGCCAGTTATTGAGCCAACTATTGCGCTTAAGAGCGAACTTGTGGCGAATGTAGAAATTGCACCAACTGCCAATGCGAAGAAGCCCAAAGCCTCAACTAAAACGGCAGCAAGTGGTTTTAATAAACGCAAAAATGCTCAGACCACGACTAAATCACCTCGAAAGCCCAAAAACTAATGGATATTCGTGAGTTTGTTGCTGGTTCTATCGGACATTGGCGATCGCAGCGTAGCGCTCACCATTTGGCATTTGGTCACTTTGAGGCGGTGCAGTCAGAAATTGACATCACCGACTTAGCTCTGGATGCTCCCGAAGTCGTTGCGCTTTGTCAAGCTTACAGCATTGACCCCAAGGAGGCGATCGCCCCCTTTCGGATGAGTTGGGTTGGTCAGTCAGATTGGGAAGATAGTGAAGAGATCAAAGGTAATTGCGTATTGGTTCCGATCCCCGATCCTGAACGGCCTAATTGTGGCAAGCTCCTGCGAGAACGCGGCTATGCCGAAGAGGTGGCAGCGATCGGTGAATATCACATTACCGAAGATAATACCTTTGTTTTAGTGACTAACTATGATCGCGCCTCGGCTGAAGAAAAAATTTGGTTTGTTAACCCCAATGTCCGATGTCGGGTATCGCTGATTAAAACCAGTGCTGGTACTGGGGTGATTACTGCCTCTTTCTCTTCCGAAATTCGCCAAAGTTCGCAAAGTGCGTGACAAAATGCTGGATAGTAGCGCTGACGCTAATACTAAGCCCTAATATTAATCTTCACTTATTAAATCTATGGATCTATCCCAGTCTAATTGCCATGATTTAATTACCCTTGCCCGTTGGATGGCAGGTGATTTCAGTAATTACCAACAAGCCGCCGCTAGTCCTAGAGACTTTGCCCATATTCATGTGTTCTTCCGTCCTCTGCCCTTTGACTTCTTTAACGGAATTGGACTCTATTCAGAACAGGTCTATGACTATGACCTCTGGACTCCCTACCGCCAAGGTGTCCATCGTTTAGTGGATCAAGGCGATCGCATCTATATAGAGAACTATAGCCTCAAAAATGCAATGTACTTTGCAGGGGCAGGACGCAATCTGGACATTCTCAAAACGATTAGTAAAGAGGCGATCTCAAGGCGCTATAACTGCTCAATGGTCTTTCGGCGCGAAGGCGATCGCTATATCGGTGGCGTTGAGGGCAGTAGTTGCTTCATAGAGAAAAATGGCTGTCAAACCTATCTCGATAGCTATGTCGAGGTGACTGAAACGACATGGCTTAGTCTCGATAAAGGCATGGATATTAACACGCATCAACAAGTTTGGGGTTCAACTACTGGTCCATTAAGATTTGAAAAAAAAGAGAGCTTTGCCAATGAAGTCCCCAATATCCTGTAAACCGATAGAAATACCAGTCAATCTGGCAAGAATATTGCCGCCCGAAGCTCAGAAAAAAATGCAGAGTTGGATTCGCAGTCGCCATCTAATTTGTTCGGGAAATTTTTTTGTCTTTGAAAGTGTTGATTATAGTGCGGTGGAACGCTTTGGCGAATGTGTGGCAGCTTTGGGCGGTACGGTCATTACTGTTGAACCCGTTGACAAAATTTGGATGGGCGATCATCGCCAAGTGATTCTCTACCGTTCTAAAGCAAGTCTGCATACTCCTCACCATCAACTGCGTCAATATTGGATTAAGTATGGCAATTTTCGCACTAGGTTTGATGAACAAGCTTAGTAGTTTTGCGGTATGAGATATTTGCAAAGTTTTATGCCACAAATGCCTCATTGGGGATTAGTCTGACTGGGAATCATCACGATCGCCCAATAGGTGACGTTATCAGGATCGACTTCAGAAATAGGCTTGATCACCTGATTGGGCAGAGTGGCGCGTTCGATATAGAGGGCGCGTTCCCAGAGATTGAGATCCTGCAAAATCGATTTTATTTTGGCAAAGTGGCGACCAAGTTTGATGATAATCGCGGCATCTGCCACCGCTAGGCGATCGTGCAGGGTGTCCGCATCCAAAGTTGCGGGCATAATGCTTAATACATCATTACGGAAGGTGAGGGGTGCGCCGAGCATAGCGGCACTGGCAAGGGTGGAAGAAATCCCTGGGATAACTTCGGTATGGAACCTGTCAGCGAGTCGCCGAAAAATATACATGAAGGAACCATATAGCATGGGGTCGCCTTCACATAGCACCGCCACATCGCGCCCAACTTGCAAATGTTCGGCGATTTTCGCCGCAGCAATATCGTAATAGGGTTGGGAAGAACGCTCGACGCTGAAGGGCAGAGGCATCGGCACTTCGATCTGTTCGGGACGGATAAAATCCGCCACGATCGCCCTTGCTAATACCTTGCCATTTTCCATGGTGGGATAGGCAATCACAGGGACGGTGGTGATAATCCGATGAGCCTTAATGGTCAGCAATTCAGGATCGCCAGGGCCAATGCCCACGCCGTAGAGACTGCCCTTAGTCATGGTTTGAGATTCGTTCATAATTCATTCTCCATTGCTAATGCATTGATTGCTGCTGCACAGATCGCACTGCCACCGCGCCGCCCGTGAATCGTCAAAAAAGGAATTCCGCGACTATTGGCGGCTAGTTCTGCCTTAGACTCGATCGCCCCAACAAAACCAACGGGGAATCCTAGTATAACGGCTGGCTTGGGAAAACCATCATCGAGTAATTCTAGTAACCGAAACAGAGCCGTGGGCGCATTACCGATCGCCACGATGGAATTAGTAATATGCGATCGCCATAGTTCCAGCGCTGCCGCCGAGCGCGTATTGCCAATGCTTTGGGCTAGTTCAGGAACGGCAGGATCGTTTAAGGTGCAGATTACTTGGTTCTGGGAGGGTAAACGCTTACGGGTGACACCATTCGCCACCATCTGCGCGTCACAGAGAATATTGCCGCCATTTTGCAAAGCTGCACGCCCAATCTGCACCACATCCTGCGAATAGGCAAGATCTTGGACAATATCGGTCATGCCGCAGGCATGGATCAAACGCACCGCCACCACTTCGAGATCCTGCGGTAATCTCGAAAAGTCAGCCTCAGCGCGAATTGTGGCAAAGGACTGACGATAGATCTCATTACCATCACGAATGTAATCAAGCATGACCGATCGCTCCCTGTCTCAATTTTCGATTTAATTCTGGTAAATCAGATTGATTCACAAATTCACGAAAGTTCTGATTGGGTTGGCGCTGAGTTTGATAAACATTAATTAGGCGTTCCATTAACTGCGGCAATTCGCTAGCCATACATTCAGCATATAACTCGCGCCCAAAATGGATTTCGCCATCACCAATATAAATTTTGTAAGTTCGGGAATCTTGACCCACGATCGCGATGTCGCTGGCATGGTGCTGAGCGCAAGACTTATCGCAACCCGAAAAATGGAAATTAATTGGCTCGTCCAATTGCATACATTTCTCTAAATGGGAAGCGATCGCCTTAGCATCTGTCTGGGTGTCGGTATGGGCAGATTTGCAGCCTGTGATGCCCGAACAAGCGGCGATCGCAGCATAGGGATTTGTTGGCGAAATAGATAATCCTAAGTTCGCGATTAATTCTGTAACTTTGGCAAGATCGGCGATCGTAATATCCGTTAATAAAATATTTTGCCAAGGTGTCAACCGCAAAGCGCCGCCACCATATTGTTTAGCGAGTTCTGCTAGTCCTCGCAATTGCTGAGCCGTTAATCTTCCCAATGGTACGACTATGCCAATGTAAGCCAGTCCCGCTTGTTTTTGAGGGTGGATACCGAGATGTTGATAACCTCTTGTCCCCCTCTCCCCTTTTGGGAGAGGGGCTAGGGGTGAGGGTCTTTCTATCTGCGATTCAAGGTGTTGATCCCCCCCAGCCCCCCTTGTAAAGGGGGGAGTGGAGATTTCTTCGTCTCCCTTTTTAAGGGGGATTGAGGGGGATTTAGAGTTTAATTTCTCTGCAACTAGATCAAGATATTTGTCTATGCCCCAATCATTGAGCAGTTCTCTTAATCTGGGAGGACGCGATCGCAGGTTTTTAGAATCTTGCTCTAGTCTTTGTTCTATTTTCTGTTCTGTATAGTCGCGATAAACTTCTGTTAGGGCGGCGAGAACTGCGATTACTTGGGAGTAGGGGATTAAAATCCCTATTACTTCAGATCCTAATTGCAAGCTGAAATAAATTTCATCTTTGATTGCTAGGGCTTTAAAGCAAATATCATTGGGGCGATCGCTGATGTTAATTGACTCGCCGCCATCAAAACAGACGCTGAATTTATTAGAGAGAATTGCTAATTCTGGATGATTTAATAAATAGAGGTTCCATTGCTTGACTAAGGGAATTGTATTGACAAGCGCTTGTGAATCAATCCCTGCGGCGGGACTTGCCATGATGTTCCGTAAACCGTCTGTGTCGGGGCAACTAGAAGCTAATCCATAGTCTTGCAGATCGAGAAGTGTATTTTCACTGAGGGCAGCGCTGGTGCGGATTTGCAGGTTAGCGCGATTAGTGATTTGGACTTCGCCATAGCCAAATTGATTAGTGCCAAACTGATTAACAATTTCGCTAATTAGTTGACATTGCGAAGCGGTGATCAATCCCGCAGGTAAACGGATGCGCGAAAGGATGCCATCTTGAGCAGTGGTGGCATTAAAAAGACTAGGACAAATAGCGGTAGTAGATTGCAATTGAGGAAATTCCAGAAATAATAATCACATTGGCTACCGTTTACCACAAGTCTCTCTGTCTTCGTTTCAGGGTTTAGATCCCCCTCAATCCCCCTTGTAAAGGGGGAAGAAGAAAATTCTCCCCCCTTTACAAGGGGGGCTGGGGGGGATCTTTAACTAACGATATAACTAGTAACTTGTGTGTACGCTGTAGCGCAATAGGGAAGGGGGGGGTAGAGGGGTGAGGGACTTACAAACTCAAAGCGGATTCGATTTGGGAGCGCTCTAAGCTTTGACCGATAAATACAAGACGGGTTTGGCGGACTTCATCCTTTAACCAGAGGCGATCGTAGGAAGTCTCAAGGCGATCGCCGACTCCTTGCAAGACCATTCGCATCGGCTTGTTGGGGACATTTACAAATCCCTTGATGCGATAGATTTCTTGATCAGCGATCGCCTGTTTGAGTGATGCTAATAATTGCGAAGGCTCAAAGGATTGCTCGGTAATGACATTAATCGAATTAATATCGTCGTCATGGTCATGCTCTTCTTCGTGATCGTGGTGACTGGGGCGCGAATCGAGATTGTCCTCAACGGCAGCATTAAAGCCTAACAAAATCTCAGAGCTAATTTTGCCTTGATCGCAGGCGATCGCCTTCACCCCTTGACGCAATTCTTGTTTGAGCCAAGCATGAACTTTGTTTTGAGCATCAGCATCAATTAAATCAGATTTGGTTAATAGCACCAAATCTGCACAGGCTAACTGATCCTCAAATAGTTCTTCAATGGGAGTCTCATGATCGAGATTGGGATCTTCTTGACGTTGAGCATTGAGGGCATCAAGATCGCCGACCAATTTGCCATTGGCGATCGCCTCACAATCCACAACCGTGATCACGCCATCCACAGTCGCGCCATTGCGAATTTCTTGCCATTTAAAGGCTTGAATCAGTGGTTTAGGCAAGGCTAAACCAGAAGTCTCGATCAGGATGCAATCGATTTGATCGCGGCGCTTTAGCAATTCCTGCATCGTGGGCAGAAATTCATCCTGCACCGTACAGCAAAGACAGCCATTGGTTAGCTCGACAATGTTGGGCATAACTTCTACGCCATCTTCATCACAGACTTTGCACGATCGCAACAAATCGCCATCAATGCCAATTTCACCAAATTCATTGACCAGTACGGCAATACGTTTGCCTTGATTATTTTGTAACTGTTGCCTAATCAGCGTGGTTTTGCCACTGCCCAAAAAGCCAGTAATCACAGTTACAGGGATTTTCGCTGCCATAATTCTCTCTAAAAAACTTTAAAAACCTACATTATAGAAATTTCACAGTAGGGGCAATTCATGAATTGCTCCTACTATGGGGAAATCTAGCTTTTAGGTACAGAGAAAATTAGAGCCGAAATATTTGAAGCCAAAAGGCTTGCGCCGATACCGCAAATGACTAAACCAGCCGATCGCAAATTCGGGGCGATCGCCAAATCACCACTCAACACCTTTTTGCCAGCAAAAAATGCTGCGCCTGAAATAACCAGTTGAATAATCGTGAATCCTGCCAAGTAAGACCATAGCGCCACATTTTCTGCGCCAAAAATGGCCTCGCCGTAAGCGTGACCGTGAAATAACCCCGCGATCGCCGCCAAAGCGGTAACTACGAGATAATTGGGGCTGTTTTTGATGGCTAAGAGAATACCGAAGCCTAATACGGAAGTGGCAACAGCTAATTCAACTAGGGGCAGATCGATACTCATCAAGTGCAAACCTGTACCGATCGCTGCCGAACCCACAAAGGCGAGAGGTATCCAGAAACCCTGCTTTTTGACAGCCGCAAATAAACCAATGGCAACAATAAAGGCTAAATGATCAAAACCAATCACAGGGTGAGCCAAGCCCGACATAAACCCTTCAAAGAAGTTGCTAGGCACTTTGCCGCCTAGAGGATGGTGCGCGGCGGCGGGACTGGCAAATACTAAAAAGCTAAAAGCAAAAATCCATGCACAGGCGATCGCCAATACCTTGTTCTGCACAGAAGCAAGAACTGACGAACAAAAACCTGATAAACCCTTAGACAAATTCATGATCTGTAACTCGCAGATATGGATAAACAAAACATACAAACCTAGCTCTAGCGGGCATCCTGACTTTAGGACAGCAATTTGGTTTGCCAACGGGAAAACAAATTGCTATAGCGCCTTTTACAGTTGCGGTACAGCGTTGGACTCTCACCAAACTTTCCCCATTTGCAAAACTAAATAAATCCAAACAATCTACTTAATTTCACTTTTCTAACGGCTGTTCCCCGTTAAAACTAGAACGGCTTTACGACTCTACAATAATTTGCTAACTTTAAGAGCAAATGTTACCAGATTTATAGGCTTGAATTTATCAGGCTTGAATTTATCAGGCTTGCAAATCTTACTCGGACTATAAAACAGTTCATGAAAAATAGTTCATGAAAAATAGTTCATGAAAAAGTGACAACACCATCGACTTCTATTGTGATAGGCTATGGCAGTCTCAAATCGATGATGTCGTGCATGGATTATCTGCCTGAATCCTCAAGCCCTAATAGCGATATCGCAATACCAGAGGATAACCCTTGCGATCGCTTCACATGGTCTAACTTAGGTTTAGTCTTGAGCATACCTGCATTGTTTGCCTTCGCAGGGTTTGGACTGGTTTGTTTGTACGATCCCACCGCAATTAGTTGGTTATCCCCTTCAGAATCATCGGTTTATTATACTAACTCCTTTTGGAACCTTCCCAAAAGCTCAAAGGAGATTCAAGGGGAGCTCGCAAAGGTGCAATTGCAACTAGGCGAAAGCTATGATTTAAAAGCTGGGGAAATTATCTATACAGTTTTAGAGAAGGAAACAAAAAATATCAGGGAAATCCGTCTCTACCAAAAAATAGAGGATCGGGGCGAAGAGAAATTACTTTTAGTCAGCACCACAACGATCGCAGGTATTGATGAATACTTTGTGCGATCGCCTTTACTGAAATATGTCACCTATGACCTTCCCGAACGACTGCAACCCAATCGCAACCGCCTCCCGCTCAAAAAGCTGTCCCTTTTAGCCAATACCCCCAAGGAATATGGTGGGCTATGGTTTACCACTTCCGCAACAGTCGATGGGATTACCTATGGACAGATCTATCATTTTGTCTCAGGCAAGCGATCGCAACTCTATGAAATGGAAGCATGGACTAGCCCTGCGGCAGAACTTCCCCAATGGCGCAATGTCTTAGCTTCCTCGAAAAATAAAGCACAGCAGTTGGTTGTCAATCAAACCCAGTTTGTGGAACCCGCGTTTTTAGTATGGCAACTAGAACCAAGTGCCGCGCAACCGCAAACGATCGCCCCTGCGCCTTGGCAATTGCGCCAAGTAAATCTCAATGAAGCTAAAAATCAACCGCCCATCTATCGCGAAGCCTTGGTTTTGGCTAGTGCAGGGCTATGGTCGCCTGCCCTCGTCAAGTTTGATACGCTGCTAACGGATTTGCGATCGCAAGGTAAGGAGATAGCCCCATTTTTGCAAGAACAGTACGATCTAATCGCGCTCCATGCTCAAGCTACCGTTGCCCAAGCCCAGCAACCAATCAGCAACCTTGGCAAAAAAGCCCTTGTCAATATTGTTGATGGACGTTGGGATGTGGCACTGGCGATCGCTAGCGACCCCGCATACAAGGGCGAGCAAATTGCCGAAATGTTAGCCAAGTACCATCCTCATATTTGGCAGCGTGTCAATGCCATGCTCACCTTCACAGGCGTAAAGCAGGAAGTGAAGCTATGGGGTGGCTTAGTGGTTTTGCAAAAACAAGGCTTGCGCCGTGCTGAAACCTGGCTGCGATCGCAAAAAATCGCTGCCAAAGACTATGACCCCATCTTGCAAAGATTGGACCTCGCCCCCCTCGGACTTAATCCGCAGCAACTACTGGGTACGGTTAGCCATCTGGGCAGAAACAATGGCAGCAAAGATTGGTTCTTGCCGCCGTCACCGTTAGAGCCAAATCAGGCATGGTATGAGGTTTCCATCCATTTATTTAAGGACAATCAGCAGTGGCGCAATGCCCCCATTCCAGAACTGAGCGATCGCTCTTCGCGCTTACTATGGCGTGTCCTTGGGCTAGCCCTCAATAATAACCTTGGGATCATTTTGTACGATGCCTATGGCAAGGTTCAAACCGCCACCATTACCGCCCAGTCCCTCTGGGTCAGCGATGACGGCGACCTCAGAATTTTGGCATCAGGACAAGATAGTCTAGCCAGTTTGCTCAATAGCAGCATTATCCCGCCCCTCATCACCAGTGGTGGCGCGTTTAATCCACCTAACGGCCAATCTGTGGCATGGAATAGCCTCACTCCCCAAGTGATTGAACGCATTATTCGCAATGCCTATCGCCAGTTGCAGGGCAATGGTCAAGTCTCTGTCAGCATCGAAGAATTTAGTTTATTAGTGCAAGGACAATGGCGAATCTTGGCGGTGGATCTTGATGGTGTGGGTAAGTCTGAATATTTGCTGCTGCTAGAACGGGAACAGGTGGATCTCGGCGATCGCTACTATCCAATGGCGATCGCTTTTGCTAGTGACGGCACTCTATTGTTTAGCGATATGAATGGGGGGCGACTTTGGATCGATGTTTTGCCTAGCTCCACGGTCGGGCAGATTCTCACCCTCCGCAATGGACGTTATGAAGTTTGGAACTTTCGCTAAATCAGGGCAAAGCGCTGTAAAATGCTAGGGCAAAATCTCATCACTGCGCTCTATGCTCACCTTCGCACTGCCTAAAGGTTCCCTTTTCAAAGACTCGATTCAGCTATTGCAAAAAGCAGGACTAGACTTTAGTGCTTTTCTTGATGAGTCTAACCGTCAATTGCAAATCACCGATCCCACAGGAACAGCTAAGGCTCTATTGGTTAGGGCGCAGGATGTGCCTGTGTATGTGGAATATGGACAGGCGCAGATGGGTATCGTTGGCGAAGATGTATTGCGTGAAAAAACCCCAAAAGTTGCCAAATTAGTTGATCTTGGCTTTGGCGGCTGTCGTATGTCGATCGCCGTTGCCCAAGCCAGTGGCTACCAATCGCCCCTTGACTTGCCGCCCCATAGCCGCATTGCCTCTAAATATGTCAATTGCGCCCGAACTTACTTTGATAGCATCGATTTACCCGTAGAAATTATTCCCCTCTATGGTTCTGTAGAATTAGGTCCGATTACAGGCATGGCTGAGGCGATCGTGGATTTGGTTTCCACGGGCAAGACCCTCAAAGACAACGGACTCATTGAGATCGAAGTGTTGTATCACAGCACTGCCCGTTTGATCGCTCACCCTCTCAGTTATCGCCTCCACAGCGATCGCTTTGGTCAACTTATTCAGCAAATCTAATAGGAGCCTGTTTTAAAAGTTTTGCTCTCCAAAAATCCCCCCCTAAATCCCCCCCTAAATCCCCCTTAAAAAGGGGGATCTTTTTAGGCTTGGCACTGGGATCAACTGCCAGCCTTGATTTGGGCAAGTAGTGCTTCTAAGTCGCTCACATTGGGGACACCTGAGAAAAATACGCCGTTCATCACGAAGGAAGGCGTACCGCGCACACCCAAGGATTTGCCTAACTCAAAATCCTTTTTCACCGCCGCCTTTGCCTCGGCACTTTGGCGATCGCGGTTAAATTTAGGAATATCAAGCTTGAAGTTATTTGCCAACTCTAGGTAAAAATCTTCACCCAAGCGGTTTTGTTGCTCAAACAAAGCATCGTAATATTCCCAAAATTTGCCCTGCTGCATCGCCGCCCATGAAGCGTAAGCCGCAGGTTGCGCCTGTTGATGAATTTCTGCTAGGGGGAAATGCTTGAATACTAAGGTTACGTCCTTTTGATTTTTCGCCATGAATTCTTTGACCACTGCGTGACCCCTAGCGCAAAAAGGACATTCAAAATCAGAAAACTCAGCAAGGATGATTTTTTGGCTGCTTGAGCCAGTGACGGGGGAATTACGCAGTAGCAGCTTTGGTTCTTGGCGAATTTGCGATAGTACCTGCTCGCGTAACTTTTCCTCTTGCTGTGCCTGCGATCTTTGGTAGGATTGCACTGAGTCGATGATTACCTGCGGATTTTTGCGGATAATCTCTAAGACTTTGGTTTCAAGTTGAGTATCTGAAAGTTGGGCATTAGCGGATTGTCCGAGGGAGGCGCAACTGGTGATCACTAGCAGGAGGGCGGCTAGGGCTGACCAAATAAGAGGTTTGAGACGCATATTGAGTAAGGAAAAAGTAGAAAGGAAAAAGGAAAAAGTAGAATTGAGTGGTTGTCTGGGCTGATGTTTAGAATTTTACAATGGAATTTATGGAAATAGGGCATAACGATATTGAGCATATTGCGATTGATCAGGTGCAACCTCAGCGATCGCGGTGGCAATTTTGGATCGATCGCGGTGGCACATTTACGGATATTGTCGCCCAAAGCCCCGATCGCCAAATTATCGTCCATAAGTTATTGTCAGAAAATCCCCAACGTTACAGCGATGCACCGATACAGGGGATTCGCGATATTTTAGGGTTGGCGGAGACAGAATCTATTCCCATTGAGCAGATTGCTGCAATTCAGATGGGAACCACGGTTGCCACTAATGCCCTATTGGAACGCAAAGGCGATCGCACAGTTTTGTTGATTACTGAAGGCTTCGGCGATGCGCTCAGGATTGGCTATCAAAATCGTCCTGATATCTTTGCTCAAAGGATTATTTTGCCAGAAATGCTCTATGAGCGCGTAATTGAAGTTAGGGAACGTTACAGCGCCCACGGTGAATTATTAATTCCCTTAGATACCGATCGCGCAATTCAGGAATTGCAAATTGCCTATGATTTAGGCATCCGTTCCTGTGCGATCACCCTATTACATGGCTATCGCTATCATGATCATGAGCAGCGTTTAGCAGCGATCGCGCAACAGATCGGATTTACGCAAATTTCCATCTCCCATGAAATTAGTTCGCTCATCAAATTCATCAATCGCGCTGACACTACCGTTGTCGATGCTTACCTATCCCCAATTCTCAAGCGCTATGTCGATCGCTTTAATGCCGAATTACGAAATCAAGAGGATGAGAATGTTGCTTCGCAACATTCTCATCCCCAGCCCTGTAAGTTAATGTTCATGCAGTCCAATGGCGGCTTGACCGATGCTAAATCCTTTCGTGGTAAAAACAGCATTCTCTCAGGGCCCGCAGGGGGCATTGTCGGCGCGGTGCAAACCTGCTTACAGTCAGGATTTGATAAAATTATTAGCTTTGACATGGGCGGCACTTCTACGGATGTGGCGCACTATGCAGGACATTACGAGCGATCGCTGCATACGGAAGTGGCTGGGGTACGCCTCAGTACGCCGATGATGGCGATCCATACGGTGGCGGCGGGTGGTGGTTCGCTTTTGCGTTTTGATGGATCGCGCTATCGGGTAGGTCCTGCATCGGCGGGGGCATTTCCAGGCCCAGCTTGCTACCGTAATGGGGGGGCATTGGCGGTCACAGATAGCAATGTGATGTTAGGCAGGTTGCAGCCCGATTATTTCCCTGCCATCTTTGGGAAGGATGGCAATTTGCCATTAGATCGGGAAATCGTACAGCAGAAATTTAGAGAACTTGCCGAAGAAATTAGTTTAGTAACGGGGCAGATCAGCAGTCCTGAAGAAGTAGCTCAAGGTTTTTTGGAAATTGCGGTGGAAAAGATGGCGATGGCAATTAAAAAAATCTCCATTCAACGGGGCTATGATGTTTCCGAATATGTGCTGTGTTGCTTTGGGGGGGCGGGTGGACAACATGCCTGTGCGATCGCCGATCTCTTAGGTATTTCTCAAATCTTGATCCATCCCTATGCAGGGGTCTTATCCGCCTATGGCATTGGGCTTGCTGATGTTCGCACCATTCGCGATCGCTCCGTGGAGTCAATTCTCACGATTGAACTATTAACGGAACTAGCGGCGATCGCCCAAGAACTGAGTCAGGCAGCGATCGCCGAACTTAACGCAGGGGATCATGATGGTCATCTATCCTTAGAAACATCCCTCAGATTACGTTATTTCGGTACAGATTCTGCTTTAGAAATTCCTCTGGATGCAACCCTAGATCACCATCTTTTCAAGCCATTGCAAAATCAGTTTGCAGCATTACATCAAGAGCGCTATGGCTTTATTTTTAGCGATCGCGAGATTGTGGTGGAGGCGATTGTGGTGGAAGCAATTTTGCAAAAGGAAAAAGTAGAAAGGAAAAAGGAAAAAGTAGAAAGGGAAAATAGGGAAGTGGGAATTGGGAAGTGGGAAGATGGGGAACGGGAATTAGTTCGGGTTTATATACAGGGGGAATGGCGGGATGCGCCGATTTGGCGGCGGGAGGATTTGCGGGTGGGCGATCGCGTTGCGGGGGCGGCTCTGATTGTGGATACGACAGGGACAAATGTGATTGAGCCAAATTGGGAAGCGGAGTTAAACGCGGAACATTGTTTGATCTTGCGAAGGGTTAGGGCGATCGCTGAAGTTCCGATGCAAGATCAAGGGCAGAATTATTTCCCTAAGCCCGATCCGATTAAGTTGGAGATTTTTAATAATCTATTTCAGGCGATCGCTGAGCAAATGGGCTTCACGCTGCAAAATACCAGCGCCAGTGTGAATATTCGTGAGCGTTTAGATTTTTCCTGTGCCATTTTTGACCGTCAGGGGGAACTAGTTGCTAATGCGCCGCATATCCCTGTGCATTTGGGTTCGATGGGTGAAAGTGTGAAGGCTTTAATTCGCGATCGGCGTAATGATATTGATAATGGAATTAATTACGGTGATGTTTTTGCCACTAATAATCCTTACAATGGCGGTACACATTTACCCGATCTAACGCTGATTACGCCTGTCTTTATTGATGGCGATCGCCAGCCCACCTTTTTTGTCGCCTCACGGGGACACCATGCCGACATCGGTGGCATTACTCCAGGTTCCATGCCTTCCCATAGCACCAATATCAATGAAGAAGGCATTCTCTTTGATAATTTCCCAGTGGTAAAGCATGGCAAATTCTGTGAAGCTGAAACCCTTAATTTGCTGCAATCTAGCGCCGATCCCGCCCGTAACCCGCAGCAGAATATCGCTGACATCAAGGCACAAATTGCTGCCAATGAGTGTGGCGCAAGGGAATTGCAAACTATGGTTAAGCATTACGGCATTGCCATGACGAATGCCTATATGGGCTTCGTGCGTGACAATGCGGAGTTAGCCATTAGAAAAGCGATCGCCCAACTAGCCCAAGCTTGGCAGAATGAACGCGAAGCCAATCACGAACATAACGCGAACCAGCATCAATTTATCTATCCCATGGATAATGGCAGTCAAATCCAAGTTGCCATTAGTCTCAATGCGGAGGAGGGTAGCGCTAAGATTGATTTCACTGGCACTTCGCCCCAAGCTGCTAATAACTTCAATGCACCCCTAGCGGTCTGTAAGGCTGTCGTTCTCTATGTATTCCGCACCCTTGTCACCGATGCGATTCCCTTAAATGGAGGTTGCCTTGTGCCTTTAGAAATAATTGTGCCTGAGGGTTCTCTGTTAAATCCTGTTTATCCTGCGGCGGTGGTGGCAGGGAATGTGGAAACCTCACAGGCGATCGCTAATGCTTTGTATGGCGCTCTGGGCGTGATGGCTGCGGCTCAGGGAACCATGAATAACTTCACCTTCGGCAGCGATCGCTATCAATATTACGAAACCATCTGCGGCGGCTCAGGGGCAGGCATGGATACCGATGGCATTTTTGATGGTACTGACGCGGTACAGACCCACATGACCAATTCTCGATTAACCGATCCTGAAATTCTGGAATGGCGCTTTCCTGTGTTGTTAGAACAATTTGCGATCCGTGCTAACAGTGGCGGTATCGGCAAAGCCAAAGGTGGCAATGGTGTAATCAGAAAAATCAAGTTTCTAGAACCAATGACTGCCGCCATTTTATCCAGCAGTCGAGCGATCGCTCCCTTCGGTCTCAAAGGTGGTGCCGCCCAAACAGGACGCAATTATGTAATTAAATCTAACGGCGATATTCTCGATTTACCCAGCACTGCTACGGTAAGAATGGAATCTGGCGACATCTTTGCGATCGAAACCCCTGGTGGTGGCGGTTATGGTGCTTAAAGTGCTTTGCACTCAAACCCACCAGAAATTTGAATAGGGTTTAGCTCATAGCCACTCGCCTAAAAATCACGACTCACAGTAATAGCGATCGCCTTTAGTAGATGATTGTTGAGGCGATCGCCTAAAAATTACGACTTATGGTAATTGCGATCTGGCTTGTCTGATTTTTAAAGATGTCTAACGCTATAATAAAGTCGCTGTCATTAAAGCATTGCACATAAGGTTTAGTTGCCTATGCAGTCTTCAAACTTTGAAAGATTCTAATTGTAACAATCAAGAATATACACAAGGGTAGTAAATATGATTACTCAAACAATGGTGCAACCTTCTTTCTGGATAGAGGTTGGCATTCAAATCCAAAAGGTAAGAGGTCTTAACCTTTTTAAGTTCAATGATGATCTTCAATTGCGCCTCGAAATCCTCATCGAACGCAAAAAAAATAACATCCTCACCCTAGAGGAAAGTGCTGAGCTTGCTGGCATCACTGAACTTGATCGCATTTTCACACTTATGAATGCTCGCATTATTGCCGAGTCATGACTATCGCCTAGAAATTACGACTTATGGGAATAGCGATCGCCTTGAAAAGATAGATTGTTGGTGCGATCGCCTGACTTGGAGGGTGTGAAGAGTTTAGGATTGACGTAACGTTATAATTTAGGTAATAGAAAATAATATTTTGCTAAATTCATGAATAACACTTAAGGAAATTAACACTTATGCTAACTTTACAAATTACAAAAGATCAGGTTTTTACTTTGATCGATCAACTTTCACTTAATGAGCAGCAAGAAGTTTTGCAATATTTAGTCGAAAAAAACCGTGAGGATCTTGATGATACCCCTGATGATATTGTTATCGAGGGTATTAGACAAGGACTCAAAGAGGCGATGAGTGGTCAAACTATTCCTCTATCTCAGATGTGGGAGGGGATTGATGTCGAGTAATTCTATTGAGATTTTTCTGACTTCCCGTTTCAAAAAAGATCTCAGTCAATTAGCTAAACGTTATCGTTCAATTCGTAAGGATCTAGAACCTCTAATTGAGCAGCTTAAATCAGGAGAAATTTTAGGCGATCAAATTTCTGGTTTGAATAATCAAGTATTTAAGGTTCGTCTCAAAAACAGCTATATTCAAAAGGGAAAAAGCGCAGGTTATCGGGTTATTTATTATGTAAAAACTGAAATCAGTGTGGTTTTGGTGACGATTTATTCTAAGTCCGACACGTCAGATATAGAGAATAATGTGATCGAAAAAATTATTAAAGAATTTGTGGAGGAATAGTTACGAAAACATTTTAGAGCGCTCGCAATACAGCTAAATCTTAGTGGTGCAGAAAACTCTAGCCGTTTTTGAAACCCTTATCTAGCAAGGTTTTCAAAAAAATAAGCAAATATGGATTTTTTGTGTAAATGCATGATCATAATGGCAATATCAACGAGTATAGGTGTTTACAGGCTTTTCTTAAACTAAGTCTCGCCATCTTATTTGATACGCCAAAAGTTTTCTGCACCACTAAGCAGCTAAATATACAATTGATCGGCGATCGCCTAGAAATTATGACTTACAGTATTAGCGATCGCCTTTAGAAGATAAATTGTTGGTGCGATCGCCTAGGAATCATGATTTATGGTAGTAGCGATCGGCTTTAGGAGATAGATTGTTGGGGCGATCGCCTAGAAATCATGATTTATGGTAATAGAGATCGCTGATCTTGTCTGCTACATTAATGAAGTGCAACTCACCTTATTTTTGTTTATACTGACACTAACTTGAACACCGATACAATTTTTAGTTAGACTAGAGTAAGTCTTTCGCTACTCAACTGAGTAATAACTTTCAACCTAGGAGCAACCATGCTAGATACAGCAACGCTTGAGCAACGCTTGAGCAACGCTTGAACAAGTGTTTTTTGATCTTCAACATAAATTTGAAAGTAAGCCTAGCTCCGACAACTGGCTTGATAAACTCATAGGTTCCATCTCCGATGACTCAGCTTTTCTTGAAGCTCTTGACTCATGATGTCGAGCAGTTAAGCAAAGCGGAAGCGATTATCTAAAAAGGATTAAATACGGCGCTATCCAAACCAAAGCGATCGACATCAGAAATTTGGGCAGATTAACTCAAGACTACACCCATGAAGTACAAGCTATTTGCTCCATCAGGTGGAATATTGAGGAATTTCATCGGGAAATTAAGCAATTGTCGGGCATTGAGGCTTGCCAGTGCCGTAAATCCAGAATTCAGCGCAAACACATTGCTTGTACTATGGTTCTTGCGTAAGTCCTAAATTTATGAAACCCTATTTCTTGGTTACTGCGATTGGTTTGATCGTTGCCCCTCTGAATATATTCATGGAAATATTCATGGAGACATTTACAGAGAGAGGGGCGATCGCGGCGGAGACACAACTGGCTGAGGCTGACCCAAATTTGCCTGCTAGTGCTGCGCCTGGAGTGGAGAAAAGCGCCAATGGTTTTCAATTGGTGATTGCGGGTAGGCAGTATTTGCGGTCAAGAGATTTTACGGGGGCTTTGGGTAAATTTCAAGAGGCGATCGCTATCTTTCGGAAATCTGGGGATATTTTTTCGGAAGCAAGGACTTTGAATTTGTTAGGTGATACCTATTTTGCTCAAAAGCAGTTAAAGATGGCGATCGCGAGCTATGAGCAGTCACTGCAAATCATTCAGGAGATTCTTTTAAAAGCAGGCAATCTCCCCCCAGAAAATCTGCAACCAGTGCGCCAAGAGGAAGTGTTTGTTTTGCAGAATTTGGCATATGTGCTGAGTTCGATCAATGATGAGTCGAAGGCGATCGCCACCTATGAACTAGCCCTGACCAAGGCGCGAGCCGCCAATTTGGGCAATCGGGAGGTGTCAATTCTCAATAGCCTTGGCTACATTTATATCGAGATGGGTAATCCTAGTAAGGGTTTGGAATTGAGTCAGAAGGCTTTGAAAATAAATCAAAGTCTGTCTAATCCCAATCAGCCTTTGAGTATCTTGATCAATATTGGCTATGCCTATCGCCGCCTCGGTCGCTCGGATCAAGCAATAGATTATTACCGACAAGCCGAAAAAATTGCCCAAGCAGAGAAAAATATTTCGGTGCTATCTTCTATTTTTAACAATATTGCGACTGTTTATCTGAGTCAGGGCAAATATGCTCAAGCGCTGGATTCATACAAGTCTTCACTAAAATTAGCGGAAGAGGCCTTAGAATTCCGAAAAGCAGCTATCACTAACAGCAATATTGGCAGTGTCTATAAGGCGATCGGGCAGTACGATCGCGCTTTGGAATATTATCAAAAGGCTTTAAAAGAAGTCCAAAAGTTGGGCGATCGTCAGTCAGAGAGTGTATTTCTCAGTAATATTGGTTCTATTTATGGTGATAAGGGGCAGGTGCAGCGATCGCTAGATTATTATCAACAGGCTTATAAAATTCATCAAGAACTCAAAGATCTGCCCGCCCAAGCCAAAACCCTGAATAATATTGCCCTTGCCTATGGGGAACTAGGGCAAAGCGAGCGAGCTTTGACAACCTACGATCAGATATTGGCACTTTTAAAAAAGGTAAGCAATCTCTCTACTGAGGCGATCGTCCTTGGTAATATTGGCAATATTTATACGGATCTCAAGCGTTATCCTGAAGCAATTGATCTCTATCAACAGGCGGCAACAATCCATCAACAGATCGGGGAAAGAGCCGAAGAGAGCATCGCCCTTAGTCAGCTTGGACAACTATTTGCAAATACCAATCAGCCCGAATTAGCAATTCTTTTTTATAAGCAGTCAGTAAATCTGCGCGAGCAACTGCGTAAGGAACTGCGATCGCTATCGCAAGCAGAACAGAATATCTTCACGGGCAAGGTTTCTCAAACCTATCGCGATCTAGCCGACCTATTGCTCAAGCAAAATCGGGTTTTAGAAGCGCAGCAAGTTCTAGATTTGTTGAAGGTGCAGGAACTGGATGATTATCTCAAAAATGTGCGGGGCAATGTGGATACGGCTAGGGGCATCAGTTTATTAGATCCTGAACGTCGTTTTTTGATAGATTACAATGCCATTCAAAATCGCATGATTCAATCGGGGCAGGAGGCGATCGAGATTTTAAAAATCACGCCTGAAAACCGTACTGCCGCGCAATCACAAAAATTGCAAGAACTGCTCCAAATACAAGAACTGGCATCACAACAGCTTAATAATTATATTCAAAATCCTGCGGTGGTTTCTATTTTGCAGCAGGTGACAGGAACTACTAGCGGGGATGTAAATCTCCAACAATTCACTAGTCTGCAAAGCAGTTTGCAGCAGTTATCACAAAAGTCGGTGATTTTATACCCCTTGATTTTGGAAGATCGTCTAGAGCTAATTTTGGTTCCTGCAAAAGGTGATGTGATCCGCCGTACCGTCAATGTTAAACGCGAGGCGATTAACCAATTGATCGTAAAATTCCGTTCGGAAGTGCGCGATCCTTCTTCTTTAGATGTATTGGATTCCTCACAACAGCTTTATCAATGGCTGATTGCCCCCATCGCTGCGGATTTGCAAAGGGCAGGAGTAGAGACGATTATCTATGCGCCCGATGGACAGTTACGCTATTTGCCGATCGCCGCGCTCCATGATGGCAAGCAATGGCTAGTGGAACGCTATGCCATCAATACAATTACGGCAGCTAGTCTCACCAAATTGAGCGATCGTCGCCGCAATCAACCTTTGCGCGTACTGGCTGGCGCTTTTATTACGGGTCGCTACATTTTTGAGGTCAATGGCGAAGTTTTCAATTTTGCTGGGTTGCCCTTTGCGGGTAAAGAAATTGAGAATTTGACCGATAAACTTCCCAATTCCGTCAAGCTCGTAGATCAAAACTTTAGCGTCAAATCTACAGTTGATAAATTTAAAAATTATAATATTATCCATCTCGCTACCCATGCTGCTTTTGTGACTGGAGATCCTGAAGATTCCTTTGTATTATTTGGTGATGGCAGTCGCGCCTCACTGCGGGATGTGGCTACATGGTCTTTGCAGAATGTGGATTTGGTGATTCTTAGTGCCTGTGAGACAGGATTGGGCGGCAAATTGGGCAATGGCACAGAAATTATGGGTTTTGGTTATCAAATGGAATATGCGGGAGCCAAGGCGGCGATCGCTTCGCTCTGGCAAGTGTCCGATGGTGGAACACAGGCTTTGATGGATCGCTTTTACGATCTACTCTCAGATCCGCAGATTACCAAAGCCTCAGTTCTCGCTAAGTCTCAGCGTAGCTTGATTAAGGGTAATGATGAATTTAGTCATCCTTACTACTGGTCGCCATTTATCCTGATTGGCAATGGGTTATGAGTATGGCTTGATGAAATGGCTTGATGAAATGGCAAGAGTTATTTTTACACGTTGTCTTCGATTTAACCTTAGACAACCACAAAATTCACCAACTTGCCAGGAACAGCAATCACCTTCTTAATCTCCTTGCCTTCGAGATACTTCTGCGCCGCACTGGAACTGCGAGCATATGCTTCCAAGGCTTGCTTATCATTGCTGGCGCTAGATGGCACTTGGAGGCTGCCGCGTACTTTGCCATTGATTTGAATGACGAGGGTAATCTCATCAACAGTGAGCGCATCGGGATCATGGGTGAGCCAAGGCTGCAAATGGATCGAGTCAGTGTGACCAATTAATGACCAAAGCTCCTCAGCGATGTGTGGTGCAAAGGGAGCAAGCAAAGTTAGGAGAGTTTCAATACCTTCTAAAAAAGTAGTAGAAGATTTATCTTCATTGTCTTGCAAAGCATTACTAAGCTTCATCAACTCGGAAATGGCGGTATTCAGTTGATAGCCGCCATCGAAATCTTCGGAAACTTCCTTAATGGCGATGTGAATGGCACGACGCAAGTTCCGATCAATTTTGTCAGAGATGCCATTTTGCCTAGTTTCCGCAAAACTAGACACCAAGCGCCATACGCGATTTAAGAAGCGTTGCTGACCTTCGACATCGGCATCTTCCCATTCCAAATCTTTTTCAGGAGGAGCTTTGAAGAGTGTAAACATCCGCAAAGTATCGACTCCATACTTAGCGATCGCCACTTCAGGAGATACCCCATTGCCCTTAGATTTGGACATCGTGGCATAGAGAGCTTGCAAAGGTTCGCCAGTTTTGGGATCTTTCGGATCTTTCGGGTCAACTAAAGCCGAAGGAACCCATTTGTCCTTGCCGCTTTTGTTGGGATTCATGTAGGTTAGGCCCTGTACCATGCCCTGAGTCAGCAAGCGCGTAAAGGGTTCATCAAAAGTGAGTAATCCGCGATCGCGCAAAACTTTAGTCATAAAACGGGAATAGAGCAAATGCAAAATTGCGTGTTCAACACCGCCCACATATTGATCGACGGGTAGCCAATTATTTACCGCATTGCGATCGCAAATCTCCTGATCATTTTGGGCATCACTGAAACGCAAAAAATACCAAGAAGAATCAATAAAGGTATCCATCGTATCGGTTTCGCGCTTGGCTGGCGTGCCGCAACAGGGACAGGGAACATTGATCCAATCTTCCTTTTGAGCGAGAGGCGAGGCTCCGCGCCCTGTGAGTTCCACATCTTCAGGCAAAATTACGGGTAAATCAGCATGGGGAACGGGAACGATGCCACATTCAGGGCAATGGATGACAGGAATTGGACAGCCCCAATATCTTTGGCGCGAAATCAGCCAATCACGCAAGCGATAGGTAATTTTGGCAGTTCCCCATTGATTCTTTTCCGCAAGTTCAATAATTTTGGTTTTCGCAGTTACGGAATCCAATCCGTTAAACTCTCCCGAATTGACCATGATTCCTGCTTCGGTATAGGCAGATTCTCTCACCTCCTGCCCCTCTCCCATAGGGAGAGGGGAGTTTGGAATAATTACGGTTTGAATGGGAAGATTATACTGCTTGGCAAAGGCGAAATCACGGACATCATGGGCAGGAACGCCCATAACAGCACCTGTGCCATATTCAAAGAGAACATAATCGGCAATCCAAATGGGAACCTCTTTGCCAGTAAAAGGATTAACTACACTTGCGCCGATCGCTACACCACGCTTAGGGCGATCGTCAGAGGTGCGATCAATTTCGCTAAGATTTTTGACTTCTTGAATAAATGTTTCAACGGCTTCTTTTTGATCGGTGCTAGTCAAAGTCTCGACTAGGGGATGCTCTGGGGCAAGCACGACATAGCTCACACCGTAAACCGTATCAGGACGGGTCGTGAAAACTGTGATTTTTTCTTCACTGCCCACGATCGCAAAACTTAGCTCTGCACCTGTCGATTTGCCAATCCAATTGGCTTGCATAATTTTGACGCTAGATGGCCATTCATCTAGCTTGTCCAAATCTTGCAACAGTTGTTCGGCATAGTCGGTAATTTTCAAGAACCATTGGCGCAATTTGCGTTTCTCCACGATCGCGCCCGAGCGCCAAGAGCGCCCTTCACTATCTACTTGCTCATTGGCAATTACGGTCTGATCGATGGGGTCCCAGTTCACCTTGGCTTCTTTTTGATAGGCCAAACCCGCTTCTAAAAATTGCAAAAAGATCCATTGCGTCCATTTGTAATATTCGGGTGAACAGGTGGCCAGTTCACGATCCCAATCGTAGGACAAGCCCACTTGTTTAAGTTGCGATCGCATATTGTCGATATTTGCGTAAGTCCATTTCGCGGGATGGGTATTGCGATCAATCGCCGCATTTTCCGCAGGCAATCCGAAGGCATCCCAGCCCATTGGGTGCAACACTTGATAGCCCTGCATTCTTTTATAACGGGCTATCACATCGGTAATCGTGTAGTTACGGACATGACCCATATGCAGATCGCCCGATGGGTAGGGAAACATTGACAGCGCATAGAATTTCTTTTTGTCTGCACTAACTGCATCGTTGCTTACTTTGTCAAGTTGTTTCTCTGCCCAAACTTGTTGCCATTTGGGTTCGATCTGCTGGGGGGTATATCTGGTGTCCATTACTTATCAACTAACGCGAGAAAAATATGATGATACAAGGGATTTAAGCAATCAATGCTAACCAAGTTAAACTAGCATAGCTTTACTATCAGCCATATATCAAGTTTAATTTTGAACTAGCGCTAAAGTTTTGGTGCGACTCAGTGATCATCGTAATTTAGATTATGATGCATACGGATAGATGTGCTATTTTTTCTTGACTTATCCTTAATTTATCTCTGTATGACATCCAACATAGTTTATCCATCAAAAGAAAAATTATCCCCAGAACAGAGTTTTGGTTTAGAGATTGTATCTAAATTCGTTCCAAATCAAGGGCGGGAAATATTTATAGCAATCGATCGCACTCAGAGTGTGAGGATTGAGGAGGAGGGACGCACAAGGATCACACAGCTTATTCGGGATGCTTTACAGGTTGGCGATCGCATTTATATTGTGGATTTTGCAACGGATATAGATAATACAGAGTTGTCTAAACAGCCAATAGTTATTCGTTCTAATGAGGACAAAACTAAACTGCTGAGTAATTTGAGCTTTGAAGCAGATCCTAAATTACGCAACACGGATATTCAAAACGCTGAGGGGAAAATTTATCGGCGATTGGCTGAACTCAATCAAGAGCGACTGATTGCAAAGCAACCAATTTATCGTCAATCAGTAATCTGGATGACAGATGCACCATTGTTTAGCAAGTCTCCTGCTACAGAACAAGATTGGATTGAAACGCCGCCTAACAGTCCTTTTCGTGATGCTAATTCTGAACAAAGCAAGGATAGAAGCGCTTGGTTGCAAGGTTTAGATCTTTTAAATAAGCCAGAACGATCTCATCAAATTAAAGATAATTACAAACTAACCGTAGTTGATATTGCGCCTACAGTTCAAGAGGTCTGTACCTATGCGCCTAACGGACAAAGTAATTGTTTGGTTACACCTTATTTGGTGAATCAGTTATGGCTACCAGCATTAATCTTTGGAGTTGGTAGCATTGCTGTGTTAATAGGATTGATTCTGAGTGGTTTACATATTTATGCCAGTCGCAAGGATTGGAAGATCTCTATTAATGATGGTGAGATTGAAAAAATGAAAGATCGATATGATTTAGGAATAGATTCTTTTGATTGTGCTGCTGGTGAATCAATAGGTTATCTGAAAAGGGAAGGAAAGGAGCTTTGGATAAAGCCGACTAGTGATAGTTTGCAAATTTTGCTTGATGGGCAGGAAATCACAAAAAGAGAAAAAGTACCCAAAAATTATTTCACTTTAACTTTGAATGGTGAAAATACTGTTCAGAAAGAATTCATTGTAAAAATCACCAAATAATAGAGACTTTAATCTGAGCCTAGAAACGACAGGCGTAAATTTTGCCAATAATCTGGTGTGACTATTTTGGGGTCCGAGTTTAAGCCCTCTTGCAATAAGTTCGCTAATTTTGCTTGAGCTTCTTTTTTTTGCCGATCTTGATTTAACAGTGCTAAGAAATAGTCTGCGACTGTGTTGTAACCTCCAGACTGAATCTGTAATTGGATATAAGTCTCAAGTTCTTGGGGGATAGGGACGCTAACATTCATGGTATTAAAGTAATAATTTATATTTCTGCCGATCGCCTAAACTACCTTATCAGAAAAATGGGTTTAAAACCCCGTGCTTCCAGCACGGCTTTATATTAGAATAGCAAGTGAGTTACAGGTTGAAACACCGCCAGCATAAGCCCGACAAATTTGGCTCGACTAGGAAAGAT
>NZ_JACJPY010000022.1 GCF_014696345.1 Pseudanabaena cinerea FACHB-1277
GCTTGATCGTCTAACAGTTCAGTTAGGGGAAACTTGATCATGTTTATGTCTGTTGTTGCGTCAAAACTTTTTTCCTATTTTACCATTTCACCTATTTACCCACATGAGCGAAGTATTCCAATATCGTCCATTCCTTTACCGATGGGACTACTATCCGCACTTGGATCAATGGGTTTGGAGTCTATCATGTATTTGTCGTCAATGCAGATAGAAGATGCCAATATGCTGGATTTGTTGGCTGGGTACACATTGCTGGACTGCAAACAGCTATAGATAAAGCAAAGAAAATATTTTGAGATTATCAACTTTAGAAAATATAAAAATATACCTAGTTAAACACGAGGCTTAAATAATACCCTATTGGACTTAGATAAGAATGGTCAGCTTTGCTTATCTAGAATTAATATACCTGTTCCACAGGCTACTGTATGTTCAAAAAATTCTTCAGAAACTTTACATGATTCAGAGTGAATACCTTCAACCTTATCCCGAACAAGTTGAATTGTTTTTCTACTTTGCTCAACAAAAACTAGGACATCTGAATAGGTATAAACATGACCATTGATTAAATGCCATATTGCGTCAAGGTACTCAAAAGTGAAACCCTCCCTAAAAGGTGTTGGAGAATTTGCTTGCTCAGACATTTTTGCTTTGAACTTAGAACCAATATCTCGAACCTTGTGAGATACAAATGGATTTACTTTTTAGAGGGACGATCGCTGTTTGGTTGATTTTTTAGAGAGGCGAACGCTGGCTGGTGCAAGATACTGAGATGTTTGCGAGGAATATTATTTCCTATCACATTTCAGAATTATTGATTAAGAAAATCTATAACGCTACTTTTAGAAATTAGTCAGTTAAATTTATTTACCTTAAATAACCTCATTGACAGGGAAGCGATCAATCATTTGGGCTGCCTGTTTTGCCGCTTGATATAACTGTGGTGGTAAATGTGGCACATGGGGAATTTGGTAGAGCAGGTCAATGGTGCGGCGCATTAATCGCACAATGTCTCCCTCATCGAGATTGGTGTTTTGGCAAAGTTCTGTCCATTCCATTCCCAATGCCCATTGCTCCACTAATCCCGTTAGCTCATAGTCTAGCCATGCAGGAATATCCACCTTACGATCGCGCTGTACTCTAAACAACTCACGGCGGCGATCGCCCAAACCATCGAGGGCATCTTCTACGGTTGGCGATAAGCCAAATTTGATCCAGTTGTCAGGGCGACTGTTTTCACTGACGATCGCCGCACAGACAGTGGCGAGATGATGGGAAGAAAGCCTATCCATTTCGCCAGAGAGAAGGGCGATCGCCAACCATAATTCATTCTCACCCCGCAGCGCCGCCACCACTTGACCTGTTTCGGTGGGTTGCGTACCTTCTAGGCATCCATAGTCTTGGAGAATATTCACCAAGCTCATAAATTCTTGCCAATGTCTTTGGCGGCGCTCATTGACCATTTCCTGTTGAAACTCAATTTGGCGCTGAAGTTGTTCGAGGCGGTTGACCTTCTTAAAAATTGCGCCGCGATCGGGCATTTTGGCAACAGGATGTTTATTCATTTCCGACTCTAGCGCCACCACCCTAGCTTGCTGCGTGATCACCTCTGGCGCGAGATCGGGCGCTGCTAAGGGCTGGATTTGTTGGGCGATCGCTAGGCTAGTTTCATCGCCATTGAGAGACTGTCCTAAGCGCAATGATAACTTCGCAGGATATTCGATATCTCCATCTAGCAATAAGTCTGTGCCAACCTGCACGATATCTTTGTAACCCACCACGTACCAGCGATTGTCTTGACCAAGACAGACAAACCAAGGAAACTGCCCTGAGCCTTGCACCTTTGCCGCCAGTACTGTATGCACGATCAGCCCTTTACTGGTGCGAATGGTGAGGGGCGAACCCGATAGCAAATAGGGGGCGTAGGAAGCTAGATCATGGAGCCGCATTTCTTCCGCCTGTTGTGCCAGCATTTTGAGAATGCGTTTTTCTTCCCGTAGGCGATCGCGCAACTTGTCATAGGCTTCTAACTGAGTTAGGTCAATATTCGCTAGATCATGTTCTAATTTGGCAATTTGCGCTGTAATTGCTTCGAGATTTTGAATTTGGGGTGCGAGATTGAGATCCGCTAAATACTGCCCAAAACTGCGCTCCACTAAGTCTCTGGCTTGATCGAGGGAATGGGTTTGCAAGAGATTCATCACCATGCCATAGCTAGGCGCAAATTGACTAACGAGGGGGTCAGCGCCAGAGGTGGCAAGGGTTGCCGCTTCTCGCGCACCTTCAAAGGGAGTCTGCACCGTCACCACATAGCCCACCTCATCCATGCCGCGCCGTCCTGCTCTGCCTGCCATTTGCAGAAATTCGGAGGCATTTAATAGCCGATGTCCGCGATCGGTGCGCTTGGATATACTAGAAATTACCGTAGTTCTTGCGGGCATATTAATCCCTGCGGCAAGGGTTTCGGTGGCAAAAACCACTTTCACCAATCCTTGCTGAAACATTTCCTCCACAAAGCCTTTCCAAGCAGGTAAAATCCCCGCATGGTGTGCCGCTACACCGCGATAAAGTGCGTCAATATGCACGGATTTACCAATCTCTGGATTAGCGGCAACAAAATTATCAATTTGCGGTTTCAGACGTAAATATTCTTCCGCATTCACTAGGGATATACTGCCAAGTTCGGTAATTGCCTTTTCGCAACCTCGGCGGCTAAAAATGAAATAGATGGCAGGTAACATATCCCTCTGGCGGAGATGGGATAAAACTGTGGTAATGGTGGGAACGATTTTATGGCGTTCTTCTTTAGTGGGAGGCTTATTGGTGAGTGGCTTTAGGCGCGGATTGATTTTTTGATTAGAACTATCGAGTAATGGGAAAAAGCCTTTGGTATTACAGAAGGAATGTTGTAACGGCACGGGGCGAAAATCAGAGTAAATTAGTTCCGTTTTTCCATGCACTTTATTTAGCCAATCCGTTAGCTGTTGGCTATTTGCCACCGTTGCTGAGAGTGCCACTAGCTGCACTTCTGTTGGGCAGTAGACGATCGACTCTTCCCAAACTGTCCCGCGCTGGCGATCGTTCATGTAGTGGCATTCATCTAGCACCACCACTTCCACATCAAGCAGGGATGTCCCCACTTCACCGATGGGCGTACCATAGAGCATATTCCGAAATATTTCCGTGGTCATCACCAAGATCGGCGCATCGCGGTTTACCGACATATCGCCCGTCAGTAAGCCGACCTTATCATCACCAAACTGTTGGCGAAAGTCGCGCAATTTTTGATTGGAAAGTGCCTTAAGCGGCGTTGTGTAAAATACGCGCCGATCGCCTGCGAGGGCGGCATGGATGGCATATTCACCAATGAGGGTCTTGCCTGAGCCTGTGGGCGCACAAACTACGACGGATCTTCCTGCTTGCAAGGCAGCGATCGCCTGTATTTGAAATGGGTCAAGTTCAAAGGGATATAGCTCTTGAGGGTCTAATGCTTGCACGCACTTATGCCTGAATAAAAGTTTAGAAATGAATGTTACAACCTAGAGGGCTGTAACCCAAATCCAAGAAATTTTTGAAAGCATTGCGAAGCAATGCCTGTCAAAGTTTTCTGGGGGTTGTTATATAATATATTACTGCTTAGGATTACAGGACTAACTAATATGGCGATCGCCACAAGTATTACAATTCCCAGACCTAGTAATGCCAACATGATTTCTGAAGTTAGCCCAGAAGTTATTAATTGGCAACAGGCGAATTGGCAGGATTATTTACGCTTTCGTGATGCCAATAATTCAGAAATAAACCGTTGCTTCTTTAATATTAGTTATTTATTCATTGAAATGGGTCAAGAGGGATTAACACACGCGAAAGTTAGTGATTTATTTATTTTTTTGTTGGTATTTTGGTTTAGCCGCAATCCAGAGATCATAGCGGAAACCTTTGGACGCTGCCTGATGGAAAAAGCACCACAACAAGCGGCGGCTCCTGATTTAGTTTTGTATGTGGGCGATCGCATCCCCGTTTGGCAAGAAGGCGAGCCAAGACGAATCGACCTGCATCAATGGCGCGTGCCAGACCTAGTGGGCGAAATTTCTGACACCACCCTAGCGATCGATCTCGATCAAAAGAAACGGCTATATGCAGCTTTAGGAATTCCCGAATATTGGGTAATTGATGCAAAGGGCAGCCAAGTTTTGATCTTTCAATTACAGGATGATGGCATTTATGTAGAGACAACTGCATCATCTGTGCTGAAGGGGTTGCCCGTAACCATACTCAGGCAAGCTTTACAAAAGCTACATCAAACCACCAATGTGAGAGCCGCGAGTTGGCTCATGGATCAAGTCGAGCAGTTACGGAATCAGGCATGAGCGAATCCGCCGATCCCTATAGGGTTGGGGCTAATGACCCTAGATCCATTCCCGAAACCTATCAACAAGAATCGCTGTTTGCAGGTTACGAATATCGCAGTTTTAAAGGCAGCTTGCGAGATAGTGGCGTTGGCTATGGCATGAGCGCAGCCTCTTTGCAAATTTGGAAAGAAGCGATCGCCAATTATCAACATTCCGCCCTTAGCGCCAGCCCAACCACCCAAACCAGCCTCTTTGAACTACCTGTCAACTATTGCGATCCCGATGCCATTAATCCCTTTGCGCTATCATTCCATCCTGCCGAATTCTATCGCTTACCTGCTATGGATAGTGGTGATGCCTGTATTTATTTTGTAATCGATCGCCTAGCATCAATCCCCAAAACAACGCGATCGCCAATTTTGTTATACATCGGCGAAACCTGTCGCTCTAGCAAGCGTTGGCAGGGTGTCCATGATTGCAAGCGCTATGTGACAAATTACCGAGAGTTGCACCATACCCATAGCATTCCCACGCAGATCGTGATGAGCTTTTGGTGGGATGCCCCGTCAAAAAGCTCACAGCGCCAAAAGTTAGAGCGATCGCTGATCACAAAATGGCGATCTCCCTTCAATAAAGAAAACTGGCAAACTTGGGGAACAACTTTTTTCGCTCTCTGATGAGTCAAATCTGAGTCAGAATCGCTTTATGCCCCAAGCTACTTAATAACTCGCTAGGGAAATAATCGGCACATTGGGCAGTGATTTTCTGCCATTGAGAAAATCTAACTCGATGAGAAAGCCATAAGCCACTAGCTCTGCGCCAGTCTGCTCAACTAGCTTGGCTGTAGCCGCCGCAGTTCCTCCCGTTGCAATCACATCATCAATGATAATGACGCGCTTACCAGCAGCGATCGCATCTTGATGGATCTCTAAAGTGTCCGTGCCATATTCCAAAGCATATTCCACCCGAAAAACTGCCGATGGTAGTTTCTTCGGCTTACGCACTGGTACAAAGCCGCAACCGAGGGCCATTGCTAAAGGCGCACCAAGGATAAACCCCCGCGATTCAATGCCGATAATATAATCAATATTGTCTATGGATATTTCGGCAAACTTGGCTTGAAAGGCTTTGATAATCGATGATAGTCCTTGGGAATGCGCTAATAATGGCGTAATGTCGCGGAAAATGATACCTGCTTGCGGAAAATCAGGAATATCACGAATAACACTTTTAAAATCCATATTTTAATTTTCTGTCAAAGGTGTAGCTATATTACAGCGCTTTGCGCTGACTGAAAACCCAGAGGATTTTCTGAAAGGAGCGCGGGATGATGCTTTCAAAAAATCCTCTGTAATTCATACTGTACTTCATATATGTATGGAGACTATACAGAGATTACATTACAGCCTATTGAGGCTTTTAGTAGTACAGAAAGGTTCTTGAGGGCGGCGCTTTCAAAAATCCTTCTGGGGTTTCATTCAACATAAAGCGTTGTTGCCAAGGCTAACTCCTGCGCTTCTTCGGGATGTGACTCCTGCTGCTGTTTACGGTCTAAAGCGGCTTTGATCAAACCTTGAAATAAAGGATGCGGACGACTAGGGCGCGATTGGAATTCGGGATGGAATTGGGTGGCAATGAAATAGGGATGGCTAGGCAGTTCCACTGTTTCCACTAAGCGACCATCGGGAGAAGTGCCACTAATTACATAACCAGATTCTAAAAAGAGCGATCGATAGGCATTATTAAATTCATAGCGATGGCGGTGACGCTCATAGATGATCGCCTCGTTATAAAGCTGATGGGCTAAAGTATGCGGCACAAGGCGGCAAGCATATAGCCCCAAGCGCATCGTGCCGCCCAAATTGACGACATCCTGCTGCTCTGGTAATAGGTGAATCACAGGATTTTTTGACTCTGGCGCAAACTCAGCACTATTAGCATCGCTAAGATTGACCACATTTCGCGCCCAATCTATGACAGCACATTGCATTCCCAAGCAGAGTCCTAAAAAGGGAATCTGGCGATCGCGGGCATAGCTGACGGCGGCAACCTTGCCATTGACCCCACGATGTCCAAAGCCCCCTGGAACAACGATCGCATCAATATCACCGAGAAACTTTTCTGCACCATAGACCTCAATATCTTCCGAATTGACCCAATGCAAATTGATATTACTGTTCAAAGCGATCGCCCCATGTTTGAGGGCTTCGATTACCGATAGATAGGCATCGGAAAGGCGCACATACTTACCCACGATCGCCACTTCAACCGTATGCTCAGAACGATAGAGGCGTTCGACAAGGGTCTGCCAACTCCGCAAATCAGGCTGACGTTGGGGCATTCCCAATAGGCGCAAAACCTGTTCCGCTAGTCCTTCCCGTTCCATGGCTAAGGGAACTTCGTAAATACTTTTCACATCCTGTCCTGTCATCACACATTCGGGCTGAATGTTACAGAACTCAGAGATTTTATCCTTAATATTTTGCGGTAATTGGCGATCGCTGCGGCAGACTAAAATATCGGGCTGAATTCCCACTGATTGCAATTCCTTCACCGAGTGTTGCGTGGGTTTAGTCTTCATCTCCCCCGCCGAAGGTATCCAAGGCATGAGCGTAACGTGCATATAGACCACATTTTCCCGACCCACATCCTTACGAAATTGACGAATTGCTTCGATAAAGGGCAAAGACTCAATATCCCCAACCGTGCCGCCGATTTCCACAATCACCATATCAGGATTGCCATTGTTAGCAACCCGATGAATGCGATCTTTTATTTCGCTAGTGATATGGGGTATTACCTGCACCGTGCCACCATGATAGTCACCTCGGCGTTCCTTATTGATCACCGCTTGATAAATCGCGCCCGTGGTGACATTACTCAGCTTAGACATAGAAGTGTCGGTAAAGCGTTCGTAATGCCCAAGGTCGAGATCGGTCTCTGCACCATCTTCAGTGACAAAAACTTCACCATGCTGAAATGGACTCATTGTGCCAGGATCAACGTTGATGTAGGGATCAAGTTTGAGGATTGCGATCGAATAGTCCCGTGATTTGAGTAAGCGCCCCAAACTAGCGGCAACGATACCCTTGCCAATACTAGAGACAACACCGCCAGTCACAAAGATATACTTAGCCATAAAATTTCGTCTTTAGGTGCAATGGTTAACTTTTCTTGACCATGCTTAACAGAGTGATTATATAGCAGTCCTTGCTAATGATTACAGCGCTGCAAATAACCCCTCATTGGTTGTAGACTAATCGCGAACTAGCCAGTTTTACTAAATAAAGGCAACAAAATTTTAGAAAACTTATGCCATGCTAAAGCACTCATTACTGGTCGCGATCGCGATATTTGCTAGTAGTTGTTCTAATGATGCTGTCCCCAATCTAGATCGGGGTAGTAGCAACAATGCCAATCAAGTAACGGCGATCGCCTCACCCACTGCCCAAGAGCCGAAATCACCAGACAAATCACCAGCAAAATCACCAACAAAAGCACCTAAAGGCTATCAAAAAGTTACCGTTATCGAAAATCTAGAAAGACCTTGGGGGATGGCGGAGCTACCTGATGGCTCGATGCTGATTACCGAGAGAGCGGGACGGGTTAAACTTTGGCAAAATGGCAAGGTGCAGCCAGTGGCATTAGAACTTCCCAATCTATTTGCCTCTGGACAGGGCGGCTTAATGGATATATCCTTACACCCACAATTTAGCCAAAATCGTTGGGTATATCTGACCTATTCATCGGGAGACTCTCAGGCAAATCGTACTAACTTGCTGAGGGCTAAGTTTGATGGTCAGGCTTTCAGCGAAGTGCAGGTTATTTTTAGCGTCACCCCTGAAAAGTCTGGCAATCAGCACTTCGGCTCGCGCATGACATGGTTGAGCGATCGCACTATGTTGTTAGCGATCGGCGATGGCGGCAATCCACCACTACAACTAGCAGGGGAATTAATTCGCAATCAAGCCCAAAAGCTAGATAGCAGATTAGGCAAGATTCTACGGATCAATGATGATGGCTCGATCCCCATAGATAACCCATTTGTTAAGCAAACTGGAGCCGATCCTGCGGTCTGGAGCTATGGACATCGCAACATTCAAGGACTATTTGCCGATCGCCTGTCTGGAAAAATCTGGTCAACGGAGCATGGCGCTCGTGGCGGTGATGAGCTAAATCTGGTGGAGGTGGGCAAAAACTATGGTTGGCCCCTTGTCACCCATAGCGAAGAATATGCAGGTGGTGAGATTTCTAAAGAAAGGTCGCGTCCCGATATGTCCGATCCCAAAATCGTTTGGACTCCTGCGATCGCCCCCTCTGGTTTGGTGATATATAGCGGCGATCGCTTTCCTGATTGGCAGGGACAAATCTTTGCAGGTGGTCTGGTGTCACGGGATGTGCAGAGAATCAAGTATGCAAACAACCAAGCTAAAGTCCAAGAAGCGATCGCCATTGGGCAGAGGGTAAGGGATGTGCGCCAAGGAGGGGATGGTTTGATTTATATCCTTACCGATGAGCAGAATGGGCAGTTAATTAGGCTAGAGCCTGTATTTTAGTAAACGCGATCAAGGATTGTAGGGGCAGTTCATGAACTGCCCCTACAATCCGATCGCAGGGCGCTGTATATTGAGAAGGGTTTAAGCAAAATTTACCGATACCCTATAACCCTGCCTGAGCCTATGTCTAGTCGTCTCAAAGCCCTTCTTTATTACATCTCAGCGCGGCTGATGCTTGCGCCGATCATGATCTGGGCGATCGCTACCCTTGTATTTATCCTCATGCGGGCGACCCCAGGCGATCCCATTGATGCAATTTTAGGCCCTCGCGCCCCAGAAATCGTTAAAGAGGAATTGCGCCAAAGGGTGGGTTTAGCAGGATCTTGGCTATCGCAATATCAGCGCTATCTCTATGACCTTTGTCATTTCAACACCGAAAAATTTAAATTTGAATTTAGCCTTGGTAAATCCATCAGTTCAGGGGATAAACCCGTCTGGCAGATTATCAAAAATTTCTTTCCCGCCACAGCCGAATTAGCGATCTATGCTCTATTGATTGCCCTTGTAATTGGCTTGAGCGTGGGGATTTTTGCGGCGCTGCGTCCCAATACAAAATGGGATGTGGGCGGTCGGTTGTTTGGGATCGTGACCTATTCGCTGCCTTTGTTTTGGGTGGGGATGATCCTGCAATTAATCTTTGCGGTGCAGTTGGGCTGGCTGCCCATTGGCACAAGATTTCCGCCTAGTCTCGATCCACCTGAAAATATAATTGGTTTATATACATTAGACGCATTGCTCAAGGGCGACTGGGAGGGATTCTTGACTAGTCTCCAATATTTGACCTTGCCTGCACTCAGTTTAGGAATTGTGATTAGCGGTATTTTTGAGCGGATTGTGCGGGTCAATTTGCAGCAAACCCTGCAATCAGACTATGTGGAGGCGGCAAGGGCGCGGGGGATCAAGCCGATGGCGATTCTATTTAACCATGCGCTGAAGAATGCGATGATCCCTGTAATTACAATTTTGGGGTTAACCCTAGCTTCGATGCTGGGCGGTGCGGTGTTAACGGAGGTGACTTTTTCTTGGCCTGGGCTTGCCAATCGCCTGTTTGAGGCGATCGTGGGGCGAGACTATCCTGTGGTGCAGGGAATTGTGATATTTTTTGCAGTGATCGTGACAATCGTGAGTATTCTGGTGGATATTGTCAATGCTTGGATTGATCCGCGCATTCGCTATTAGTGGGCGGCGACAGCTATACTTCAAACCTCAATAGGCTGTAATTTATGAACATTCAAAATCAGCAGGCTAAGGCAAATCCTTTAAAAAAGATTGAACCCGTTTTGGTGGCGATCGCCTTAGTGTCGGCGTTGTTGTTGCTATTGAGTATGACGACAGTGGCGCAAATTGTGGGGGCAGATCCCCGTGAGCTAATCCGAGGCACGCGCCAAAATATGGCGCGAAACCCAGAGACAGTGCAGTTTATATCCAAGCGATCGCCATTTTTTATATCACTGTTGGTCAAGCCAGAGCGCTTGCAAACCTTTAGCCAACTTGCCACCAATCCTAGCGATCGCGGCAAATTGCGCCATCAATTAGATTTTTTTAAACAGCAATTGCGGCAAAATTGGCTATTGGATTATGAAAAGGATATTCAACCTTGGCTGGATCAAGAAATCACGATCGCCAAGGTTGATTTAATTAAAGATGCCTATCTATTGGCAATGACTGCCAAAAGCCCACAGCTAGCTCAACAGGGTTTAGAAAAATTGTGGCGGAGATTGGCGCTCACTGGTTCAGATTTGCGCTTTGAGCAATATCAGGGCGTGGTAATTGCCAAGGTTTTACCCCCCGAAGATCATCGCGATCGCCCCACCATTGTTGGCGCAAGCTTGGGTAAGTTCGTTGTCTTTGCCCAAGATGTGGCAGTACTCCATGATGCCATCGATAATCTGCGATCGCCGAGTTTAGCGATTAGTGGTTTAGATAGTTACCGCGATCGCCTAGAGCAAATTAATCAATCACCAAAAAATAATAATAAATCAAATGAAATCGCGATCGCCTATCTCAACTTTGAGCGCACCCTTGAGCCTAATGATATGGACAGCAGCCCAGTAAATTTACTTGTGGGTTTAGGTCTAGAGCGCGATCACCTAGTTGCTAATACTTTTTTTGAGTCACTATGCAATCAATTTGACAGTTCTAAAATGGGCGCAGATATATCCTGTTTACAGGGGAAATATAACTTGCGTATCTCTCCCAGTTCATATCTGGGCGCAAATATATGGCAGCATTTTGATTGGCTATTGACGGCTAATACCAAGTCGCAATTGCCTGAAGTTACCCCCGCGATCGCCCATCTAGATGTGATCGCCAGAAATTATTTCACCGTTGGCACAGTAGCGATCGGTGATCAACCTGCCACTGTATGGGCAGATCTAGCCGCCAATCCCACTGGGGTTGCTGGCAAAGTTGTGGCGGTTCATACTCAAACCCCTAATCAGATTATTTTCTCCAATTCATTGGTGGCGATCTCCTCAGCATTACAGACTCATTAGGTATGGATAGATTGCAATGACTTTTTCTCCTTGGCAAAAAATACGGGCGCGATTACCCGCTAGAGTGCCATTGAGGTCGATCTTGATTGTGCCATTGGTTTTACAGGTAATCTCAATGGTGGGCATAGTTGGCTACTTCTCCAATGCTGGGGTGCAAATGTCTGTTGAAAGTATTGCCAAAGCCCTGCTCGCCGAAAAAAGCGATCGATTCAATCATGATATGTATGTTTATTGGTGTGATCCCATCCTGATTTCCCCAGAGGCTAAGGATTTAATCCAACAGGGTTTAATTAGTCCAGAAGACTTAGTAATTGTTCAGCAACTATTAGCAAGGCGATTAAAGTTCTTTCCGCCCAATATCAATGGTCATATCAATGGTCATGCTTTTGCTGTCAATCGCCGAGGACGATTAATTGCATCTTCTAGTGCCGAAGCGGAGAGCGCCCCTCCATCAACGTCAAATCCTGTTGCAGAGATTGCGTCCACTTCACAGCACATACTTGCCACCAATAGTCGCGATCGCCGCACCCGTCAGATTGCCAAGCACCTAAGCGATCGCTTCAACAGTCTTGAGCAAATTAATCAAAATTACTTTTTTAGATTTGAAGATGCGGGAAGTAAATACTTTGTCAAGGTTTTTCCTTTGCAACCTCCCCAAGATAGCATGATGTCATTGGCTAAGGGACTCAAAGGCTCCAACCCCGCATCACAAGCGATATCTCAAAACAATCTAGATATTCTCCAAAAACTAGACCTTTTAACCATTATTGCCATTGACGAAGCTGCATTCACATCAGATCTGAGCAATAATACTAATACGATAATTTTGCTATGTGGCATCGCAGCGATTCTGGCGATCGTCATTGGGAGCATTACTTCTGATTGGATCATTCAGCCGATTTTGCAGTTAAATGCAGTCACCAAACAGATATCCAATATCTACTTTGTCAAGCCTAAATCGCAAACCCGAATTCAAGAAATACAAGAATTAAACAATTGCTTTGTGGAGATGACTGAGCATTTACAGAGTTCTTTTGAGTCTCTAGTTGATCAAAAGTTATACGTTTCCAACCTACTAGAAGCCATGCCCATTGGGGTAGCAATCCATAGTGCTGACGGTGCGCTCACCTATCTTAACGATGTGGGACAAAGTTTGTTAAAAACCAAGATCATAGCGGTACAAACAGCAGATAACCTGCATAGTACTTTTCAAATCTACATCGCAAATACTGATCAACTTTACCCCGTGGATCAATTGCCTTCTAGCCAAGCCATTGCTGGTAAAACTTGCTATTTAGACAACTTAGAAATTGTGCACGGAGATGAGCGCATTCCCTTAGAGGCAAAAGCCGCCCCTGTTTTTAGTATCGAAGGAAAAGTGAATGGGGCGGTGGTGGTTTTTCGCGATATTAGCGACCGCAAAAAAACAGAAAGAATTCTTGCAGATTACAATCGCAAGTTAGAGCAGGATGTGCAGCAACGTACCCTCGATTTGCAGCAGGAAATTCAAGAACGGCAACAAGCAGAATTGGCATTGCGGCAAATAGAAATAGAGCTAACTAACGCAAATCAGGAGTTAGCTAGACTCGCCAACATTGACGGCTTAACCAAAATTGCTAATCGGCGGGGCTTTAACCAGCGCCTCGAATTGGAATGGCGGCGCATGATGCGAGAATCTCAACCCCTTGCTTTACTTTTGTTTGATGTTGATTATTTCAAGCTCTATAACGATCATTATGGTCATCAACTAGGCGATCGCTGTTTAGAAAAGCTTGCGGAAACAGTGGATTTAATCATGCGCCGCCCTGCGGATATGGTGGCTCGCTATGGGGGAGAAGAGTTTGTAGTCATTTTGCCGAATACCAATCTTGAGGGGGCGGCGATCGTGGCTGCCTTGATTCACCAAGCCATTCGGAACTTAGCGATACCCCATCAGCGATCGCTAGTTAGTGAGATTGTCTCCGTGAGTTTAGGTATCTCTTGCTTTGTGCCGACCCTTGAGCGATCGCCTGATATTTTAATCAGCCAAGCTGATCGCGCCTTATACAATGCCAAACAGCAAGGGCGCAACTGTTCAAAGATTTTTGATGAGCATTAATATTTTAAGGGATAGC
This sequence comes from Pseudanabaena cinerea FACHB-1277, assembly GCF_014696345.1. GTDB lineage: Bacteria > Cyanobacteriota > Cyanobacteriia > Pseudanabaenales > Pseudanabaenaceae > Pseudanabaena > Pseudanabaena cinerea. Next base: position 13,518 of record NZ_JACJPY010000022.1, read on the forward strand.
CATTTTAAAATATTCTTGAAAATATTCTTGAAAATATTCTTTAAAATATTCTTTAAAATATTCTTTAAAATATTATTTTTATACTTTGATGAGTACAACTACCCAGCCTCAAGATGTATATGTTCTCGCCCAGTGGTTAGCGGGAGATCATAGCAATTGGCAGCAAGCGATCGAAAATCCGCCATTTTTTGCCCATATAAGGGTCGGCATCCGCCCCCTGCCTAGCCCCATTACCTCCGAAGGCGTTTGGCTATTTCTCGAACAAGCCTATGATTTTGAATTGCATCATCCTTACCGCACTGCCGTACTGCACTTGATCTATCAAAACGATCGCATCGAAATGATCAACTATCGGCTCAAGGATGCTCAAACCTTCTTTGGGGCAAGCCGCGATCGTGATCGGTTGCAGGGGATCAATGCTGAGGCGATCGTCAAACTTGATGGCTGTACCCAACTAGTCCATCGCGCTGATTTACATACTTTTAAAGGTGCAGTCGAGCCTGGAAAGAAATGCTGCATCCACCGCAAAGGCGTAGATACATACCTAACTATTGAATTTGAGGTTACGGAAAACACTTACAGCAGCCTAGATCGTGGCTATGATGTCGTCACCGATGAGCGGGTGTGGGGTTCGATCGCAGGAGCCTTTGAATTTACGAAAAAAACTAGCTTTGATGCAGAAGTCATCCCTTAGGATTACTCCTCAAGGTATAATAACCATCTTAGAAATGATATTTAAGGTGAAATTTGAAAGTCCTTGTAGTTGGCAGTGGCGGTAGAGAACACGCCCTTGCTTGGAAACTTTTACAATCGCCCAACATTGATCGGGTATTTTGTATCCCTGGCAATGGTGGTACGGCAACCATGCCCAACTGTCAAAATGTCTCCCTTAGCATTGATGACTTTGAGGGAATGTTGCGCTTTGCTCAAGTACAGGGAGTAGGGTTTACGATGGTTGGACCTGAATTACCCCTAGCCCTTGGCATTGTCGATTATTTCCAAGCCGCAGAATCCTTGATTTTTGGTCCAACCCAAGAGGGCGCAATGATCGAGTCCAGTAAAGCTTGGGCGAAAACATTAATGGCGGAAGCGCAGATCCCCACTGCCGCCAGTGCGACATTTAATGATTTGGAATCTGCCCAAGCCTATGTCCAACAGCAGGGCGCACCGATTGTGATCAAGGCTGATGGTCTTGCCAGTGGCAAAGGTGTGACGGTGGCGATGGATATTGCTGAGGCGATCGCCGCCCTCGAGCGTATCTTTGCAGGTCAATTCGGCTCCGCAGGCGAAACCGTCGTCATTGAAGAATTTATGACTGGGCAAGAAGTATCCGTGCTCGCCTTTACTGATGGACAAACGATCCGCCCTCTCTGCCCCGCCCAAGACCACAAGCGCCTCGGCGATGGTGACACTGGACCTAATACTGGCGGTATGGGAGCCTATGCCCCAGCGCCAATCGCTACCCGTGAGTTGATGGCAAAAGTGCAGACAAGGGTGCTAGAACCAGCGATCGCCGCCCTCAGAGCCAGAGGTATTGATTATCGTGGTTGCCTCTATGCAGGATTGATGATTACTCCCGAAGGGGAACCGAAGGTTGTCGAATTTAACTGTCGCCTAGGTGATCCTGAGACACAGGCAATTTTGCCATTACTAGACACCAATCTTGATGAACTGATTCTTGCCTGCATTGAAGGAAAGTTAGCAAACTTCCCACCGCTCAAGTGGAAAAATCAAGCCGCAGTCTGTATAGTCATGGCGGCAGGGGGCTACCCAGACAAAGTTGACATGGGGCAGTTTATTACAGGCATCGGCAAGGCGGAAGACATTGGTGCGTTTGTATTTCAATCTGGCACTAGGCTAAAGAATAATGCCCTTGTCACCAACGGGGGTAGGGTTTTGGGCGTAACTGCCCTAGGCGACAATATTCGCCAAGCAATCACCAATGTCTACAGCGCCGTAGATTTCATCGCCTATGACGGAATGTATTACCGCAAAGACATTGCCAGTAAAGCAGTTGTATAGCGCCTTGAAACTGCTGTGAAGCAGAGCTTTCAAAATCATTCAGCCATGCTCAAATTAACAGTAATCGTTAATTTGAGTGAAGAATCTGTATGGGAATCATGGATTTGCTGAAGATAGCGATCGCCAATTGGCTCTGTCAAAACCCTCGATAGCAACTGCAATAATTTTGATGCACCATTGCTGATTTCTTGGCTAAAGTTTTCCCCTGCAAGGGGCAGATTCAAAGCATTAGATGGGATTGCTTGATAAGCGATCGCCGCAGAGTTAGCATAGACTTGTGGCGATCGCTGGCAATAGCGCCGCAGTACAACTTGCAAATTATTTTTAGTGACGCGATCGCCAAAAGCGTCTGATAGTAACTGCCATAACTTATAGCCCACATCACGGATATAAGCTGCATCATACCCTTCCACCTCTGCAATTTCTGCATAGGTTTTCCCCTCCCAAGTTTGCCGAAAAATCGCCTCTTGAATATTACTAAGGCTTTTATTTGCCAATACCGAATCAACAATATTGAGTGCGTCTTCAATAGTCATGATTTTCTCTCACCAATTCATTTTTTGTTTCATCTAGCAACGTTAAATTAGCACAATTTATTCAAAGCGGTTAAGCCATAGCACGATCTAAAAATAAACCTCAAAAACATTTATTAGTAGGGTTTTCAGAGATTGTCATATTTTTATATCAATCACAAAATTGTTTTTAATGATCAAAAATCTGATGTTTCATGACAATACTTAAGGCATTAACAAACAAGTTATGGGAACATAAAAAGTCATATCTTTTTTCTAACATTTTCTGACAAAAAACAACCTCATCCATTCCCACTCAAGCATGGATTTCCGAAATAAGCGGGAGTTGTATGACTATCAATCACTTCTAGCAATTCACTTGCGTCATGGCTAAAGAATTAACTTTACATCTGCAAAATTGCCAAAACTTGACTACGCATCACAATTCACGTAAAACCTTCAGTATTATTCGCAGACTCTGATTAAAATTACTTTGCAATTATTTGTTTACAATTATTTATTTTATAAATACTTTCCATGATCAAATAAATATGATATATTCTGATTAATGTTTTTGAGTATAAAATCACTAATATGAGATTTCTGATTGGATTATTGCTGTTTTTTTTAATGTTAGGACAACAATTGAGCTATGCCGATTACAACATTAAGGGAAGTTTTACGGCTGGTGAATGTACTGCCTATTCCAGCATCAAAGGTCAAAATGAACCAATAGAACTTGAATCAGGGAAAACCTATCAGGCTACAAGCCTGAACAAGCAGGACGGCGACTTTGTTGTTATCAAAGTTAATGGCAAAAGTAAATGGGTTACGAAAAGTTGTGGCACACTTGCTTTGAATGAAGCTAATTCTCCAGCGATCGCTGACACCGTAGATCCATCCAAACAAGCGCCACCAATAGGCACAGCCAATGGACAAGTGCAAGGCTGTCCAACTAAGGGCTGCGCCGCCAATTATTTGCTGTCTCTATCTTGGCAATCCTCTTTTTGTCAAACCCACCCCACCAAAGCCGAATGTATTAAGCAATCTGTTGATGGCTATGATGCAACTAATTTTACGCTGCATGGTTTGTGGCCAGACAAACTTTCCTATTGTGGCGTTGCTTCTGTGGATAGAGAAAATGATGAAAACCACAACTGGGAGCAATTGCCTCCAGTGATTACTGACGAGCAGACTCATCAAGATCTCACAGCTGTCATGCCCGGCATTATCTCAGATTTAGATCGCCATGAATGGTACAAGCATGGAACTTGTGATGGACGCAGCGCTGACCAATACTATGACATTGCGATTAATTTGCTAAAGGAGTTTAACGGCTCTCAAGTAAGAGAGTTAATCGCTAGCAATATTGGTCAGACCGTTACTTTAGAGCAGGTAAGACAAGCTTTTGACAGCAGTTTTGGCGAAGGTGCTTCCAATAGCTTGAATCTAAAGTGTGGTAAGGATGATGGATTGCTATCTGAAGTTCGCCTGAAAATTAAGCGCCCCCAAGAAGGACAAAAACTGGCAGAAGTTTTGATACCCAGTGGTGGACTTTCCTGCGATCGCGTCATTGTTGATGCTGTCGGACTATAGATCTTAATGAAAGGATAATCAACAAAAGTTACCTCCCATGGAGCGCACTATATTGACAACAATTACCGATTAAACTAACCACAAGAAAAACCTTGAAAACTTTGCTAAGCAATACTTTTGAGGTTTTTCTTAGTAGGGGGATCTGCAAAATGCTCTGGGATTGAATATTTCTAAAACAACTTAGTTAAATCATCGATTTCAAAATATTGATGAAACTTAGGGGTTAGCTGCAAAACTGACGATCGCCCCTCTGCTTGACGTTTCTTTTTAACAAAACCTTGCTCCACTAACTCTTGAACGTGCTGGTAAGCGCCTGCACCGCGCAACTCGATCAACTCTGACTGCACGATATTTTTCTTAAGAGCGATCGCCGCCAAAGTTCGCAAAGCACCACGCCCCAAATCTACGGGAATGAGCTTATTCACCAATTCATCAAATTCTGAGCGCAAACGCAAGGCAAACCCTGCATCGGTTTCTACGATCTCCAAAGCACTATCACGATGAGCATACTCTGTGATTAGGTCAATTAGCCCGATTTCTGCTTCAGCGACCTCGCACCCCAACACCTCAGCGATCGCCCCCAAATTCATCGTTTGCCCCTTAAGATAAAGCACTGCCTCCACTTTTTGTTTTAAGGAGTTATTACTAGGCAGTACTTGCGCGTCATCATCAGTCATGCTCACCATAGGCAATAGCGCCCTTGGCTGATCAATAGGTATTTCCAAATCCAGAATTTTTTCTGAATTTAACTCAACTGGTTCTTTGGCTTGTGTTAATGGCAATTCATTCGTCATGCTAAAATTTTAACCAAAGGAGGCATAAAGTACTGCTTTTACTATTCTTAACCTTTAAATTTTATTAGTTGGGATCACAATATGCCAAACAGCATGATGTACTACGAAGACACCTATGTGGTGCTGTCTCCCGATATGCAACAGCAGTTTGTCACTCAGCCCGAATTAGAACAGATTTTGCATAATTTACTGATCAATATTCAAGATGATTTGCCTAGAGATCTCCAAAATATCAAAACTATCCCAGAGCAGGTACAACGCCTAATTAAAACTGCCTGCGATCTTAACTGTGGCGATCGTGGCACATGGCAATGGTACGTTGTACGCCTTGACAAAATCTAGCGGGCTTTTACAACATAAATGTACGGGTATCATTAGTCACATCCGTATTCACGACATTATCAGATTCGAGATTACCATCGACTAGGTTGATGATGCGATCGGCAACATCAAGAATACGGTTATCATGAGTCACCATCAAAATTGTAATATTTTCCTCCTTTGCCATTTTCTGCATCAATGTCACAACGTCGCGCCCTGATTTCTTGTCTAGCGCCGCCGTAGGCTCATCGGCGAGAATTAATCGAGGATGATTGACCAACGCACGGGCGATCGCTACCCTTTGTTTTTGTCCACCAGACAAAGCATGAGGCTTATAGTCAACCCTTTCCCCCAATCCCAACTTCGTTAAAATGTCAGCAGATCGACTGGAGGGGGCAATATCGCTAATATCCTTGGGATACAGATCCGTAGACATCATCACATTTTGCCTTGCCGTCAGCGAATAAAAAAGGTTGTGCGCCTGAAAAATAAAGCCAATATTTTTACGTACTTGGACTAAATTCTTAGCGCCTAAATTTCTAAGTTCCTGCCCCAGTACCCTCAAGCTGCCATCTTGAACCGTCCGTAAAGCACCGATTAGAGTCAATAGCGTCGTCTTTCCAGACCCAGAAGGCCCAGTTAAAATCACAATCTGCCCTGGGTAAATATCAAGATTAATATTAAATAAGACCTGCTTAAATAAATCCCCCTCACCATAGTGAAAATTGAGATCACGAATTCGCACCGAAGGCTCTGTGCTTGGTGACTCAGCCTGTAGATTGTCTATAGATATAGCAGTTGTCATAGTCTAAAAGCAGCGAAATAGGGATCATCAATTATTAAAGAAGTCTTTTGGCAATAAGAGCATAAAAATACAAAATTTATTCAGATTGAGAATTAACTTGCCAATCTATACTAAAGATCAAACCAAGACTTTAGGCTTTTTGTATAATAGTCACAACACAAGTAACCATTATAGTTATTCAGCAACTACATAGCAGTTTTTGAAGGGTTCTAAATTTATGGCAACGCGAACCTTAGTTAAAAATTATCTCGCTCAATGGATGCAGATGGGCAAATCAGTCAGCCTATCCAGCCAAGGAGAAGATATTCACATATACAAAATACTGCAGGGAGAAAAGTATTCATCCCTCTTTAACAAGCTTTGGGACGAAATCGCCACCCACCAAGCCCACCAAGCCCACTTGAGTGGGACAGAGCAAACTATTAGTGAGTTACTAAGCAATAAGTGGGACATTATTGCTTGCGCCCGATGCAACCTGCTTGTACCCTGCATAGATATGGGACCTCGCGCCCCAGTCTGCTGCCCCTGCGATGATCTCCCCAATCATCCTAATCTCGACTCGGTTGCGCCCCATGTACCCGTCACGCTTGCTGAACATATTGACGAGCTATGCGATCGCCTAGAAATACTAAATAGCCGCAACAAAGTCGCCAACTCCTCAGAATCATTACATCCCGAACAAGACTCAACCTACAGTTCCGCCGAAGAAGATCAACAAACGATCAATAGCCTACGAAAGTCTATTCTAAAACTGGTCAAGGGGGATAACCACGCGCAGTCAGAGCCGCAAGCACCAACAATTGCCAAGCAAACAAACCAAGGAAACCTTTGAGCATTGTTGTAGCAAAAGCCGCTACAACAATGAGGGAAAGGGAGTAGGTTAAGAATTATTCTTGCTTTTAAAACATACGCCGCTATGATAAGTTGAGAGAGATTAAGCAATTATACGAGTAATGATGAGTGTAGATTGCTGATATGTTTACGATGAGATGACCTATATACTGAGTAAAAACCGAATGTAACCCTAAATATACTTGACAAAATACTTGACAAAAAAAACTAAACCTGAATAGTTGCCTTAAAAACACTTTCGGGCTTTAATAAATCCAAAATCTAATAGTCATAACTTTTTGTGTTTAGGAGTTGGGCTTTGACGGTCTTACGGATCTCAGCCCCTCCCCAAGTAACCTTCTTGTCCCATATATTTAGGAACATTCTTAAGGAGGTCTAATTGCGGAGAAGGTGTGACAAAAATCGTAAGCGCTCTAAGCGCAGGGAAATAAAATGTCCAATTCACGACTGCTACATGGACAGCGTTAGTCAAAAGCATCGATTGTTCGCCAATCAAGCTATTCATCTACAGCAGCGCGGAGTCAGCCGAATAGCGGCCTCAATGTTAATCACCACACACACGACTGTCTCTATGCAGGGCGAATGGCTGGAGGCCTTTTGGTGCGAAGAGTGTCAGCAAAAAAATTGGTACTATGTGCAGCAGACAGACAATGGAAAATACAGTATTTCCCTAGCACCTAGAGAGTTGTGGCAGCGAGTAACTGGCGTAATTGATGCAAATGGTAATCCTTCAGTAGGCGAGTTCACTCGCAAAAATGCGAGACAAGCCAGTAGCAACCTGCTTCAGCGATTTTATGACAACTAAGCTTACTATTTGCGTTTACCTTTAGACACCATTGCTTAATGTGTCTGTAAACCCATCTGCGAACTCAGATGGGAATGCCTTTGTGTTAAGGTTAGGGAAAAACTTAAGTTAGTAGTATATGCTCGGGTTATAAGACCAAAAGCGTCATACAGCTTTGCGAGATGTAATTTATGATTGAAGCTGAAATTAGGGCATTAATCCAAAAAGAATTACCTAGGGCGATCGCTGAAGAACCAGCAATACGGGATTTCGTGCTGCGTACCGTATCGGAATACTATACGCCCAAAACTGAGTTTGACCAGAAGTTTGATCGCGTTATGGCGGAACTACAGCGAGACAGAGAAGAACAGGCTCGCAAGTGGGACGAGAGTAACCGCAAATTTTATGCTTTTCAAGCAGAACAGGCTCGTAAGTGGGATGAAAACAACCAAAAATTTGATGCTTTCCAAGCAGAGCAGGCTCGTAAGTGGGACGAGAGTAACCGCAAGTGGGAGGAAAATAACCGCAAGTGGGAGGAAGATAGCCGCAAGTGGGAGGAAAATAACCAACGCCTTGACAGAATGGAAGCCCAGAACCACGCCACTTTAGCGGAGATTCAGAAAGCAAACCGTCGCTATGAAAGTACTATTGGGGCTTTGGGTTCCCGATGGGGACTCTATTCGGAGGCGAGCTTTCGCAACGGCTTAAAGGCGATTTTGGAGGAGTCCTTTGGGGTGGAGGTGATGAATCTGAATGAATATGATCATAATGGGGTGGTTTTTGGGCGACCCGATCAGGTGGAAATTGATGTGATCGTCAAAAATGGCGTTGTGATCCTTTGTGAACTCAAGTCATCGATGAGCAAGTCAGATATGTATGTGTTTGACCGCAAAGCTACTTTCTATGAAAATTTTCATCAGCGATCAGTAACAAGGAAAATTGTAATCTGCCCAATGGTTGATCATCGGGCGCTGCCTGTAGCGGATAACTTAGGCATTGAGATTTACAGTTATAGCGATCAGGTTAAGGAACTTTAATTTCTTATAAAATCATGAATTTAGCAACCCTTCCTCGGACTTCGGTTGATCTTGAGTTAATCACCTTACCAAATCAAGATCAACTTCCCTATGAAGACGGAGAAACGATGGAGACTCAGCGCCATAAAATGCAAATGGATCTGCTAATTGAAGGATTAGATCCTTGGTTGGAAAAGCGGGAAGATGGTTATGTCGGCGGAAATATGTTTATTTATTTCAGCCAAGCGCAACTTAAAAATCAAGATTTTAAAGGTCCAGATTTTTTTGCAGTCACTGGAGTTTCTAAGAAAGAGCGTAAATCTTGGGTGGTTTGGGAAGAGGAGAAGGCTCCTGATGTGGTAATTGAGCTGCTTTCTCCAAGCACCGCAAATTTTGATAAGACTGAGAAAAAGCAGATTTATCAAAATAAAATGAGAGTCAGTGAGTTTTTTTGGTACGATCCCTTTGATTCGGAAGACTTTGCTGGATTTTCATTGAATAGTGGCACTTACCAACCGATTGTGTTTAATGAGCAAGGATGGCTGATTAGTCAATCTTTGGGGCTCGCTTTGGTGCGTTGGTCTGGGAGCTATCGTGGAGTAATGGCGGTGTGGTTGCGATGGGCAACTTTGTCGGGAGAGGTGTTACTGACAGGTCGAGAGTTAGCCGAGCAAGAGCGTGAACGGGCTGAGCAAGAGCATGAACGGGCTGAGCAAGAGCATGAACGGGCTGAACAGGAGCATGAACGGGCTGAACAGGAGCGTGAACGGGCTGATAGATTAGCACAAAAGCTGCGATCGCTTGGTGTAGATTTAGATGCTGGTATTTAGAGCTTTAAGATTGAATGGCACAATCAGTTACAAGATTATGACCACTATCCCCCAAGAAGTTTGGCAACTCATCGGAGAACTTGTCTAGGCACAAAAGGAAACCGAGCGCAAGTTTCAAGAAATTGATGGCATACCCAAGCAAAGTAGGCAAGAAGTTGATCGCCAAATCAAAGAACTAGGAAAACAAATTGGTGGATAAGGAACGCATCCTCAAGGAAGGATTGTATGTAGCCCGTATTCATGACGAAATATTTGTAATTGATACTCCTAATGATCTTCAACCTAGGCACTGATAGTAGTTGTGCTATTTCTTAGTTATGAAAGGACTATAGCCAACAGAAAAGAAAATTGGCAACTAGGATGTAATACTGATATCATTCTCAACATAAGCATTTAGAAGTAATATTCTTACCATCCATAAAATACTAGACTATACAGCCAATACAAGCGACAAACTATGTCTGATTCGGTGATCCGTGTTGAAAATCTAAGCAAGAAGTATATGATTGGGCATCAGAAGCAGGAGCGCTATACAGCTTTGCGCGATGTTCTTTCCGACAAAGTTAAGGGGCTTGGTAATTTTTTTAATCGTCACGCTCAGAAGCAGGATGAGGCTTTTGAGGAGTTTTGGGCGCTTAAGGATGTGTCGTTTGAGATTAAGCAGGGCGATCGCGTTGGCATCATCGGACGTAATGGTGCAGGAAAATCTACTCTTTTAAAAATTCTCAGTCGCATCACCGAGCCCACATCAGGCAAAATCTCCATAAAGGGCAGGGTATCGAGCCTATTAGAAGTGGGGACAGGATTTCATCCTGAACTAACGGGAAGAGAAAATGTATTCCTAAATGGTGCTGTGCTGGGGATGGAGCAAATAGAAATCAAAAGAAAATTTGATGAAATTGTGACCTTTGCAGAGGTTGAAAAATTCTTAGATACCCCAGTTAAACGCTATTCATCAGGTATGTATGTACGTCTAGCGTTTGCAGTAGCTGCACACCTAGAACCAGAGATTCTGATCGTAGATGAAGTGCTGGCAGTTGGCGATGCCCAATTTCAAAAGAAGTGTCTAGGTAAGATGAAAGATGTAAGTGGCGAAGGTCGCACAGTTATTTTTGTGAGTCACAGTATGCCAACCATTACATCTCTCTGCTCAAAAGCAGTTCTTTTGGAGAAAGGGAAAATAGTTTCCCAAGGGAATGTGTCTGACATAGTAATGAATTACTATGCAAGTGATGGTAATTTCTCGCCAGCGTCTGTAACTTATGCAGAAAGAGATCGCCCCGTTGGTGATGAATATGTCAGAATGCTATCAGGTTGTATCGTCAATAGTAGTGGTGAAATCACGCCTGAAATTTCTATTAATGAAAATGCAAAGATTGTTCTTAAGTACCAAATACTTCAAGATAGTAATTACAAGTTTTTGCCTAACTTTCATTTCTATACAGCCGATGGAACCTGTGCTTTTATTACTTCTGTAGAGAAAATAGAAATATTGCCTATGGGAATTTATGAAGCTGAATGTGTTTTACCTATGAATTTCCTTAACGAGGGTGCATACTTTGTAGGTTTAGCTATAAGTTCCTTTGAGTCAGGAGTTAGAATTCATTTTTATGAACAGAATATTCTCTCTTTTAATATCAAGGATGCTCTTGATGGTGTAGGGCGATCGCATGGATACGTAGGACGAGTACCAGGGGTAGTTCGTCCTCAACTGAATTGGAACTTAGTGAAGGTGTCATGAAAGCAGTAATTTTGGCAGGGGGATTAGGTACGAGGCTAAGCGAAGAAACGCACTTAAAGCCTAAGCCAATGGTAGAAATTGGTGGCAAGCCAATTTTGTGGCACATCATGAAAACTTACTCTTTCCATGGAATTCAAGACTTTGTGATTTGCTGTGGCTACAAAGGCTATGTAATTAAAGAATACTTTGCCAATTACTTTTTACATATGTCTGATGTTACGTTTGATATGCAGTCAAATCAAATGGAGGTGCATCACAAGAAAGCAGAGCCTTGGCGCGTAACTTTGGTAGATACTGGCGAAGATACGTTAACAGGTGGCAGATTAAAGAGAGTTCGCGACTATGTTGGTCAAGAAACTTTCTGTTTCACCTATGGCGATGGGGTGAGCAATCTGGATATTAGTGCATTAGTTAAACTACACCATAGAGAACAACGCATGGCAACAGTAACTGCAGTGCAACCACCTGGGCGCTATGGCAATATTAATATTGTGGATAATGCCGTATTAAATTTCCAAGAAAAGCCGCAAGGTGATGGCAGTTGGATCAATGGCGGTTACTTCGTTTTAGAACCTGATGTTTTTGACTTGATTGAAGGCGATCAAACTAGTTGGGAATCAAATACGCTGCCGATTATTGCTAACAAAAATCAATTAGCAGCCTTTCAACACTATGGATTTTGGCAGGCTATGGATACCTTACGGGATAAAAGCTATCTAGAAAGTCTGTGGCATGAAAGTAAGGCTCCTTGGAAAGTATGGTAAGATTAGAAAATTTTTGGCAAGATAAAACAGTTTTTGTCACAGGACATACGGGTTTCAAAGGATCTTGGTTGTGTTTATGGCTGGAATTGCTAGGCGCTAAGGTGTTTGGTTATAGTTTGTCAGTGCCGACAGAACCGAACTTGTTTGAGCTAGTTAAGGGTGATCGCCTAACTTCGACTATTGCCGATGTTTGTAATTTGGAGCAGTTGACTCAAGCGATCCAAGCAGCCCAGCCTGAGATTGTGATCCATATGGCTGCCCAATCTTTGGTAAGGGAATCCTATAAAAATCCTGTGACAACCTATGCTACTAATATCATGGGAACTGTGAATGTGTTGGAAGCAGTCAGACAGGTTGGTCATGTTAAAGCTGTAATCATTGTCACTTCTGATAAGTGTTATGAAAATCAAGAATGGCTATGGGGATATCGGGAATCAGAGCCAATGGGCGGCTATGATCCCTATAGCAGTAGTAAAGGGTGTGCCGAGCTAGTCACAGCAGCCTATCGTAATTCTTTTTTTAACCCAAGCACCTATACTCAGCATGGTGTAGGTGTTGCCTCAGTTAGGGCAGGCAATGTAATTGGTGGCGGTGACTGGGCAAGTGATCGCCTCATTCCAGACATTGTTAAAGCTTGGCATAATGATCAAAAAGTAGTTATTCGTTATCCCCAAGCAATTCGACCTTGGCAGCACGTTTTAGAGCCTTTATCTGGCTATTTAAGCTTAGCCGTAAACTTGTATGAGGATGGGGTTAAGTATGGTGGTGCTTGGAACTTTGGCTCTAATGATTATGATGCGAAGCCAGTGGGCTGGATTGTGGCGGAAATGGCAAGGTTGTGGGGTGATCGCGCCGATTGGATTCAAGAGATCCAAAATCAACCCCATGAAGCGCATTATCTTAAACTCGACTGCGCGAAGGCTAAGCACTATTTGAATTGGCAACCAAAGTTAGATGTTACAACTGCTTTAAGTTGGGTAGTTGACTGGGCAAAGGCTTGGAAAGCTGCTGCTAATATGAGGGAATTTACGACTAATCAAATTATTGAATTTATGAAAATTTCTAGGCAACAAGTTTAATTAAAATTTGCGCTTTTGCATGTCATTATTAGCTATCTATCTTAGTTTTTTGTGTCGAAAAATTATTTATGATTTTATTTATGATTATTTATGTCCTATCATCAATGCCGCTTTTGTAAGACTGAGCTAAAACATACCTTTGTTGATTTGGGTATGTCGCCTTTGTCAAACTCCTATTTGAAGTCAGAACAGTTAAATAAAGCCGAAAGGTTTTATCCACTCCATGCTTATGTGTGCGATCGCTGTTTGTTAGTACAGCTAGAAGAATTTGAGTCTCCTGATCATATATTTAGCGATTATGCTTATTTTTCTTCCTATTCCGATAGCTGGCTTAAGCATTGTCACCAGTATGCCAACTTAATGATTGAACGGTTTGGATTTAATCAATCCAGTCAAGTTATGGAGATCGCCAGTAATGATGGTTATTTACTGCAATATTTCCAAAATCAACAGATTCCTGTTTTAGGAATAGAGCCTGCGGCAAATGTGGCGAAAGTGGCGATCGCCAAGGGAATTAGTACTGTAGTTAAGTTTTTCGGGGTGGCAACTGCTCAGGAGCTAGTTAGTCAGGGTAAACAAGCCGATTTGCTATTGGGCAATAATGTCTTAGCCCATGTTCCAGATATTAACGATTTTGTCGCAGGGATGCAGATTGTCTTAAAGCCTGATGGCATAATTACGATGGAATTTCCCCATGTATTGCAACTGATGCAGCAAAATCAGTTTGATACAATTTACCATGAGCACTTCTCCTATCTCTCTTTGCTGACAGTTTCGCAAATCTTTACTGCTCACGGCTTAACTCTATTTGATGTGGAAGAGTTGCCTACCCATGGAGGATCTCTACGAATCTATGCTAAACATCAGGACAACAGTGAGTTGGCGATTAGCGATCGCTTAATTGCTTTGCAAGCAAAAGAAAAAGATGCAGGTTTAGATCAAGTAAAAACCTATTTAGAATTTGGAGATCGTGCGATCGCCACTAAGCACAAATTATTAAACTTCTTAATCGAGATTAAGCGTCAAGGTAAAACCATAGTTGGCTATGGTGCTCCTGCTAAGGGTAATACTCTCTTAAATTACTGCGGCATTCGGACAGACTTTTTAGAATATACCTGCGATCGCAGCCCCCATAAACAAGGACTATTTCTCCCTGGTACGCATATCCCTATTCATGCCCCCGATCAAATCAAAGTCACCAAACCCGATTATGTTCTGATTTTGCCTTGGAATCTCAAAGACGAAATTCAAGAACAGCTTAGTTATATTCGTGAGTGGGGCGGACATTTTATTGTGCCGATCCCAGAGGTTGAGGTTTTAGGATGAAGTTCCTCGAAACTAAGCTCAAGGGAGCCTATGTGCTCAAAATAGAACCAATTATTGATCACCGTGGTTTCTTTGCGCGATCGTGGTGTCAACAAGAATTTAGCGATCGGGGCTTAAATCCTAACTTAGTCCAATGTAATATTTCTTTCAACCTTAAGAAAGGAACATTGCGGGGAATGCACTATCAAACTGCGCCCCACGAAGAAGCCAAATTAGTAAGATGCACCCAAGGCAAAATCTATGATGTAATTGTGGATCTCCGTCCCAATTCTGACACCTTTAAAAACTGGATTGCCGTAGAACTAAGTGCCACCAATCACCAAATGCTCTATATCCCTGAAGGCTTTGCCCATGGCTTTCAGACCCTAGAAGACAACACCGAAGTCTTTTATCAAATGGCTGAATTCTTCCATCCCGAATCAGCAAAAGGAATCCGATGGGATGATCCAGTATTATCCATTGATTGGCTTTTGACTGAAGATTTAATAATTTCTGCTAAGGATCAGCAGTATCCTTCTTTTCAAGAAACGAGCTTTTGAGCTAAATAGATAATTAAATAATTAATTTATGTCCCATCCACTGCTCTCTATAGTTATTCCAACCCGTCAAAGACATGACACTTTAGTCTATGCAATGGCAAGCATTTTAGATCAAGACTTTAAAGATTTAGAATTAATTGTAATGGATAACTTTAGTAGTCCTGAAACTGCGGAAGTTGTGGCTTCGTTTAATGATGCGCGAGTTGCTTACTATCGTTCTCCACAAAGACTCTCAATGACGGAGAACTGGGAGTTAGGACTATCCTATGCCACTGGAGAATATGTCTCAATATTAGGCGATGACGATGCTTTTATTCCCGATGCATTTGCATTGTGCGAAAGTCTTATAAATTCATACGAATTTAAAACTATTTCCTGGCAACCAAGTCTATACACTTGGTCTACCTTTATTGCTCCATGGCGGCGCGATCAATTATCTTTAGAACTAAATCAATCTGTTTCTATTTTAGATTCTAAATTTGTTTTAGGGCAAGTTTACGAAGGCTTAGCTAGTTATACTAACTTGCCAATGTTATATAACTCTTTTGTCCACAAAAGTATTATTAATTCGATTAAATCTCACTGCGGACAATATTTTCTTTCTTCCTGTCCTGACGTTTACTCTGGCATTGTCAATGCTTGGTTTTTAGAATCTTATTTCTTTTCTGTTCGTCCTTTATCTATAGCTGGAGCTTCGCATCATAGTACAGGATCTTCTTTTGCTTACAGGGAAATTAAAGAATCAAGTACACAGGTTAACCAGTTTTTAGCAGAGGTTAAAGAAGATGACTTTAATAATCCTCATTCACAATTAATACCTACTGACAATCTTGAAATATCAATTGCAAATGTACTACTGCACGCTAAAGATAAGTTTTTCCCTGAAGACCAAACTATTCAACTAAATATTTTTAACCTCCTTCAATCTATCGCAGATCAAATTAATCGCAATAATTCTACCTATGAAAGAACATTTGAATATATCAAGGCTTTAGCTGAAAAGCATAATATCTCCTTGACTAAGTTAAAAATACCTCCAAAGCTTACTCAAAATAAAGTTTTTGTGTCCCATCAAGGAATAGTTGAGAGAGAGTCAGGCTTTATTGGATTAGTAATAAATTGTAAGCAAGCAAATGTAACGAACGTCCTTCAAGCTTCAAAATTAGCGCAATCAGTATTGCCAAGTAATGAATCGTTTTTAGATGTTTGTCGGGACTTATTACATACTAATGAAACTGAGAATCATAAAAGCATCTTAAACACCTTAAACCTAAGAAAAATCAATCTAGCAATTTTCCCTGATTGGCAAGTATCAGCAGATTTAATTATTTTCGAGCTAACTTCTATAATTAAAACTATTGTTACGCATCCATTAAGCAAACAAATTAGTCTTTTAATTTACGTTGACGACCAAAGTGACTTGCAAAAGGTTGATGAGATCATCTCTGATATATTAATTCAAATAGTATTAGATGAAGACTTACAGTTCAGTGAAGATACTGAGCCATCTATTTCTATATTAGAAAATTTTAGTCAATCTGAGTGGCTAGAGATTGCTGCTAGTTTGCATGGGATTATTTTAATGACTCATGAAAATCAAAATATACTCAATCAAATAAATATTTATCATCAAGAGTCAGGCAAACTGCCGCTTAAGCAGATTAAAAATATATCAGTACTTACTGAAATATTAGATTAAATAGATTAAGCACAACACTCAATGAACTTATTAGCCGTAGCCTCACTCTCCCCTAAACTGTAACGCTCTATCTAAGAAATATCCCATGACAAAGCCTCACATATATTTATTATACAAAACCTTCAATTACGGAAATAGAAGTGGGCTATTCCACTGATGCGGCGCGTAATGGTTGGGGCGATCGCTGGTTTTAGATTTTAATCAGGCTAAGCTACTCACCAATAAATATGTTAGTTTTGTGTCAGAACACTTTTACAAAGTCGCAATGAGTACCTTAAGTTCTTTATACCAGTCAGATTTTAATCTCTGGCTAGAAAAAAATCTTACTCTGCTTAAAGAGAGGGGGTTTGCTCAGTTGGATGTCGATAACTTAGTAGAAGAAATAGAGGATATGGGCAACAATCGCAAAGATGCTTTAGAAAGTAATCTTATGCGAGTTTTTCAACATCTATTAAAGTGGAAGTACCAACCGCAAAAAAGGACGAATAGCTGGAGAGCTTCAATTACCGAACACTCATTACGCCTAAACAAAATTTTTAAGAAAAGTCCTAGCCTTAGGCGTTATTTTGAAAATGTGTATGAAGAATGCTATCAAGATGCTCGCTTGGTGGTTTCACGGGAAACGGGAATAGACATCAATATATTCCCTGAAGTTTGCCCATTCAAGTCTGATGATGTGCTTAATCCCGATTATTTGCCAGAATAATCTTGATAAGAGTATCCTTTTTGAAGTTTCTTGGTCAAATTTTGATGACTAAACCACGCATCTATTACACCAAACCTTCCATAACTGAGCTAGAGGTGGGCTATGCCACTGACGCAGCGCGTAATGGTTGGGGCGATCGCTTTTTATCAGGCAAACTTTAATATCATGACTAGTATTGCAATTACTGGTGCTACTGGATTTGTTGGGCGGCAAGTACTAAAATATTTATCTCAAGGAGATCATAATATAAAAATCCTTACTAGAAAGCCTCAAATTGCAGATCAATATCAAGTAAATATTAAAGTAATAGAAGTAGAAAATCTATTTCATGAAAAGATTGAGCTTTTAACAGAAATCTTAAAAGATGTGGAAATACTAATCCATCTAGCTTGGTATGCTGAACCTGGTAAATATCTAACTTCTTCTTTAAATATAGATTGCCTAACTGGTACACTTAACTTAGCTCAAGCATTTTCCCTAGCAGGTGGTAAGAGATTTATAGGAATTGGTACTTGTTTTGAATACGATCTTGATCAATGTTTGCTAAGTGTTGATACTCCTTTAAAGCCAAAAACTATTTATGCAGCTTCTAAGGCTTCAGCATTTCAACTTTTAACACAGATTTTATCAATTTCAAAAGTTGAATTTGTGTGGTGTCGTTTATTTTATCTTTATGGTGAAGGAGAAGATTATAGAAGATTTGTTCCTTATCTTAAGCAACAGTTAAGTAATGGAGAAATAGCTGAATTAACTAGCGGCGAGCAAATCCGAGATTTTTTGAATGTTCAGGATGCGGCTAGAATGATTGCAGAAGAAGCGTTAGGTTCTCATCAAGGAGCAACCAATATATGTTCAGGCATACCAGTGACAGTGCGACAACTAGCTGAAAAAATCGCCGATCATTTTAATAGAAGAGATTTACTTAAGTTTGGATCTAGACCAGATAATCTAATTGATCCGCCCTGCGTAGTAGGTGTGAGAGGAAGAATAACAAGATGAGACAAAACTCAAAACATCGGATTCTATATAAAGTTGAGCAGTTGCCAATTTTTCAAAATCGGATGTATGACTCAGAAATAGAAGCTAAAAACTGCCCAAAAGGAGACGTTTGTCTAATCGAAAACCTTGAAACAGGACTAGTTTATAATGAGAGCTTCATCCCTGAGTTAATGGTATACGATCAGCGTTATCAAAACGAACAAGCCGTTAGTCCCTTGTTTCAACAACATCTTAGCAGTGTTCTATCAATTATCGAAAGTACTATAGGTAAAGAAGAGATAGTAGAAGTTGGCTGTGGTAAAGGTTTCTTTTTAGAAATGCTCTTCAAAGAAGGATTTCAAGTAATTGGATTTGATCCGACTTACGAAGGTTCAAATCCTGTTATAGAAAAAAGATATTTTACATCAGATGTTGGTATTCAAAGTAAAGGTATAATTCTGCGCCATGTTCTTGAACACATTCAAAATCCTATTGATTTCCTTTTTCAATTAAGAGACGCTAATGGAGGGCATGGGAAAGTATACATTGAAGTTCCCTGCTTTGACTGGATATGCCGTCACCGCGCTTGGTTTGATATTTTTTACGAGCATGTAAACTATTTCCGAATATCAGATTTCTATCACATGTTTAGTGAAGTAATAGATAGTGGCAAGCTGTTTGGCAATCAATACATCTATGTTGTAGCAGAATTATCAAGCCTACAAATCCCTAAATTTGACAATTCAAGTAGTGTATATTTCCCAACTGATTTTCTGAGAAAATTAACAGATTATCAAATAGTAGAACAAGCTAAAGCAGCTATTTGGGGAGGAGCTTCAAAGGGTGTGATTTTTGCTTTACTTAAGTCTCGAATAGGCCATTTCGTAGATGTGGTTATAGACATTAATCCAGCTAAACAAAACAAATATCTTCCTTCTACAGGAATTAAAGTAAGTTCTCCTGATAAAATATTTGATTTGCTTCCTGACAAGTCAACTATTTTTGTTATGAACTCTAATTATTTAGAAGAAATCAAAAAAACGTCCAAATATCTTTTTAATTACGTGAGCATTGATAATGAATAAATCTGACGATTCTAAGTTGGCAGCTATAGCAAGCTCTTTCTTAACTGCTTCTATCGAGCCCAAGTATTCCTACAACTATTCTTGGCTTGGTCGCCCTATTATTCAATATCCGCAGGATATGGTGGCAATGCAAGAATTGATCTGGAAAGTACAGCCAGATCTAATTATTGAAACTGGTATTGCTCACGGTGGATCGTTGATTTTTTCAGCTTCGATTCTTGAGCTAAATGCAATTTGTGGCGGTTGCCAAGATGCTGAAGTATTGGGGCTAGATATTGATATTCGCGCCCACAATCGCGAAGCCATTGAAGCACACCCGATGTTTAAGCGGATTTCCATGATCCAAGGATCAAGTATTGCCCCTGAAGTTATCGAGCAGGTGAAGGCAAAGGCAGCAGGCAAGCAAAAGATTTTGGTGTGTCTGGATAGCAACCACACTCATGATCATGTGCTAGCAGAGCTAGAGGCATATGCGCCATTAACCTCTGTGGGTAGTTATTGTGTGGTGTTTGATACTGTGATCGAAGACTTACCTGATGATATGTTTGGCGATCGCCCTTGGGGTGTGGGCAATAATCCGAAAACCGCAGTCTGGGAATACCTCAAGGCCCATCCAGAGTTTGAAATTGACAAGAGCATTCAGCACAAACTCCTGATTACGGTTGCGCCAGATGGCTATTTGAAGAGGGTCTATTAATTTAAGATATAACACCACATAGCGCAATCAAAAAATTAAAAGATCATGACTACTACCCCCCAAGAAGTTTGGCAGCTCCTCGGAGAACTTGTCCAATCTCAAAAAGAAACCGACCGCAAGTTTCAAGAAACTGACCGCAAGTTTCAAGAAACTGACCGCATACTCAATCAAAGCAAACAAGATACCGATCGCCAAATTAAAGAACTAGGAAAACAAATTGGTGGATTAGGTAAAAAGTTTGGTAGTTTTACTGAAGGTTTAGCTTTGCCTTCAATGGAAACAATCTTGCGCGATCGCTTTGGCATGGAGATCATCAGCCCCAGTGTGCGTGCCAGTAAACAAGGGCAGCACCTAGAAATTGATGTACTTGCCTATGCTAATGGTGATATCAACACAGCCTATATTGTGGAAGTCAAAAGCCATGCAAGGGATGAAGCTATCGAACAGTTAAAAAACCTACTAGAAAGATTTCCCGTCTTTTTCCCTGAACACCAGCACAAAAAACTATATGGTATCCTTGCTGCTGTTGACCTGTCATCTACAATGAAAGAACGCACTCTCAAGGAGGGGATATATGTTGCTAGTATTCATGATGAAGTGTTTGAACTAGATACACCTTTAGACTTTCGTCCCAAAAACTGGCAAGTTTAGGCGATCGCCCTTGGAGTGTGGGCAATAACCTGAAACCCGCAGTCTGGGAATACCTCAAAAATCATCCAGAGTTTGAGATTGATAAGAGCATTCAGCACAAGATCCTAATTACAGTTGTGCCAGATGGCTATTTGAAGCGAGTGAAGTGTCATATCTCTGACTTGAATAGCCACAGCTTGGATGTAGGATATAATCAACAGTAAGACTCAAAATTAGATTCACCTTCTTATAGAAACTTATAAGTTATGATCAAAACTTTGTATGAACAGGACTATGGACTCTGGGCAGAAAAGATGGCAGATTTGTTGGAGTCAGGTCGGTTTTCGGAGTTAGATATTGCAAATTTAGTTGACGAGGTGCGCGATTTGTCAAAACGGGAGCGTGATCGCTTATTAAGCAGCATGCGTTTGATTGTGCATCATTTGCTGAAGTGGGACTATCAACCACAAAAAAGATCTAAAAGTTGGGTGGGAACGATTCAACGGGAGCGCAAAAATATTGCTTTGTATTTAGAAGATAGTCCCAGTTTAAAACGTTATTTGACTGAGCTATGGCTAAATAAAATGTATGGCGTAGCTTGTGATGATGCTTTTGGGGAGACTGGCTTAACATTTCCTAAAGCATGTCAATATAGTGTTAGTGAGATTTTGGAACGAGATATCAGCTTAAATTAGAAACGAAAGTTTTATGGTGGCTACAACTAACTATTAATGAGGTTTGGCAACTATTAGGCGAATTGATCCAATT
Source organism: Pseudanabaena cinerea FACHB-1277 (assembly GCF_014696345.1). Lineage (GTDB taxonomy): Bacteria > Cyanobacteriota > Cyanobacteriia > Pseudanabaenales > Pseudanabaenaceae > Pseudanabaena > Pseudanabaena cinerea. The sequence goes on from NZ_JACJPY010000022.1 coordinate 35,062, forward strand.
GCAGAAAGAAACAAAAAGATTGCTTCAGGAGCAAAGTCAAAAAACCGATAGACAAATCCAGCAGGTTAATGAGCAAATTGGCAAACTGGGTAATCGACTAGGAGAATTTGCTGAAGGGCAAGTCCGTCCTGCCGCAGTGCATCTATTTCAAGAGAGAGGCATTGCGGTTAGGGAATTATCGGCTAATATTTCTGTTCAAGACGGGGATGAAGGCATTGAGATCGATCTGTTAGTTGTTAATGGCTCAGAATGGTTATTCTTAATGATCTTAAATTTTAGCCAAGGGTCTGGTAGGTTAAGGCGATCGACAAACGTTTTGATAAAACTTTGATCAAACACAGAGAGGGCAATACTGAAATTATGGAAACACTGCTTTACATAGATGATTTTTACAGTTGTGCTTGCTGATCAGCCCAACTGTGATTATTTTTTCCCAGATAGCCAATTCATAGGCTAGTAAAGCAATACTTGCTCCGATGCTTTATGAGAACATTAGGACTAGATAGTCTAGTACCAGAATCAATGGTGATTGCTACCAATTTCGGCATCTGGGCACTGGTTCCGCCCAATGAGGAGCAGAAAGTCTTATTCAGCAAGGAGTGTAGGAATCTGTTGTCAAAGCTGGTTAACGTGGTTTTTGAGCAAAAAGTGCCTGTACACCCTGTTTTTGTGTTAGGTTACTGCCATACAAGATTCTTTTAATTAAAACCATAACCCTTGCTATGCTTGGCTTTTACTTCCTCACTGGGCGGAACCAGTGCCGGCATCTGCGTCACATTTAATGACAAAACAGTATTCAAAACCACTGACTGGGTTGGTATACAACAAGAGCTATCTATGCGCCAAAGACTTAGCGATCGCTTGAGGTCTTTGGGTATTAATCCAGAAGATGTAACTTAAAAATGATATGGAAGGACTATAGTAAATGGGCAGAAACCATGTCTAGTTTGGAATCAGGAGACTTAGTTAAGGTTGTTGCCATAAAATTTTTTACGTGATTTTTTAATTCAGATGCCTATTAACAATGAAAAACAGCCTCTAGTTAGTGTTGGTATTCCAACTTATAATAGAGCAGCTACGTTAGTTAAAGCTATTGAATCTGTATTACAACAGACTTATAGCAATATAGAACTAATTATCTCTGATAATGCTTCTACCGACGAAACTCAATCTATATGTGAAAAATTCTGTAATCTCGATCAAAGAATAACTTACATTCGTCAAGAAAAAAATTTGGGGGCAGCCAATAATTTTAATACTGTTCTAGAATTCGCTAAAGGAGAGTACTTTATGTGGTTAGGTGACGATGATTGGATTTCTTCGATGTACATAGAAGAATGTATAGGTATTCTGAGTCTAAATCTTGGTTATTCATTAGTCTCTGGCACTGTAAGTTACTTTGTTGGCAACAAATATTTAGGAGAAGGTAAACACATTAACTTGGAACAGAATGATAGATATGACAGGGTGATTAGATATTACGATCAGGTAACTGATAATGGTGTTTTTTATGGAGTAATGAATAGAGAGCAAATACTTAGCATATCCATGAGAAACACACTAGGAGCAGACTTACTGATGATTGCTGCAATGGCATTTTTAGGAAAAGTAAAAACACTAAAGAATGTTTCTTTAAGAAGAGAAAGCAGAGAAAATGAGGGATTAGAAACTCTTGTTAAGAGGCTTGGTTTATCACAATTTCATGCTAAATACCCAACACTCAGTTATACAATATCAGCATCTAGTGACGTATTTATTAACTCAAGCTATAAGCATTTAGCACTTAATCAAAAAATGTTATTGTTTATTAAAATTACATCATTTTTTGTCTTTTATCGTCTTTTACCTCACACTAGAAATAGTCTTGTATCGTTTATCGCGTCAATAACACCAAAGTTACTATATCCATATTTTCGTAGAGTTTATCGTATTCTTCAGACTATACTGTGTAAACTATAAAGAGGAATAAATTTAAAAAATATATGCAAAAAAAAATTATTAAAAAGCTTCTAGGCAAAATATATTATGGTGCCAAGCCTCAAATATGCATGGATGTTATAGCGTGGGCAAAAAAAAGAGGTTTAGATACTATTGAGACCTATCCACCAGTTTTATGTGAAGTTGAGCCCTATGTAATAGAAGATCCATTAGCAAAATCACATTTTGATATTCATTATGATGTACTATGCCGTCCACAGGCTTTGGTTTTAATTAAAAATGCGATTATTAAAGATGCCGATGGTTTAGTTCAATTGCCAGACGGACAGGTATGTTATGAAGGAAACTGGCATTTACCATACTTATTAGAAAATCCTGCATATCGTCGCTATTTTGCTAGAAAACGTTATTTAAAGGGAAATATCTATTCTTTATTATCCCTATGGTCGAAAGAGTTTTATCATTGGTTCTACGATGTTTTACCTCGACTTGAGTTTGTTTTACCGCACCTTCCTAGTGATACAAAATTCCTAATTCAAGAAAATCCCCATAACTATCAATTAGAATCGCTACAAGCTTATGGAATTGATTTAGATAGGTTAGAGATACAATCTAATGGTTTAGATACAAAAGTAGAAAGGCTTTGGTTTGCAAATCCTATTGGAGTTACTGGCATGAGTTCAGCATATCCTTTACAGGTTGTATCAAATAGGCTTAAGAGGTTTTTCAAAATAAAAGATGTTGGGATCAAAAAACATAGAATTTATATTTCGCGAAAGTTAGCTGGTTGTAGAAGAGTTGTAAATGAAGTAGTACTAGAACCTATACTAAATGAATTTAGATTTGATATCATACATTGTGAGCATTTATCCTTAGTTGAGCAGATACAACTTTTTGCTAATGCAGAAGCAATCGTGGGTCCTCATGGAGCTGGAATGATACATATGATATTTGCTCCAAACAACATCTCAACAGCAGAGATCAGTCCACTTTCTGCTTCTATACCACCTTGCTATGCTATTTTGGCAAAACAACTTGGACATAAATTTACTAGATTAGATGCTGATTTATCATCTGATCTTACATTATCTGATATGAATCTTGAACCTGCAAAACTCTGTGATTGGATAAAAAGTCTTTCTTAGTTTTGTCATACCTTAATTAATCACTTATATAATGATTGATATGACTTAGGCAAAAAGATCATCTAAGTAGTCGATAAAACTATATTGCATATTAAGACTTTAATTAACTACTTATGAAAAAACTTTTAGTTACAGGTTCGTCTGGATTGATTGGTTCAGAGGTTTGTATTTATTTTGCGAACCAAGGCTGGCAGATTCATGGTGTTGATAATAACCAAAGAGCCGTATTTTTTGGTACTCAAGGTGATACGCGATGGAATCAGCAAAGATTGCAGTCACAAATTAAGGATTTTGTGCATCATGAGCTAGATATTCGCGATCGCCAAGGTATTCTTAAATTAATTGAAAACGTGCGTCCTGATGCGATCGTGCATACTGCCGCCCAGCCTAGCCACGATCGCGCGGCGGCAATCCCCTTTGATGATTTTGATACCAATGCTGTCGGTACATTAAATCTATTAGAAGCAGCAAGGCAGTTTTGTCCAGAGTCTGCTTTTGTGCATATGTCCACCAATAAGGTATATGGAGATCGCCCTAACACGATCGCCCTCAAAGAGTTAGACACCCGATGGGATTATGACGATCCTGAGTATGCAGAGGGCATACCAGAAACTTACAGCATTGACCAATCCAAGCATTCTCTATTTGGTGCGTCTAAGGTTGCCGCCGATATCATGGTGCAGGAGTATGGGCGTTATTTTAATATCCCTACCTGTTGTCTGCGTGGAGGTTGTCTGACTGGTCCCAATCATTCAGGTGTGGAACTACATGGTTTTTTGAGCTATCTGGTCAAGTGCAACCTAGAGGGCAAGGAGTACAAAATATTTGGCTATAAAGGCAAACAGGTAAGAGATAACATTCACTCTCTAGATGTAGCTAAATTTATCGAGTCATTTATCAATGCACCGCGTATTGCTGAAGTCTATAATCTTGGTGGTGGTAAGGCGAATAGCTGCTCTATCTTAGAGGCTTTTAAACTAGCCGAAAAATATAGTGGTAAGGCAATGCAATATATTTACCTTGATGAAAACCGTATCGGCGATCATATTTGCTACTATTCAGATTTAAGAAAAATGCGATCGCACTATCCTAATTGGGATATCACTATTTCTCTTGAAGAAACTATTCAACAGATTGTTATGTCTTGGCAAAAGCGTTTATTAGCATAGAAAATGTGAAATGTGTAAAATCATGCAAGTTGCGGGAACGAGTTGGTAATGTATCAGAATCAGGGTAATAGACCAATCTATGAACCTTTGCCCCCCCAAGAGGCATTGCCAACTATGTACGATCTGCCCAGCGAAAATCCTGAGGAGCCTGGATTGCCTGACGAATTTCATTTGTTACAGCCTGAACTATTACGCATTACTTTTCGCCCACCCACCTATCCAGATGATAATTTCTTTACTGCCAGCGATCTCAACTTATACTACGATCCTAGGCATCCACAATGGTACAAACGTCCAGACTGGTTTGCGGTATTAGGTGTGCCGCGCTTTTATGATGATTCGGGTTTACGCTTAAGTTTTGTGACATGGCAGGAGGGCAATGCTCCCTTTATTGTTGTTGAACTAATTTCTCCTGGTACAGAAAATGAAGACCTCGGCAATAATTTACGCGAAATTAATAAACCGCCTAACAAATGGACTGTTTATGAACAGATGTTGCGTATCCCCTACTACTTTGTCTATAACCGCTATACCAATCAGTTTCAATGTTTTGGTTTAGTCATGAACCGCTATCAACCGTTACCCATAGAAGGTTTGGGCGTATGGTTAGAAGAAGCTGGTCTAGGTTTGGGGCTATGGCAAGGAGAATATCAAGGTATTAATCGGCTATGGTTACGCTGGTATGATCAAAATCATGAGTGGCTACCCACACCAGAAGAACTCCAAAAACAAAGGGCTGATACGGCTGAGTCAGAACTAGCAAGGTTAAAACAATTGCTTTTGGATCGGGGTTTAGAGATTTCCTAACAAATCATAAAATTTATTTGCAGCATAATATGAAAACCTTAAAAAGCTTAAAACAGTCTTTTTCTTTATTGTTGAGAGAAAAAGTCTTACACCACTATCTAATTCCCTACAGTAGATTTGGAGTCCCCGCTTGCATTCTTCAATACATTGAAGATAAAAAAACTCCTTTATCAGTAATTGATATTGGTGCTTCAAGAGGAACATTTACCCAATCTTTGCAAATAGTTTATGGTATCAAAAAAGGACTGTTAATTGAGCCTCAACCTATCCTATGCGATCAACTGAAGCAAAAATTTGCAGACCCTCAATTTGTGATTTATGAATGTGCGATCGCCGATAGTGAGAGAACTCAAAAAATGGAAGTTCTAAACTGGGACTATAGCTCTTCGTTACTAGAAGTTAAGAGAGACATAGATAATGTCAATTCTATTTTAAATTTAGAAGTTAATCAGACAATTGATTGTAAAGTAAGGACACTTGACAATATACTTCAAGAAATTCACTGGAAAGAAACCATTGATTTACTAAAAATTGATATCCAAGGTGCAGAGCTAATGGCTCTTAAGGGAGCAGAACAAACATTAAAACGGACGAAGATGATATTTACTGAAGTATCATTCCGTCGCTTATACGAGAATGCTCCAGTTTTTCAAGAGGTATACGATTATTTGCACGACCAAGGCTTTAAACTATTGACAGTTTCTGATGGTTTTAGAGGAGCAGATGGAGATTTATTACAAGCGGATGCACTATTTTGCCAAGATTTATAATCAGTAGAGTAAGAGTAGATATTTATGACAACTATTTTTTTGTCTGAAATGTGTGCTGAAGCAATTCATGGGGGGGGGCTCACTTTACATCGAATTTTAGGTAAAGAACTAGATAAGTTTGACGGTTTTGTCAAAGTAGTAAACTATGACAATGAACCAGAGATAAGTTTAGATAAAATAGACCACTATATTATTTTTCCCTTTGGTAAATTTAGACAATGGCTTAGTAAAATTCTTGGTTGCACATTAGCTTACAAAATATTTAAAAATAATTTACTCAGAAAAATCCATAGTTATCGAATTGCACATCAATTAATTCAACAAAGGACTATAACTAGCTCTACTAAAATGCTAGTATGCCCTCAAGGTGAATTTAGTCTCTATGTCGTTCAAAAAATTAACAAATTGCTCAATGTACCCTATGTGACTTGGGTAATGGATGATCACTTAGTTAAATGGCAGAACGGCAGTTGGATTTACCAATATGATCACGAACAATTAATGCGAGAACATCTACAAAAAGCAGAACAAGTATTTGTAATCAGTCCCAATTTACAGAAATTCTACAAACAAAAGTTTGGCATAGATAGCCAAGTATTATTTTCTCCATGTGAATATGTATCTGAGCCATTTCATAGAGTAATCGATCATAATGAGAAATTATCTCTAGCATATTTCGGTAGCATTAGTATCTGGCAAAAAGATGCTCTTGAATCTCTAGCTCCTCTCATTGAAGAAAATGTAATAAGCTTAGATATATTTACTAATAATCAAGCATCTGTACCTATTGGGTTACAAATAGCAGGAGTAAATATTTGTAAGCCTATATCACCCAAACTAGTCGCCTTAGAAATTAGAAAATATGATGGAGTAGTTATTCCCATTGGATTCAGCGAAGATGTTTATAACATGTCCTATTTTAATATAGCTACTAAAATGTCTGAGTGTGTTGGAAGTGGCATCCCAACTTTAGTAATTGGTGCTGAAGATTCAGCTATGGTTAGTTTCTTAAGTGATTATGGTGCAGCAGTTCTAGCTACTAGTACTAACAAAGCAGATCTTGCAGCAGCTATTTCTAAGCTCAAAGATCCTGTCATCAGGCAAAAAGTTTTAGCCAATGCTTACAATGTAGCTCAAATTGATTTGAGTGTAGATAAGATGCGAGAGCATTGGAGTTATGCTAGTCAATTACTAAATTTAGCTTAATAATAACTAAACAATGACAGATATTGCTTTTGTAAAGCCTCAAATAATAGTCATATCTTCAGTTGCTCCTGAGTTAACAAGCGCAGGTCAAGTAATTTTACATCGTCATTTAAGTAATTTGACTGATTGGGAAGTAAGTGTAATATCTAACCCTTATCAATTTACAAATTCTGTTAAGGATAGATGGCAAACTAGGTTAATTAGAAGGCTAGAATATACAAGATTTCATCGACTTAGCTATGATTTACAGGTTTTAGATCAAGGAAAGAGTTGGCTTAATATCGTAAATGATGCTCAAAAGCTATACACAAAGGATATTCAAAATAGCATTGTTTTAACTGTTGCTCATGGTGATGGATGCTGGGCGGCTCAAAGTTTTGCCCAAAAATATAAACTGCCTTTAGTATCTATTTTTCATGACTGGTGGCCAGATATTCCTAATATTCATAGACCATTAAAATCTTTGTTATTACAAAGGTTTAGACAACTCTATCTAAAATCTGATTTAACACTTTGCGTTTCCGAAGGTATGCAGGAAGCCTTAGGAGAGCATAATAACAGTAGCGTTCTTTACCCTATACCCGAACATCTTAATAATGTTGCTCCGTTTACTGCTAGTCAAAAAACTAATCCAGTTGAGTTTTTAAAAGTTATATATTTTGGCAACTTATATGACTATGCTGATGATTTAGGGAACTTATTAAACTTAACTAAAAGTAACTCTAAAGTACGAGTAGAGGTGCGTGGATCTAATCCTAACTGGACAACAGAGTTTAAGCAGGAAATGCGCGATCGCAACTTGTGGCTTGACTTTGCACCTCGTAAGGATTTAAATAACTGGTCAATTAGCGCTGATGCTTTTTTAGTAGTGATGAGCTTTGATCCAAATTTGCAGAAACGTATGGAAACTAGTTTTCCTTCTAAGTTGCCTGAGTATGCTCAGTTTGGTAAACCGATAGTTATTTGGGGTCCTGAGTATTGTTCGGCGATTAAGTGGGGTAAAACAGGCGATCGCGCTGTTTGTATAACTGATAAAGATCCAAAAACATTGGTTACAGCCTTAGAAAATTTACAACAGCAACCCAATCTACTAAAACATTATTCTCAAGAAGCAAAATTTGCGTCTCAAAATGAATTTAATCCTGTTATTATCCAAAATCAGTTTTTAGAATCTATGCAAAATATTTTGCAATAAATCCATTGAATCTTTCCATAAATACTCCTCAACCTTACATAGAAATGTATTCTGTCTGCCATTTAACTACTGAATTAACAGGAGGATCAGGAATTGCTACTCAACGTATTCATAAAGCCCTACTAGCAAAAAATATATCCAGTAAACTTGTGTTTCGTAAGGGAACAAGTCAGCTATTACATAGTAATAGAGATCATCGCCATACATCGATAATATGGCGTAATCTCGAATCTATTGCTACTACCCAACAATGGAAACAAATAGATTCTGAAAGAAGTTTATTCACCAAACCTCAATGGATTTATCAAACTAAGCTGCAAGATATTGCGCCCAAAGCGTCACTTATTAACTTACATTGGATATCCCGATGGCTTGATCAACCCAGCTTTTTTAACTCGATACCCTCAGATATTCCTGTGGTCTGGTCACTCCATGATATGAACCCAATTACAGGAGGTTGCCACCATGCCTTAGATTGCGATCGCTTTACTAGTCATTGTGCCAACTGCCCTAGCCTTAAAAAGTCTGGCGATCGCGATCAATCTTGGCAAAACTTTGAAATTAAAGCCAAGCTTTACCAAAAGCTAAACTTACACCTTGTCGGTAACAGCACTTGGACAACCGCACAAGCTCAAAAGTCTGCCCTTGGCAAATATGCGCGATCCATTCGCACTATTCATTTGGGTATTGATACTAATGAATATCAACCCATCGACAAAGCGATCGCCAAAGCTGCCTTAAAAATCAACCCTAATCAGTTAGCGATCGCCTTTGCCTGTGCTGACCTCAGCGATCGCAACAAAAACTTAGCGATTTTAATCGAAGCTATCAATGAACTCGCAAAACATCAATTAATTACTCTCATCATCTTTGGCGCAGGACAAATACCCACCCTCAACTCACAGATAAATATTATTAGCCTTGGACATCTATCCTCATCCCATCTGCAAAGCCTAGCCTATTCTGCCGCCGATATTTTTGTCATGCCTAGTCGAATTGAATCCTTTGGATTAACAGCCCTCGAAGCAATGGCCTGTGGCACACCTGTACTAGCATTTCGCACAGGTGGCATTCCTGATCTTGTGCATCATCGTGAGACAGGCTGGCTGGCGGATCAAATTAGTTCAGTGCAGTCCCTATATCAAGGACTAGAATGGCTTGCTCACCATCCTCAAGAATGTCTAGCAATGGGTAAAGCGGCACGCGATCGTGTTGAAAAAGAATTTAGCTCTCAACTTATGGCAGATCGTTACATCAGTCTCTATCAAGAACTTTTGCATAGGTGAAAGCTATACATAAAATGAAGAGAGTTCTCGTCCGCCCATCCTTTCAAGACTGGTGCAATAACAAATTATTCACACAAGGTACTTCTTTCTCATCGGTTTACCAAGAAGCATTTTCGCTCTGGAAGCAACAAGCTGCTCAACATGGCTTTCAGCTTGATACTTGGGATCAAGCCCCATTAGACTCAGCTGACATCTTTTGGTTTTTAGATCTTCCTCCCACCCGCCGCGAATTTCAAAAAATTTGCGCTCAACTCAAGCCTAACACTCCTAAAGTTCTCCAAATTCTTGAAAGCCCCTTTCTCGCAATTCATGCACTGCATCAGTTAAATACTCAAGATTTTGATGCTGTCTTAACCTATCAACATCCCAAACTCGGACATTTTCCAAAAAACTATCATCATTACCGCTTACCCAATCAAATCCGTTATCCCCAAACTAATATTCCCTTTGCAGAACGCAAAGGTTTATTGCTGATCAATAGCAATCGCATAGAAGGCTTCTTAGCAATGCGTCAAGTCGGATTAGCAGGACTCCCAGCCATAGGCAAATTTCTATCAGGTTGGCATTGCTCAATACCTATGTTTCGTGAAGCGATCTTTGGCGAGCTATATTCCCACCGCCGCCAGATCGCTAAACTTGCCGAGTCTTTGGCTCCTGATTTTTTGGAGCTTTATGGAAGAGGCTGGAATGGTGAACAGATATCATGGTGTCCCCTCTATATCAATCGTCCCTATAAATGTTGGCGAGGTATTCCCAATATTTCTAAATGGCAACTCTGCGAAAAGTACAAATTTGTACTTAGTTTCGAGAATTTTCAAGGCGATCTAGGTTATATTAGCGAGAAAATATTTGATCCACTTATGTCTGGCTCAGTACCAGTATACTTAGGCGATCGCCGCATTAGCGATTACATTCCATCAGAAGCCTTTGTCGATGCCAGAGATTTTTCTTCCTATCAGGAAATGTTTAAATATTTGATTAACCTTCCCGAAAAAACATGGCAAAAAATGCGTGATGTGGGAGTTGATTACTTAAAATCAGTACAATTCCAAGCATTTAGTTCCCATAGATTTGCCGAAACAGCGCTAAATGTCTTATTAAGCATAGTATAGGCACAGTTTCACTATATGGCTTTTCATAAAATCAAAGAATATCTTCGCAACTCTCAAGCTTTTAGAACCATTTATGCCAAACTTTTGAGCAGAGGCAACCATATTAAGCTCAATGGCAAGAACAATCATTTTGATAGGGCAGAAGCTATTTTAAAACAATGTTCTATTAAAATTATTGGAGATAATAATTTCGTCTCAATTGCTAGAGGATGTACTCTCCAAGGTGTCAAAATCGTTTTGCAAGGAGAAAATCTAAAATTGAAAATTGGTAGAAGCGTTTTTATCGGTCAAGGCTCAGTATTATGGATGGAAAATAGTGATGGGCTGCTAGAAATTGGTGAATATAGCTCCCTAGAAAAAGTAGGAATAGCCGTATCAGAAGGTAAGCAAATTACACTTGGGAAAGACTGTCTAGTTTCTTACGATGTTGATATTAGATGTAGTGACTCTCATGGAATATTTGATCAACAATCTAAACAAAGAATTAACCATGCTCAAGATATAAAAATTGCCGATCACGTATGGATCGGTGCAAAATCGATGATTCTCAAAGGTGTCACCATCGAGTCTGGTGCAGTAGTTGGGGCTGGAGCTGTAGTCACTAAGTCGATCGCGTCAAATGCGATCGCGGCGGGCAATCCTGCTAAGACGATCAAAACTGATATACTATGGACGCGATCGCGCAATGATTATTTAGATCAATAAATATTAGGATTCATTAATCACCAAATAATAAAAGCAAATTAATTTAAATAAACCAAAATCAACAATATGACAGAACCCTTTGGTATTGTGACAGCCTGTTGGTCAGGAGACTACTTCCTTGCTAAAGCAACCTGTGCTAGTATTCGACACTTTCTAGGCGATGTCCCTATATGCGTAATTGTCGATGGAGATTTTTCAATTCAAGAACTTATTGATATTTATAACGTTCAACCTCTTTATCTATCTCAATTATCTAATCCAGATCTTCGTAAAATCTGTCCTGGCTCAGGGCGCTCCAAACTAGCTGCTATTTGGGAAGGACCATTTGAGCGTTTTCTATACTTAGACAGTGATGCGATTATTTGGGGAGACTTACTGACACAAGTTAATTTATCTGATATAGACTTTGTTGTTATGCGTCCTGATTTGTATGGAGATTTATCAAAGCAGGAAGTGTGTAAGTGGTTTTTTGATGTTGATCAAATTCTTACAATTAATCCTCATTTTCAATGGCAAAAACAGCCCTACTTTTGCTCAGGAGCCTTTGTAGCTAGACGAAACTGTCTTGATTTACAGGAATATTTAAAGCTAGAAAATTTACTAAATAGATCTCCAGACCTATTTAAGTTTTGGGAGCAAGGTATAGTTAACTACATGGTTTTTTCTTCTCATCAAAAAGGAGCATTGACATATAAAGTAGTTGACCTTCAATTAGTTACAGCAGACTATACTAAGATTACATTAGAGCAACTATTTAAATGTAATGTATATAATCCACCTAAAATCACAGATAAACCAGTTATCATCCATTTCTGCGGCAATAAGCCATTGATTTATATCAGAAAATCATTTAGTCAGCCTTTTACTGCTTTTCGATTAGCTCACTATAATAATCTTTATAAAAGCAAGAATTTTTATAGTAATAGATTTATGTCTTATATTTTTTCTTGGTTAAATATTATTTTAGATGAATTTCTATTGTTAAGCACAAAGTTTTTGAAGAAAATTAATTAAACTCATTTTATGCGACAAGAATGAAATCAATAATTTTGTGATGATCTATATACATCTAAAATCTTAAAAAAAGATTAAAATTAATTGTCTAATTTCTAACTTAACTATCTTGCATTTCATTAGGCGATACTCAGTTCTAAATTTTTTCTTTAAATATGAAAAATCTGTCAATCAAAATTTCTACATTACTAAAATCATTGCCACTAATTCATAATCTACTAAGAAGAATATATTGTATTTTTTTTCCTGGAATAAGATTTAGAACCGAAGAAAAACTTGCTCATCTCAATCAAGTTTTTGTATTAAAAATTGGGGCTAATGATGGAGTTTTAAACGACCCATTTTCTGATTTTCTAATGTTTGACACTAGATTTAGAGGGATTTTAGTCGAGCCTATTCCACATTATGCTCAAATGCTTCGTGATAACTATTCAGACACCAACCGTTTCAAAGTTGAAGAATCTGCAATATTTGAGGAAAGTACATCTATTTCAATGTTTTTGGTAGATGAAGAAGAATCTAGCAGAACAGGTCAAAAGATTGAGCCTTGGTTAAGAGGTGTAGCTAGTATAGATAAGTCACACGTTATAAAGCATTTATCTTCCAATTTACATAAATACGTTAAAGAGATACCTGTTTCGACCTTAACTGTTCCTGATTTGTTGTCAAAATATTGTATCAATCACATTGATCTACTTCATATAGATGCAGAAGGATTTGACTATATGATTCTTAGACAGTTTGACTTTGAAGAAATACATCCTAGAGTTGTATTGTTTGAGTGCAAACATCTTTCTCCTGCTGATAGGATCAAATCTAAGGAATTAATGGAAAGCCATGGTTATTCAGTTTATTTATACGAAACCGACTTTCTTTGCCTTAATTAGTCTTCATTTTTATTTAATCTCTAAAGATGACATACATACTTTTGAATTAGATTAAAGTTTTAGAAAGTAACAGTGAGCATCAATGCTAAATATTTCAGTTGTAATTCCTACTTACAAGCGATTAAAAGTACTTCAGTTATGTTTAGAAAAAATACTTACCTCAAATCCTCTTCCAAGTGAAATAGTTATACACATAGATTTTGGAGATCAGGAAACAAAAAATTTTCTTGTTCAAAAACAATACTCTTTAGTTCGTTGGATTACTAGTGAAACAACTCAAGGACCTGGTGGAGGTCGCAATAAACTAATCAGAGAAGCTAAATATCCCATAATTGCCAGCTTTGATGATGATTCTTGGCCTATTTCTCCTGACTATTTTCAAGTGGCTTTAGATACTTTTGCTAAATATCCCAAAGCAGCCGTTATCTCTGCTCAAGAAATCCGTCGTAATAGTCGTCAATTGAACCAATCAAAAAGCGATCGCATTCAGGAAGTATCCTGCTTTCAAAATTGTGCTTGTTTAATTAGAAAGGAAGCCTTTATGCAGACTTCTGGATATATTCCCCTCCGTTATGCCTATGGTATGGAAGAAGCAGATGTTGCACTGCAAATTTTAGATAAAGGTTGGCAAATTATTGAAGTTCTAGATTTGCAAGTATTTCATGATACAGAACTAGAGCATCATGCAAGCCCTGAAATTAATGCTGCTCATATCGCCAACACAGCCTTACTAGCTTATTTACGATATCCTGCTAAATATATTATTCTTGGTATCTTACAGGTTCTCAATAGATTACGATACACCTTAAGTCAAGGTAGATGGGATGGCATCCTAAAAGGAATTTTACTTATTCCCAATTTATTGTATAAATACCGCAGTCAGAGAAAGCCAGTTACACCTCAAACAATGCAACTAAGCCGAAAGCTTGCTAAATCTAGCAGATAAATAGACACTAAATTAATGAATAGATATTCTCATTGGATTTGTTGTCAAATTGGGGCTAGAGAAAATTATGCTATTCCTAGGGCATTACACAAAAATCGAAAATTAGAATACTTAATAACTGATGCTTGGCTATCGCCACATAATCCTGTAAAAGCGATCGCACCTAAATCATTACAAGAAAGATACACATATGATTTAGATAGTGCTAATAAATATGCCTTTACTACTGATTTAATTCGATTTGAATTACAAAACAAGCTCAGTAAAACGTTAGGTTGGCAATTAATTATCAAGCGCAATTTTTGGTTTCAACAGAAAAGCTTGGAAAAATTAAAAAAAGTTGCTAATTCTCTTAATCAAGCCAACTATCCTATTGTTTTATTTTCCTATAGCTATGCCGCTTTAGAATTATTTAAATTTGCTAAACAGCAGGGTTGGCTAACAGTTTTAGGACAAATTGATCCTGGTGTAGAAGAGGAAAAAATAGTTTTACAAGAATATCAGGAACATCCAAATTATGCGCCAAATTGGCGACCTGCACCACTAGATTACTGGCAAAACTGGCGAGAAGAATGCGACCTAGCAGACGCAATACTTGTTAATTCCTCTTGGTCTAAGCAACTTTTACAAAACTCTGGCGTTAACAATCAAAAAATTCACATATTACCCTTAGTTTATAGCCCTTCAGTTCTATCCAATGATTTTATTCGCGAATATCCAAATTCGTTTAGCGAAAATCGACCTATAAGGGTGTTATTTTTAGGTCAAGTAATTTTAAGAAAGGGAATTATTGCAGTTTTAGAAGCAATTAAAATACTTGAGCATTTGCCCATTGAATTTTGGATTGTTGGTTCCAGCCAAATTGAAATCCCCACATATTTTCAAAATCATCCCAAAATTATTTGGTTAGGTCAAGTGAACCGCAGTGAGACCATCACTTTTTACCAAAAAACCGATATTTTCTTGTTTCCCACGCTTTCCGATGGTTTCGGTTTAACTCAGCTAGAGGCTCAGGCTTGGCAACTGCCAATTATTGCTTCTCGCAACTGTGGTGAGGTTGTAACTAATGGTGTAAACGGTTGGGTTTTGGAAGAAGTAAGTGGCATAGCGATCGCTGATGTATTAAAAAGATGCATCGCACAACCAGAAAACTTGGTTAAACTTGCAAAACAAACTAAACTATCTTCAAAGTTTAGCATCGATAATTTGGCGACCAACCTAGCAAATATCCTTTAGCATCAATCCAGTTATGCCTGACACCCTAGATATTCCCTTTAGTTACTACACTGCCTGTGTAATAGTATGCGTTTTAATCCTAGAGTCAGTCAATAAGTTCCATAAAAGTTGGGCAATTCCTGCCTTAGCTATTTATGCAACTACAATTATTTGGTACTTCACAGAAGTATTTTACACTCCTGAGAGACTAGTAATATTTGATTCCTCCATCCTAGACCAAGGATTTTATCAAGTTATCATCTTTCTAGTAACATTTAGGCTATGCTTGCCAAGCATTACCAATGCTCTAACAAAGCGAGTTTATCTAAAAAACCTATCTGAAACCTCCCATAGATTTTCACTTAGTCCTGAACAACTACTTAAAATTTTTCTGATAATTTGGCTAATTTTACTGGTATATGGTATCAGTCAACTAAATTGGGATGTCTGGCAAGCTCTATTTCCTAGAGGAGGTCGTTGGGCTCCCAGACTTTGGAGTCGTGGAGGTGTTGGACAAGGATTTGATTTCGTTACTTCTGCTCTTGGTTATATCTACGCCTTAATCTGTGCCATGTTTGGCATATTAATATTCTTTCAGAAAAAACTAGAGCCACGAATTATTAATTTTTTAGTCATTTGTATTAGCTGGCCAGCATTTTATTTATCGGGGACAAGAAACTCTTTTTTAGCGGTGGCAATGCCTGCATATTTTACTTACTTAATCATATCTAAGCAAAAATGGGCTGCTAAGTTAATAGTCTCAATCATTTCATTCGCTGTAATCAACTACTTGTTTTTGATTGTAATTGCCCTAAGAAATACAGGTATAGATGCATATTTTGAAGGAGATGCTGTGATTAGTGAAGAAATTAAGCACCAAGGATTAAATATGTTTGAGGAGCTTTGTTTCATTAATACTTTTTACGAAAATGGCAAGCTATCATTGCAATATGGTATGGATTATGTTGCCGAAGCGCTTAATATTATTCCTAGATTCCTTTTGCCAGACAAACCTCTAATTGGTTATGAATACAATCTATTACGAAATCCTGAGAGTGGTATTCAAGCGACAATTTCCGCAGGTTTTGTTGGGCGAGGTGTATTAAACTTTGGTTCTTGGTTCGGTCCTATATTTGTTAGCTTGATTATGTCGGTTTGGTCAGGTTTCTTGGCACGTCTATGGATACAAAGAGAGTCTATTTTAAGATTATCTCTATTTTTGGTTGGTTTAGGTATTACGCCAAACTTGGGTAGAGATATTACTTTACTAGTTCTTTGGCCTATAGTATTCGGATATTTTATTATTATGTATCTTGAAAAAATGGAGAGACGATCGCAATCTTCTAGATTAAATAAACCACGCAAATCTTCTTATTTATGAATATTGATGCTTTTTCAAATACTGTTGTCTTGGAGACTAAAAATTTAAAAGTAGGCATTTTTTTCACCAATTTTGGTCCTTATCACATTGCCAGAGTGAAAGCTGCTAGAGATATATGCCAACCTTTAGGTATTAATATATTTGGTTTAGAAATAGCGCGATCATCAGTTGAGTATCCTTGGCAATCAAAGACTGATCATTTGAACTTTGATTTAATTACTATTTCCTCGGATCATAGATACGAACATATACCAAGGAAGAAGTTAATATCAGATCTAATTAAAAAATTAAATGAAATTAATCCTGATATTTTGCTTCTGTCTGGATATAGTGAAATTTCTATGTTAGTTGCACTTTTTTGGAGCAAAAGTCGTGGTAAAAAAGCAGTCTTGATGTCCGAATCTAAGCAAGACGATGCACCAAGATCTAGATACAAAGAATTATTTAAAAAATTTATTGTTAGTTTTTATGATGCGGCAATTGTTGGTGGTCAACCTCATCAAAGATACTTAGAAAATCTAGATATGCCAAAAGATTCTATATTCTTTGGCTATGATGTGGTCAACAATAATGATTTTGATCGAGATAAAATTCGACATTTACCTAGACCAATTAAATTTCCATTTTTTCTAGCGATCAACCGCTTTATTCCTAAGAAGAATTTAATCTTTTTGCTCTCTGCCTATGCTCAATACCTACAGCGAGTTGATCAAACTTCAGCATGGCATTTAGTTCTCTGTGGTGATGGCGAAATGCGATCGCAAATAGAACAAAAAATTTTTGAACTCGGTATTCAAGACCAAGTTCACCTAACAGGTTTTTTGCAGCAAGCGGAATTGCTACCTTACTTTGCCCATGCCAAATGCTTTGTGCATACTAGCACGACAGAACAATGGGGGTTAGTTGTCAATGAAGCTATGGCAGCAGGCTTACCCGTACTAGTTTCTAATCGCTGTGGATGCTACGAAGATCTATTAATTGAGGGAATAAATGGCTTTGGTTTCGATCCTGAAGATCAAGCAGAACTAACAAATTTAATGCTCAAAATGTCTGCGAAGTACATAGACCTAGAAGAAATGGGAAAAGCGGCTTTGATGCACATCCAGAATTTTTCGCCTAACTATTTTGCTCAAGGTGTGCAGAATGCGATCGCCTTTGTCTCGAATAAAAGCTAATTTACATTGCTAATCTATATTATTTTTTATACCATTTTATTTCCTAGTAAGTAAATTGCTTCGGAACCAACAAATCTAGCAATACTTTCAAGGAAAATTTCCAAGAAATAATTTAATTTAGGAGGCAATCTATTATCCAAAAATTGTAATCCCATAGAAAATTTTCGATATGACTCGATTTCCAGATTAGCTAGGTCACATAATTGCAATAGATCTTTGTGTCTATAGTATTTAATCATGTATCCATTTTTGGCATAGTAGCTTTTCTCTGTTAAATACTTAACAATCGCCGTCACTGGATTATCAAGCAAAGTTGACTGCAAAATGATTTTACCGTTTGGAGATAGAACTTTATGCATGAGCTGAAGTAAACGGGGCGCATCACTAATGTGAGCTATCAGTCCAGAACATATAATTAGATCATAAGTATC
Organism: Pseudanabaena cinerea FACHB-1277; assembly: GCF_014696345.1. Taxonomy (GTDB): domain Bacteria; phylum Cyanobacteriota; class Cyanobacteriia; order Pseudanabaenales; family Pseudanabaenaceae; genus Pseudanabaena; species Pseudanabaena cinerea. The sequence goes on from NZ_JACJPY010000022.1 coordinate 53,444, forward strand.
AGCTCTATCAGACTCCAAAAAATCATATACATCAGCGTGTACTGTCTCTAGAACTAGATCATTCTCAACTACAGACTGACAATTTTCTCTAGCGAGTTCCAACATTTTCTCGGAAATATCAACCAGCACCACCCTTGAAAACTTACCAAATTTAATAATCTGGGCAGTTATTTGTCCATCCCCCACAGCACAATCTAGTACACTTCCCGATAAATTAGCAGACATACTAGATATTATGTCCAATCTTTTGTTGAAGTTGTAAGTTTTGCCCGACTTATTTTGTTTATCGAAATACTGCGAATAGATGGAAGATGTTTTATCAAAAAACTTCTGAACTATAACTTCTTTTTTATCATTCATATAGATAAGTCATGTTTTGAGAATTACATTGTTATGTAATTGTTATTTTAGTTGCTGGCTTTTACTAAATTATAGTATCCCTATTTACATATATTGACAATATATTTTTTTGAATTAGAAAATATCTAACAAAATAGAGCAAAAGCTATCAAAAAAAGCATAAAAGCATAAAATTAGTTTATGTTTTTAGATCTTGTTATATAAGCAAGTAACCAACATAATAAAATGAAAAAAAATACAAGAGTATTAATGGTTGTTCCAGCCCTAGGAGAAGTGTACGGGGGCTGACGGGGCGACAAAAGATATGGGAAGTATGAGTAGATGGGGATTTGAGGATTTAAGATAAAAAAGATAGGTCAAGTCATAGTAAGTATGACCTATCTAG
>NZ_JACJPY010000023.1 GCF_014696345.1 Pseudanabaena cinerea FACHB-1277
ACTGCATTTTCTTGTTACTATTTTTATTCCTCTTTATTCTTCCTATTTCTTCCTTGCTTGTACATAAGTATATTTACTTACCGCAAACTTGGGATGCTCCCAGAACAGCAAGCCCTAGAGAAAGAATATCAAGATAGTCTAAATACCTTGTTGCCAATCAAGCAGCAACTAACGCGCTGTGATCAACTAATTGATGCGATCGTTTATCGACTCTATGGTTTGACTGAAGCAGAAATCGCGATCGTAGAAGGCAAAATTACGCCAAATATCCTCACCAATTGCTTTCCTTTTCAAAACTAATACAAGAAGTATTGCTCCTGTCGCCAAAGTAAACTTTAATCCTGTGCGAAAAATTCTGGCATATAGTAGCGGGCAATATCATCTTTAGTAAGCAATATGAAAATGACGATGTTCGCCCAAATCTTCTAAAATATCTTCAAATTCTCGCCAGATAATTCTATCAAGGACAATGCATTGACCTGCTGCAATTGGATTTGGGCGATCGCCACTTTTGCAGACATAAGGCTTCCTGCTGCTCATATGAATTGCTATGATTTGGTGGCAAAAAAAGTTAATATTAATTTAACATTGCCGATATCTAAATATTTTCATTACCATGGCTCGACAACTCAAAAATATTGCACCTCACGGTGGTCAACTGATTAACCGCCTCGCCTCTGCCGATCAAAAAGAAGTTTTCTATAGCAAAGCTGACCACTTGCCGAGAGTGCAATTAACTGAGCGATCGCTATCGGATCTAGAACTAATTGCGATCGGCGGCTTTAGCCCCCTCACAGGATTTTTAGGACAGGCAGATTACACATCAGTGGTGATGAATATGCGCCTTGCCAATGGCTTGCCTTGGTCAATTCCGATCACCCTGCCTGTTTCTCAAGAAATCAGCGATCGCCTCACTATCGGCACCCTCGTCCGCCTTGATGACCCCAATGGCGTATTTATCGGTGTCCTAGAGCTTAGCGAAAAATACAGCTACGACAAACTCAAAGAAGCGCTCCATGTCTATCGCACCAACGAAGATCGTCACCCTGGGGTCAAAGTCGTCTATGCCCAAGGTGAAATCTATCTGGCTGGTGATGTCTGGTTACTAGAGCGCCGCCCCCATCCTCTTTTCCCCACTTACCAAATCGATCCCGCCGAATCCCGTCAGCTATTTATCGAAAAGGGCTGGCGCACCATTGTCGGATTCCAAACCCGTAACCCCATTCACCGCGCCCATGAATATATCCAAAAATGCGCCCTCGAAATTGTTGACGGTCTATTTTTACATCCGCTAGTGGGTGCAACTAAGAGCGATGATGTGCCTGCCGATGTGCGGATGCGTTGCTACGAAATCATGCTGGAACATTATTTCCCCCTCGATCGCGTCACTTTGGCAATTAACCCTGCGGCGATGCGCTATGCAGGCCCCCGTGAAGCCATTTTCCATGCCCTAATTCGCAAGAACTATGGCTGTACTCATTTTATTGTGGGGCGCGATCATGCGGGAGTAGGTGACTATTACGGAACCTATGACGCGCAATATATTTTCGATGAATTTGAAGCGGGCGAACTAGGCATTATTCCCCTCATGTTTGAACACGCTTTCTATTGCAAACTCACTAAGGGCATGGCAACCACCAAAACCAGCCCCAGTGCACCCGAAGATCGTGTGCATTTATCAGGAACCAAAGTGCGCGAAATGTTGCGCCGTGGCGAATGCCCACCGCCTGAATTTTCACGCCCTGAGGTCGCGGCAGAGTTGGCAAAGATCATGCATAAAATGGCAGTGGAAGAGGCTTCCACTAGTTTTCAAATCTGAGACAGTTTGCCCTCTAGTTTGCCCAATACCTGCTATCGAAAGATAGAATGACTGAAACTTCTATCTTTCAATATTATTTTGATATTATTTATGAATTCCCCCAATACTGAAAGTACGATTACACCGTCAAATCGATTACGGAATTTGATCGTGGCGATCGCAGCGATCATTTTGACGACAGCGCTATTTTTAGGGTTGCAGACCCAACGCAGTAGCACCTCATTGAATATGGTTGCTGCTGCCGCATTGCCCATAGATGTAGCTCTCAGTAATGATCGTCCCACCTTAATCGAATTTTATGCTGATTGGTGTAAAGTATGCCAAGGGATGGCGAAAGATACGATGTCATTGCAACAGGAATATAGCGATCGCCTCAATTTTGTGATGTTGAATGTTGACAATACAAAGTGGCTACCCGAACTAACTAAATATCGAGTTGATGGTATCCCTAGATTTATTTTTTTAGATCCGAATAACCAAGTGATTGGCGATGCAGTAGGAGAGATCCCACGCTCGATCATGGCTGCCAATCTTGAAGCGGCGATCGACCATCAAGCTCTTCCCTACAACAGCATTAATGGCGATCGCGCCTCATCAGTCAACTCACAATAAGGAAAATATTGAAAGCGTTGCAAAGCAACGCTTTCAATATTTTTCTTGGTTTGGGTTTGAGCGCAAAGCGCTGTATATTGGCTAAAGTGACATATTTATAGATACAAAACTTAAAAAGCCTTGATAGCCAATCCCGTTAAACCCAAAACCACAAGACGACCTGTATTTCCTTTCACCGCCGTGATCGGACAAGAAGAGATGAAGCTCGCCCTGTTGCTCAACGTCATCGATCCTAAAATCGGTGGCGTAATGGTCATGGGCGATCGCGGTACTGGCAAATCCACCACCGTTCGCGCCCTTGCCGACCTTCTCCCCGAAATTGAAGTTGTCGCTGACGATCCCTTTAGCAGCCACCCCACCGACGGCGACCTCCAAAGCGAAGAAGTAAGACAGCGCCTCGCCAATGGCGAAACTTTACCCATTGCCACCAAGCAAGTGATCATGGTGGACTTGCCCCTTGGCGCAACCGAAGATCGGGTTTGCGGTACGATCGATATTGAAAAAGCATTGTCTGAAGGGGTTAAAGCCTTTGAACTGGGGCTGCTGGCTAAGGCAAATCGCGGCATCCTTTACATAGACGAAGTTAATCTACTTGACGATCACCTCGTGGATGTGTTGCTAGATTCCGCCGCTTCGGGATGGAATACCGTTGAGCGTGAAGGTATTTCCATTCGCCACCCCGCCCGATTTGTCCTAGTTGGCTCTGGCAACCCCGAAGAAGGGGAATTGCGTCCGCAGTTGCTCGATCGCTTTGGGATGTATGCCGAGATCAAAACCGCTAGAGATCCCGAACAGCGCTTACAAATCGTTGAAAACCGCACTACCTTTGACAACAATCCCCATGCTTTTCTTGCCGCAAAAGCGGAAGAACAAGCAAAAAAGCAATCTCAAATTGTCAAAGCGCAACAAATCCTCAATGAGGTGAACATCGATCGCGATTTGCGTCTGAAAATCTCTACGGTTTGCGCCGATCTAAATATCGATGGCTTGCGGGGTGACATCGTAACGACCCGCGCTGCTAAAGCCTATGCCGCTTCAGATGGGCGTAAAGATGTGGAAGTTGACGACATCAAGGCGGTGATTAGTCTCTGCATTCGTCACCGCCTCCGCAAAGATCCCCTCGAATCCATTGACTCTGGATTTAAGGTAATTAAAACCTTCAATCAAGTTTTTGGCATTGAAGAGGAATAAGCAAAGCCGCGCTATGCGCGGCTTTTTTGCTAAATAATAAATCCCGAACTCTGCCCTTGAGATGCTTGCCAACTGCGGGCATCAAAATAGAGATCCTCTAGGCAAATGCTATATAGAGCATCCTTGAACTTGCGATCTAGCCTTTGCCAAAGCGCAAAAGTTACCCAATCAGAGGCGAGTTTTTCCTGTGGCTTGAGGCGCGGTAATGGATGAGTATCTTCGCCAACAGCCGCTAAAATTTCCCCTAGCGAGATATCCTTAGGCGATCGCTTTAATTGATACCCTCCCTGCACTCCGCGCACCGATTCCACCAAATCCGCCTGCCGCAATCTAATTAACAATTTTTCTAAATAGGGCGCAGGAATTGACTGGCGATCGCTCATTTCGCGCACCGATACAGGTTTGCGCTTTGCCCAAATCACCAGATCGAGCATCGCTTTCACACTGTAATGACCCTTTCTGGTTAGTTTCATAAAACCTAATTCAAGTAGATCAGCACAAAGCGCCAACCTACTTGAATCTTAGCAAAGCCTTGTCATTAAAAAAGAAACGACAAATCAATCGGCGCTGGTAACATTTCACCGCCGCGCCAATCTAGCACCTGTACCAAGATCAAATAGCCCACGCCCAAAATTACGGCGATAACGCCTGTCAAAACTGATATCCATTGCGATCGCTGCATAATATTTCTAAATAAATAACCTAATAAGTAGTTAAGCATAAGTAAACTCAAAAGCCCAAATCCTTTGACTATCAGCAAAGTCAGCAACAAAACGACTTAGATAACAACTTGGGCCTGGGTTGTCACCACAATTTATCTGGGTTTATCTGGGTATTTTTTAGCCAAAAGCGCCAGACTAACTGCTATTATCCCTTTTGCAACATCTTTTTAGGTAGGAACAAACCTTTTCAACCATCGTCTTCAACTTGAGAACACCAAGAAATTTCTGAAATCATAATTTAGCCAAGATTTTCCAGAAACTTCCTAATTTACCTAAGTCGTCAAGTAGGAGCGATAAGTTGATGAGTTATAGCCTATCTTGGTCAACCAACATCGGTGGGTATATGCCCTCCAACCCCGTGTCCGTTGATAAGCTTCCCATCGTTGAATTAGTCCAAATGTGCCAATCAGAAACGCAAAGCAGCAAGTCTGCCTTTGCCGAACTGATGCGGCGCAATCAATCCTACGTTGACCAAATCCTGTATAAGCTTGCTCCCGACTGGCAAGATCGCGCTGATTTGGCTCAAGAGGTTTGGTTGCGCGTTTACCGCAATATCAAGCGCCTGCAAGAGCCAGAAAAGTTTCGTGGTTGGCTCAGCCGCATTGCCACAAATTTGTTCTATGACGAATTGCGTAAGCGTAAGCGTGTGGGCAACTCTGTGTCCCTTGATGCGCCATTTATGTCTGGGGATGGCGATGAAATGAGCTGGGATCTGCCCAGTGCTGCCCCTAGCCCCATCGACAATATGTCCACGCAGGAGTTTTATGAAGAACTGCGTAGGGCAATCCAAGATTTACCTGCTAGTTTTCGAGAAACCATAGTCCTTAGAGAAATTCAAGGCTTGTCTTACGAAGAAATATCTGAGCTAACAGGGGTGTCTTTAGGTACAGTAAAGTCGCGTATAGCTAGAGCAAGATTAAAGCTGCAAGCGCAATTACAACCTTATTTGTCTAGTATGTAATGAGGGGTGTATTTAAGTTATGAGTGCTAACCAAATTTTTAATAAATCTATGATTATTCCCGATGAGCGCTTTCAATTGCTTAGTGCTTACATAGATGGTGAAGTTAGTGAGGCTGAAGAGCAGCTAGTGGAAACATGGCTATCCGATGATCCTAATTTTCGCTTAATTTATCAACAACAACTCAAGCTAAGGCAGTTGCTTATTGATTTGCCTGCACCAATACCTGTCAACTCTTCAGCTAGAGTCGAAACCGATCGCATGGTCAATCGGGTGATGGCAGAAATTGAGCGGCGATCGCAACGGCGCAAATGGAAATTAGCAGGGTTAGGCATATCCGTAGCAGCGATCGTGGGCGTATTTGGCTCCATGTTTACTTTTAACTCTAGTCCTCAGTTCAGCCCTGTCGCCAATAGCGTTAAACCCACAGTTATCATTAAGGAAGAGCCAATTTTAATTGCCATGGAAGAGCCGCTAGTCCCACTGCCAAAGTCTATGCATAGTAAATAAATCTGCTGATTTGCAACGGCTTAATTAGGTTCTACTAGCTGACGGTTTTCCGTCATTGGCGAGTTTTGAAGAATAGCAAATTTTTTTTGTAGAATTTAGATACTGATTGCGGAAATAGCTATGAGAGACCCAAACAAAAAATCCCGTTACAAGCAGCCATTAATCTATGCCTCCATGCTGCTGCTGGGAGTGATTCTAGGCGCTTGGGCGGTTGTGTCTGGAGTGCGATCGCCAAGTATCACAGCAGTTACGCCCTTGCCACAAGTTGCCTCAGCGTCGACAGCGATCGCCCAAAATATAGACCGTGAAAAAGCGATCGCCGCCCCCCGTAACTATGTGGTCGAAGCGGTTAATCGTACAGGTCCTGCGGTGGTTAGGATCAACGCCTCGCGCACCGTTGCCAGCAATCCTCAAATTCCTGAAGCTTTTTTAGAAGATCCTATGTTTCGCCAGTTCTTTGGCGATCAACTGCGGCGGATGCCTAGGGAAAGGGTAGAGCGTGGCACTGGCTCTGGCTTTATCATCAATAAAGATGGCGATATCATCACCAATGCCCATGTGGTTAGTGGTGCTGACAAGGTGACAGTAATCCTTAAAGATGGTCGCCAAATTGAAGGTAAGGTGCTAGGCAGTGACGAGATGACAGACATTGCGGTTATCCAAGCTAAAGCCGATAACTTGCCAACGGTGAGCTTGGGCAGTTCGCAAAACCTGCAACCAGGAGACTGGGCGATCGCGATCGGCAATCCTCTCGGTCTTGATAACACCGTCACTTCAGGGATCATCAGTGCGATCGGACGCAAGAGCGGACAAATTGGGGTAGACAAGCGCGTCAGCTTCATTCAAACCGATGCCGCGATTAACCCTGGTAACTCTGGCGGACCTTTGCTCAACCAAAATGGAGAGGTCATCGGTGTGAATACTGCCATTATCCAAGGCGCACAGGGATTAGGTTTTTCGATTCCCATTGAGACGGCTCAACGCATTGCCAAACAGATTATCGAAAATGGCAAGGTTAGCCGCGCCTACATCGGCATTCAGATGATCACGCTGGATGCCAGGGTCAAGAGTCAAGTTAATCAAGATCCTGATTTTGGCATTCAAGTTAGTGAAGATAAGGGTGTATTGGTGACAAGGGTTGTGGAAAATTCTCCTGCGGCTAAGGCTGGGGTGAAGCGTGGTGATGTAATTGCCAAATTTGCGGGGCAGGATATTTTGACTGCTGACCAAGTTACGCAACTGGTCGAAGATCGCACTGTTGGTGACAAGATCCGCATGGATGTCAAGCGCAACGGACAAACTCTGAATTTAGAAATTGAAACTGCTCAGTTCCCTCAGAAATTCCCTGAATAACGCTAAAACCCATAGAAACTATAGAAGGCGCAGCTTAGCTACGCCTTTTATAGTCTCTATACCTGATTGACTATCAAAAGCGTTTGAAATCTTGATCAGACAAGATATCTGTTCTAATTTTGATTAATCGGCGATCGCACCACTGCAAGAGCTACCGCGCCCTGCGGTACAGCCAAAACAATGGCGACCTGTAATGATTTGGCGATCGGCAATTAATTGAGGTTTAAAATCGCGAATATGCAGATGGTTTTCTGCGTTAGCGGTGCTCTTATCAGCACTATTGTCGCCGATCGCTAAATCTAGCATTTGATTAAAATCACAATCAAATAATCTGCCATCCCATGACACCGATAGCGTATGGCGACACATCAAGCCGCCGATGGTGTCAGGGTTAAAGGAATTAACCAATAACTCCATATAAGCCTGAAGATTGCCCGACTGCTCTAGCCATTCCAAATGGCGCGAAATCGGCATATTGTTAATCGCTATCAAGCGATCAAAGGTAATACCATGATTTTCCCTTAGCCCCTCTTTCCACATCTGCTCCAATATTGCCGCCTGATTGCAGGAAAGGGTGGCTTCCACAGGATTGCTGACAAGGGTCAGCTTGAGTTTCGGATTGCCCATGCCATAGCCCACGGCATTCAAACGATGCAAAGCGGCGATCGATTGCTCAAAAGTGCCATCGCCCCGTTGTTTATCGGTATTGGGCTGACGAAAATGCGGTAACGAACAGACGATTTCTACGCCATGTTCGGCTAACCATTCGGGTAAATCATGCATCGTGGGCAGCATTAATACTGTTAAATTACAGCGATCGATTACGTGCTTACCACGCACTACACATTGCTCAACCAAATAGCGAAAGTGTGGGTTTAGTTCAGGAGCGCCGCCCGTAATATCAACCGTGTGCGCTTCGGTAAGATCTAACGCTTGCAAACAAGCATCGATGGTTTGCCGATCCATATTTTCGCGGCGATCAGGGCCTGCATCCACGTGGCAATGGCGACAGGTCATATTGCAGAGCTTACCAACATTAATTTGGAAAATCTCCAATTTTGCAGGCGTAAATTCTTGCCAACCACTATCCCTTAGATGTTGAGCAAAGCTTCCCTCTGCTGGTAAACGCTCAAGATCAACCGATGCTAATAGTTCCAATTGCTTTTGAGGAATAGATAGGGCTGATTGGCGATTTAATAGGGAAGTGGTGGCGGTGGGACTAGGCATAATGGTTTGGTTAAAATTAAATAAAATCTTTTTGGCAGTAATGGTGGCGTTTTGCAGTGCTTTACTCATCCACTCTTTCGGCTAAAGCCTTACGCGCTATGCCTGTGACATAGACCGTAACCGCAACTGTGGCAATAAAACCAACAATGCGAATAATCCATTGAATTGTGGGATTGGTGGGCTGGTTTTCGCCGCCAATGCGAGCGAGATCCCCCGCTAAGGAACCAATATAAACATACATTATTGTTCCTGGTAACATACCAATTGAGGCAAGGGCATAGTCTTTGAGGGAAACCCCTGTCACGCCAAAGGCATAATTAAGTAAGTTAAAAGGAAATATTGGTGAAAGTCTGGTTAGTAAGACAATTTTGAAACCTTCATGGGCAACGGCGCGATCGATCGCCGCAAATTTTTGATTGTCGGCAATCTTTTGGCTAACCCAACCCCTTGCGATGTATCGTCCCACCAAAAAGGCGGCGATCGCCCCCAGAGTTGCACCGACAAATACATAGATCGCGCCAAAGACAATCCCAAAAACCACACCAGCGCCCAAGGTCAAAATCGACCCTGGCAAAAAAGCAACGGTGGCAATGATATAAATTCCCATGAAGGCAATCCCACCAATATAACCAAGGCTTTCGATCCATTTCAAAGCATCCCGTAATAATTCCTGTGGGTTCAAACTATTTGCGGTAGTTTGGGCAAAGGCGGGGTTGGCTGCAATTAGGGCGATCGCATTGATGCCTAAGAGAAAGCAAATGAAAAGCCTAAACCTTGTAAGTCGGTTCATAATTAATCGCCTTGATGGGTTTTGGAAGAATTGAGATGGAAGACTTGAGATGGTTGACAAGCAATATATGGTAAAGGTTTGAGGCAAAACACGAAGCGATCGCCCCTAAGTTTTATCCAATTGATTGCAGCTCCAGCACAAGCGATGAAACTTGCAAAAAAGTGATGCAATGATGACTAGCAATAGTCAAAGCCTTAGCCCTAAAATATGGTAGTGCCAAACCTAGCAATAATTATTTTAAGTACCTATGAAGCGCCGCCAACTTCTGATGACTATATTTGGCATTTCCCTCGCCGATGCCACAATTCGCGGAACCATCTTAAAATCAGGACTTCTAGCTGATACATCTGTCGGTAATTCAATTCAACCTTTTGCCGATCTCACCAATGACCTCGCTAGTGGTAGTACTGAAACTGTCAATGAGCCATTGTTACGCTTTGCGGCGATCGCGGATACAGGCGTTGGCAGCTTCGATCAATATGCTGTGGCTCAAGCGATGGCACAGATCTATGAGCATAGCCCTTTCGCGTTGGTGCTGATGGCGGGAGATAATATCTATCCCTATGGCGAAATGCAGTATATTCAATCGGCATTTGAGAAGCCCTACGCTCCCTTATTGAGTCAGGGGGTCAAGTTTCATGCGGTGTTGGGCAATCACGATATTATCAAATCCAACAATGGACAGGATCAGATTAACTATCCACTCTTTAATATGCCCGATCGCTATTATTCCTTTACCAAGTCTTTCCCTACATCCTTGCCCCAAGCCACAAATTCTAATCACAATTCGGAACTAGTGGAATTCTTTGCCCTTGATACAAATGACAATGCCGATTGGCGATCGCAGTTAGCTTGGCTCGATCGCCAATTAGGCAACAGCAAAGCTCTGTGGAAGATCGTATTTGGGCATCATCCCCTCTATTCATCGGGCTTACATGGCAGCGATCAGCAATTAGCATCGATGCTTGCGCCATTATTTGCCAAGCATCAGGTGAAATTATATTTATGTGGTCATGATCACGGTTATGAGCGTTTTGTGCCCATCAATGGCACAACCTATATTGTCAATGGTGGCGGCGGCGCTCCTTTATATCAATTCGGCAGTTCTGGGCAGACCGCTTTTGTCAGTCAGCGATTTAGCTTTATGATCTGTGATGTCTATCAAGATAAAATCATCACAAAAGCGATCGCCACTGATGGCAAAGTATTCGATCGCTCGATCATCACCCATACCATCTGAATACCTAATGAGTCTATACCTGTACGCGATTTTGCAAGCCGAAAATCTCGATCTGATGAAAAATCTTGATCTTCAAGGGATGAATGCTCAGCCCGTGCAGTTTCACACCTTGCCCCCCTTCGCGATCGCCTATAGCGAGGCGCAGCAAGAGCGTTATCTCGCCAGTCGCGCTAACCTGCTCACCCATGAGACGGTTTTAGAATCCCTGATGAAATCCGTTGATCCCCACCAAGCCGTGCCATTGCCTTTGCAATTTGGGCTAGTCGTGGAGTCATGGACAGAGATGCAGCAGGATTTGCTAGTTCCCCATGAGGATAAACTGAAGGGATTGATCGCTAATTTGATTGGCAAACGGGAGGTCAGTGTCAAATTATTTTGGAATCAAACCGAAGAATTAAATCTGGCGGTTGTGGAAAATGCCGAATTGCGACAAAGGCGTGAATCGCTGATGGGTAAAATCTTGAGCATGGATGAGGCGATCGCCATTGGTCAAGAGCTAGAGGCAGCGATCGAGCAACGCCAGCAGTTAATCATTGAGACTTTTTATAATGCGCTCAACCCGCTAAGTTATGAATATGTGGAGGGGGAACTGCTCACAGAAAATATGATTTACAATGCTTCATTTTTGATTGCTTGGGATGAAGAACCCAAGTTTGCGGCGACAGTTGAGGAACTGGACAAACAATTTGGCGATCGCCTCCGCATTCGTTACAACGATTTTACGGCTCCCTATAATTTTGTCAAATTGGAGTCCGACTAAGTATCTAACCAAGAAATAGCTAAGCCATTTCTTGGTTTTGGCGCTTGTCTTAGTACAGGTGACGACAGCTATACTACTCAACAATGCAATAGGTTAAGGGTAAATAGCGTGGGTAGCGATCGCCAATCTCCAAATAAAAAACCCAGATCAAATCCAAAGCCCCATAAACATCATCAACAGGATCTCCGTGCTGCCACTGTCAGCCATCGGCTCAAAGAATTTGCCACCACAGATGCCAATTGGTTGCGATCTCTGTTATTGATATTTAGTGACATTACGGGATTGGCGATCATCTGGAAAATTTCATCTAGTTTTAATCGCATATTTTCGCCATTGCCCCCCGCCCTCAATTGGGGCAGCTTTTTAGGCTTTACAGGTTTATTTTGGGCATTTGCGGCATTGATAATCATTTCCTTTGCCCACCACAACTTCTATAGCGGCGATTCGCAATGGCGCAACTACGTCAAACAAGCGCAACTGATTAGCAATATTTACCTTGCGTCCTTGATTGTGAGTTACTTTTATGACCCGACCGTGGATGCCCCGCGATCGCTATTTTTGCCTGTATGGATCGGTAGCATCGTTACGATCATTAGTTTGCGACTATTACTGACCCTGATCCTCGCCCAATTTCCCATCGCCCGCACCAGCAAGCCTATATTTATCATTGCCCACAGCGATCGCCTCACTGACCTATCCGCACTAATCGCCAAACGTACAGGCTATCGGGTGGTGGGCGTTCTCTCTGCATCCCTTGCCAATAGCGCCCATGCTCTCACCGCGATCGTTAACTCAGGGGCGCAGGAAGTCATCGCCGAAGGACTACCCGAAACGCAACTGGCATCCCAACTATATTGGCAATTGCGAAATGCTGGCATAGGGCTACGGCTAATTTCCTCTAGCTTGATGGTCTTACATCGGCGGGGCAATCCAGAAATCTTTGCCTCGATCCCCATGATTCGCATCGAAGCCCCCCTCTGGGGCAACTGGGAATATATTTGCAAGCGGGTTTTAGATATCTTGCTGTCGTTTTTGGGGCTGATAATTTTGTCCCCTGTATTTGTGGCGATCGCCATCTCCATAAAAGTTAGCTCTCAAGGCAGCATCTTCTATTCCCAAGAGCGCATTGGCTTACATGGTCAACCCTTTCGGATGTGGAAATTTCGCAGTATGTTCATGGATGCCGATCGCCGCCAAGCCGAACTAGAACATCTCAACAAAACCAGTGACGGCGTAATGTTTAAAATCGAACGCGATCCCCGCATCATTCCCATCGGGCATTTCTTAAGGACGACTAGTTTAGACGAATTGCCGCAACTATTTAATGTATTACTAGGGCAAATGAGCTTAGTGGGTCCGCGCCCCCTACCCGTCAGAGATGTCGCAAGGTTTACGCAGTGGCATCATACAAGACACTTAGTCATGCCAGGGATCACGGGACTATGGCAAATTTCGGGGCGATCGGATTTAGACACCATTGACGATGTGGCAAAACTCGACCTCTTTTACATAGATCGCTGGACACTCAACTTTGATCTAGAAATTCTCATCGAAACCTTAAGGCTTGTAATTTTTGGCAAGGGTGCATATTAAAAACGTTAAAGACGCGGCTTAGCCGCGCCTTTAATGCAGATATGAAACCTTAAGGCTTGTAATTTTTGGCAAGGGTGCATATTAAAAACGTTAAAGACGCGGCTTAGCCGCGCCTTTAATGCAGATATGAAACCTTAAGGCTTAAATCTTTGGCAAGGGTGCATATTAAAAATATTAAAAGCGCGGCTTAGCCGCGCCTTTAGGTCATATATCTAAGCTGTTGCCACCGCAGGATAACAAACATTCGTACCGCCAAGTCCACAGTAACCATTAGGATTTTTGGCTAAATATTGTTGATGATAGCCCTCAGCATAATAAAACTCACCAACATCACGGATTTCCGTAGTGATGCCCTGCTTCATCCCCGAAGCCTTCAAAGCATCTTGATATACTTCCCGCGACTCTTCGGCAAGTTTGCGCTGGGTATCATTATAAACATAGATTCCCGAACGATATTGAGTGCCAGTATCATTACCTTGGCGCATTCCCTGAGTCGGATTATGGGATTCCCAAAACACCTTCAACAAATCACTATAACTAATGATTTGGGGATCAAATACCACCAAAACCACCTCATTATGCCCAGTCATGCCCGTGCATACTTCCTCATAGGTGGGATTAGGGGTTAAACCTGCGGCATATCCCACTGCTGTTACATAAACGCCCTTTTGTTGCCAAAAACGGCGTTCTGCTCCCCAAAAGCACCCCAAACCAAAGACAGCAGTCTCCATGTTGGCTGGGAACGGGGGCTTAAGCGCATTGCCATTCACAAAATGATGTGATGCGGTCGGGAGTGCGGTCGATCTACCTGGCAAACATTCTGTCGCCGTTGGCAAATTCAACTTCTTACCAAATCCAAATAACATAGAGATACTCAAAAATATTGTGTTTAACTTATGTTTAATTTATGTTTAACTTGCGTTTAAAAAGTATGAACTGCGGATCGTCAAGCTCAGCAAATCCAAGCCTACAAATACTTAAACGGATATGATTGCCAAAGAAATGTTTAAGTTAGTTAAGCATTTATCTCCAAAAAAATTAGGGGCTATAGCCCCCCAACCTTAATTATTGCTTTGAGAATAACTAAAGAGTCTGACCGCTAAATGCAGGAAAACGGTCAAGCTTAAAATCCAGTGATTCGTCATACACAGTTAGCTTCTCTGGTTTACAGCGCTTGATCTGCGCCACTAACCCCTTAGAGCCTTCAGATTCCAGATCATCAATATAGCCTTGCTTAGCAGATGCCGCTTCAGACTCACTGACAAATGGACCAAAATAATAAGTACAACGTGGTGAATCGGTGGCAATTTCGATCCAGACAGCCAAACCAAATGTTTCTAGAATTGATGTGAAGATGTTTTTAAACAAGTTACCACCCATAATTTTTATGTAAAGAGAGTGAATGGTTCAGGTCAACGACGGAAACCTCAGCCTAATCTGTTTGACTGTACAGATGTGAATCTGAACAATAACTAATAGGCTTTAAAGTTAAGAAATTCCGTACATATCTTTATATAACTTAAAACAGGGTTTCAAGACAAATTGTTCAGACTTAACGTATTTACCCAACGTTGTCTGAAAATCTCATAGAGAGCCATTCCTGTTGCTACAGAGGCATTTAAGCTATCCACTTTTCCATCTAAAGGTATAGAAACGAGGAAGTCACAGTTCTTCTGGATCGAGAGACTCAAGCCTTCATCTTCAGAGCCAATCACCAAAGCGATCGCCCCAGAAAATTTTGCCTTGTGAATGGCATCACTTGCGCCTGCCATTGTACCGTATACCCAGAATCCAGCTTCTTTAATTTGTTCAAGGGCGCGATTAAGGTTGACAACACGGGCAACTGGCAGAATTTCAAGCGTGCCTGCGGCAACCTTGGCAACGGTGGCAGTAATGCCAACGGCGCGGCGTTGGGGGATTACGAGGGCATGAGCACCAAGGGCGGCAGCACTGCGAATAATTGCGCCCAGATTATGGGGATCGGTGATACCATCCGCGATCACGATTACAGGCTGGGTGGATTTTTCCTTGGCTGTCGCAATTACATCATCGAGTTCAGCATATTCGTATGCGGATACCTGTACGGCGATGCCCTGATGCCTACCACGATCAGTAATGCGATCTAGCCGCATATTGTCAACTTCATCGACAACAGCCCCTGCCGCTTTAGCTTCATTGATTAGGGGCAGAAAGTCGGGCGCATAGCGCAGCCTTGATGTCACCCATACACGGTTAATGCTGCGGTTGCTATGCAATACTGCTTCAACGGCATGGCGACCATAGACAATATCAGGATTTTCAGGATTCTGTCCTTCTATGAATGATTGCGAATGTTCAGCCGATCGCTCAATAGATTGCTCCATTTGATCAATATGCCCATTAATGGGTTGCTCAAATCGCTCTATGGGGGGCAGCGATCGCCTTGCAAACTGGGGATCAGGCTTACGAGCAAACTTCTGATCAAACTTGCGCTCAAATCTGGGGGCAGAGTCCCGATCGCCACGTTCAGAATATGCAGATCCAAAGCGATCATCTAATTTGCGACCACCACGGCGATCATCTTGACGATCATTACGCTTGTCAGCATACTTGCCTGACTTGCCTGCATATTTTTCAGGGTAACGCGCATCAGACTTTCGCAGCAATGGCTTGACCTCTGGACGAGATTCAAAAGACTTGTCAAAGGGCTTGGCAAAAGGTTTATCAAAGGATTTTTCACCATTGCGCTGACTAGATGAGCCAGAATACCGCGCCGAGTCCTTGTTAGAGTATTTATCTGAATATTTATCTGAATATTTGCCAGAATCTCTACCAGAATCTCTGCCAGAATCTCTGCCAGAATATTTACCACTAGGGCGGTCTGATGGGCGATCGCTATAGGGTTTGTCAGAAGATTTATCCGAATATTTATCTGAATATTTCGCAGAGCGCTTATTGCCGTAATTATCTGAGGATTTACTAAAGCTTTTTTCTGAACTTTTTTCGGAACGTTTGGGGCGATCGCCTGCACCTTCGTTATTGCGATCAAAATTGCGATCGGGCTGATCATTGCGCTCAGATTTTCTGAGTTTTAGTCTAGGTTGAGTTGTCATTTGCATCTATGTAGCTAATAAGCTGAATGAAAATTTGATCGAGCCGATCAGGATTGGTCAGATAAAGATAACCAATCAAAGCTTCTAGTCCTGTTGCCTTTTGGTAAATATGGGGACTCACTTTACGCGGTGTCGATCCCGCAGCATTACGACCGCGCCTCACTAAATCAGATTCAGATTCTGTGAGGTCGAGCTTTTCAAGGAGATTGGCTTGCTGCTCCGCCCTAACTTGATTGACCACGAGTTGGTGATATTGCTTGGCAGTACGCGGCGGTAGTAAGTAATGCAGGCGTATCTGCATCTCATATACAGCATCACCAAGATAGGCTAGGGCAGACACAGGAACATCGGCAATGTTGTTAAACTTCAGGCTAAAAATTGGTTTCAGTGTTGGACTTTCAGTATTGGACTAAGCTAAGTATTTAAGACTTCTTGGCGCACAAGATCACAATCGAAGCAACTTCAAACAATCTGGATCATCAAACTTTTGCAATACCTAAATCACATTATAAGCATTACAAACTGCATTCGATCAACTTTCCCCCTAACGTCATCAGTTTCGGACAAGTTAAGATGATCCTGATATTACTCAAAACCGCCCTAGGTCTGATTTAGATTCGCTAGAGCCTCATCAATGGATGCTCGTAATGTCAGAAACTGATCTAGCCTTACCAGCTTGACGGTTTGAGTTACCCTCGCATTGGTAATAATTTGTAATTTGCCACTTAAATTCTGGGTTTTCTTGGCTATTTGCACTAAAATCCCTAATCCAGAGCTATCAACAAAATCAATCGTTGACAAATCTAGAATTACATTAAAAGGCCCATCCTCAACGCACTTGCCAATGACCTTCTTGAAGGCTGGCTCAGAGAAAGCATCAAGTAGCCCAGTGAGGCGGATTATTTGATAGATGTCCTTGACTTCGCGGCTGCCTCTTAAACTCACAGTCAGGGTTAGCGGTTCAGGAATAATAACCTCCAAATATTGCGAACGTATTCTAAATTTACAGATCTCAAATTTGCCGATCTTAATTTGCTGATCTTAATTTGCCGATATATTCTATTTGCTTTCTTCTCACTTGTCCAGAAAATTTTTGAGTTTCCTGTAACAGTGATCTCAGAAAGCCTCAAAGCTTGACAAGTCAGATATGTAACGGAGCAATGTCTATGATCACTACCTTGGCTTTTTTTAGGGATTTTTTAGTGTTTTTTAACGATAGGTATCGATCAATTCCCTTAAGAAGCTAAGGCTTTGCTTGCCTGTCATCGATACGGGAGAAAAAGTTGACGATGCAGAATATTTAAGGATGATCTCGCGAATCGCAGGCTGATTGTCCAATTGGACGGCTTTCATCGACCATATTGTAAAGTCGCGATGTTCAATTTCCGAAAATTCAATTAATTCGGCATTAGTATGGCGTTTGTCTAGCAGAATGCGGTTGTAGGTCTGGCTAACGACGCGCCGACTGCCTTCTAGTACTTGCAAAAACATAGAATCGCCAAAGCTAAGCATGCCTGTAATGCCAGCCTGTCGGTTATTTAGTTCTGACTTATTCATAATATCTTTGAGATCGGCGTAATTTAATCCCGCGATCGCTTGACTGACATATATGAGGCGATATAAAGCCATAGGTTTATTGACAATGAATAATGTATACAAATATATCAAAAAAGCATGAGTTTTTGATGCTAGATTTGGCGCACATCTTGGCAATATTGCTGCACAGCCTCGGTGATAACACTAGATAGATCGATATATTTATGGGCAAAAGGCGGCTGCCAGTCCGATAGTCCTAAAACATCATGGGTGACGAGAATCTGTCCATCACAGCTTTTGCCTGCGCCAATGCCAATCGTGGGAACAGGTACTAGCTCAGTGATTTTTGCGGCTAGTTCGGCGGGGATATTTTCTAAAAGCAGAGCAAAAATGCCAGCTTCAACTAATTCTTTGGCTTGGTGAATGATCAAATCCGCCGCATCGGTCGTAGTACCCTGTACCCGATAGCCAATGCGGTGAACTGATTGAGGGGTGAGTCCTAAATGTCCCATCACGGGCATTCCCGCTTGGATAATTTTATGAATGGTGTTAATCATTTCGGGATAGCCACCTTCTAGTTTGATCCCCTTTGCCTCAGTTTCTTTAAAGATGCGTCCTGCGGATTGGATCGCTTGTTCGGGGCTGACCTGATAGCTGAGAAATGGCAGATCAACGATCAGCAGGGCATTGGAGATGCCGCGTCCAACGGCTTGGGCGTGACGAATCATGTCATCGAGGGTGACAGGTAATGTGTTTTTGTAGCCGAGGGCTACCATTGCTAGGGAGTCGCCTACCAAAATTAGGTCAATCCCTGCTTTGTCTAGTAACTTGCCGATCGCATAGTCAGTTGCTGTCAGCGCCGCGATCGGCTTTTTTTGATGTTTCCATTTTTGCAACTGGGCGATCGTGACGGGCATTGGTTGACTCTCTGCGTGATGATGGTGTTGTTTATCAAAAAGTTAATAGCATCAACATCTAATGTAAACTTTTTAGAGCAATCATTTAGGGTTCGTTAATTTTCTGTACGAGAAGTAAATATTATGCAAATTGGTCAAAGAGTTCGTGTTCGTGGTCTTAAAGATGGCGGTGGCAAGGCGATCGCTAAGAAGGTTGGTGAAGTTGGGGTGATCAAGGAAGAAAAAATTGTCGATGGTGGCAAAATGGGTTATATCGTCACCTTCCCTGACAGTACTAAGACTTGGTTTTTCCCAGATGAGTTAGAATCTGTTGCTTAGTTAAACAATTAGCAAATGTGGAGAAGTATGGCTTAGTCACTATTCTCCACAGAACCCCAACCTGCCCATTCAATTTTTAATAATCCACTTGCCCTATGGCAGATATTAACCGTCAAGATATCATTCGGGGCATGATGGCAGAGGTGGATGGACTGAGCTATAGCATGGCTTCGGCAAGCCTAGAAGCAGTATTAACCTGTGTTACCCAAGCGCTTGCTAATCATAAATCAATTATGTTGAGTGATTTTGGTAAGTTTGGGGTTAGGCTGCGCCGCGCTCGCTCTGGTAGTCACCCTCGCACGCATCAACCGATTACAATTCCTGAAGCTGTAATCCCACACTTCACTCCTAGCCCTCATCTCAAAAAATTAGTTCAAAAGTCCAATGAGCCTAATTCTGACGTTCCTCGGTAAGGGTGGTGTTGGCAAAACGGCAACTGCGATCGCGGTTGCCCGCGCTTTTGCCAATCAAAGCAAACAAGTTTTATATGTTGGACAGCAAAGTGGAGAAGAACTTAGCATGAGGCTAGGTTTAACTCTAACTAGCGATCCGCAGAATGTTGCCCCCAATTTCACAGCTGTAAATCTCCAGTCAACAGTTTTATTAGAAAGATATTGGGACAAAATGAAGGGGCTAGAAACCCAATATTTACGCACGCCTTTTTTTAAGGAGGTCTATGGTCAAGAGCTTGGCATCTTACCAGGGATGGATGCGGCTCTGGGTTTGAGTTTCCTGCGGGAGCGCGATGCTGAAGGTAAATATGATGTGATTATTTATGATGGGCTGGGGGATCTTGAAACCCTGCGGATGTTGGGGATGCCAGAAATTTTAGGGTGGTATTTGCGCCGCTTTAAACAGGTTTTAACAGGTTCGGCGATCGGGCAGGCAATTTCGCCCTTTGTTGAGCCAATTTTGCGAAGTATTCTCCAAGTTTCTAGCACCGATGATATTTCTCAACAGGCGGGGGAGATGTCATCAGTACTTACTCGCGGTCAGCAAGCGGTCAATGATCCCAGTCGGGTCGCCGCATATCTCGTCACCAGTGACGATCCCTATGCGATCGCTAAGGCCAAATATCTGTGGGGCAGCGCTCAACAGGTGGGTTTGACCGTGGCGGGGGTGTTAGCTCGCGGTCACGCCCATTTAGATGACGATTTTGCGCCACTGTCAATTTATGGTATTCCCGAAGGGGTCAACGAACTGACGATGCCCGATCGCCTCAGTCCTTTGTTTGCCCCCAAACCTATTGAAATTGATCCCATTGCCAAGCAGGTCAAATTATTTTTACCCACGTTTAACAAAAAGCAGGTTAAATTAATTCAGCTTGGTCCCGAAGTAACGATCGAAGCGGGGGATCAGAGACGCAATATTTTTCTGCCCAAGGAGTTGGCAGGCAAGCAAGCAACTGGGGCAAAGTTTGCTGATTCATATCTACTTATTTCCTTTGGCTAGAATTGCCGACCGCAAAAAAAAAGAGCCAAGCATTGCTTGACCCTCTTTTTTGTAAACTTCTGCACAAGTTAAAAAAAGCAATTGCCTATTCTTCTTCTTCAGCTTCTTCTGCCAAAGGATAGACAAAACCACTATTATTGCCTGTGAGAATGGACTTACCTAAGGAAATTGCTCTTTGGGCGTGAACTGCGGCTTTGCGCTTCCATACTGCTTTACGGCTATCTCGCTTAGATTTAGAAGTGCGTTTCTTGGGTACTGCCATGACGGGATCTCTATACTAAATATGATTATTTTCTGACTTAGAGTTAGATTTTCAATCAGAAATTTTTGACAACTTTTCTACTATACAGCAGTTTTTATAATTATTATTATTGTTGTGATAAAAGCGATCGCCCCTACAGCCAAAATCGATAGAAAATTAGTGATCTGCTCAGAAAACTGCATCACCTCAGCCGCAATTACCTCTGGGGTTTTATGGCGATCTGCCCACCAAAAATAGCTCAGACTAAAGGCTATGCCCAAAAATAGGGTGACAAATAAGATAAAACCAATTAAAGAGCTATAAACCATAGGACTAGTTGTGGGGTAACTATGTGACTGACTATACGGTTGAACTATGTATGAACTATGTAGTCGAAAAGTAGGTCAAAGGGCTGTAATATAGCAGCTAAACCTTGTAAATCTACGGATCACTATAGAATAAGTAATCTTAATTCTTGAGTTTTTGTGTTTTTACAGCCTATTTACTAATCTGTTTAATTATTTATTGCTATTCTGCCATATTGATCGCCATGCCTCTCAATGACGACCTTAGCCTTCTAAACAATGTTTTAGACAGCCCTAGTTCTCCCCCACTTAGCCCCCTAGATCTTCCTCCTGAAGAAGAGATCCCTCTTCCCGATCCTGAGGAGATGTTGATCATGCTTGATTCGGAGGTGGTGCTAGAGAGAATGCAGGCGGCTAGGGCTTTTTGTGAGCTAGAGGATAGCCGCGCCGTACCTAGGTTGATTGAACTATTGAATGACGAATGTCCATTAGTGCGGGTCAGTGTTGCCTATGCCTTGGGACGTAATAAAAGTGAGCAGGCGATCGCCCCTCTAATTGAGCAACTTAAACGCGATTGGAATGGCTATGTCCGCAAAGGCATCGTCTGGGCTTTAGGAACCTGTCGCGCCACTTTGGGGTTGCCATCTTTGATCTCATCTTTGCAATATGACATTACGGCTGTGCGCCTATGGGCAGCGAGCGCATTGGGGCAGTTGGGGGATCTAGCCGCGATCGCCCCCCTCGTTGATGCCCTGACCCAAGATCCCATGTCCGCAGTTCGGGCTAATTGTGTGTGGGCTTTGGGCAAACTGATGGTACAAAAGCGCCGCGAGCTTAACTATGATGAACTTTACCACGATGCGATCGATGCCCTAATCTACGCTCTTGAAGACAATGACCTCAGCGTCCAGACTGACGCAAGGACTGCTCTCCGCAAGATCGGCGATGCTAGAGGTTTAAAGGTTCTAGACCGCATTGAAATGGATCAAGGTTACTGTGAATTTTAAAGAAATTTTCATTCAAGAATAACAGCGCTGACACTCCTATTCTCTTACTGACTAAAGCGCAAAGCACTGTAAAATAATTTGGGTACTCATTCCTAATAATTAGCCATATCCTCTAAGTTTAAGTTATTTATACTTTACGAAGTTTACAAATACTTTACAGATACATTTTAAAAAACAATTAAAAAATAAATTTACGGAGAAGACTAGATATGCAGGATGCCATCACCAGCTTAATTGGTGCTTATGACTCAACTGGCAAATATTTTGACCGCGATGCGATGGATGCCCTCAAGTCTTACTTTGCCACAGGCAATGCTCGACTAGCCGCATCTTCGGCAATTACCGCCAATGCTGCCTCCCTTG
The DNA here is from genome assembly GCF_014696345.1 of Pseudanabaena cinerea FACHB-1277. Taxonomy (GTDB): domain Bacteria; phylum Cyanobacteriota; class Cyanobacteriia; order Pseudanabaenales; family Pseudanabaenaceae; genus Pseudanabaena; species Pseudanabaena cinerea. The sequence continues at coordinate 22,008 of NZ_JACJPY010000023.1, forward strand.
TCCGCAAGGCTGGCTCACAGCTATTTGAAGATGTGCCTGATTTAATTCGTCCAGGTGGCAACGCCTACACAACCCGCCGTTTTGCCGCTTGCTTACGCGATTTAGACTATTACCTGCGCTATGCTTCCTATGCTTTGGTGGCAGGCAACAATGATGTGCTTGACGAGAGAGTATTGCAGGGCTTGCGCGAGACTTACAATTCCTTAGGTGTACCCATCGGACCTACAGTTCAAGGTATCGAAATCTTGAAACAACTCGTATTTGCGCTTGTGGGCGAATCTGCTGATTGGCTGGGCGCTCCTTTCGACTATATGATTCGCGAACTCAGCGAAAAGAATATTTAGTTAAAAGTTAAAACGCAGAAAAACAGGGGGAGCGCAAAGTGTTCCCCCTGTTTTTGCGTTTTAATTTTTTGATTAGGTATAAGTCTTCAAAATGATTTAAGATTGTAGCAATCGAAATAAGCTCGATCTAGTCTAGGAGAGATTTTATATATGGCTTTAGTCCCAATGCGTTTGCTGCTTGATCATGCAGCCGAAAACGGATACGGTATTCCTGCATTTAATGTTAACAACATGGAGCAAATCCAGTCGATTATGCAGGCTGCGAATGAAACCAATAGTCCTGTAATCTTGCAAGCTTCTCGTGGCGCACGTAACTACGCAGGTGAAAATTTCTTACGTCACTTAATTTTGGCTGCGGCTGAAACTTATCCCCACCTCCCCATCGTGATGCACCAAGATCACGGTAATGCACCAGCAACTTGCTACTCAGCAATTCAAAACGGCTTTACCAGTGTGATGATGGATGGCTCTTTAGAGGCAGATGCCAAGACACCTGCTAGCTACGAGTACAACGTAGCTGTTACCTCTGAAGTGGTTAAAGTAGCCCATGCTTTTGGCGCAAGCGTTGAAGGTGAACTTGGTTGCTTAGGCTCCCTCGAAACTGGTAAGGGTGAAGCTGAAGATGGACATGGCTTTGAAGGTGCTTTGGATCATTCGCAACTTTTGACCGATCCCGATGAAGCTGCTGACTTCGTTGAGCGTACTCAAGTTGATGCTTTGGCTGTAGCGATCGGTACTAGCCACGGTGCTTATAAGTTTACCCGCAAGCCAACTGGCGAAATCCTTGCGATTGGCCGCATTGCCGAAATTCATAATCGCTTGCCTAATACGCACCTTGTCATGCATGGTTCATCTTCAGTTCCTGAAGATCTATTGGCGATGATCAATGAGTATGGTGGCGCAATCCCTGAAACCTATGGTGTACCTGTTGAAGAAATTCAAAAGGGGATCAAGAGCGGTGTGCGTAAGGTTAATATCGACACCGACTGCCGCCTCGCGATCACTGCTGCTGTGCGTGAAGCTATGGCTAAAAATCCTAAGGAATTCGACCCTCGCCACTTCTTGAAGCCTTCGATCAAGTATATGCAAAAGGTATGTGCCGAGCGCTATACTCAGTTTGAAGCTGCTGGTCAAGCTAGTAAGATCAAGCAAGTCAGCATTTATGACTTCGTTCCTAAGTACGCTAAGGGCGAATTGAAGCAAGTAAGCCGTGAAGCTGTTAAAGCTTAATTGAGCTACCCGCATTTATCTCGTGTTTGTGGCTAATGTCATTGTTTAAACAAAAAGTAAGGGACGCAATGCGTTCCTTACTTTTTGTTGTATAGGTTGGTATATTTGTTTTGTGGATTTTCTGTGTCAATGGGCGTAAAATCTCGAAATATGTTCATAAAATATGTTCATAAAATATAAAATAGCAAGGCCGTTTTGAGTATCTCTAGACCTTATTATTGGGGTTTCTGCTGTGGAAATAGATAAAACTGCAACTACTAAAAAGCCCAAGCTGTTGGTGGTGGATGATGAGCAAGATAATTTAGATTTGCTATATCGTACTTTTCGGCGTGATTTTACAGTGTTTCGGGCTAATGGGGGGGCAAGTGCTTTAGAGATTTTGTCTAAAGAAGGGGAAATGGCAGTGATTATTTCCGATCAACGAATGCCAGAGATGAAGGGTACGGAGTTTTTGAGTCGAACCGTATCGGAGTTTCCTGATACGATGCGGGTGGTGCTGACGGGATATACTGACATTACAGATTTGATTGAGGCGATTAATTCGGGTCAGGTACATCGCTATATTACGAAACCTTGGGAGCCTGATCAATTAAAGAAGGTGATCTTTGAGGCTACACAGATTTATGATTTACTGAAGCAGCGATCAGAGGAATTGGTGCGATCGCAGGCTCACAATGCTTTGCTGTCGGTAATTGTGACGATCGCCCAAAAGTCAAATCATTTGGCTGACTGTGTGCAGCCTTTGGTGAGGGCGTTTGGGCAAAATTTTGATACAGATGGGGCAGTCTTGCAACTGGTGACAAAGAAGATTCTCAGCGATACTTCTGCGAGTTGTGGGGATTATCGATGGAGCTTGGCGGATGATCCTTTAGTCCAAGCTGTGATGGCTACGGGCAAGTCACAGGTGAGCTTGGAGGGGAAACCTGACGATGTATGCCAAACTAGGTTGGCGATCGCCGTTAGTTTTCGGGAGGAACTGTTGGCAATTTTGGCAATGCGATGGTTTCAACCCCATGCGGTTAGTCAGGATGATATAGCGGTGATGCAGCAATGCGCCGATGAGGTGGCGATCGCTTTGACCTGTATTCGTTACTTCAGTTTTCTCTAGGCAGGATAGAAAGACCTGATTGACTGACAAATCCTAGTCACCAATAGGCAAGATATAAGTTTCATAGGGATTTTGTGTTTGTGGGTCAGACATCTTGTCTGACAAGACTTGCAAACACTTTTGCCAATCAGCAGGGAGACTTGTGAAAGCGTTACTTCGTGGTGTTTTCAAAAATCTTTCTGGCTTTTAAGTCAGCGCAAAGCGCTGTACTATAGGTATCTACCAATAAAAATGTATAGAAGTCAACTTGATCTGGGGCTAGATTTATGAAGTGGGTTACTAGTCTATCGACAAAAATATCTCTAGAAGCAGCCGTACAGGATCTGTCTCAGCAAGTTTTGGCGGCTATGGGCGATCAATCTTTGGATTTAGGTTTCTTGTTTGTATCAACGGCATTTGCTAGCGATTACCCAAGACTATTGCCGCTCTTAGCGGAGAAGTTAGCAATTAAAAATTTAATTGGCTGTTCTGGTGGTGGGATTGTGGGAAATACGCAGGAGTTTGAGGATAAACCTGCGATCGCTTTATTAATTGGGCATTTACCGAAGGCAGAATGCAAAATATTTCATATCGGTGATCATCAGTTGCCTGATTTGGACAGTCCACCCGATCGCTGGGAAGCGATCACCATGGTTGACCCTAGCACAAATCCCAATTTTGTATTGCTAGGCGATCCCTTTTCTTTCCCCATTAGTGATCTGATTCAGGGTTTAGACTTTGCCTATCCCAATGCGGTGAAGGTGGGCGGACTGGCTAGCAGTGGCGGCATGGGTGCTAATGCTTTGTTCTGTTTCCACGATTACAATCACTATAAGCTTTACCGCACAGGTTTGTTAGGGGTGGCGATCTGGGGCGATGTGGTCATTGATCCTGTGGTTGCCCAAGGCTGTCGCCCTATCGGTAAAATCTTTCAGGTTTCAGAGTGCGAGCGCAATTTAATTTTGGGACTAGAAGGCAAGCCACCTTTGACGCTGTTGCAGGATACGGTGGGCGATCTGAGTCAGAGCGATCGCGAGTTGGCACAGCACTCCCTGTTTATTGGCGTGGTCATGAACGAATTTAAAGCCAATCCCTCCCAAGGGGATTTCTTGATTCGTAATATTATCGGTGTTGATCCCCGTTCTGGGGCGATCGCTGTGGGGGATCGCATCCGTCCTGGACAAAGAGTGCAATTGCACCTGCGCGACAGCAAAGCCTCGGCTGAGGATATTAATGAGGCACTGGTTAACTACACAAATCAATTGAGCCTTGAAGCCCCCAACACATCTCCTAGTGCGGCATTGATGTTTGCCTGTATGGGCAGAGGCGAACGGCTCTATGGTCGCCCCAATTTTGATGTTTCCCTATTGCAAAAGCATCTGGGCGAACAATATGCAGGCTTAATTCCTGCGGGTGGTTTCTTCTGTTCGGGTGAAATTGGACCTGTGGGCGGCACAACTTTTCTGCATGGCTATACTTCGGTATTAGGTATTTTTCGTTCTAAAAGTAATCAATAAAAAGATTGTGAGCGGAGCGAAGCTCCGCTCACAATCTTCATGGTTTTGCGTCAGCGCTTAGCTTTGTAAGTTGCGATTAGTAACAAATACTTAGGGCAGAATCTTGATTGTGATAGATTGGCTGAAGTTCTTAGAATTTGTCCGTTATGCTTGATTTGCATTGTTTAAACGAGTTTTCCCGATCGCATTGTGTGACTATCTGTGCATTTCTCGTTCCCGCCAACCTCATTGCCACCGCGCAAACAATTTTATTTACAATTTTGCGGCGATCGCCTATCCAGATTTTTAGCATTAGCACTATGGCGATCGCCTATGCCACACTAATGATCCTGCACGTAATTAGCTGGTACATCGTGGGCGTGGTAATGGCTCCGACATTTATTTTGATGTTTTTGGGAATAACCTGTCTAATCATCAATTGCATCGCAATTTGGCTAAAACAGCAAAGGGTGGAAATTGATTACCTTAGCGCCCTCAGCAAAATTCTGTCTGTCGCCATTGTCAAAACTGGAATTGCCAAAGCTTAGTTTTTGTTGTAAAATACTAAGCCGATAAATATTTGGGCTAGTAGCTCAGTTGTATAGAGCAATCGCCTTCTAAGCGATCGGTCGATGGTTAGAGTCCATCCTAGCCTGTTGGCAAAAAAAGACAAAGAGAGCGCAATGCTGCGCTCTCTTTGCTTTGTGTTAAAGATTGATATAGATAACTTTTTAATTTTCCTTTTTAATGGTCATGGCACATGGGTAGTACATTCGGGCATTTATTTCGCGTCACAACTTTTGGTGAGTCCCATGGGGGAGGCGTGGGCGCGATCATCGACGGCTGTCCTCCCCAATTAGAACTTAGCGAAGCGGATATTCAAACCGACCTCGATCGCCGCAAACCAGGGCAGAGCAAAATCGTTACGCCAAGGCGTGAGGATGATCGCGCCCAAATTTTATCGGGTGTATTTGAAGGTAAGACCCTTGGCACGCCGATCATGGTGTTGGTGCAGAATAAAGACGCTCGCAGTCAAGACTACTCAGAAATGGCGGCAAAGTTTCGCCCATCCCATGCCGATGCTACCTATCAGGCTAAGTATGGCATTCGTAATTGGCAAGGCGGGGGGCGATCGTCAGCACGGGAAACCATCGGCAGAGTGGCCTCAGGGGCGATCGCTAAGAAAATCTTGCGGCAGGCGGCGGGTGTGGAAATTATCGCCTATGTGCGGCAGGTGAAGGATTTAATCGCCCCTGAGATTGATGCCAATACTGTGACCTTAGAGCAGGTGGAAAGTAACATTTTGCGCTGTCCTGATCCTGTGATGGCGGAAAAAATGATTGATTTCATTGACAAGATTCGCCGCGATGGTGACTCTGTGGGTGGCATTGTCGAATGTGTGGCGCGGAACGTGCCTGTGGGTTTGGGCGATCCTGTTTTTGATAAGTTGGAAGCGGAATTGGCAAAAGCGGTGATGTCTTTGCCAGCTAGTAAAGGTTTTGAGATTGGCTCAGGCTTTGACGGTGTGCATCTGACGGGGCGTGACCATAATGATGAATTTTATATGGATGGCGATCGCCTCCGCACGCGCACAAATCGCTCTGGCGGCATTCAGGGCGGCATCTCCAATGGCGAAAATATCATTTTGCGGGTTGCCTTTAAGCCCACTGCCACAATTTTGCAAGAACAAAAAACCGTATCTGTAACAGGCGAAGAAACCACGCTCACGGGGCGCGGTCGCCATGATCCTTGTGTGCTACCCCGCGCCGTGCCGATGGTGGAGGCAATGGTGGCACTCGTATTATGCGATCGCTACCTCATCCAAAAAGCGATCGCCCAATAAACAAGTTTTTTACGTTAGGCGTACTGCCTTTTTTGTTTTTAACAAACCCAGAAATGGAGACTCCCTTCACCCTCAAGAACTAGCGGCAGGAAGTTTAGCACCACTAATTTTTGAGAGGGAAGGGAGTTGGAATTTATTCCACGGCAAAGCATTGTATGAAACTACGCAGCTAGTAAATACTGGGATTGCTCTTGATTTAGCAGCACAGAGCTAGCAACTAGGGAGTCAAAACAAGGGAAGATGGCAAATACTTGATCAAATCTGGTGATTTCAAATACCAAATTAACAGATGGTTGTTGAGAGCAAAGGATAAGATTGCTGCTTTGAGACTGCATTAGCTTCAAGGCTGCCAATAGTTTTCTTAGTCCCTGACTGTCGATAAATTCGACATTTTCCATATCCACAATCAGTTGTGGCAAGTCGTTATCATTGAGCAGGGCATTAGCTGCAACCCAAGACTCAACTTTTGCCAATAGCTTTGCACCTGCAAAGTTGTCAAACTTGCTATCAGTCAATTTAATGATAAAAGCTGACTTGCTACCGAAACCCTGAGCGAAGGATAGCTGGTTGACCTTTGTAATTGTATCCATTGTCTTTCCTTTCAACTTTCTGAGAGAATAATAAATCTAGACTTGACTCAATTGTGTGCGGACAGCAATAACTACGGTGTGATGCTGATCATTGAACAAATCTTGAGTTGCTTGATCAAGCAATCTCTGCTTTTGTTTCTTGAGTTCCATTATTCCCCTTTTCCCAAAATAGAGAATACACAATAGGTATATAAAAGTTATAAAAAAGAAACTCAAAAGTTACATAAAAGTTATATAACCCTATTTTGCTTGTATATCTGACAAAATTATGTGATTTCAGATACCAAGCTTAGTAAATCAGCCCCAATATTTTGATCTTTAATTGGGGTCTTTAATTTTGGCTCTCAACTTTGGCTCTCAATTTTGGCTCCTAATTTCATTCTTTTATTTGTCAGTCAAGTATTTTTACTCACTGGAGATGATAGTCAGTCATGACAGCTTTAGCAAGTTTTGCTGATACAGCCCCATAATTTAATTGGTATGGTGAGTGCCAAGCGATAAGACTGCTAGACTTTATGTAAGACTGTCACTATTGATTTTTACGAATTTGTCATGAGCTTACCTGATTCTCAGTTAGAGATGCGATCTGAGCCTATTTATGAGTTGATGGATGTTGAAGCAATCCAAAAGGTGTTGGGGCGATCGCGGGCTTCAGTCTATCGTTATGCCAATACTGATCCGCGCCAGAAAATTCTGAATCTGCCCTATGATCCGCAAAAATTAAATCCCGAGTTGCGACAAAATGATCAAGAGCAGTTGTTGTTTCACCCGACAGAGGTGTCGCGATTTGCGCGGGATGTTCTCAAGATCAAGCAAATAACGATCCAAGTACAGGAATCGATCCCCAATGAGACGAATCGCCTGTTACGGGAGATTTTGCAAGAATTACGATCGCTGAATAAGTCCCTTAACCAATCAATGCAAAATTTATAGGCAAGAACTTTTATGAAATCTCTCCATTCGCCTGTCATTGTGGTGCTAGGAGAAACTAGTATGGCGATCGCGCGGCAAATTCAAGAGGCGGTTTCCGATGCCATTATTTATGGATTGCGAGCGCGTACTCAGTCTGCTGACCATACCTATGAGCATTTTGGGGCAACGGTTACAGAGCTTTTTGGCCAAGGGCATCCGCTTATTGGTATCTGTGCCGCAGGTATTTTGATCCGATCGCTTGCGCCATTGTTATCGGATAAGCGATTAGAGCCACCCGTGCTAGCGATCGCTGAGGATGGTAGTGCGGTTGTGCCACTATTGGGCGGCTTAAATGGGGCAAATACCTTGGCTAGGGCGATCTCCAAATCATTAAAGGTGCAGCCAGCGATTACTACCACAGGGGAGTTGCGGTTTCAGACCGCGCTATTAGCGCCGCCCGATGGCTATCGTCTTCTCAATAATGATCAACAGGCGAAAACTTTTCTATCGGATCTGTTGGCAGGGGCTGAAGTGCAGTTAATTGGTGATGCGCCTTGGCTCAGGGCAAGTCAAATCCCTTTTGTGAAATCGGCTGAGCATCAAATTGAGATTGTGGCAGTGGGCGAAGAAATCATGCCGAATCTTGATTTAACTGCCAATTTAACTGCTAAACATTTAATTTATACGGCTCTTACAAATCACCCCCGCAAAGGTGAGTTGGCGATCGTGGGCATTGGTCCTGGGGCAGCCAAATGGATGTCCCCTGAGGTTGCCAATATTTTAGAAAAGGCTACGGATTTTGTCGGTTATAAAACTTATCTAAATCTTGTCAAAGGCTTCACCCAAGGAAAAACTATTCATGCCTCTGACAATCGGGTGGAAATTGAACGCGCTCACCAAGCGATCGCCCTAGCCAGATCGGGTAAATCGGTGGTGGTGGTATCTTCGGGGGATGCAGGTATCTATGGTATGGCGGCGGCTGTCTATGAGGCACTAGAGGCGGAGCGAGATCATGTTGCGAATATTAATGATATTGAGATTCGGGTTGCTCCTGGCATTTCCGCAGTGCAGGCGGCGGCGGCGGCGATTGGCGCTCCCATTGGGCATGATTTCTGTACCATCTCGCTATCGGATATTCTCAAGCCTTGGGAGATCATCACCACAAGACTGGCGGCGGCGGCACAGGCTGATTTTGTGATTGCCATCTATAACCCCATTTCCACACAGCGCCGATGGCAACTCACTGCCGCTAAAGACCTACTATTGCAATGGCGATCGCCTGATACACCTGTGGTTTTAGGTCACAAAATGGGTCGCCAAGGTGAAAATGTTAAGGTCATTAGGCTGTCTGAGCTAGAGCCTGAGTTGGCTGATATGCAAACCGTGATCATTGTTGGCTCTAGCAAAACAAGGATAATTAATAGCGGCGATCGGCAGTGGGTATATACATCACGCAGCTATGCAAACCCAAATAAGTTGTAAATCGCGGCTAGACTGCTCAACTATGCTGGCAAACTCTTCTATGTCTCAAAATTCTTTACCAATTGTCGAAACTTTCCATTCCATGCAGGGGGAAGGGGCTTGGATGGGGGCGAATGCCTTTTTTATGCGCCTTGCGGGTTGCGATGTGGGCTGTCCTTGGTGTGACACAAAAATGTCTTGGAATGCCCAAAAACATCCTCAAGTACCGATCGCTGATTTAGTCGCCCAAGCCTCATCTGCGAAACCTGCGATCGTGGTAATTACAGGAGGCGAACCATTGATGCATGATTTAACAGCATTGACGGGGCAGTTAAAAGAACAAGGATTGCGCGTACATTTAGAAACTTCGGGGGCGTATCCCTATAGTGGCAGTTTCGATTGGGTCACTTTTTCGCCCAAGCGCTTTAAGCTTCCCCATCCCAGCATCTACAGTCAAGTGAGCGAACTCAAGGTAGTGATTAAGGAACCTTTAGATTTGGCATGGGCGGAGCAGAATGCCAAAATGCTGGATGCTCAAGTCTTGAAATATCTGCAAGCGGAATGGTCAACGAATATTAGCAAGGAACTTGTGATGCAATATGTATTGCGGCATCCAGCTTGGCGTGTGAGTATGCAAACCCATAAACTATTAGGAGTGAGATGATGGCATTAGTTCGAGATTTAAAAAAAGCAATTATATTGCTATCGGGTGGTTTAGATTCGGCAACGGCGGCAGCACAGGCGATCGCTGATGGTTATGAGGCGATCGCCATTTCCTTCCGTTATGGACAGCGCCATGAAAGGGAACTATTGGCGGCAAAGCAGGTTGCTGATTTTCTGAAAATTAAAGAGCATTTTATTGTCGATGTAAATCTGGGGCAGTGGGGTGGCTCAGCCTTAACGGATGCCAGTCTTGATGTGCCTACAGATGGTGTGCAGAGCGATCAGATTCCCATTACCTATGTGCCAGGCAGAAATACCGTATTTATTGCGATCGCCCTATCACTAGCCGAGTCCAAAGGAGCCGAAGCAATTTATTTAGGCATTAATGCTGTGGATTATTCTGGCTATCCCGACTGTCGTCCAGACTATTTAGAAGCATTTCAGAAGTTAGCCGCCCTCTCTTCTAAGGTGGGTGTGGAAGGTCATGCGCCCAAATTAATTGCGCCCTTAGTAATGGATGCTAAGGTGGATATTGTCAGACGTGCTAAGGGTTTGGGTGTCCCCATTGAGCTTACATGGTCATGCTATCAGGGGGGCGAGGTTCCTTGTGGGGTTTGTGATTCCTGTCGGATTCGCGATCGGGCAATGCTAGAGGCTTTTATAGATTTGACCTAGTAAAACCGATCGCTTCGCACCCGTAACATTGGGCAGATTGCCATAACGTTCGTTGACCCTTAAATATGCCAACAAAGCAAAAGCGATCGCCTCCTTAAAGTCGCTATCTAACCCTAAATCATCAGTACGCATGACGATCGCTGGCTGCAATACATCCTGTAAACGTTCCATTAGATACTGATTGCGTCCGCCGCCACCACTGATTAGCACCTGATCGGGAAATTGCGGCAAAAAGTCATGATAGCTCTGGGCGATCGCCTGAGCGGTGAATTCGGTTAACGTGGCGAGAATATCGTGATTATTGCCACCAGTAAATTCGGCTAACCGCGCCGCCAAATATTCAGGGCTAAATAATTCGCGACCCGTGGATTTTGGTGGTGGGGCAACTAAAAAGTCTTGGCGTAACCATTGCTGCACTAGTTCTAAATTGGCAACCCCTTGACGGGCAAGAGCGCCATGGCGATCAAAGCTCACCCCAAATAGTTGCTGCGCTGCCATATCGATCAACACATTGCCAGCACCATTATCAAAGCCGAATACCTGATCTAAATGGGCGATCGCCTGTGGAGGCAAATAGGTCAAATTACTAATGCCGCCAATATTTTGACATACCCGATATTTAGTATCGTGAGACAACAATAAGACATCCGCCATCGGCACAAGGGGAGCCGCCTGCCCTCCTGCCTCAATGTCGGCAGCCCGAAAATCGCTGACAGTCGGAATCCCCGTTAATTCGGCAATCACGGCTCCTCGTCCAAACTGTACCGAATAGCCTAAGCTAGTTTGATCCGATGCACTTAAGCTGGGTGGACGATGAAATAGGGTCTGACCGTGGGAGCCAATCAAGTCGGCGGCGCGATCGCCCTTAGCCATAATTGCCAGAGCCGCCTTAGCAAAGCTTTCGGCAATGCGATCGTCCAGTTCACATAGCTGCGGTAGCGATCGCGGTTGCCCCGCACATACTGCCAAGATCTGCTCCCGCAATTCGTTATCATAGGCGTAGGTATGACCTGCAATTAATTTTGTGGTTAAACTACCTTGGCGTTCACTAATCTCCACAAGCGCCGCATCAATGCCATCCACTGAAGTACCACTAATTAGACCGATGACTAATTTGCAATTGATCCCAGAATCTGATCGTATTTCTGGACTGTTTAGTGATCTCTGACAAATCACTGGGTTTGTCATCGCTTTTTGCCCTTGTTTTCTTGTCCTTTAATGATAATCTACAATATGTTTATGAAAGGATCGAACTGGGATCTAGTTTTGAGCGATCGGGAGGTTAACCATGACTTACGGGCTGAAAACCTCAACGATTGAGCTGTTGAAACGCTTTAACACTAGTTTTCCCCAATTTTATGAGCAGTTTGTCAGTAGCGACATTCAGCTCCAAAATCTGCGCCTCGCTTATCAGCTTTACCAAACTAAAGAAGCTGTCATTGAGCTAAAGCCCGAAAGCGGTAAGACCGTGTTGTACTTTGCCTATCGCAATCAGTCATTTCTGCTCAATGATATTTTTGGCGTGTTAGCAGCCTATGGTTTGACCATCCATAATTTGAGCTTATATGGTCAGATCCATGCACCAATGTTGGTATTTATCAAGTTGGTCATCTCGCGTGGGGGTAAAGCTCTGCCCAACAAAACTGCTGAAAATGTGCGAAAGGCGATCAAGGAAACCATTCTGGGGCGTTTTGAGGTGGAGGAGATGCTGGCGCTAGAGTTCAACCTTGACAGTGGCTTAAAAAAGGTGGAAACCAATTTCTATGTCGATCGCGTGTTTCATTTGCCAGCATTGCTTGTGGAAGCGGACAGCCAACCAGGATTATTTTATAAAGTGATGAATGCGATCTGGCAGGAAGATTTGCTGGTGGTCAATGCCAATTTATTAGTATGGCGGGGACGCACAAGGTTAATTTTGTATTTATTAGGTCCTAACGAAAATCTAATCCCTGAATATCTTGGCACTAAGATCGCTGAAAGCCTCAAGCATCGCTTGTCGGATTAATTATGTTAAGAGTGGCAGTGCCAAGCGTCGCCACTCTTGTCTTAAAGCCAATGATCGAGCAATCCTTTAGGCGGAATCACTTCAATGCGTTTTTGCGTAATATCCACTAAGGGGGCGATCGCCTCAACAAACGGAATTAATTCAATTTGATCCCGTTCTAAATTATGTACTTCCAAAAGATCATTACCTGCGGACATAACGCTAATTACTATACCTAGCAGCTTGCCTGTGGGTTGATAAAATACCTGACAGCCCACCAAATCGGCAATCATATATTCATTCGCTTCGAGATGGGGGCGATCGCTGGTGGGAATCATCAGCAAATGGTTACGCAAAGACTCAGCGCGATCGCAATCATTAACCCCCTCAAGGCGAATCACAAATAAATTGTTTTTGCCCGTCACTTCGCGCCCCGACAGCAACATTACTTCTTGGGGTATCGCCTTTTCCGAGGCAGCTAACCAACGTTTGCCTGCGTCTTCAAAACGCTCAGGAAAATCTGAGTAAGACAATACTCGCAATTCTCCTTTTAGCCCTTGCGGGGACACAATTTTACCAATTACTAGCCAATCTTCTGTCATATCAACTTACTGCACATTGGTAAGTATTCTATCTAGTTTCATCCCTAAAACATTCTTTCGATTTGGGAGAGGGCATCGAGGGCGGCGGCACGTTCTGCCTCTTTTTTGCTGTGGAAATGGCGGCGGCTTTGACCATAGAGGCGATCGCCCACATATACCGCCGAAGCAAATTCGGGCGTGTGGTCACTGCCCCCCACTTTTTCGGTAATATATTGGGGCAGCATATGCCCAATGTAAGACTGCACCCATTCTTGCAAACGGTTTTTAGCATCTAAATCAGCGCGAGTATTCACTAGTTCAGGGGGAACAGACGCAAATAATGCCTCTACCGCAGGACGAACCATCTCCACATCACAGTTGCAGTCTAGATAAAAAGCGCCAATCATCGCCTCAAACACACAACTCAAAAGATTATCACTGCGATTGCCGCCATCCCGTAGCGCCCCTTTCCCTAATAAGATTTGCTGATCTAATCCTAAGGCGATCGCAAAGTTTGCCAACTGCTTCTCGTCCACAAGGGCAGCACGACGGCGGGTTAGCTCATCTTCACCCAAATCTGCGTGTTGACGATATAAATAAGAACCACTCAAAAAATTTAAAATTGCATCCCCCAAAAATTCTAACCGTTCATTATCGGTTTCCACATCGGGATGCTCATGGACATAGGAGCGATGGGTTAGCGCCATTCGCAATAGATTTGGATTCGTAAAAACAAACAAATTTCTCATATTAGCTAACAAGTTCTATGGCAGATGCTACCATCAGGCAAAACTGCCAAACAAGCTTTGACATTTTGGAGCCATCCCACATCCAGTACCGCGTTTTCCAAAATTGCACTATTAAAATTAGCTCCGCGCAAATCTGCCCCCGTTAAATCCGCCCCTGTCAAGTCTGCTTTTGACAGGTCTGCATTCCACAAATTTGCCCCACGAAAACAAGCTCCACGCAAAACTGTACCACGCAAAATTGATTTACTCAAATTACTATCGACAAAGCTGACGTTACAGAGATTTAGTTCACTTAAATTGGAAAGCCGTAAATTCAATTCACTGAAGTCCACCCGATCAAGATCAGCTCCACGTAAATCCACCTCACTCAGATTTGCCCCCTGCAAATTTGCCCCATGCAAACTAGATTCACTCAAATCTGCCTCGCTGAGATCCGCATTCTGTAAATTTGCCCTACTTAAATTTGCCCGAAACAAAAAGGCATGGTGCAGGTTCGCATGACTGAGATCGGCATTCGCTAGATTTGCTTCCAAAAGATAGGACTTTTGCATATTGGCGTATTGCAGATTTTTGCCACTTAGGTTAGTACAGTTCAAGATCGCGGTTCGCAAATCGGCGGATTGCAGATCTACCCCAAGCAAACGCACACCACTCAAACCTGCGTAGCTAAAATTAGTACGGCAGATATTGGCATAGCTAAGATCGGCATCTAGCAAAGAAGCGCCACAAAAGTCAGCATCTGCTAAATTAGCCCCAGATAAGTCGGTATTACAGAGATTGGCTTGCCATAGATTCGCAAAAGCTAGGTCAGTATTCCTTAAATTTGCGTTACTCAAATCTACTTTGCTTAAATCTACACCTTGCAAGTTCCACCCCTCAAAGTTCCGATCTCCTTGGCTGTACTGATCTATCAAATTGCGTTTTTGAGCAATGTGATTCAACATAAGCGTTATATGTTTTTCTTGTGGTGAACGGATGCGTCTCTCTCGTTCAGATGTTTATGCTAGTAAAACTACTGCTACTGTTCAAAGACTAAATCTGGATCTAATCATGGCATACTACTTTGCCCTTGTTTTTTGTTGTTGCTTTTCTTGACGTTTTTCGGCTTGCTTTAGCTTTTCTTTCTCTTTTTTTATAGCATCTTTCGCTGCCTTCGCCGCCATTTCTGCCTTATATTTTGATTCCCTAGTTTCCTCTTCTTTTTTTTCTTGATAGTAAGCATAGTCGCCAGCATAGGTGAATAGCTCGCCATCACGAATTTCCACGATCTTGTTGGCAACTTGAGAAATGAAATAGCGATCGTGGGAGATGACCGCCACTGTACCTTCATATTCTCGCAAAGCTGCTTCTAGCATTTCTTTGGCAGGAATATCGAGGTGGTTGGTCGGCTCATCAAGGATCAAAAAGTTGACGGGGGTAAGCAGCATTTTGGCAAGGGCAAGTCTTGCCTTTTCGCCGCCGCTAAGATCGCGCACTTGTTTAAAAACTGTGTCGCCGCTAAATAGAAATTTGCCCAAAACACCACGTACTTCTTCATGGGTCATCTTCGGGAAATCATCATGGATCGTGTGAAAAACATCTTTATGCAGATCTAATGCTTCGGCTTGGTTCTGCTCAAAGTAACCGATGAGAACGTTATGTCCTAATTCGATTGTCCCTTCGTTGTAAGTCTCTTTGCCCACTACCATTTTTAAGAGCGTCGATTTACCTGCGCCATTGGGTCCTAAAAAGGCAACGCGATCGCCCCTTTCAATTTCCAGATTAGCTCCCAAAAATAAAATCTGTTCGCCATAGGCATGGGTGAGATCTTTAATGGCAACTGTGACCCGACCACTACGGGATGCGGGGGGAAAGTGAAATTTGAGAGTGCGGACATCGCTATCGGGGGCTTCGATGCGCTCAATTTTGTCGAGTTGTTTTTCGCGGCTCTTGGCTTGGGTGCTGCGGGTGGCACTAGCTCTAAAGCGATCAACAAATACCTGTTGCTTTTCAATATATTTTTGCTGACGCTCAAAGGCTGCCCCTTGGGCGGCTTTTGCCTCGGCTTTTTGGGTGAGGTAAGATGAATAATTGCCGAGATAAGTATTGGATACGCCCCGTTCAGTCTCCACAATTGAGGTGCAGAGACGATCTAAAAATTCGCGGTCATGGGACACGATCACCATCGGCGTACTCAGCGATCGCAGATATTTTTCTAACCATTCGATCGTTTCGAGATCTAAATGGTTGGTCGGTTCATCAAGGAGTAAGAGATCGGGCGATTGCAGGAGAATTTTGCCTAAGCCCATTCGCATCTGCCAACCACCGCTATATTCACTGACAAAGCGATCGCCGTCATCGGCTTTAAACCCTAGTTCTGGCAGGAGTTTATCAATACGGCTTTCAAGTTCATAGCCGTTGTGATCCTCAAACTGGCGCTGATAGCGATCCATTTTTTTGAGGATCGGCTCGTAATCTTCGCCATCTTGCAAATTTTCGAGATGATGATGGATTTTTGCCAATTCTTTTTGAATTTCGCGCACTTCCTGAAAGGCTTGCCACATTTCCTGTTTGACAGTGCGTGTTTCTTCGATATCAAATTCCTGACTGAGATAAGCGATCTTGAGGCTAGAGGGACGCACGATCTGCCCCGCCGTTGGTTCGATTTCCCCCGCCACAATCTTCAGTTGTGTAGATTTACCAGCGCCATTGACACCGACTAAACCGATGCGATCGCCTGTTTTCACTTCCCAATTGACATCCTTGAGGACTTCGCCCGTGGGATAGATTTTCTGGATATGTTCAAGACGAAGCATAGATTTAGAGGTATAACAAAACTTAACTTTTTATTAAGATTATCATTTTTATGTAATAAATGTACAGTTTTGTTCTGTTTATCTTGATAGCCAAGCGATCGCCTCCTTGATCCAAAGTTCGATGTTTTGGGTTTTCGCCAATATGGGCAAACTGGCGATCGCATTGAGAGCATTGCTGATTTCGAGGGGACTATAACCGAGCGCTAGTAAAGTCATTTCTAACTCTTCTTGCAGGGCATTGCTAATCAAGCTATTGACCGAGCGGGTTTCGCCAACTTGGGCAAGCCTGCCATCGGCTAACTTGGTTTTTAGCTCTAGTGCCAACCTCTCCGCCGTTTTTGTGCCAACCCCTGGGGTCAGACTCAGCACCCGCGTATTCCCTGAGACAATCGCTTTCACCAGATCTTGAATACCCAGACTATTCAGTAACGCCAAACCCACCTGTGTACCGATGCCTGAAACATTGATCAATTGTCGAAATAGTTCGCGCTCCGCCAAACTCAAAAATCCAAACAAAGTCATTTGATCCTCACGCACCAATAAATGCGTAAAGATCTGCACATCTGTACCGACGGGCGGCAATTTGTTGGCAGTACTAGCCGTAATTTGCAGATCGTAACCCACACCCTGCACGTCAAGGGTGAGCCAATAAACAGGATTGTTTTTTCGAGAACTGTCGGCGGCTTTGCAAGCAGCGATCGCCCCACGCAAGAAACCGATCATCGGCGTGGTAGGGGTGGAAACTGAGGCAACTGCACGGCAGCAAGGGTCGTGGGCTTACGAGAACTGGCGATCGCCAATTCTTCCTCTTCTTCAGGCTGTTCCTGTCCGTAAGCATAGAGCGATCTCATAAACTTTGGCGCAACCACTGTGTTTAAAACAGTACTCTTCGTAAATGTCGAAGAGTTTATGGGATCACCTACTCCAGCTAATTTAGGGGATTCTGTTGGTGGCTCTTGAACTGGGGCAGCGATCGCCTCATTGAGGGCTGGCAAATGTCGAGATTGTGGTAGTTCAGATTGTACTTTCGGTAAATCCACAGCGAGCGGTGAGCCTTGATAAGCCTTATGGGGTCTGACAATCAGGGGAGAAATTGGCTGATTTCTCGCAGGTAAAGCACTTGCCGCTTCTGGGATATGTGGAGTTGCCAACGGTTCGGGCTGTGGATTAATGGGGCTATTGGGCAGATCACTGGGTTCGAGGCGATCGCCCATGGGCGAAATCTTGATCACATTTTGCAAAGGCGAGTCGGCAATTGCACCCACAGGCGAAATCTTTTCATCCGCTAGCTTTGCCACCGACCAAGACTCAAGGGCAGAAAGAGCCGTTTGATTAGAAACAGGGTTAGCGGTATCCAGACAACGCTCTAGTGCTGCCTTTAGCTGGGAAGTATGATGTTGCTGCCTTTTGAGGCGATCGCGCAACTCATCACAATTACCATGCACATCCTGCAACTCCCTTTCCAGTTGATCTATGCGCGATTGCAGTGTCTGGGTTAATGTCTCCTGACGCTGAATTACTAATTGCGATAGCTGTAACTGCTCCTGAGCCTGCCGCAACAGAACTTGAGCCTGCTGACTGCGCTCATTACAGAAGTACAACTCCTGCTCTAAAACTTGCCTTGGCAAAGCACTAAGTTGGCTCTGAACTTCATCACTAGATTTATCATCCGATAAGGGTGACTGGGACAGTGGTGCGGCGGAGTAAATGTACTCCTGTACGTTATCTTGTAATGATGAATCACCCAACTCTGCCTGACTCATGACTTACCCTGCACGCCAAGAATTTAACAATATTCAAATCTTATCGCAAAAATTTGTTTTTTGTATCATTAATTTTCATTGCTTATCAAAAAGCCTAAATTTCAAATAAAAATCAAGTAACACGGGTGAGAATCACCAAGCCTGCGGTAATGCCAATTAAATTAGGGAGCCATGCCGCCGCGATCGGTGATAAAAACTCCACCTGCCCTAAAGCACCGCAAATAAACAGCAGCAAGTAATAGCCAAAAATAATTAACACACTTAACCCAAAGCCGATCGCCGCCCCTGTCCGTTGCGGACGCATCCCCAAAGAAGCCCCCACCACCGCAAACACGACACAGATAAAGGGTAAAGCATATTTCTGCTCAAGTCTGACCTCTAACTTGCGAATTTCTTTATTATTACCCGATTGACGCAATAGCTCGATATTACGGCGAATATCAGCAATATTCATCTCCTCGGCGCTGCGTTGCTCTTGGGCAAGATCCAATGGCGCACGCGGTAATTGCAGATCTTGATCGTCAAAGCGAAGAATGCTGCGATAGTTGCCATCAGTACCGATCAAGTAAGTTGTGCCGTTGTTAAAGCGCCAGACATTTTGATCGGGTAGCCATACTGCCGATTCCGCCGCCAAAATTTGTTGCAATTGCCCTTGCGAAAAATCTAGCACCGTTAGTCCCCGCATTTCCTTACCGTCAAAACTACGGGCATAAAAGCTGCGAATTAAACCCTGTTTGGTTGTGCCATCTTCCTGCTCAATTTCGCCATATTGCTGATAGAAAATATCCTGATTTTTGAACTGGACATTTTCTTGGTTAAGGGCGGCGCGAAGGGTACTGCGCGATTGCCAATTTGCCGCAGGCACGATCGCCTCATTAAATACATAGGTCATACCAGTCACAAATAGGCTCAGCACGATCGCTGGTAATACTAGGCGATAGGCGCTTACCCCACAACTGCGGAGTGCTGTTGTTTCGCCATCCCCCGACATCCTGCTATAGGAGAGCAAAGTCGATAGCAACATCGACATGGGGAAGGAATAGACCATAAACCCTGGGATTTGATAGCCAAAGATTTGCAGCGCTGTCCATACGCTTAAGCCCGCATCCGTAATCAAACGGATCAGTTCAAATAGGGAGCCAATCGCCAAAATGACCGATGAGAATGCACCCACACCAAACAAAAAAGGGGTGAGCATCTGCGTGGTCAAGTAGCGATCCATGATCGATAGTCTCGGCAGCCAGTCTAAGGACACATTATTAACTTTTTGCCTAGTTTGGGTCGTTGCCATTTTCTAGATTATTGACTTAGGTTGAGATTACAGGTTTTTGGAGGTTGATGACAAATAATTACCAAAGTATCTTTGCAAAAAATCTTGGGCATTCATAATCGGAATATTTTTATACTGTGATAATACTAATAAATCTTGATCGCCTGTAATAATCACCTGAGCTTGAGCCGCGATCGCTGTCGCTAAAACTATACTGTCATCGGGATCTCGTAGTTCAGGAACAAATAATTCTGTGATCGGATATAAAACAACTGATTCCCGTATGAGGCTGATTACATCGAGAGCAGTTAATTTCATTGCTGCTAGTTTGGGCTGAAATTTTTTCTTATTAAATGTTCGTTCTAACTCATTCAGCAATTTTTGGGAAGAAGCTATTTCTATTAGTTTTTGCTGCTGTAGGGTAACAATCCGATCTGGGCTGCCTCCCCAAATAATAGCTGACACCCAAATATTAGTATCTAAAACTACGATCATTTTGTTGCTTCTTTGCGTAATTCTTTACGGACTTCCTTGACAATTTCACAAATCTCTTCAGTCGAAAGAGCATCTGGATCATCATCGAGCAAATTTCGTCTTTGTCTGAGTTCTTCCCAACTTAATTTAGGCGCTTTCTTGAAAGTGATGGTATCCTCAGTTGTTGTAACCAAATACTCTTCACCGTTGGAGAAGCGATCACGGATTTCTAGCGGAAGTTGTAAGTTTCCTTCGGGGGTTAAGTTAATTGTGATAGTTTTTTGCATCGTTTTTTATTTAGAAGTTAGAAATATTCTGAGCATCTGGTTCACTACCAAACAGATTAAGCAAATCTTGCTTTGATGAGTCATTTATCGCCATGCTTATTGACGGCGTTATCGTTGCTCGCTCTTCAAGAACAGTGATAAACACGCGACTCGATCTAATATTTGGTCTTTCAGCCAACCACTTGACTTGTCCATCTTGAATTATGGCTTCGTAGGTTTTGAGCATTGGTTTATCTTCAGTATTGATCTAAAAATGAAACTTTTCGCCGAGGTAATATTTCCGCACATCGGGATCGTTAGCTAGTTCACGGCTAGAGCCGTCAGCAAAAACTTCACCTTCACGCATGATGTAAGCGCGATCGGTAATCGTCAGGGTTTCGCGCACATTATGATCGGTGATTAGTACCCCCATATCCCGATCGCGCAAATTACTAATGATTGTCTGAATCTCGCTCACTGCGATCGGATCGATCCCCGCGAAGGGTTCATCTAATAAAATAAATTTGGGACCATGCTCACCCACTGCCAATGCCCTCGCAATTTCAGTGCGGCGACGTTCCCCTCCCGATACTTGAATGCCCATCGTATCGGCAATCTTGGTCAGCCGAAATTCTTCCAACAAAGTTCGCAAACGATGAACGCGCTTAGATTTCGGCACATTGGTTTGCTGCATTACCAGTAGCAAATTATCGCGCACCGATAGCTGTCGAAAAATGGTTGCCTCTTGAGCCAGATAAGCCATGCCCATCCGCGCTCTCTGGTGAATTGGCAAGCGGGTAATATCCTGTTGATCGAGCCAGACACTGCCGCTATCGGGCTGGACTAACCCCGTTGCCATATAGAACGAGGTGGTTTTGCCTGCACCATTGGGACCTAATAAACCAACAATTTCTCCTTGTTTGACCATGAGGCTAACCTGCTTAACCACTTGCCGACCACTGTAGTTTTTGCTGACATTATCGAGGGAGATTTGCATGGTTTGCGAGGTTGGTAATTGGGGGATTGGGGATTGGGGATTGGAGGATTGGGGATTGGTTTATGTTGGTATGTTAATTGCTTGGGGGTTGTGGTGTGATGGGACTGATGCGTTGCTTTTTGAAGGATGGCTTGATCTGTTCGACTGGGGTGGCGGAGGTGGCGGGGCTGCTGGCAAGATCGCGATCGGGGACAACGTATATGGTTTCGACTTGCTGATTTGTTTGCGGGGCTGCCACAAAGCGTCCTTCGCTCACAAGATAAGTGATGGTTTGGGCTTTGATGCTATTTACGCCCTCTTGCGTAACTACGACATTGCCCGTGAGAACAACGCGCTGTTCCTTAGAAAAGTATTGGGCTTGTTCGGCAACTGCATCGATCTGACGGGCAGGATAGGTCATTTTTACATTGCCTGTGGCGGTAACTACCCCTGTAAGGGAGTTAGCTTCCTGTACATCGGCGCGGATCGTGAGGGATGTGTTGGCATTCTGTGCCTGACTAGGTAATAGGGGGCTAGAGGCGATCGCTGTTATTGATAGGGACAACAAAAATAGCTGAGTAAGATGCGCTTTGGGCTTCAGTCTTGGGGATGGTTTCACTGATATTGCAGGATTGCGTCTAGCTAATAGCCAACTGCTAAAAGCTAATCGCCAATTGCTAATAGCTAAAATCTGACGGCGTAACTTCATGGTTGCTGTACCTTTTCTTCATACAAATTTATAATAGTTGCGACCACCTCATCGATCGATAGACCATCAGTATTTACTAATGTTGCGTTGGCGGCTTGGGTGAGGGGGGCATGGGTACGGGTGGAGTCTTGGCGATCGCGTTCGCTAATCTCATGTTCAAGGGTGGTAAGGTCGGGAGGGATTTGTCCTTGGGCGATGAGGTCAGCATAGCGGCGATTTGCCCTTTCCTTGGCTGAAGCGGTCAAAAATATTTTTACCTCTGCGTCAGGAAATACATGAGTGCCAATGTCGCGCCCCTCCATCACTACGCCCCCATTTGCGCCGATCGCTTGCTGTTGCTTAACGAGGATTGCGCGGACGGCAGGTTGCGCGGCGATCGCTGATACATTAGCAGTAACTTCGGGGCTACGAATGGCAGTAGTAATATCTTCACCATTAAGCAAGACGCGCATGGGCTGCTCTGCAACAGGGTTATTGAATAATTGGATTTTAGAAGCATTGGCGATCGCGGTAACCTGCTCTTGATTGCGAAGATCTAACCCTTCGCGCAAGACTGCCAAAGTAATACTGCGATACATTGCCCCAGTATCTAGGAATAGCAAGCCCAATTTATGGGCAACGCGCTTAGTGACAGTGGATTTACCTGCACCTGCGGGACCATCGATCGCAATAATTGGTTTTCGGGAAGTAGTAGGACTTAGCAAAATATTATCAATTAAACGAGTATTGCCAATGCGGGCAGCGATCGCCAGCATTAATTCAGACTGGAGGTTAATTTCCTCACATGGACGCAAGGAACTTGCTTCAACTAACTCAATATACTCTAGGCTAATGGCAGGGAAGTTGGCTAGATAATTAGTAACTACACCCACAATCGCCGATGCGGAAATAGGAATAAACGCGGCTTGGTTTTTGGCATCTTGATAAACCTGATGCGCCTTTTGTAAGCTTTGATAAATTTGCGGTGCTAACTCGCGCTCCATCGCTGACAAATACTGATTGCGAGAGCTATATGCTAGTCCACTAGGTTCGCGCACCGTGGCACAGCCGACAATTTTGACGGGTATATGCAGATCCAGCGCCAACTGACGAATGATTGCCAACTGCTGACCATCCTTGTTACCAAAATAAGCGCGGTCGGGCTGCACAATATTTAATAGCTTGCAGACAATCGTGGCAACACCTTGAAAATGCCCCACCCGCGATCGACCACACATTACCTTGGTCATCGCCTCAGGAGGGATCACCTGCGTTAACTGCCGTTTCACCCCCATCTCCTCCGCATTGGGAGCAAAGATCACATTCACCCCCGCATGCTCACAAATGCGGCGATCGCGCTCGATACTGCGGGGATAGCGATCAAAATCTTCATTCGCGCCAAACTGAAGTGGATTTACAAAAATACTGACCACAACACAGCTATTTTCAAGCCTAGCGATTTCCATCAGCCGCAAATGCCCACTATGCAAAGCGCCCATCGTTGCTACTAGTCCAACTGTTGATGAAAATGCTGATACATGAGGTTCTGCCCCCCTCCTGTATATGTTTAGATAATCACGCAAAGCTGCGATCGTTGTAATTACTTGTGTCACTTCTATAACCAAAAACAATCAGAATTAACTTTTATTAAATTTTTAATTCTTAAAACTTTAATAGACTTTACAGCGCTGTGCGCTAACTTAAAAACCAATATCCTGCCTTAGTTTTACTTAAAACCTCAATAGGCTGTACTATGCCTAAGCAGTCTATAATTCTAAATTATCTCCTAAATTAGTACTGTAAATATTACACAAACATTATAGTTAAGCCATGTTAGAAAACGGTAAGATCAATGTACGAATTACAACAAGATAGTGCTGAAGAAGTGGCAAAAGAAACAATAGTTTTTACAAGCTTCTTAGAGTTATCAACACTTGAATGTCAGACTATTCAAGATCTTCGCGCCATGATTGACGATGATCTAGCTTTCTCAGACCTGATCACTGTTTATATTAACTCAGCCAAAATACTCATAGACAAGATTCAAGAAGCTTTTATAGACAATGATACAGAAAACTTAAGAATTGCATCACATTCTCTAAAATCCACTAGTGCTAGCGTCGGCGCAACTAAATTATCACAGATATGTAAATTTGTGGAACAAACTAGTAGGGAAGGAGAAACCACGATAACAGCAGAATTTATCAACGATGTTCTTGTGGGCGAATATAATCTATTGGTACAAGAAATTAAAACCTACGTTACAGCCTATTGAGGCTTTGAGTAGTACGAAAGTGTTTCTAAAAGTATTGCGAAGCAACGCTTTTAGAGTTTTTTTCTGAATTTTAAATAAGCACAAAGCGCTGTACTGACAATATCAGTACGCCTATTTAATAAATTCAAGTTAGCATTAGCCAAAAGCTAAAAGCTAAAAGCTAAAAGCTAAAAGCTAAAAGCTAAAAGCCAAAAGCTATGAAAAATAAAAAATAAAAAGTACAACCTCAATAACCATGGCAAAACTCGATCGCTTGATTATGATGGCAGAAGATGAATTGACGCAGTACAGCACCACGGCGCGTAAAATTGAAAAGCTGCGTCCCAAATTTTGCTTGTCCCTCTCTAGTTTAGAGCGCAAGCAAGCAAAGGCAGAACTGCTTGAAGTTATGCCCACTGACGATCTTAGTAAGATCGTGGAAAATAACCGTCAGTCTGTTTCTTTGCCATTGTGGGGCATCGCGGGTTTGGGTTTACTATTGGGAATCTCTATGGAGCAGCCAATCGACTTTATCGCCACTGTGGTGGGAACGGCTGGGGCGATCGCTGTGCAAAAATGGGGCTGGAAACTGCAAGCAAAGCGCCTTGTGCTACAAACCCTTGAAGATATTGAGAAATAATGACATCAGTAACTTTTAGAGCCAAAAGCGCTAGAGTGTCTAAGGTTTGTTTGTTAGAAAAATGTTGCAAGTTGCCTTAATTTATCCAGAAATTCCGCCCAACACGGGCAATATTGCCCGTACCTGTGCCGCTACGAATACGCATTTGCATTTGGTGGAGCCGTTGGGCTTTGAGATTAGCGATCGCCAATTAAAACGCGCAGGTATTGACTACTGGGAATATGTGAATGTCACAGTTCACCCTAACATTGAGTCTTTGTCTCTGGCAGCTAATGGGGCGCGATGGATTTGTTTTAGTGCTAGGGGCAAGCAGCATTTTCGAGAATTTGCCTATCAAGATGGTGACTGGCTGCTATTTGGTAGTGAGTCGCAAGGGTTGCCCGCCAGTTTGATTGATCACCATTCTTCGGTATATATCCCGATGGAGCATCCTAAGGTTCGTAGTCTCAACCTTTCAGTTAGTGCAGCTCTAGGATTATTTGAAGCAAGACGACAGTTAGGAATCTAGCGATCGCACGTTAGCTAAATTCTTGAAAGTACAGTTTCGCGCTGTTTTCAAAATTTTTCTGGGTTTTAATCTAGCGCAAAGCGCTGTAAAGTAACTACAGTGCATAGATAAAGTGGTTCATCAGTGGTAAACAATTCACCTTATCAAAATCAAGAAACTACAGTTGCATCATCTGCATCAGCAACATCTCCTCAACCACGTCGCCCAACGCGATCGCTTTGGTTAGAGCGCGAATATGGCTGGTTGGTGTGGATATTGCTGCTAGTTTTTGGCGTTATGCTGTTGTTTTGGAACTGGCAATTAATCGCCGCCACGATCGCAGGCATATTAGTAATGGTAGCCATGTATGCGACCCAAGATAGCAATTGGAATCTATTGCTATGGCGCATTCATCGGTTTTCGCAAAGCCCCTATCGACATCTGACCCTATCGGTAGCAAGCGGGACGCTAACTGTGATGCTGACCTATACGGTATTAGCATTATGGTCAACCCAAGAAAATCATTGGTTAGCCTGCGCTAGTATCTTGCAGCTAGTTGGCACATTGGGCGCTTTCGCAATGCTATTGCGGCAATCTTTTCAGCAATGGTTACAGCGTCAACAAAATAATTTTGATCAATTAATTTCGCAATTGACCGCTAAGGATGATTTAGCAAGGCTAATGGCAATCAAGCATATTAATCAATATGTGAAGGATAATTATTTGCCTGCTGCTCAAGAAGAAGCGATCGCCGATTATTGTCAATTGCTGCTTAGCCGCGAAACAGAATCCACCATGCGCGAAGCCTTGTTTGCCACCCTAGAGTCACTAGCGCCAATAGCAGTAAATCCTGTTCTTAAGAAATCGGTTAATCCATCAATACAGTCCGATCATTAAGCTAAACCCTCTAACCTATGTCATCTCAATCGCTAACGCACAACCAAATCCTTGATCACCAAGTAACTTTGTTAGTCCAAAGTACTCCCGATGCCGAAACCGCCAGCGCTGTTAGCATGATCGCCTCCGTTTTGAAGGCGATCGCCCAAAATCTCAAATATACATCCTACTTTGTCATCCAAGATCTAGAGGGCGGATGGCTGCTCACACCCCTTAGCAACCACGAAAACCCTGAGATTGAAAAGGTCACGATCTATGCCTATTGCGATCGCATCCCTGCGAATATTGAATGCCTCAAGCTCAATGACGAGAATCTAGAATGTGCCGAATATAGTGTGGTTGAAATGCTGTTTCGGTTGATGGGGATGAAACAGGTCGACAGCATTGTATTCTTTGATCGGGCGACAGATACGCAGCATGGGATCGAAATTAGCCGCACTGACATTGAGCAGTTATGCGAAAAGCAGATCAAACGCGCTCAGTTTGGTTTGCAGAAATTAATTGAGGTCAAGAACAACTCTAACATCGCTTAGGCTTACCGCGTCTTGCGCTCGGACAAGAAATTTTAAAATGCCGCAAAGCGTCATAATAAAAAGCTAAAAAGCCTTGCTTTGCAAGGCTTTTTAGCTTTTATGGATTGAAATTTGGGCGCTCAGCGCTGTAAAAAGAGGATAGGTACTCTTATTATTCGTAATCGATCAATCCGCACATTACAGCGCCATCGCTAGAACCTTGACCATTTACCAAACAGGCAATCCCTTGGCTGCGGCTCATTGTAACAATGCGATCGTAAGGTTCGTTTATAAGCATATTTTCAGTGATCGCCATTACTTCAGGACTATCGCTTAAAGCGATCGTGATTTGGCCAATACTGGCATCACGATTTTCTCGCTGCATCTCTGATTGGGGCATTGGTGGATTTTGGTAAAGCGCAGCCATGATTGTGGTTTGGGCATTAGCAGAAGCAGCGATCGCCAAACTAGAGATGGTAAATCCTGAAATTGCTAAGATTGCCACTAATACCTGATGCTTAATGACCTGAATTTGTCTAACCGAACATTTGATTGAATATTTCATGACTGCCTCCTGCGCTCTAACTGCTTCTAAATGAATCATCACTGCCTAACTTAATTATTTACTAAAAGTAGCGATCGCTACATCCTGCTATTAATTCAATCGGTCGGGTGATTTATCTAGCAATTTATTTATGTAGTTATCATCTAGCCTTTGCAGAGGAATCGCAGTGACAGCTAGGCTTTGATCCTGTGATCTCGATCGCCATCTTCATTGCCATAAGTAACAGACAGGTTGTGAAATGTGTAGAATTGTATATAAAGGCTTGAGAAAGTTGGAAGAGTAGTATCTAAAACCGCAATAAGCATCTAGGCTAGGAATTGTCTCGAAAATTATTTGCAATCATCTCAATTATTTATTCATAACTCGTCTAAGCGGAGTTCCGCCCTATGATTGATGCTATTATTATTGTTACATTCATTCTCGCTGGCGCTGGTACTGGCTTTCACGGCATCGACTTTTTGCCAACCGACACGATCTCCCAAATTAATGTCCAAAACTTCCGATGGGTGACCATGGGACTCGGCTCCTTTGTCGGACTGGTGGCAGGTTTGATCGTCCAGCACACCTATCGCCGCATCGAGTCAGAAGTGAGGGCGCTGCCCATCGAAACTATTCTCGGTCGCGCTGTGGGGCTAGTCTTTGGTTTACTGGTGGCTAACTTGATGTTAGCGCCATTATTTCTAATCCCCATTGCCGATGACTTTACCTTCATCAAGCCTTTAACCGCAATTTTAGTTAGCATTATTTTCGCCTATTCGGGCATGACCCTTTCCGACACCCACGGGCGAGCGCTATTGCGATTGATCAACCCCAACAATGTCGAGAGCAGCTTGTTAGCCGATGGCACTCTCCGCACCGCCAGCGCTAAGGTACTAGATACCAGTACTGTGATTGATGGCAGAATTCAAACTCTTATGGAGACGGGCTTCCTAGAAGGACAGCTATTGATCCCGCATTTTGTGATTCAGGAGTTGCAGACGATCGCCGACAGCTCTAACGATCAAAAGCGCGTGCGTGGGCGTAGAGGGCTAGATATTCTCAACAATATGCGTGAGCAGTACAGCGATCGCATCACCATTCACTCCGCCGACTACGAAGACGTGCATACCGTTGATGCCAAATTAGTGCGCCTTGCTCAAGAGCTAAGCTGTACCCTCATTACCAACGACTACAACCTAAATAAGGTCGCTAATTTGCAGCAGGTAGAAGTTTTAAATATCAACGATCTGGCTCAGGCATTGCGCCCCACCTACTTACCAGGAGATGCACTGGAAATCAAGGTACTCAAAGAAGGTAAAGAAGCTTCTCAGGGGATAGGCTATCTCGAAGATGGCACAATGGTGGTAATTGAAGAAGGTCGGGAATATCTGGGTAAGCAAATTATTGTGATTGTTACCAGCGCTTTGCAAACTTCGGCAGGAAGGATGATTTTTGCGCGTCACGAAGCGATCGCCACAGTTTAACGAAAATACGCCAATTACCAATTACCAATTACCAATACCCTATGCAAGTTTCACCACCTCAACCACAGCGACAACTAGTGTCAGGCAAAGTTGGGTGGGGTTGGCGGCAAGCGACTTATCCCATCTCTCTGAACTTCGGCCTAACAGGTGGGGTGATGTTAGCTGGAATTATGGCTCAGTTTTTGTCGCAGACAAATATAAATTTATCAATGGATTTAATTCCCCATTTATCGATAAGTCTAGGGGATTTAGCATTAATTTCAATCCTAATGCTGCTCACTGGCTTGATTATAGGGATATTCACGACCAAAGATATTATTTTGGTGTGTCAGCAAAATAGTGAATATCGATTTTCACAGTGGCAAATTCTGGTGATCGCTTTGTATTGGCTGATTTTGATTGCTGGGCTAAGTACTTTGCCAGCCACAGACAACATAGCCAAATCCTTTATGGCACTCTGGTGGATTTTGCCCACATCAATTTTTATAAGTATTTCAGTTAACTTACTATGGCGATCGCTGCATTCTCAAGCTAAAGCAAAGAAAAATAAAAAGTTGCAACTAGCCGCCGATCCAGCAAATATTGATACTCTCAATGTTGTTGCTTATTCCGATCAAACCGTATTAGTCAGCCCTTCAGCACTAGGACAGCAACCAAGACAGTTTAGTGGTTTAGTTTTGTTAGTCTTCGGCTTCTTTCTATGGACAATGCTAGATTTTTCAGCAAATATTAAAGCTATCGCCTCAATGATCGTAGCGATCGTGGGCTTGACAGGTTTCTTTACTTGGCAAATCCAATTACGCCCCTTATCTAAGATTTTACATCTGCGGTTTAGCGGAATGTGGGGCATGGCAGCAGAATATGCGATCGACTTGCGGCCATTTACAAGCTTGTCGATTAGTAAATTGCAGGAAGCGGGAGGAGAACTAAGTTGGATGCAGCTAACGGGTTCCCATCGCGAAGTTACTATGCCTCTCACCATGACGATGATTACAATCGGCAGCAATTACGAGCATGGTCAAGCATTGGGCAAACTAAGTGACCCAACGAGTAATAAATCTCATACTTCAATAAAATCGAGTAACACAAGCCCAGAGAAAGTTATTAACCATCCTAGCCATCAATTAAATGACCAATTGGGGCAGGTAATTCGCCATGAATTTCATCTTGCCAAACAGGAGGCGGAAAGGGACAGTGTGGGTATGTCTAACGTTTTGTTACCTCAAGGTGCAGGAATTTTGGCAGGTATTTCTTTTATGACCATTGGTTGCCTAATTTTATTTCTCTTACCGTTATCTGAGCAAATAATGATTAATGCGATCGCTTGGTTGGCAGTTTGCCTGATTAGCCCAGCGATCGCTAGAACTCTTTTTAAAGCGATCGCGCCTAATAGTTTGCTTAGCTCTAAAGATTATGCCAATCAACATTCTCGTTATAATATTCAGTCTTGGGAAATTGGCACAGCCCTATTATTAATTTGCGTAGCGACTATAGTCCCCAATAGTAACAACTTTGTTTCAGTATCTATCCCCAATCAGCTCTTGCTTTTACTTACCATTGTCTCTGGGTGGTCAGGAGTAAGTATTGGCATTTGTATCTTGTCCTTTGTGAGGCGTACTCCCCTCTCTCATACAAACTAGCCATGGCTACAGCCTATGACAGAAAAAGTCTAAAAACAGCGCATCGCAGCACCACTTTTAGACTTTTTCTGGTTCCCAAGCGCTCAACCAATCTAAGAAAGCAACTCCAAAGAAGACAAAGAAACCTTCTGCACCACAGGTAACTTACCTAACCAGCGCCGCGAAACTTGCGCGAATCGATCAGGGTCACCACTTACGAAAAAATTAGTCGATGCCTTACCACTACAAGAGCATTTTAACCCCATCAGATCTAACTCCTGACTAGCAGCTTTCACCACATAAGAAGCTGGATTCACTAAAGTTACATGTCCTGGCAAGATTATCCGCAATATCCCTGACAAATGCGGATAATGCGTACAACCTAAAACCAGCGTATCGATACCCACCTCAACCAAAGGTCGCAAATAATCCCTTGCCACCTGCAAAGTATAAGGATCATTAATGCGATCGGATTCAATCAAAGGCACAAACTCTGGACAATCAACCTGAAACACCTGCGCTTGGGGATCACTCTCACAAATAGCTCTTACATAAGCTTCACTTCTTACCGTTGCCGTCGTTGCAATTACCCCAATTCGCTTACCCTTGCCCACAGCAGCCCTAGCTCCTGGCAAAATCAAGCCTAAAATTGGTAAATCAAAATCTTTTCGCACAATATCCAAAGCTAAAGCAGAGCTGGTATTACAGGCCATAATTGCCATCTTGACCCGCTCAGATTGCATCCAGTGCAAAATCTCATATACATACTCAATAATTTCCGCAGGCGATCGCTTCCCATAGGGCAGCCTTGCCGTATCACCAAAATAAACCACAGACTCATTGGGCAATTGGCGGTGAACTTCTTGTAAAACCGTAAGTCCCCCAACCCCACTATCAAAAACACCAATAGGGAATCGAGCTTCCTGATGCACAACCATGCAAATCCTCACACTTCACATCCTCACAGTAAAGCATACTTTTTTGCGTGTGAATATCAGCGTAACTAATTAACCTCAAACACAAGCACCATAGACACCTATACTTTTTTATGAGGCAGCAATTTGCCAATCGATCTCTACTCATAAACCCTCAAAAAAAATCTACAAACAAACACAAACAGAAAATATGGACTTATCCCTCATCCCACCCCAACCCAAAGCAGGAATTCTCAACGTCCTCATTGAAATTCCTGCAGGCAGCAAAAATAAATATGAGTTTGACAAAGATCTTAACGCCTTCGCCCTAGATCGCGTCCTTTACTCCTCAGTACAGTACCCCTACGACTACGGCTTTGTCCCCAACACCCTTGCCGATGATGGCGATCCTCTAGATGGCATGGTGATCATGGATCAGCCTACCTTCCCTGGATGCGTTATCCCCGCCCGTCCCATCGGAATGCTAATCATGATTGACGGAGGCGATCGTGACGAAAAGATTCTCTGCGTTCCCGCCAAAGACCCACGCTACAACGAAGTTAAAACCCTAGCCGACATTGCCCCCCATCGTCTCGAAGAAATCGCCGAATTTTTCCGCTCTTATAAGAATCTAGAGAAAAAAGTAACCGAAATCAGAGGATGGGAAGGCGTAGAGGCTGTACAAGCCCTCGTAACCAAATCTATCGAAGCAGCGTTGCCTAAATCCTAAAACTTTTTTTAGAGCTACAATCCTTCTACCGTAAGGAATAGACCAGCTAATTTGAATCTGTCGAAAAACTTTTTCAAAGAAGGGGTTGACAAAGCAATTTAAACAGGTTAACTTAATAAAGCGCTGAAGGGAAAGCGGAGCGAGAGCGAAGCAAACCTGACCCGAAAGGGAGA
>NZ_JACJPY010000024.1 GCF_014696345.1 Pseudanabaena cinerea FACHB-1277
TCCCATTGGTATTCAAGTCCTCTGGCGTGGCTGGTCTAATTTACGCGAACTTTGTCAGGGCTGGCTTCTTGCTCAAATTCATACTTAACGGGAAAAGTAAGGAGGCAATGTGTCCTTAGAAACTTTGCCAACGGCTTCTTATGTCAAACTCACGGTTTCTGAGGCAGCGATCGCTTGAGTATTGGCTTTAGTATGTAGATGGTGCGAAGTTCTACAACGATTTGCACTGAATTACAACCCAGAGCAACTTTTGCAAATTTTGATCCGCAGAGGGTTTAAATATTTCTCTGTAAGCCTCAAAGCCTCAATAGGCTGTATCCACATACTTTTTACTAACTATGAAACTCGCATTCATTATTGATCCCATCGCCAAGCTTGATCCTGCCCATGATACTAGTGTGGCGCTCATGGAAGCTGCCTGTCGTAAGGGTTATGCAGTATTTATCACAAACATGAATAGCTTGAGTATCAAGGATGGCAAGGCATGGGCTTGGTTGCAGCCAACAGAGATCTTGCCGATGCCACTTGTGGATGGTAAATGGCAAGTGCCACAGCCTTGGTATCAAGTTGGGGCAGGTGAGTTTCAGCCTTTAGAATTTATGCAATTTGTGTGGATGCGTCCTGATCCCCCCGTCACCACTGAATATCTCTATGCCACTTATATTCTTGATTATATTGATCCTGTCAAGACGCGGGTAATCAATTCCCCGCAAGGCATCCGCGCTGCTAATGAGAAAATGTACGCACTGCAATTTACTAAGGCAATTCCCCAAACGATCGTGTCTGCCGATAAGGGCGTAATTCAAGAATTTTTGGCACAGCAGGGCAGGGCGGTGATGAAACCCCTCGGCGGCAAGGGTGGGGAAGGCATCCTCTTTTTAGAAACAGGCGATCGCAACCTTAACTCACTGATCGAAATCAGCACGAACATTGGCAAAACCCCTGTAATGGTGCAGGAATATCTGCCTGCTGCCCAACAGGGTGACAAGCGCATCATTCTTCTTGATGGCGAACCCATAGGCGCAGTGAATCGTGTGCCAAAATCGGGAGAGTTTCGCGGCAATATGGCGGCAGGTGGCAGTGCAGCCCAAGTTGACATTACCGAGCGCGAGTTGGAAATTTGTCAACAGCTTGCCCCTACCCTCAAACGGGATGGTTTGATATTTGTAGGGATCGATGTGATTGGCGGCTATCTCACCGAAGTCAATGTTACTAGTCCCACGGGGGTACGTGAGATCGATCGCCTTGATCGGGTTTCCTTGGGCGATCGGGTAATGGATTGGTTGATGTCAAAACTTAGCGATCCCAAAGCTTAAGAAACTTGGAATATGTGCGCTATATCACCGTCAGCCATGAGACGATCCCCTACTCTGGGATCATTAATTGGCAAGCTTAGCGGCTCTGCAAAGGTTATAAAAGGTTATATATAATGTTTAAAAAATTGTTGGTGCAATCACAAGAAATCAATGCTCAAAGTTTAGAAAAACTAGAAAACCAATTTCAGCAGATAATTTGTGGATACCACAATTCAAGTGATGTTGTGCAGATCGTGCGTATATCTAAGCCTAGTAAAGCATTTATTGAGCGATCGCTCATGCCCAATCAATATCTTGAGTTTGTCGCCGCAGCAAACGACTTACTAGAAATCTACGAGTGTTCGGCATTTAGTCTGATTTTTACCGACACAATTCCATGCTCCCAGCTAGTCGCCGATGATGCCGAGCTTCATATTAACTTACCGAAGATTAATGCCATTGCCGCTCTGAGATAAATATAGCGCTGGGTAATAACTATGAAAAGGGGATGATCACACTCATTACGATCATCCCCTTTTTTTTTGATTGTGGATCGGGATCATCCCAAAAAAACTACAATAGAGAGAACATAGTAGCTGTAGCCAGTCTTATTAGGACACAAATCTAGAAGATGCGTGGCGGCGCAAAGTGCCGCTAATTGCTTCTTGCTTTTTGACTTGTCCTCACCTAAGTGACTACAGCCACATTACAAAATCAGCATAAATTAAGACTGTGGCGAATAAAGTGACGAATAAAGTGACATATAAAGTTGGACTCCTTGGCTTGGGTACAGTTGGCGCAGGGGTTGTCAAAATTTTGCAAAACCCCAAAGGTCGGCATCCTCTGTTACCTGATCTGCAAATTACCCATGTCGGGGTACGATCGCTGACTAAAGCCAGAGATGTGGCGATCTCCTCTGATATAGTCACGGACGATTTGGACTCAATTGTTAATGATCCTGAAATTGATATTATCGTTGAAGTGATCGGTGGGATCGAACCAGCCAAAAGTTTAATTTTAAAGGCGATCGCCAATGGTAAGCACATCGTTACCGCCAACAAAGCCGTAATTGCCAGATATGGCAATGAAATCTTTACCGCAGCAAAACAAAAAGGCGTATATGTAATGTTAGAAGCTGCCGCTTGTGGTGGTATTCCTGTAATTCAGGCACTCAAGCAAAGCTTGGGGGGCAATCGCATCAGTGAGTTGACGGGGATTGTCAATGGCACAACCAACTATATTTTAAGTCGGATGTATTTTGAAGGCGCTGATTTTGAGGCAACCCTCGCCGAAGCACAAAAGCTAGGCTATGCTGAAGCCGACCCAACGGCAGATGTCGATGGCTATGATGCGGCGGACAAAATGGCAATCTTGGCGAGTTTAGCCTTTGGCGATCGCGTCAAACTAGAAGATATCTATCGAGAAGGAATTCGTGCCATCACCAGTGCTGATATTGGCTATGCCAAGGAGCTAGGATTTACGATTAAGCTCTTGGGGATCGCCAAAAGAGATGTAACTCAAGAAGATAGCCCACTGGAAATTCGTGTCCATCCCACGATGATCCCACTGCAACATCCCCTAGCCAATATTCATGGGGTAACAAATGCGGTTCGCATTGAAGGCGATCCCATCGGAGAAGTGGTATTTTCAGGGCCTGGGGCTGGCTCAGGAGCAACAGCTAGTGCGGTTGTTGCCGATATCATCAATATTGTGGCAGCTTTGAAAGCTATCCCCAATAACATTAATCAGTTGATGGGCTGCTCCCATGAGCATTATGCCGAAATTGCGCCCATTGCCAATACCGTAACCCAGTTTTACGCGAGGCTAGTCACCCACGATCAGCCAGGGGTAATTGGCGATCTTGGCAATGCTTTTGGTAAACACCAAGTTAGTTTAAAGGCAATTTTGCAAAAAAACACGATTCACGATGGCTTAGCCGAAATTGTGGTGGTAACGCAACAGGTCAGCGAGTTGAATTTTCAACAGGCGATCGCCGCTATTCGCGATTTACCAACTTTGCATAGCATTCCCACCATATTACGAGTGTTATAAATGGCTAAAAGCGTTGCTTCATGAGGCTTTTACCTTTGGATTAAAAACATAAAGACATAGAACGACATAGGAAGATGATGGCGGACATTGCTGACTGGAGTGATTTAGAAACACAATTGCAAGAGGTAAAAGAACTATTGCATAGCGTTGAGCAACGTTTGCAACAAGTGAGTCAAGGGGCGATCGCCAAACAAGATTTATTGCAACAACAGGAACAGTTAAAGGCAGAACTGCAAGATTTGCAAACCAGTAGCGATGCTCATAACCTAGCTCAAAATCAATCTAGTCAGCCAACCCATCAACAATCAAAAATCCGCCGTAAACCTAATTCTAAACATGTCCCAAACTCTGCTCCGCTACCCCCCCGTATAGACGAAATTCATCGGCAGTTATTAGAAATTCGCGATCGCCTCGAACAGATAGAGGCAGAAATCGAGAGTCGCTTATTGTCTTGGAGTAGTTTTAGTGAACCCTTCTGGCAAGTTGTCCGTTTCACAGGCTTGGGCATAGTTATCGGCATAATTTTACGCAGTTGCGCTGTCAGCTAGTTGATCAACAGACCGCAAAGATTCAGAAGCCAATGGTTAAAATACATTTGTTACCAACTTTGTAAACATCAAATCTAGAGAATGAGTCTCGGTACTTAGTGCCGTCACGCATCCTCTGAATAATGAAAAATAATGCAAAGCGCTGCTAAAAAACTACGCATATCCTTAATTAGGAAAAAAATATGGAAAACTTTAACTTTTATAATCCTGTCAAAATCCTATTTGGCAAAGGACAAATTGC
This sequence comes from Pseudanabaena cinerea FACHB-1277, assembly GCF_014696345.1. Taxonomy (GTDB): domain Bacteria; phylum Cyanobacteriota; class Cyanobacteriia; order Pseudanabaenales; family Pseudanabaenaceae; genus Pseudanabaena; species Pseudanabaena cinerea. The sequence continues at coordinate 4,137 of NZ_JACJPY010000024.1, forward strand.
CAATATTGCCTCAGAAATTCCTGCGAATGCCAAAATCTTAATTACCTATGGTGGCGGCAGCATCAAAAAAAACGGCGTGTATGAGCAAGTAATTGCTGCACTCGCAGGAAAGACGTTTCTTGAATTTGGCGGCATCGAAGCGAATCCTCATTTGGAGACATTGCTTAAAGCAGTCGAGCTAATTCGGAAGGAAGGGATCGACTTTATCTTAGCGGTGGGCGGTGGCTCTGTCGTTGATGGCACGAAATTTATTGCCGCAGCAGTTCCCTTTGAAGGCGATCCTTGGAATATCTTGGCGCAACAAGTTCCTGTCAAAGCCGCAATTCCCTTTGGCGCAGTGCTGACCTTGCCTGCGACTGGTTCCGAGATGAATACTAATGCTGTGGTAACGAAGGCGGCAACCCAAGAAAAGCTCTATTTCTCCAGTCCTTTAGTATTTCCTAAGTTTTCGGTACTTGATCCTGAAACAACCTTCTCGTTGCCGCCGCGCCAAGTCAGCAATGGCATTGTCGATGCCTATACCCATGTGATGGAGCAGTATCTCACCTATCCTGTCAATGCGCCATTGCAAGATCGGATGGCGGAGTCAATTTTGTTGACGCTGATTGAGGAGGGACCCAAAACCCTAGCCAATCTCAATGACTATCAAGCAAGGGCAAATGTGATGTGGTGCGCGACTATGGCACTCAATGGTTTGATCGGTGTGGGTGTGCCGCAAGATTGGGCAACTCATATGATTGGGCATGAGTTGACGGCTTTGCATGGCATCGATCATGCTCAAACCTTGGCGATCGTGCTGCCAAATATGCTGACTATTCAACGCGATCGCAAGCGCGAGAAGTTATTGCAATATGCGGAGCGCGTTTGGAACTTAGTCGATGGCGATGCAGATTTAAGAATTGAGCGGGCGATCGCAAAGACCCGTGAGTTTTTTGAGGCTGTGGGTGTTCGCACCAAGCTATCAGATTATGGCGTAGGTCTAGACACAATTGCGCCAATCATTGATCGTTTTGAAAAGCGTGGCTTTACGGCTCTAGGCGAACATCGTGATGTTACGCCTAAGGTGGTTGAGCAAGTTTTAACCCTTTGCGCTTAGGGACTTAGCGGCTTAGCAAGTACCACCGCCAAGTGTTAGCCTCTGTCAATATTGACAGCAATATTGCTGTTTCTTGTCTCGGCTTGCTAAGTCTATTATTTCGCCTCGCTAATTACATCCAAAATTACATCCAAAATTACATCCAAAAAAATTTAACAGCCATATCTAGCTTTTTGCACAGTTATCGGTTAAAGTCTGCGAGTAAATATTTTGTCGGTAAATTGTCAATACTGATTTAGGTATTATTAGCAACTTTTACTGGCAAACTATTGACAAATTCAGAAATCTCAAGTATCTAAACAAGGCAACAATGTTGTCTATTTAGACCCTATGTAGATTATTTTAGATAGATTGCACTCCTCATCTGGTCTAAAACAAGATTTTGGCTTTGTAGGCTTAGTAAGCTGAACCAGCCATGACAAAGCACAGAGGAGTAAACACTAGGAGTTAATTACGATGGGAATTTTTACTAAGCTAAAGGATTTTGTTGGGTTGTCTGAGGGTCAACAAGAGTACGAATATGAGTACGATGAGTCCAACAGCCGCGAGTATCAAGATATTTATCAAGAGGAAAATGGCGCGATCGCTCCAGAGCCAGAAGAGCCAGCCCCCCGCCGTAGCCGTGAACGTCCAGTAGCTCTTAGATCTACGTCAGAAATGGGCAATGTAATTGGTATGCCTGGGGCTGCTAATGGCATTTCTCAGGTGATGGTAATGGAGCCTCGCAGTTTTGAAGAAATGCCCCAAGCAATTCAAGCATTACGCGAACGCAAATCTGTCGTTCTCAACCTCACCATGATGGACCCCGATCAAGCGCAACGTGCTGTTGATTTTGTGGCAGGTGGAACCTATGCCCTAGATGGTCATCAAGAACGTATTGGCGATAGCATCTTCTTATTTGCTCCTTCTTGTGTACAGGTTACATCTCAGTCAACTGTCCTCAATGAAGCGCCTATGCCCCAGCCCCGCGTAGTCCGTCCGACTGCCGCTCCTTCGCCAGCATGGGCTGCTGAAGCACCTGTTAGCCGCTTTGCTCAATAGCTTGTCTAACAATTTATTCAATTAGGAACATAGATACGCTAAATTTTGAAATCTAAACTTGGAATTGTTGGTGGCGGAGTTATGGGCGAGGCAATTTTGTCTTGCTTGATTGCCAATAATATCTACCAACCTAAGGATGTATGCGTCAGTGATCCGATGCTAGAGCGTCGTGAGTTGCTGGCTGCAAAGTATGGAGTGCAGGTAACAGCTAATAATTTAGTAGCTGCTGAAGCGGAGATCATGCTGTTGGCGGTGAAACCTCAATCGCTCAAAGGGTTGGCGCTGAGTCTTACTGATGCTCCAGCCCCTTGTATCGTTTCGATTTTAGCGGGTGTTACCTTGGCACAGCTAGGCGGAATTTTCCCAGACAAAGCGATCGTTAGAGCAATGCCGAATACACCTGCTCAGGTTGGTGCGGGTGTAACGGCGATCGCGCCCAATTCTTTAGTCACCGATATTCAACGCGATCGCGTCCGCGCAATTTTTGCGTCGGTGGGGATGGTGGTGGAGGTGGCTGAATCTTTAATGAATGCAGTTACGGGTTTATCAGGATCGGGTCCTGCCTATGTGGCGCTGATGGTCGAGGCAATGGCGGATGGCGGTGTGGCGGCTGGATTGCCAAGGGCGATCGCTTTACAGCTTGCCACCCAAACGGTTTTAGGCACAGCGCAATTATTGACCACAACTAAATTACATCCCGCCCAATTAAAGGATCAAGTTACTAGCCCTGCGGGAACAACCATCGCAGCGATCGCCCAGTTAGAAAAGGCGGGCTTACGTTCCGCGATGATCGAGGCAGTGCTGACAGCAACTCGTCGGGCTGAAGAATTGGGAAGTTCAAATTAAAAAAATATAGGGAGTTAGTAGTTTTGGATTATCGTCAAGCGGGTGTAGACATCGAAGCAGGTCGCACTTTCGTGGAAAAAATTCGCGATTCCGTCGCCAGAACCTATCGTCTAGGGGTATTAGGCGATCTTGGCGGTTTTGGGGGGTGCTTTGAATTGCCCACAGGTTATCGACAGCCCGTTCTCGTTTCAGGTACAGATGGCGTTGGTACAAAATTAAAAATCGCCCAAATTGCTAACAAACATGACACCATCGGTATTGACCTTGTGGCAATGTGTGTAAATGATGTCTTGACCTCTGGCGCAGAGCCTTTATTTTTTCTAGATTATTTGGCGACAGGCAAACTCGAACCCGATCAACTGGCAGAAGTGGTCAAGGGCATTGCCGATGGTTGCCAAATGGCGGGTTGTGCTTTGTTGGGCGGCGAAACGGCGGAGATGCCAGGGTTTTATGGGGTGGGGGAATATGATGCAGCAGGCTTCTGTGTGGCGATCGCCGAAAAGTCGGAAATGCTCAATGGCACACAGGTCAATATTGGCGATGTAGTTTTAGGATTGGCGAGTTCAGGCATTCATAGCAATGGCTATAGCCTTGTTCGCAAGATTATTGAAACTAGGGGCTATCAATGGGGCGACAAGTTAAATATTTCCCCCGAAACCGCCGATTTGACCCTTGCCGAAGTATTTCTCCGGCCGACTCAACTTTATGTGCAGCCTGTATTGGCGGCGCTCAAGGCTGATTTAGGGATTCATGGTTTAGCGCATATCACGGGCGGCGGACTGCCTGAAAATCTGCCCCGTTGTCTGGGTGCAGGTCAAGCGGTAGAAGTAATGCGCCATAGCTGGCAGATCCCCGCCGTATTCCAATGGTTGCAAGCGCAAGGCGATGTGCCTGAAATGGATATGTTTAATACTTTTAATATGGGGATCGGTATGGCTGTGGTGGTTGATCCCCCAAAAGCGGCGGCGGCGATCGCCTACTTTCAAGGTCAAGGCTTGACGACTGATCGCATTGGTCAGGTAGTTGCGGGTGAGCGATCGCTGATTTTTGTTTAGTACATTTGACAGCGTGACAGAGCCGCGCTCTTAATCTTTTTTGAGTTTGCCCGAAATAATTTGTTTTAGTGCCAAATACATGAAAATAGGGTTGGTGCTAAGGTAGCGGAGCCATAACCGCTTTGGCTCCTGCCCAAGGCGAAACAGCCATGCTAGACCAGCATTCCGCATAAATTCGGGGGCTTGCTTCATGATCCCCGCATAAATCGGGAATACTGCACCTACACCAATTAAAACCGCTTGCAGGCGATCGCGGTATAATGCCATCCATTTTTCCTGCTTAGGACAGCCCAACGCCACAAATACGATCCCTGCACCACTGTCATTAATGGTTTGCACAAGTTCCAGATCCAGATCCTTAGAGATGGGCGCAAAAGGCGGTGCATACATCCCCGCAACCTTAAGATCGGGGAAATCTTGGGCGAGATGTTGGTGTATTTTCGTTAATATTTCTGGCTCTGTTCCCAACAAAAAAATACTAATTTGTGCCGCCGATGCCTTCTGACAGCAGGCTAGAAAAAGCTCCATGCCGCCCACGCGCTTGATGTAATCTAGTCCCATCAGGTTCAACATCCACACTAGGGGCATCCCTTCAGGAACAAGGAGATCGGCATTTTTGAGGATATTGGCAAATTCAGGATCGCGCCAACCTTCCACCAGCATATGCACATTGGCAACACAGACCATTTTGTGATGTCGCCGCTCTGCCCATGAGGTTATTTGCTCAGTTTGTTGATCAAAGGTTGTAATATTTACGGGAATCTCAATTACATCCCTTGTACATAGATCACTTTGAAACATTTGAAAAACCTTAAATTAGTCAGTAAAGGAAAACTATAGACACAGCGAGTCCATTGTGCTTTCAATTTCTTGAGATCGTGCTTAATAGCCAGCGAAAAGCATAGCGCCAATTTAATGAAAATTCAGACAGAGCGGCATCCGTGGCAATCTTTGCTAAGTCGCTATGGGTAAATCCGCGCAGCACAGACAATGGCGCATCGTGACGCACCATCTGCACGGCTGGCAAAATGCGGGTGAGGGCATAGATACCATAGTAAGCAAGGGGATGACGATGGAGGTCATTGATCAAAATCCCTTGACTTGCCACACGCTGCATCGATCGCACAATCTGGACAGCATTGTCATGGGCAAAGTGGTGCAAAAACATGGCGGCGATCGCCAAATCAAACTGATGATCGGCATAGGGTAAAGCCAAGGCATCGACAACTTCTAATTTAATTTTTGTCAGTAATTCGGGGGCTAAGCGCTTTTGCAAGGTCGATTGAGCATAGGCAACAGTGACAGGATTGGCATCGATCGCTGTAATTTCCACATCAATGGGGGGCGATTGTGCTGCTGCCCAACGCACAATATATTCAGGAAAGTCGCCAATGCCTGTACCAATATCGAGAATGCGAATGGTTTGATTGGCATGGGATTTGAGGAATGGGGCGATCGCTGCCATCGTTGTGGCATAGCCACCAAGAAATTGATTGACGGGGCGTAATTGTTCGAGAGCTTCGGTAAGGCGATGATCTTGAATAGAAAAATCATCCATTAGTTCATCTTGATCGGTACGAATTTGGAATGAAGGCATAGGTTTTTAGCACAAAAAGATTTGACAGAAAGAGTTGATAAAAAGAGTTGTTAATTGAGCAATGGCGGCTTTCTTAATTCAATATGGAAAATAAACAACTCTCAATTGATAGACCAGGACCAAAGGCGATCGCTAACCCCCTATGAGATGATGAATTTGATGGATTAGCGAGGGAGCCTAATGGAGAATTACCATCTGCATCGCTGTTAAGAATACCTTTAAGAATACGTTTGAGAATAAATAAAATAGTTGGTGAGCTCATATTGCCATAATCTCGCAAAACCCCATAGGAGTCAGCTACTTGGCGATCACTAAGCTCAAAAACTGCTTGAATTTTATCCACGATGCGCCTTCCCCCTGGGTGAACTGCCCAAAAGTCTAAATCTGATAATTGGAGCTGATGGCGGTTTAACATGGATTCTACATAGTTAGGCAAATGGGCTGCCAAAACATGAGGAATTTGTGCCGACAGATTCATCAAAAAGCCTGTATTACCCACCGTCCAATTCATCAAATCAGGTGTATCTACAATCCATTGACTATCCCCCCCTTGATAAACCAGCTTACCTTGAGCTTCAGTCTGCGCCATCAAGATGGCGGCGGCGGCTCCATCGGCAAAAATTGCATTGATAATTGTATTCTCCAAACTATTAGCGACTTGAAAATGCAGGGTGCATAATTCCACACATACCAACAAGACCTTGGCATTGGCATCGCTCTGACAGATGGCATCGGCAATTCGCAGCCCATTGAATGCGGCATGACAACCCATGAAGCCGAGCATCGTTCTCGCGATCGTAGGTGACAGTCCCAAATGTTTGATCAAATAAAAATCAACCCCAGGCGCGGCGAACCCCGTACAGCTAACCACAATTAAATGGGTGATATGTTCAGGTTGCAGCTTTGCCTCTGCGATCGCCTGCTGTGCTGCTTGGCAAGATAACTTTGGTGCATAGAAATTATATTTTTGATTGCGCTCAAAGGTGCTGGGGGTAGGGGTTAGCGCCCAATTTGGCGGATAGAGTTCAAAACTGGCAAGTTCGCCGCCATAGTCGGGTAGGCAGGTATAGCGATAATCAATGCCAGAATTAGCATAGAGCGCAGGGATACGATTTTTGATAGATCCAGATAGACCCTCGCTTTTGAGCATAAACGCTGCTGCTTGCGACTGAGTAAGGCAATAAGGCGGGTTAGCAGTGGCGATCGCTTCTAAAACTGTGTGCATTAAATTTTGGATAGGATGGGCTGCTGTAGGAGGCGATTTCCCGCCCTAACTTGCGGACGTTTGTAGTGAGGGCTAGGATAGATCGTCTTATTGCCGATTGGCAATGTTTAGAGATTCTGATTCTAGCGTAGGGTCAATTCATGGGTTGACCTTACCTGTGGCTATTTTGCGGAAAAGTCCTAACCTTTATAAGAAATCAAATCCTTAGTGATTGCGGATTAACACCTGCTTTAAGGGCGGCAAGCAAACCGATCGCTTCCCAATAGTTATCAGCTATTAGCCCCTTTAAACCCAACATTTCAGGGGTGACATTGAGGGTGGTTTGATTCTCCTTGACAAAAATATGATGCCCAAGGGATAGGGCATTGAGAGCCAGTAAACCTGCCCCTCCACAGGCACTGTAGGGAGTGACGATCGCGGCAATATCATCGGCGGTGATGTCATCGGGCTTAAATAAATGGCGATCGCGGATAATCTGCGGGGCGCGGCTTAAGCCCACTAAGACGGAGGGCAGAAATGTATAGCCTAGCTCCTCCGCCGCCGCACGGGGAGACACCGTTGGATCGAGGGGTAAGGGTTGCAGCGCTGGGGCATGGGCGCAGGGAATGCCAAATTCACGGACGATCGCATGGCTAATCACGGCTTCTGCCCCTGCAAGAGCATCCACCCCCTTACCTTGGCGATAGTTTTGCAATGCCTCACGATCGCCATCATCGGGAAATCTCGCCACAACGGCGATCGCCTGCACCTGAGCAACCTCAATCAACTTCGCCGCAGCGCGTAACAAACTATCGAGATTGGCGATCGTTCCCCATGCCGCCCCCGAATCCCCCGAACGCAGCTCCACCCCAAGGGGCTGATCGGTAATCAATATATCCGCAATATTTAGACCTAATGTTGCTTGGGCGGCGGCGATCGCCTGACGATGGCGCAATTCCAAATCTGGCTCCATACCGCGATCGAAAATTACCCCAATACGATTAGACCGCATAGGGCGCAATCCCCAATCTCCCCTTGCCATACGATCAAGGGCATAGCCTTCGGTATATAAAATATTGGGCATAGACCAATATAAGCTTGCACCGTTTAAAACATTGGGGTGGGTAATTAGATGGTCTGCGATTGAGGCGATCGTCCTTGCCACAGGCAGCGCATCCCCCGCATAACCACCAATGGCGGCATTGATGCCTGTCGGCACTAGTAACAAGACGTTAAAAGATAGCATAGGGACTTTAAAATTCATGTTCGCTCAATTTACGCGCAATTTACGCGCAATTTACGCGCAAGTTATTATTTATTCTCTCGTTTGTTTGCCCACAGCGCATCCTATAAATAGATAGACTGCGGGATTTCCTACTCACATTTGTTAAAATTTATCGGCAATACTTAAAGCCTGAATACTGACTAAAAAATGCCACAACAATTTGATGCTCTGATCGTTGGCAGTGGTGCTGCTGGACTCTATACTGCCCTTTGCCTGACGGAACTAGCACCAAATTGGCGAATTGCCCTAGTGACCAAAGATCAACTTTCCACATCTGCGAGTGATTGGGCGCAGGGAGGAATCGCTGCCGTCATTGCGGAAGAAGATACGCCCGAATATCACGGCAAGGATACCTTGATTGCAGGGGCGGGGCTATGCGAACCGCAAGCCGTTGATATTTTGGTGCGATCAGCTCCCCGTCAAATTGCCAAACTAGTTGCTCTGGGCGTGGAATTTGATCGGACTGCCGAAGGCAAACTTGCCCTTACCCTAGAGGCTGCCCATTCCCAGAGGCGAGTGTTGCATTCCGCCGATACCACAGGACGGGCGCTAGTTTCTAAGCTAGCCGCCGCCGTTTTGCAAAGCCCACAAATTCAGGTACTGGTCAACACTCTTGTGTTGGATCTGTATCTAGAGCAAGGCAAATGTACAGGCATATTTTGTGCATCAACCCATAGCCCTGAAGTTTATTGCTTAGTTGCCCCCATAGTTGTACTTGCCACAGGCGGCGGCGCTCAAGTTTTTTCGCAAAATACAAATCCGATGTCAAGTACTGGTGATGGCGTGGCGATCGCTTGGCGAGCGGGGGCAACCATCCGCGATCTCGAATTTGTGCAGTTTCATCCCACCGCCTTAGCATTGCCCAATGCCCCCAGATTTTTGATCAGTGAAGCAGTGCGTGGCGAAGGGGCGCATTTGATCGATCATCGCGGCGATCGCTTTGCCTTTCAGTACCATCCTCAAGGGGAACTCGCCCCCAGAGATGTGGTCAGCCGTGCCATTTTCAAGCATTTACAAACCACCAAAGAGCCAACGGTCTTTCTAGACCTACAACCAATTCCCCGCGATCGCATCGCCTATCGTTTTCCCAATATCATTAAAATATGTCAAGATTGGCAGATTGATATCCTCTCCGCTCCCATACCTGTCACCCCCGCCGCCCATTACTGCATGGGAGGCATTGTCACCGACTCCTATGGAGCCACCTCAATCGCAGGGCTATATGCAGTTGGCGAAACCGCCAGCACAGGCGTACATGGTGCAAACCGCCTAGCCAGCAACTCCCTATTAGAATGCTTTGTATTTGGCGAACGCCTAGCCCAAAAAGTCTGCCAATCCCCAATTACCAATCCCCAATCCCCAATTACGAATTACGAATTACGAATTACGAATTACCAATCCCCAATTACCAATCCCCAATTACCAATCCCCAATCCCCAATCCCTAAAAACATTCGCTACCATAAAAGCCAACATTCAAAACCTCACTTGGCAAGCCGCAGGTATTTGTCGAACTCAGACCGAGCTAGAAAATGCCCTTACGCAAATCAACCAGTGGCGATCGCAACTAGCGCAACTCCACCAATCATCACTCCCCGTGTCACGTATTAGTATCGAAACCCGAAACCTTGCCGACTATGCTTATCTACTAATGCGATCGGCGCTTTTCCGTACCGAAAGTCGCGGCGCTCATTATCGTCTAGACTGTCCAGAAAGAGATCGGCTATGGCAGGCACATACAATTATTAAAAGTGAAGAAATATGTTTAATGCAACCGAACTCCTGATCAATAACTTTGTCGAACAACTCAAGATCGGCTATCGGCGCACCTATGGTGGATATCTCCACGACTATGAAGATATCATTGCTTGGGCGGGCAATATGGCTCTGGAAAATATTGCTAATAGTGATGCGCTCTATCACAATGTTGAGCATACGATTTTGGTAACTCTAGTCGGTCAGGAGATCCTGCGCGGCAAACATATTCGCGAAGGGCGCGTCTCTGCTGATGATTGGCTGCATTACATTATTTCCCTCGTTTGTCACGATATTGGCTATGTTAAGGGCGTATGTCTGCAAGATGGCAATGGCAAATATGCCACAGGTATCGGTGATGGAATGGTAGAGCTGCCTGCGGGGGCTTCGGATGCAGGACTTACGCCTTACCATGTCGATCGCGCTAAGCTATTCGTCAATCAACGCTTTGCCAATCATTCCTTGATCAAGGCTGAAAAAATCTGCCGCAATATCGAACTTACCCGTTTCCCTGTGCCGAAGACGGGTGATCATCAAGATACGACCCACTTTGCAGGTTTGGTGCGATCGGCTGACCTGATTGGGCAACTGAGCGACCCACGCTATCTCAAAAAAATTGGCGCACTTTTCTATGAATTTGAAGAAACAGGGGTAAATGCGGCACTAGGCTATGCCCACCCTGGTGATTTGCGCCGTAACTATCCTAAATTTTATTGGACAAGCGTATATCCCTATGTCAAGGATGCTCTGTATTACCTATCGCTGACGCAACAGGGACAAGAGATTGTCGCGCACCTCTACTCCAATGTATTTGTCATTGAGCATGAAAAAGCTGAGTGAACAAAATCTAAGCAGCAAACCTATGATCATTACTGTGACAGTATTACGTCCGATCAAGCCTGTTTGATGTTGTAAGAGCAATCAAAAAAAATTTGAGCATTCTGTTCCTATCTTGATTTATCTGGGAATAATAGGCTAGGCTGTTTTGTATGCTCCTTATAGATGCAGTAAGCGGACATCTTAAAGGGAGCTATGTAGATTGATCACGTCCTAGCTGGGGCTTTGAGCTTTTGTGGTTTAAGTCCAAGAATCCAAAGGTTTGATGGGTGACTGCTATCAATGCCATCCGATCGCTTTTTTTGGGGAAAAGAAGCAACGACCTGTTTGGATTTAAGTTTTCCCTATGACTATTTTCGCACAGATGTAACTATTTCTTTCGTTTCAAGAAGGAAATAAATTTTTTTTATGAGGAGTAGCTAATAATATATGCCTAAGCATAGCCAAAAAGGTAGTCATCGGTCTTCATTCTATCGATTGATAGCAGCATCACTAGGTGTGGCGGGGGTATCGTCTTTACTGCTTCCTTACTTAGCGATCGCGCAGACCGTTCCCCCCACTCCCGCCAATACGCTCATCCAAAACAGAGCATCAGGAACTTACGAAGATCCCAATAATCCTGGTGTACCCATCACCACCACCTCCAACACTGTTGATGTTACCGTGGCTGAGGTTGCAGGTATCACCAATACGCCTGCGGGGATTATTGATACCAACGGCGGTAGTATTTCCACCAATGATGTCATTAATTTTGACTTCTTAGTTACTAATACAGGTAATGCTCCTAGTCATATCTTTTTCCCATCAATAGCAGCTATTACTGCGGTTGCCGATGCCGTCAATGGTCTGGATGAGGCAGGTTTGCAATATCAGCTTGACCTTAATAACGATGGTGACTTTGATGATGCCAACGAAACCCTGCGGAGTACTGCGTTTGATACTGCAACCATTACTCCCACTACTCCCATTGCCTCAGGTGCATCAGTAAGGGTTAGAGTCGTTGGTACAGTCACAGCCACAGGTGCTGGTGATGCAGTTAATGTCCGCTATGGCGATACAGGTGCTAACGATAATAGTGCTGGCACACAAAACCAACCCGACACTGGTACTGAGCCACCTGCGGCGGCTGGTGGTGACACTCCCACTGGTGCTAACGAAGTGCGTACCGTCAACTTTGATGATCCTGCTGTTGCAGGTACTGACTTGCCCGTTAACGGTGTCCGCGAAGCTTCGGCGTTCCAAGGTGGCACAGTTGCAACCGCAATTCGCAATATTGCCCTATCAACTGTCCTCAAAGCTAGAGTTGCCTATGATCCAGTTACTCCTGCAACTGTAACAGATGACCTCTTAACTTATCGCCTCGATCTGCGCGTTGCTGACTTATCCCCTAATCCCTCCATCTATACGACGACAGCACTCGAAGGCACAACTATTCGTCTTATCGATGGTGGACCAGAAGCAGATGCTACCCGCATCTTGATCTCTGATGTTATCCCTACAGGTACAGTTATTGACCATACCTTTGATGCAGCCCTAAACCTACCTGCGAACTGGCAAGCGGTTTACCAATACGGGGCGGCAACCTTACCAACTACTACGGTTCCTGTGGTCAGCACAGCAGCAGGAGCTTTACCCGCAGCAGTTTGGTCTACCACCGCACCAACGGCTGGCACGGCTGCAACTGTTCGCCGTGTTGGTTACATCTTTACTGGTACTTTACCCACAGGCTTTAGAACTGACCTAGTGACAAATGCCTTCCGTATCCGCGTCCGTACCTCTGGCTTGCCTGCTGAAGGTGGTGTGATCAATAACATTGCTCAGGTCTTTGGTGAAACCGTTGGCGATGCGACTAATCGCGTAGTCTATGACGAGTCGGGCGACCAAAACCCCAACAACTTTGAAGGTGCTGTGCCACCTGCGGTTGAAGGTACATTGTTTAACCCCACAACCGATACGGGCTTAGCTAACCCAGGGGTGCAGGATACTGACGGCGCTAACAATAACAGTGGTTCGGGGCCTGCTGGTGAGGTTAACATCTTCCCCATTGTGCCTCCAGGCAGCATCCTCAATGGACCAAATAATGTCCCTGGGGCGATCGGGATTAACAACAATCAGGATGACTTTACCAACCGCTCTGCTGCCCTACCTGCGGCAAACTCGGTACCTGGTACAACTTACGACCCTGATCCAATTGTCTTTAACAACACTTTCCAAAACCCACCTAGCAACACCACTCGTTTAGACACAGTGCGTCTGTTGCCATTGCCTCCTGATAATGCTTCTATTCCAACTACAGTTGTAGGTTCTACACAGCCTGCTGCGGATATTCCTGATGGTACTCGCGTAACGATTACCTTTGGTACACAGGTGGCTGCTTACGATTATGCAGGTGGTGTTTATACCTTTGTGCCTGCGGCAAGCTCAGGCTTACCACCTGGTTCTCAGTCCATTTTGCTTGACAACGTGCTGCCAGGGGTGCTGAACAATTACACTGTTTCCCTCAATCTACCTGGTGGCACTGCATTGTCAGCCGATCGCTTCGCAAATAGTGGCAACGACCCAACCCGTGCAGGTTTCAATGTGCCAATCGTTGCTTTTGTAGATAACGACAACAACGGCGCATTTCTGGCTGCCAATGACCCGATCTTTAACATCACCATTGATCGCGGCTATACAGGTTATGTCAGACTTCGCAAGCGGTCACAGGTCTTACAAGGTACTAACCCACGCCCCGTTACACCTGCGTCAAATGGCAGTCTTGATACAACGCCCAAGACTGCCGAACCTGGTAACGTGATCCGTTATGTGATTGATTACGTCAACTTCTCGTTGCCTCTGACGGCGGCAAGTACGGGTAGTGTGATTTTGGATGCTGCCAATTTGGTAATCACCGAAAATGGCGCACTAGCACCTAACAACTGGGGTGCGGTATCCGTCCACTTCTCCAATGCAACTGTTGAAGGTGGTTTTGCCCAAACAACTTTCGCGACTCAAGGTTCGATCACCTATGATGGTGCGGCAATCCCTGATCCTTTAACAGGTGCTACGGTTGGCATCTATGTAAACAATGTGGGTACGATCTCACCTGCGGCCGACCCTGCGATTTTCCAAGGTCAATTCCGTTTCCACCGTCGTGTTAACTAATTGATGTTATAGAGATTTTGATGTTGCCGTAGGCAACATCAAAATCTTCCTGTTTTTCTGAATTTAGGAATAGATTATGAAGAAATTACTGTTCGGCTCCTTGAGCCTAGTCGCTACGTTGGTGGTTTTACCGATCGCTTCGATCAATATGCTGCCAGCGATCGCCAATAGCTCCTTTGGTAATCAGCAACAAAACAATTTGCGGGTTGCCCAAACACAGCAGCAGCCTGTGGCACTTTTATTGTCGGCAGAGATCAAAAAATTGAGCCGTGACGAAAATGGCAATCAGAAGATCTCATGGAATCAATTGCCTCCTCAAGTGGTTCCTGGCAGCATTTTGCGCTATACAGTCACGGCGGAAAATAACACCAGTCGCAATATGCGGAATCTGGCAGTAACGCAGCCCATACCTGATGGCATGGTGTACATTATGCAGTCGGCAACTAAGGCGAGTGCAACTAATTCCAGCGTTGACTTTAGTATCGATGGCGGTAAGAGCTTTAGTCCTCAGCCTGTGATTAAAGTGCGCGGTCGTGATGGCAAGGTTGAAGAGCGCCCAGCACCAACCGATGCCTACACCCATGTACGTTGGAACTTTGGCGAAACCTTACCTGCGAATTCGCGAGTACAAGTTTCCTATCAAGTGCGAGTTAAGTAATTTGAAGTCTCCTCAAGGCTTCTATTTGGATATTTTGTAGGGATTTGATGAATAAGCGATCGCTCAAAAAAACATTACAGCGCTGGAGCTTCCGCTTCTGCGTATGGTGTTGCAGCTTTCTAGTTTGCATCAGCTTAGCTAATAGTGATGTTTTAGGGCAGGCGCGAACCTTTGAATTGCGAAATCAAGGGCGAGGTTCTTACAATGCCCCTGGTTCAACCACTGGTACGACCGTGCCAGTGAATGCAGCTTCAGAGATTAATAGAATCAATGGCGATCGCCTCATCGATCCTTTAGGACAAATTTTGGACTGTGCTGGCGGCGAATTTCCTGATTACACAGGCTTTTCGGTGGGAGTGTATGAGCCTGTGGTGGCAATGGGGGATGGCGAAGCATTGATGGCATCAGTCGATAGCCAAACTCAAAAGAGCAAAGCGATTATTTCTAATTCCTCCAAGATTGCTCCAGACCCTAGAATTGCCCAAACTATACAGGTGGGCGAAGTGGGGGCATTGGTGGATCTGACTCCCACTAATCCGCCAAGTGTTGGACCACCTGAGGGTATCCCCCCCAATGTCTTTAACCGCAACCCTTACTTCATTACCAATGAGCCTGTCAATGGCAGGCGTGGGGTTTACAACTTTTTGTTTGACGTAAATAAGGGGCAGACTACACCAGGGCGTACCTATATTTTGTTGGTGAATGCGCCCACCAGTTTAGGTGTGGCACAGAGACGAGTGCAGTTAAAAATTGAAACTTTAACTGCTGATGGTGTACTTTCCTATTCGGCGGCGGCTTTAGATGGTCGCCCCATCGGGGCGGATGGCGTATTTGTGGCGGAGGGTTCAGTACTGGTTAAAAATGCTGAAAATATTCCCCTATCGTTGATTGCGTTGCAATTGAACGCGGCGATGTGTGAATCGCAGGAAATACAAATTATTAAAACGGGCGATCGCGCTGCCGCCGAACCAGGGGATATTGCTTCCTATCGTTTATCAATTAAGAATCTTACCAAGGCAACCCTCAGTAACCCCAAGATTGCCGACACCTTGCCCCTTGGATTTAACTATGTGCCGAATTCGGCGATCGCCTCTTTTCGCGGTAGTAATGTTTCTGTATTAACAACGGAAAATGGCAGAAATCTCAGTTTTGCAATCCAGACTGAGATGCCAGTGGGCAATGATGAAATTCAACTTGCCTATGCGGTGGCAATTACCCCCGATGCCGTCAGAGGTTCGGGGCGCAATGCGGCGATCGCTTCAGCCTCGCGCAGTGACAATAAAAGCATCGTGCGCGATGGACCTGCCATTTTTACAATGCGAATCCGCCCAGGCATCGTGACTGACTGCGCCACTTTAATCGGGCGCGTATTTGTGGATAAGAACTTTGATGGGGAACAACAAAATGGCGAACCAGGTGTACCGAACGCAGTGATCTTTATGGATGACGGCAATCGCATTGTCACCGATGCCAATGGTGTTTATTCCATGGCAAACGTGATTCCTGGGGCGAGAACTCTAGCGCTAGATATTAGTTCTCTGCCTGGTTACACCCTTGCACCAAATCTATATTTCATTGAGCGCAATAGCCAATCGCGACTAGTGCGCCTCTCACCAGGGGGCTTGGCTAGGGCTAACTTTGGGGTGACACCTGCATTTAAGGGTGCGGGAGAGCAGAAATGAAACCAATGACTATAAAAGGAAAAGGAAAAGGAAAAGGGAAAAAGGAAAAAGGAAATAGCTGTTGGCTGTTGGCTATTAGCTGTTGGCTGTTGGCTAATCAACCATTAAATTTCCATCTCAAATTTGGGATGTTTAAAACCATCGGTTTATTAGCGATCGCTGTGATTTTTCTGGTAACTGATACTGGCTCAGGGGCGATCGCCAATGATTTAAGTGATTTAAGCGCTCGGACTAATCCAACCCCTGAGCAGACCCCCTCACCAATATCAAACCCAGAGCCAACAGCCAACAGCCAACAGCTAATAGCCAACAGCCAACAACCAACAGCCAACAGCCAACAACCAACAGCCAACAGCCAACAGCCAACAGCCAACAGCCAACAGCCAACAGCCAATCCCCAATCCCCAATCCCCAATCCCCAATCCCCAATCCCCAATCCCCAATCCCCAATCCCCAATCCCCAATCCCCAATCCCCAAATTTCCATCCTCTCCCCCAGCATGGACACCCTCAGCGATGTCCCTGGGGTGACTGTGATCTTGCGACTGCCCCTTGGTTCTGAGTCTGAATTATCGGTAAATGGACGCAAGGTCAATAGCAATGCCATTGGACGTACTGATGCCGACAGCACCGCCAAAACCGTCACCCAAACTTGGTATGGTGTGATTTTGGATGAAGGCGAAAATATTATTACAGCCAAAATTGTTGGCGGTGAGGCGATCGCCACAACTAGGGTAAAACTGCGGGGAGCCGCCACCCAATTACAAATTAGTACCTTAGAAACGCGCATTCCTGCCGATGGGCGCAGCACTGCCACGGTGCAGGGTTTACTGCTTGATGAAAAGGGCGATCGCTCTAACCGCAGTGCCATGATTACCCTTACCGCCAGCGATGGCGACTTTATTGGCGCGGATGCCCAAGCCGATCAACCAGGGTTTCAGGTGGAGGCTAGGGAAGGGCAGTTTTCGGCATTGCTCAAAGCCAGTCTCAATTCGGGCTATGCCAGAATTCGCGCCAACACCAGATTTAACAATCGGGAGGCGGAAGCCTTCACCCAATTACAGTTTGAAACGAATTTGCGCCCTTCCATCGTCACGGGGGTGGTGGATGTACGCATTGGCGCGAGGGGAACCGACTACTATCGCAGTTTCCGCGATTTCTTACCCAGCGATCACAATAATTCTACTAATGTCGATTTTTACGCCGCCGCCTTTGGTACTGGGCGCGTGGGGGAATGGCTAGTCACGGGGGCATTCAATACTCGCCGCACCCTCAATGAAGATTGTGAAGGTCGCAGCCGTCTATTTCGGGATATGCAGTTCTGTCAGCAAATCTATCCCACCTATGGCGACAGTTCCACTTACACCACCGAAACCCCATCCTTAACCAGCGTCTTCCTAAGAGCCGAGCGCACTTCACCTGTTCCCAATGCTGGCACTGATTTCCTAATGTGGGGCGATTTCCGTACCCCCGAATTTACGAGTCGATCGCAGGAATATACTGGTTTCACCCGTCAGTTAAACGGCTTGAAACTGAACTATAACATCGGCGATTTACAGGCAACAGGCTTCTATAGCAACAATACCAAGGGTTTTCAAAGGGATATTATTCCCCCCGATGGCACAAGTGGTTTCTATTTCCTATCGCGCCGATTGGTGACTCCTGGCAGTGAAAATATATTTATTGAATGGGAAGAGCTATTGCGCCCAGGCACAATCGTACGGCGGGAGCAGTTGGAGCGCAGCAAAGACTATGAAATTGATTACGATCGCGGCTCTCTGCAATTCCGTCAACCGATTTTCCAGACAGATATTGGCAGCAACGGCGAAACCCTCGTGCGGAGGATTATCACCTCCTACGAATACGACAATGAGAATGGCTCCAATAATAGCGTTTATGGCGGACAACTGCGTTATCACTTCCATCGCCATGCCGAAACTCCCAGTTGGCTGGGCATGAATTATTACAAGGAGGATCAAGGTGCGCGGAATTTTCAACTCTATGGTGCAAATGCGTTGTTTTCCTTCGGGCGCAATACCTATCTCATTGGTGAATATGCGCGATCGGAAAACCAAGCTACGAATTTATTAGCCCCCGTTTCAGGTTCGGCTTTGCGCTTTGAGGGCATGGCAGAGATCGCCCAAGGCATTATTGCTAGAGGTTTCTATCGCCAAACCGATACGGGCTTTGTAAATAATGCCACCATTAGTTTTACCCCTGGACAGACTCGCTATGGCTTGAGTGTCGATGCCAAATTGACCGATTCCACCACCCTCCGCGCCGCCTACGATCGCGAAGAAAATCGCGGTGTTGCCCCCCAGCCCTTCACCCTCAGAAGTTTTCTCGATCTCAATCCCCAATCTGCGCCTGGCACACCCGTTGACAATCGCCTCAGCACCTTTAGTTTTGGCTTGATCCAAAAGCTAGGCTTTGCCACTGCCGAACTAGATTTGTTAATGCGCGATCGCCAAGATTTCTTAAATACTTCCCTCACCAGCAACTCCACCCAATTGCGATCACGGCTGACCATGCCCTTGGCGAACAATCTCAAATTCATAGCCCTCAACGAAACTAGCCTCTCCAATAACTCCGATTCGATCCTGCCCGATCGCACTGCCTTAGCCTTAGATTGGCAAGTGATCGAAGGCATCAGCTTTAGATTGGGGCAGCAGTGGTTTAGTAGTGGCGTGCTGGCTGGCAGTAACTTCACTACCGCCGAAGTCGTGGGGGATTACAAACTTACACCCGACACCACTGTATCAGGTCGCTATTCCATTGTCGGCGGCGCGAATACCACCACCACCCAAGGGGCGATTGGCTTAAATCATCGATGGGCGATCGCCCCAGGGTTAAGATTAAGCCTGGGTTACGAAAGGATTTTTGGCGATAATCAGGTCAACAATGCCGCCGCCCGTCAAGTGCTGCAACCCCTGACCACTGGCACAAACACCGCTAACCTAGCGTTGCAAAGTGGCGATAATTACAATATTGGACTGGAATATAGCGATAATCCAGACTTTAAAGCCAGCGCCCGCTATGAATTTCGCAACTCTAGCGCAGGTGCGAACACGGTGCTGAGCGCCTCTGCCTTGGGCAAAATTAGCCCAGCTCTCACTGCCCTCTTCCGTTATCAGCGATCGGGCGTTGCCAATCAAACCATCAATAATTTTGGCGACACCTCTAGCATCAGGTTGGGACTGGCATATCGCGATCCCCATAATGATTCTCTGAATGCCTTGCTACGCTACGAATATCGGCAAAACCCTAGCACCATTCCCAACAGCTTAATTAGTGGCTTTGGTTCAGGCTCGGAAGAATCAGTATTTGCCATCGAAGCCATCTATGCCCCCACTTGGCAATGGGAATTTTATGGCAAATATGCCCTTCGCAATAGCACAGCTTACATAGCCCAAAACTTTGTGGGTACATCGGTGATCAACTTGGCACAGCTACGGGCCACCTATCGCATGGGCTATAACTTTGACCTCACAGGCGAAGCGCGATTTATCAATCAACCCACCGCAGGCTTTAGTGAAACAGGTTTTATGGCAGAGGTGGGTTACTACCCCACGCCCAATTTGCGCTTTGCCTTGGGCTATAGCTCTGGGGCGGTGAATAACGATCGCGACTTTAGTGGCACGCGATCGGCGGGGGGCATCTATGCCGCCGTAACGATCAAGCTCAATGAACTGTTTGATGGCTTTGGCTTGCAAAAAATGGATACCCCGCAATACAAAGAGCCTGTAGATCCGCAAACGCCGATTGCCTTACCAAACCTTAATAAGCCTACAAATACTAATCCTAAAATTTCCCAAGAGGCTGACCCCGCCACGGAAATGATGCGGATTGCCCTCGCGCAGCCCATTCAATTCCCATCCTATCAAGCCAACCTCTCCCCCATTAGCCAAGTTGTCCTCGATAACCTTGTGCTAGTGATGCGCGAATATCCCGCCTTGAATGTCGAAGTGCAGGGACATCTGGCATCTCTCAGTCAGTCGGGAACGGTTGCCAGTACGGAAGTGCAGCGACTAGGACAGATTCGCACCTATTTATTGAACAATGGCATCACGGCGGGGCGCGTCACCATGCGATCGCTAGGAGCGGCTGCCAACCCAGAAGCAAGCGCCGAAGTGTATCTAAACATCGGCGGCACAAAGGCAACCTTTGCTCAGATTGCCCAACGCTTAGCCCAGGGACAGGGCAACGCGGCTTTACAAAACATTCTGCCCGACATTGCCAAGCAGGAAAATAATAATCCTGTAGCATCGGCAAATGTGCCGCAGGTCGCCGCGATTTCGCAAGTGATTGAGTTTGCGCCGATGGGTAAAATGACCGATGTGAGCAATGCCAATCTTGATGCTTTGATCCGTCGGGTTGCCGATCGCGCTGACATTGCCATCGAAATCAAGGGCAATCTGGACGGCTCCGCCCTAGAGGTCAATCGCTTGATGGGCTTACGCAGCTATCTGTTGCAAAAGGGCATCAGCAGCGATCGCATTTTGATTAGTAATAGCGATCGCCCCATGCAAGCCAGTCAAGTTACAGTCACCCTTGCCAACCTAGAGGGCTTACCCATCGCCAAGCTGCCCGATGATTTGATTGATAATAAGCCTGATAATAAGCCTGTTGATGTCCCAACGGTAATAACTCCCGTTGCTCAGCGCAACCAACCCGCAAATGTTGCTAATAATGGCGATCGGGCTAATGGCAATCAGACTAATGGCGATCGGGCTAATGGCGATCGGGCTAATGGCGATCGCCTTAGCCTCTTATTTAGGGAAGAATTTAGGAAAGAATTTAACCTTAGCGTTCAACCGTCAAGCTTCACCACTAGCCAGATCAATTTTGGCGGTAATGCTATTGATACCTTTAGCAATGCCTTTAGCGGCAACTTGAATAGCCTTGAAACCAGCAGCCTAGCCCAGAGTCGCTTCTTCCTGCTCGGTCAATTGCTAAATCTGGATAATCGCCTTGCCCTATTGCCGAGAAACCTCAGACAAGACAATGGACAGGAAAATAGACGGGAAAATATCTTTAATAGCCCAGTCCTCTTCACCGACTTCACCGACAATACCCTCTCCCTCACCCCAGTTCCCAACCTCCTGCTCGGTCAACTACTCGATCCAGAAACATACACCCGTCAACCCCTCGCCCTCTTGCCACCCAACCTATTGCCCAACAATCCAACACTTAGCAATTCGCAAGTTCTCAGCCTACTCCTAGAGCCAACCACTGGTTTCTCATTCCTAGTTAGTACCGCACCTCAAGAGCAAGCTCAGCCACGATTTAGCTTCCCCAATGCCAACGCCGATACCAACATTCCCCTCTGGTCTTACACCCCCACCGACCAAATGCTATCCTTACTGCTCACCGAACCGACCACCATTGTCGCCAATGCCCCCGATCTTCGCACTCAGCGCTTCATCTCCGCTTTGAACTTCTTAATGAACCGCGATCGCGACGTATTAACTTCATGGCTCAACTCCCTCAACGGTCAACAACCTGAGATTCGCGGTGAATTGATCAGAACCGAACTGTTTGAAGAAGGACAAGAACAAGGAAAAAGTGAAAAGGAAAAAGAAAAAAGTTTTGAAGGAGGAAGATTATGAAAAAACTAGATATTGCAACTACCCTAAGTAGATTTTCTTTTTTCCTTTTTCTTTTTTCCTTGAATAGTTTTTCCTTTCTACTTTTTCCTTTTTCCTTGCCAGCGCAAGCTCAGAAGTTTCTGGCGATCGCCGTTAATAGCAATCTCGATAGTAATGACCGCGATAGTGTGATTACTTTGCGGGAAGCGATTATGCTTGCTAATGGTAAATTGGCAGTTCATCAATTAACGACAGCCGAAGCTAGGCAAGTTAGTCCAAGTTCACAACCAAGTCCCCAGCGTCATGACATTGATTTTCGGGAATTGAGCGATCCGAAAATTTTATTGCAAAGTGCTTTACCAGATCTAATCACGCCGATCGCCATTGATGGCACAACCCATCCCGCATACCAAAGCGATCGCGGCTTTTCTGTGGAAATTCCCATCCCTAAGCCCGTTGTCACGATTACCCCTGCGCCACAAGTACAAATCATGCGTGGACTAAGTATCACCAGCGATAATGTCAGCATCAAGGGCTTGAGCATTTACGGCTTTAATTCACGCCATTATGAAACTGCGGTTACGCCCCTCGGTGATATTTTTATATCCCATCGCTTGCCACCCCCCATCACCACTGAGCAGCAGCCCCCCGCCCAGTTTGCCCCCTTCCACGATCGCGATCGCCCTGCCAAGCGCGTCATTATTGAGGACAATTGGCTAGGCATTCCCCCCGATGGCTCGATGCCTGCCCAACCCTCTGCCTTTGGCATCTATCTCTTTCATGGCATTCAAACCAATATCAGCCGCAACCTGATTGCCAATCATCAGGGTAGCGGGATCATTACGGCAGTCGATAGCCGCGATAGTGTGATCCAACAGAACGTGATTCAGGGTAACGGTTTTGATGGAATGCCCGATGCCATTCGCTTAGAAGGCAATATCGACAGGATGCAGATCCGTTCTAATATTATCTGTGGCAATGCGGGAGCGGCAGTATTCCTATTTAAACCAGAGGGCGCGATCAGGGTGCAAGACAATTCCGTTAAATTCAATTCTCGCTTCTACCGCCGCTCCGCCATTCATCTGATGGGGCGCGGGCATATTGTGTCAGACAATCGCATTAGCAATCAAACTGGCTCAGGTGTCACCGTTGAAGGTTTTCCTGGCAGCGATCGCAATATAATTCGCCAAAATCAGTTCCAATTTATCGAAGGTCTAGACATCGACCTAATCCACCGCCGCAATGTCGGTGAACGGGATTTTCGGGTGGGTGATGGGCGCAACCCCAAGCGCGATTCCTATTACCGCCGTGTGGATACGGGCAATGCTGCCATTAACAGCCCCGAATTTCTGGCAAATGTGTTTAATCGTATTGATGGCAAAGTGGGCATCGATGGCATTGCCGATCCTCATACCGAAGTGGATATCTATCGGGTCAAAGGTAAAGGGCTTGCGGAATTACTAATTACGATCAAAACCAACGCTGAAGGCAAATTTAGCCATCGGTTTGACAATCTCCAAGCTGGCGACACCCTCAGCGCGATCGCCACTGACCCCGAATTCGGCACATCGGAACCCGCCCACCATGTCCGCATCGCGGAACTCAATCAACCCGTCCCTGTGATGCCTCCCGATCCCAGACTGTCACCCCAATGCACTACGCCGCCACCGCCACCCGTTGATATAGAGCCACCGCCGCCACCGCCACCGCCCGCCCCCCCCACTTTACAACTGCCGCGCCAAGTCCACTTTGCCCTTGATGAAGACTTCATCAGCAAAGCTTCGGCAAAGGTGCTAGACAAAATTGTAATGGCACTGAAAACCTACCCCAGCATTACCCTTGAGCTAATCGGTCACACCGATCCGAGAGCCACCGATGCTTACAATATCGAACTTGGATTGCGCCGTAGTCGCTCGGTGAGTCGCTATCTCCGCAGTCAAGGTGTTGCCCCCGAACGCATCGTGGTGCGATCGCAAGGGGAGAGCCAACGACTCACCAATCAAAGCGATGTCATTAACTATGCCCGCGATCGGCGGGTAGAATTCTTCCTGTTTAACACCCAAGGCATCGAGATCCAGTTAATCGACCAACAAGAAGACATTCAAATCGAAGGCAGATAGAACCAATAAAGAATCCAATAAAGAACCAATAAAAGGGAAGTAATTTGAATATGGCAAAGAAATGGCAAAACGCAATTATGGCAATCAGGCAATTATTTAATTACTTATTTAATTACTTTGCTCAAGTAAATCTGCGTCAACTCAAGCGGATCTTACTTCCCTTTGCGGGTTTCATCATCACCCTCAGTCTCATTCTCTTTGCCAATCATCACACTGCTCCACCCGCTCAATCCCAAGTTACCGTTGCCTCAATTAACAAAAGTTTCTTGCCAATTGCAATCGATCCTGGAGGAGTTTCTAGACTCAGTATCAGTATATTTAACTCCAGCGCATCCCCTTTAACTGGTAACAGTATCACTGATGTTTTTCCCGCAGGGATGACCGTTGCCGCCCCCTTAAACATTGGCAATAGCTGTGGTGGTACTGTCACGGCAGTTGTTGGCGGTAATTCTATGGCGCTGAATGGTGGTACAGTTCCTCCTGCTTCTGGAGGGGTTGATGGCAGTTGTACTATTTCTGTAGATGTTACTTCTACCATTCAGGGTAACTCAATTAACAATATTCCCATTAATGCTCTAACTAACGATCAAGTACAAAGAAACGCTACTCAGGCTAATGCCACTCTCCAAGTTAGAACAATGACTGCACCGAGTATCAACAAAGTAATCGCCCCTAGCACGATCGCCACAGGTGACACCGCATTATTAACCATTACTCTCAGAAATAATGATCTTAGTATTCCTTTAACTAATGCCTCATTTACCGATACCTTGCCCGCTAATGTATTAATTGCTGGTACACCCAACCTTGGCGGCACTTGCCTCACTGCCAACGGTGGCACAGGTTCAGCATCAACAACGCCCACTTCTGTCACCCTTACAGGTGCAACAGTTGCACCTAATAGCACTTGTACGCTATCAGTGAGCATTACTTCTAATGTCATCGGGAATTATACCAATGACATTCCTGCTGGCGCAATTTCATCAACTCAGGGAGTTACTAATGCAAACCCAACCAGCGCCCCTCTCGCAGTTCAACAAGCCCGAATAGTTGTTACTAAGAGTTTTAATCCTAGCAATCCCAACATTGGAGAAAATAGTAATCTTACAATCACCCTCACCAATTCCACTACTAATAACACAATCACAGGCATTAATCTCACTGACACAATGCCAGCAGATTTAACAGTTGTAAATTTTGGGACTACAACCTGTACCAGTGATGGCACTCCAACTAATAGTACTTTATCCTTTACTTCAAATTCTGTTACTATCACGGGCGGGATATTGCCCCCCAATTCCACAGCCAATAATAGTTGTACAATTACAGCCACGGTTACATCTAACATCGGTGGGCTAAAAGTAAATACAATTGACGCAAATAATGTGGCTAATACCCAAAACTTACCAAGTACTGCCACTAGCGCCAATATTAACTTCCGTGGAATCACGGGGACTAAAACCTTTGCAAGAGCAGTTGCTGCTGTTGCGCCGCTAACAGCCACAGACTTACTACCTGGGGAAGTCGGTATTTATACCCTCACTCTTACAAACCCGACCCCTCTTAGCATCACCAACATAGCTTTCACGGATACATTCCCAAATACTAACCTCCAGTTAAATAGTCCACCCAATGTGACTAATAGCTGTAACGGTACTGTCACCGCCAATAACCGCGCTAATCCCAGTCCCGATCAAATAATCTTGACATCTGGCTCTCTAGTCCCCAATAGTTCCTGCACAATTACCTTTGAAGTTGTTGCCGAGTCAGTAGGATCAATGAGCAACAGTATACCAGCCAATACGATTACCAATAACCAGAATGCAGGTAACGCTAATAATATAAACACTGCTGCTGTAAGAGTGCCTGGGCTAAGAATTAGCAAGGTCTTTAGTCCTAGTACTACCACAGTCAATGGTCTTACCAGAGCAACTATCACTGTCGAAAATATAACTAGTACGACAAACATAACCAATATTCTCGTCCCCGATGTATTGCCATCAGGTTTGATCGTTGCCACCCCACCCAATGATAGTACAACCTGCACGGGCGGTAGTGTGAGAAGGGTAGATAACACAACGGCTTTATCTGGTGGTGAAACTCAATTTAGACTAGTTGGGGCAAGTTTAAACGCTAGCTCGACCTGTACCTTTCAAGTCGATCTCACCCCGACTACTGCTGGTAATAAAGATAATGTATTTAACCCAGCTAATATCACTAATGCTGAAAATGCTCCTGCCATTGCTAGTGGCGCAACTCTGACAATTGATACTAGTTCTATTACTGTTAATAAATCATTTTTGACTTCTCCCGTAAATGTTAATAGCAATACCAGAATTAGAGTTGATATTATTGTGCCTGCGGGTTCAGGTAATGTGACAGGACTAAATCTGACTGATACCTTACCTGCGGGATTACAAATTGCGAGCACGCCAAATCTGACTCGTGAGAACTGCGCTTTTACCCCAATTGGTGCTTTCACTGCAACGGCTGGTGGCAATACCATTACATTGACTGGCGTTAACATCAACCAAAATCAAACTTGTAGAGTTGAAGTGAATGCAGTACCAACTACACCAGGCAACAAAGTTAATGAAATTCCTGCTAGTGCAATTACCACAAATCAAGGCAGAACTAATACTAACCCCACTTCTGCCACCTTACAGGTAACGGCTGTTCAATTAAATAAATCCTTCTCCCCTAATTTAATCGCCCCTAGTGGTCGCAGTGTGTTATCGGTGACGATTACCAACTATGCCAGCTTCCCTTTAACCAATGTGCAGGTAATTGACCCCTTACCCCAAAGTCCAGTGGCACAAACAATTTCAATTGCCAATCCGCCCAATGGTAGTACTACCTGTGCTAGCGGAACTGTCAATGCGATCGCTGGTGGAACAAGCTTTAGCCTCACAGGGGCAACTGTACCTGCTTTTGTTGGCGGTGTACCTGGGATATGCACATTTCAAGTAGAAGTTACTGGTACTGGAGCTAGTGGCAGCATTGATAACGTAATTCCTGCGGGTATTGCCAATTTCAGTAGTGCCGAAGGGGTCACAACATCAGCTCCTACTTTGGCAACCCTCAATTATGGTCCTTTGCAAGTTTTAGTTAATAAAAACTTTAATCCGCTAACTGTCTCTGGTGGCTCAACCTCATTACTGACAGTTACACTAACCAACAACTCGGCGGTAAATTACATTGGTGTGAACTTTACAGACAATATGCCCACAGGCATGCAGCTTGCCGCTCCTCTAAATGTTAGTACCACCTGTGCATCAGGCATCATTACTGGCAATCCTGGGGATGGTAGTTTTAGATTGTCGGGAGCCTCCATGCCTTCTAATTCTAGTTGTACCGTCTCCGTTAGAGTGGTTTCGTCTGCTGAAGGCAACTTGACTAATACTATTCCCGTTGCTGGTGTCAGAAGTTTTCAAGGTGCAACTAACCCTGATCAAGCCCAAGCCACATTGACAAATTTACCTGGTATTGGGTTGGGTAAAAGCTTCACCCCATCAACGGTTAATCCAGGGGACATCACGAGATTGACGATCACGATTATTAATTCCCGCCCCGTTGACCTTTCCAATTTAGGCATTACCGATACTTTACCCGCAGGGCTGGCGATCGCCTCCCCGCCAAACACAAGTACCAATTGCCCTGCTGGTGTAGTTACCACCACAGCCAATAGTGTCACTCTCGGTAGTGCAACAGTTGTAAGTAGCACGACCTGCTCGTTTAGTGTTGATGTTTTGGTGGCGGCTGTAGGAAGCTATACCAATATCATTCCTGCGGGTAGCATTACTAGCACTCAAAGCTTTACAAACCCCGATCCTGTTGAAGCAACTGTAACTGCGGCAATTTTACCAACG
This sequence comes from Pseudanabaena cinerea FACHB-1277, assembly GCF_014696345.1. Classification (GTDB taxonomy): domain Bacteria; phylum Cyanobacteriota; class Cyanobacteriia; order Pseudanabaenales; family Pseudanabaenaceae; genus Pseudanabaena; species Pseudanabaena cinerea. The sequence goes on from NZ_JACJPY010000024.1 coordinate 31,912, forward strand.
ATAGCCAAGTCATTTGCGCCTAATACTATTAGCCAAGGTGATATTTCCACCCTCACGATTCAGCTTGGTAATGCTTCTGGCGCAGCCATTACTTTAACTAGTGCGTTTGTTGATAATTTGCCAACGAATGTTTTGGTTGCCCCAACGCCTAATATTGGCGGAACCTGTACAACAGCCAATGTGGTTGCCAATGCTGGCACGATTACCTACAACAATGGTGCCACTATTCCTAATGGTGGCTGTAGGATTACTGTGCAGGTAACTTCGGCAACAAATGGCGTGTATGTGAATACGATACCTGCCAATGCATTACAGACCAACATTGGCAATAATCCTATTCCAGCAACGGCAACGTTAACGGTGCAAGGAGGTTCGCCAAATGTGGTTTTAGTAAAACGGATCACGCGCATTAACACTAATGATCTCAATGGATATGAAAATGATCTTAGTACCACTAATGATGACATTACAAATAACTGGCCTAATCCTCTAAGTGATTCGCTAAGAGGCTCACTTGCCCAGACAAATGTGCGTCCACAGGATGAGGTGGAGTACACAATTTATTATCTAAATATTGGTTTGAATAATGCTAACAATGTGCGGATCTGTGATCCTGTGCCTGCAAATACGCTCTATATTGCCAATGCTTTTAATGGCTCTACGCCCACCGATGGTGGCTTACCTGCGGATTTGGGGATTGTGTTGCAGACAGGAACAACCATAGGCGATCGCCGCTATCTCACAGGTATAAATGATGGCGATCGCGGTCGTTATTATGACCCGACCATTGGCGAGGTCACACCTAGCACGGGTAGCGATCGCTGTGTCCAACCCGATAATCCCACTTTGCCCATCACCACCAATCCCAATGGCATTGTCACGGTGAATGTCACCCGCATACCGACATTCCCATCTGTGCCTAATGCCACAGGGGCAGGATTACCGCCTAGCTCTTACGGATTTGTAAGATTTAAGGTCAGAGTCAAATAAAAAAGAGGGGCGCATAGCGCCCCTCTTTTTTTACTTCAGATAATTTGGATTACCAAATAATGCCAATCTCTTTACCAAAATCCCCACTAAGCAAATCTTCCCACTCCTTGTAAGTTCTGACTTTCTGAGTACCCGCCATAACTTCTTCGGGTTTTAGATATATAACAACAACTCCAAAACCTCTAGGCTGCTTTCTACGTCTCAGCGAAGATCGGTTGACCGTATTGCGTGATGAGACTTTGGGTATATTTTTCAGCCCTGTTCCTCGAATCGGTAAACGCATACACTTCACCTTGTTCTAAACGTATGGATTTTTGATATGTCATGCCTATGAATAAAAATCTAGGCAGTGATCGATTAATTTATGTTTTCGACTGGGAAACTTTTTGAACAAAATTATCTAACTGCTCGACAGCCATAAAAAAGCCTTGATATCCTTTCATATCATTATCATTTTGATCGTATTCCCAAGACTGGACATCTAAGGGAAGAGAAGCTTTAAGTTGGCTTTCATTTAAATTGAAACAATTCATAAAACGTTGATCGTAAAGCTCAAATTTTAGACCCTTTGATTCAGAACATTCATTTGGTAGAAGACTCATTACCAGTAAATCCTTACCGCTTGATTTTCCAAAAAGATTAATTTTAGAACGATTGGTACTGATTTTGGAAAATAATGGTTTGATCTTCTCAATGCCTAGTGGAAGGTCGTCATAACCATTATTAGATGCAATTCCAGAAAATTGTTCGAGAGAGAGGGGGCGATTTCTTTTAAAATTACTTTTGTTTTTTGTATTGCTATCAACTTGTTCTGGCTCGATCAAAAACACTCGTGTTAATAATTCAATTCCTTCTGTTGTCTTAAAATATTGAAAGGTTACAGCATTAATATTCACCCCATAAGTATTAGATAGGTAGCTAATAATACGCTCTGACTTTTGATCGATTCTTGAAGCCACAACAACTATCTTATGATTGGTATTTACAGATTCTGGTAGATCTTTCAGGAATTTATTCTGAAAGACATCCTCAAATGGCTGCTTCAAATACTGATCAGCAATTTCTATCACTCGTTCATAGGATAAATCAACAACCCATGAAGCATAATCTAATGCTTGAGCGACAGTATCACGGGGAGTCTTATCTCTCTTCAACTCAACAATAACTGTATCTCCAGACGAATCAACGCAAAGTAAATCAATAGAGCCGCCAAAATCGGTAGAAACTTGTCTGCCGATAACTAAAAGATCTTTATCCAGAATACTAATGTCATTTTCGAGCCAATTTTCCAGCCGCGACTCAAAATTTAATTTGCTTGTATTAATTTCCATTAAAAGATCGTCTGCGCTTACTTGCCAAACACGAGTATCAGAACTCATAACTCTAACCTGAAATAAACCATAGAATAAAATCCTCGCATATTAATTTTACTTTTACCCACATGAAACGAATCTTGCAAAAGTAAAGTGGCGGCAATGCCACCACTTTACTTTTGGATTTTATGCACCTTCGCGCAGTTTATCCAAGATCGAACGATCTTCTAAAGTGGAAGTGTCGCTGGTGATTTCTTGACCAGAGGCGAGCGATCGCAGCAATCTTCGCATGATTTTACCCGATCGCGTTTTGGGTAGAGCTTCCGCAAAGCGGATTTCATTAGGACGAGCGATCGCGCCAATTTCATTGACAACGTGCTTCTTCAGTTCCTTGGATAGCTCTTCGCTAGGTTGGCGATCGCCTTCGAGAATTACAAAGGCAAAAATATCCTCTCCTTTAACATCATCAGGCTTACCGACAACGGCAGCTTCGGCAACGGCAGGGTGAGAAACTAGGGCAGATTCAATTTCCATAGTTCCCAAACGATGTCCCGCAACGTTAATTACATCATCCACACGCCCCATCACCCAGTAATAGCCATCTTCATCTTTACGCGCCCCATCCCCTGCGAAATAGACATAGTTGCCATCCTTGGGGGGAATATGTTCCCAATAGCTCTTACGGAACCTGTCAGGATCGCCATAGACCGTCCGCATCATGCCCGGCCAAGGATGACGCACGATTAGATAGCCGCCTTCATTGTCATGGGCAGGATTACCATCGAGATCGACAATATCAGGAATGATGCCTGGGAAGGGCAGGGTGGCGGAACCTGGTTTAGTGGGAACGGCTCCAGGGAGCGCAGTGATCATAATGCCGCCTGTTTCTGTCTGCCACCATGTATCGACAATGGGGCAGCGACCGCCGCCGATCACACGGTGATACCACATCCAAGCTTCAGGATTGATCGGTTCACCCACGGTTCCCAATAGTCTCAGGGAAGTGAGATCGCGGGTATTGGGGTGATGTTCACCCATTTTGATAAAGGAACGGATGGCAGTGGGTGCGGTATAGAAAACTGTGACTTGGTACTTCTCAATTACATCCCAAAAACAACCCAAATTAGAAGCTCTGGGCGCTCCTTCATACATTAAGGTTGTGGCTCCATTGGATAAAGGTCCATAAACAATATAACTATGTCCTGTAATCCAGCCCACATCAGCAGTACACCAATAGACATCCGTGTCTTTGAGGTCAAAAATCCATTTAGCAGTGATGTGACTGTAGAGGTTATAGCCTGCGGTGGTATGGACAACTCCTTTTGGTTTGCCCGTGCTACCCGAAGTATAGAGAACGAAGAGCATATCTTCGCTATCCATGGGTTCCGCTTCGCATTTTGCCGATACGCCTTGCTGAAGATCATGCCACCAATGGTCACGCCCTGCGCTCATGTGAATGTTTTGACCAGTGCGCTTGACCACTAGCACATCAGTTACGGAAGGCACGGCTCCATTGGCGATCGCCTTATCCACTTGCTCCTTGAGTGGCACAATTACATCCTTGCGCCAGCCACCATCGGCGGTGATCACTAACTTGGCTTCTGCATCCACAAGGCGATCGCGCAGGGCTTCTGCACTAAATCCACCAAACACGACACCATGCACCGCGCCAATTCTGGCACAGGCAAGCATCGCGATCGCCGCCTCTGGAATCATCGGCATATAGATACCCACGCGATCGCCTTTTTTAATTCCCAATTGTTTAAGGGCATTGGCGAACTGACAAACTTCGCGATGCAATTGAGCATAGGTGAGGGTGCGCGAGTCGCCATTTTCCCCTTCCCAAATTAGCGCCGCTTTATTTTTGCAACCTGTTTTGAGGTGGCGATCGAGGCAATTGTAAGAAATATTGATCTTGCCGCCATCAAACCATTTGACATTGGGTGGTTGCCAATCTAGCACTGTATGCCATTTCTCAAACCAATCTAGCTCCGTAGTAGCCAGTTCTGCCCAGAATGCAGCAGGGTCAGCTTTAGCGCGATCGTATATTTGTTGATATTCTTCTAGGCTTTTAATATGGGCAGATTGGGAAAATTCTGCCGACGGCGCAAATAGGCGCTTTTCATTTAAAACCGATTCAATGGTGGGCTGGGACATGGTGGGCGCAAAATTATGAATATAGTACAAAAACGCAGAATTATTAAAATCCTGATTTTTTATGGTTTTTGATTAATCTAGCTATTTTACCCCACAGCCAAGAACACCAATCATGGCGATCGCCATATCATCGGATGGTCGCTTGGAAACTGCCATAGAGATCAACTAAAGTAAAGAGAGAAATTTTAATAATTTTAATAACTTTATATTTAGTAGCTTGATCTGTGCAGGAAGACTTTCGCTTAATTGTTGATTTGGTGACAGTACTTGCCGCCGCCTCCTTTGGGGGACTATTGGCGGCGGGGTTAAGACTGCCCGTGCTGTTGGGATATATCTTTGGCGGCATTGTCGTTGGTCCAACGGGGCTAGGGCTAATCAAGGAATTGATTCAGGTAGAAACCCTTGCCCAGTTTGGTGTTGCTTTTTTATTATTTGCCCTTGGGGTGGAATTTTCACTGAAGCAATTAAATAAGGTAAAAGCGATCGCCCTTGGTGGTGGCACATTGCAGGTTTTACTAACCATTGCCCTCACCGCCGTCCTTTCGATATTTGTGGGCTGGGTGGAGACTCCTGTGCAGGGTGTCTTTTTGGGTGGTATTTTGTCGCTATCCTCCACGGCGGTGGTATTGCGAAGCTTGATGGAAAGCAATGAGACCGAATCACCGCAAGGACAGGTCACGCTGGGCATTTTAATTATCCAAGATTTAGCATTGGGGCTAATGTTGGCGGTACTGCCTGCCCTCGATCATCCCGAATCCGTTAGCATTGAAGTGATCAAGGCGCTATCGGTGACAGCCTTATTTGCAGGATTGGCGATCGCCGCAGGTATTTGGTTGATCCCGCCCTTTTTGCGCTGGGTGGCTGGAACGGAGAGCCGTGAGTTATTTCTGTTGAGCGTAATCGTTTTATGTCTGGGGATTGCGCTGCTTACGGAGTCCTTGGGGTTATCCATTGAAATGGGCGCATTTGTGGCGGGCTTGATGATCTCAGAGGTGGAATATGCCGATCAAGCCTTAACCTATGTCGAGCCATTGCGCGATGTCTTTGCCACCTTGTTTTTTGCGGCGATCGGGATGTTGATCGACCCAGTATTTTTGGTGCAGAACTGGGAATTGATTTTAGGATTAGTGGCGATCGTCATGCTGGGTAAGTTCCTAATTGTCGTGCCTTTGGTGAGCATTTTCCGTTATCCCTTACGGGTGGCAATTTTTGCGGGTTTAGGTCTGGCGCAAATCGGCGAATTTTCCTTTGTGCTTGCCAGTGAAGGTCAAAAGCTAGGCTTAGTATCACGCCGCGTTTATTTGTTAATTTTAGGAACAACCGCCGTCACGCTGATGGTGACACCATTTTTACTCAAGGCAACACCCACAATTCTTAGCCTTTTGGAAAAAGTACCATTCCTGCAAGCATGGATGAACAAGTTGGATATGCCACAGGAAATGATGACTAATGCGGAACTGCATGATCATGTGGTGGTCTGTGGCTATGGGCGCATCGGTCAGGGGATTGTGGCGCTATTGCAGTCTAAGGGCTATCCTGTGTTGGTCATTGAGGATGCCGAATCCAAGGTGCAAATGCTGCGATCGCGGCAGATTCCCTATCTCTATGGCAACTGTGCCAGTCCTTTTGTATTAGAAAAAGCAGAAATTAGCCATGCGCGATCGATGCTGATAGCCATTTCTGACCCAATTTCCACAAGGCTCTGTGTGCAGAGGGCGATCGGCATTTCCCCAGAAATTGATATTGTCGTCAGAGCCGAAAAAGATGCAGATATTGATACGCTGTATCAGTTGGGAGCTAAAGAAGTCGTGCATCCCACCTTTGAGGCGAGCTTGGAGCTAACCACCCATTTACTGCTCTGCCTTGGTGAAAGTACGCAGAATATTCAGTCAGAAATTATTGCGGTGCGCCGTAGCCGCTATGTTAACTTCCGTCCTGAAATTGCCTGTGTTTTGCCATCGGTAGTACCTTTGCTGCCGAATAATCTTGTGGAAATTGACCAAAAAGCTTCTTAAAGTTCTCTATGCAGTTGCTCTTTAAAACTTTGATTAAATCTTCGATTAGATCTTTGAGCAAGATCTGTCCAACTTTTGGATCGGCGTGCATTGCTACCATTGTTATTGCCAGCCTTAGTGCTTGCCAAGGTTCTAAGCTTGGTAGTTCCCTTGAAGGTGCAATTTCACCCGCTAGTAACGCTCCTGAACCAGATTCTTCAAAGCCGATCGCTCCTTCGCCACAACTCCCCCCCCCAGCAACCACTCCTCAAGTAAGCCCGACTAAGGCAAACCCAAATCTAAATCTAAAACAAGTCATGGCAGCGATCGCCCTGCAAGCCATACCCAAATCATCAGCGCCTCAACAACCATCCCTTACCGATTATTTAGCGATTAGATTTGAGGCGATCGCCCCCACCACTGCCACCTTTAGCGACATTAGCCAAGCCCCCAATTCCCTGCAACCTTGGCTCAAGGATCTCAACAAATTAGGCACAATTGAGCCAAAAATCAGGCAAGAATTTCAGCCCAATACCTTGATTGCCCGCCGTGAATATGCCCGATGGCTATTTAAAACCAATAACCGCCTTTATCAAAAACAACCCAGTCGCCAAATTCGCCCTGCCCAGTCTACCGATAATCCTAGTTTTACTGATATCCCCAAAAGTCATCCCGACTTTGCCATCATCCAAGGCTTAGCCAATGCGGGGCTAATCACAGGCGATCGCTTTCGTCCCAACGATCCTTTACTGCGCGAAGAATTAGTCCAGTGGAAAATACCCCTTGATATTAGGCAACCCTTACCCAGTGCCAATGTTGAAAATATTGAGCAATTATGGGGCTTTCAAGACAGCGATCGCATCAGTGACAATGCTCAGCGATCGATCTTTGCCGATGGGCAGTTAGGAGATCTTGCCAATATTCGCCGTAGCTTTGGCTTTACCACAATCCTACAACCACAAAAGCCCGTCACCCGCGCCGAAGCCGCAGCCTCTCTGTGGTATTTCGGCACAGCGATCGATGGCATCTCTGTCACCAAAGCTTTGGAGGTAGAAGGTCTAAATAGCAAGAATTAATGATTTTGCGTCAGTTCTATTTATTTTAATGTAAGCTTAGATATATATATATCTATATATATTTAAAATTGTAAGGAATTTAGCTACAGAGTTAATTAACCTTTAACTAATCTCTTAGACCGATTCAGCATTGTGTATCAGTGTGAAAGCCTTGGCTCGATTTGTATTTGGTGATATTCATGGTCAGTATGACGGCTTAATGAAGCTACTAGAACTCATTAAGCCAAATCCTGACGACAAGTTATTTTTTTTAGGAGACTTGATCGATCGCGGCAGTCGTAGCGCCGATGTCGTGCAGTGGGTCATGGAAAATGGTCATACTTGTCTGCGTGGCAATCATGAACAAATGTGTCTTGATGCTTTTGCCAGTAGTGAGGGATCGTTAACTTGGAAAGGCTGGCTACTAAATGGCGGTGCAAATACCCTCGAAAGTTATGGCAGTCCAACCATTCCCGACGCGCATTTAACGTGGATGAAACAATTGCCCCTCTATGTGGATTTAGGCGATGCTTGGTTAGTTCATGCAGGCGTAAACCCTAACCTGCCCATTGAGCTACAGGGTTCCTCTGAATTTTGCTGGATCAGGGAAGAATTTCATAGCGCCCCCGAACCATTTTTTGATGACAAAATCATCATTACAGGGCATACGATTACCTTCGTATTTCCAGGGGTCAAACCAGGTAATCTCGTCTTAGGTAAGGGGTGGTTAGATATTGATACAGGCGGCTATCACCCTAAGAGTGGCTGGCTGTCAGCCCTAAACCTTGACTCAGCGACTGTATATCAGTGCAATACTTTCACCAATGAGTTAAGGATAAATTCGCTGTCAGATGTCACAACGGTGGTGGAGCCAATGCCTAAGGCTAGGTCTTCAGCGAATAAAGCGGCTCCTAAGCGGCGCTGGTCATGGGTGTGATTATTGTAGCTCCTGCTATGTTTGCCATTGATGCGATATTCTAGGCAATGCCTCTAAGGCATACTCATCAAGCCATAAATTTACTTAAATATTCACTATGTCACCTGATTATATAAAAGCCCAATTAATTCTGCTTATTTCCATTGTTGCAGCGATCGCGTTTGTGGGCTGCATTTACGAAATATCCTACGGCGCACCCGACTTCGGCTTTGCCACAACTTGGGCAATTTTGCTAATCAGCGTACCTGTTGGGATCTATACCTTTGTCAAAGCAGTTAGCCTAGCTAGAAAATCCATGAACTAAGATCCAATTCAGCAATTATCAAGCAAACAAGCCACAAGAGTCACAAGAAAATTTTTGAAAGCGTTGCAAAAGCGCAATGCTTTCAAAACTCTTTTTAGTTTGAGCGCAAATACCTGTAAATCAAGAAAACATTTCCACACTAGAGGAATAGATTGGCTCAACATGAATCGCAATTACGCGCTTTGGTCTTACTAGCAAAATTTCATTTAGCTCAGCGCGGACAGGGATTGGCATCAGATCATCTTCTCCTGCTTTCGCTTTAAACTGAGAGGCATACCATGTCTTCACTTCTTCGATGGTAGTAAACTTAGTGATCACTTCCTGACCACCCTCTAGCTTTAGATGCACGATATATTCATTAGGTTTTTTCGGTTCCCTTGCCATTTTGCTCGACTCCGTATGCGCTTGATCATGCCGAATTATACAGCGCTTTGTGTTGACTTGAAACCCAGAGGCATTTTTGAAAACGCCGTTTTGCAGTGCTTTCAAGAAATCAGTTAAAAGAAAACCGCCTCACCGCCAATAAACTACCAACCACACCAATAAACGAGCCAAATAGCGTTAGCACCAGTGGCAATAAAAACTGGATTCGCAGATCTGTCGTTAAGCCCAAGGTCAAAGACTTAATTAACTCAGGTTGATTAACGATCGCCCCACCCAACAAATTAGTACTAAAGAGCAGCATCCCATAGGCAGTTGCCGCCCCTGTGATCCCAAAAAATACCCCCTGCAATACAAAGGGGAAATAAATCCAAGCTGCCGTTGCCCCCACTAGCTGCATCACCTCAATTTCCCGTCGCCTTGCCAACACAATCAGACGGATTGTGGTCGTAATCACCGCGATCGCAATGATCGTAAATACCACCACGATCGCCAAACTAATATTACTCAAAGCACTGCGTAACTGTCCAATGCGCTCCACCACCTCATTGGTGTACCACACCTCATTAATGCCCTTCAGCTCCGATATCCGCCTTGCCACATCAGGCACGCGATCGCTCGAAACCGCCCTCACCTTAAACTCATCCACCAGAGGATTTCCCCCCAACTGTTGCGTTGCCTGACTGAGATCCGTCTTACCCAAATCCTTGAGCAAACTTTCCCATGCATCATCCTTAGAAATCAACTTCGCCGCCGCCACCCCCTCCACCAACAGCAACCGTGACTGCATCGACTCCCCAGCCGTATTTTCATCAAGATAAACCGATATTTCCAACTGACTACCCAACTGCCCCAAAACATTCTCCAATTGCCAAGAAACCTGCAAACTCGCACCAAACAAAAACAATAAAACCGCCACCGTACTAATCGCCGCCCAATTCATCCAACCACCACGCCGCAACCCCAAAAGAGTCTCTCGCAGCAAATAATCAATTTTCGTAAAAAAGCGAAGAACATTTTGAAACATAGAGTTTAGACAAGGAAAAATTAAAAAGGTAAAAAACAATCACCAATCACCAATCACCAATCACCAATCACCAATCACCAATCACCAAAAGCTAAACAATATACCCATTATGTAAATGTAAAACAGGATGATTAGCGGCTCTGACTAATTGTTCGTCATGGGTCGTTAATAAAACTGTCACGCCAAAGGAATTGAGCTTTTTAAGAATTTTAATCACTTGCCAAGCATTGTCGGGGTCAAGATTGCCCGTTGGCTCATCAGCAAGCACTAGCGGCGGCGTATTAACGATCGCCCTTGCAATACTAGTACGTTGCTGCTCACCCCCTGATAGCTCTTCAGGGAAGCAGTCTGCCTTGTGCATCAGCCCCACCATTTTGAGGGCAGGCTGTACCCGCCTTTGGATTTCTTTGTAGGTGTAACCTTGAGCCATCAATACAAAAGCCACATTCTCTGAGACTGTCCGCCTTGGCACCAGTTTATAATCCTGAAAAACAATGCCAATCTTACGGCGGAGCATTGCCAAATTATTGCCCTTTAATCCCCTAAGATTAAAACCATTTACAAATATTTCACCATCACATACCTGCTCCGCCCCATAGAGCAGTTTGAGTAAGGTGGACTTACCAGATCCTGAATGACCTGTAATAAATTTGAAGTCTCCTTTATGTAGCTCTATACTGACATCACGCAAACCCACTGCCCCATTGCTATAGGTCTTGCGGACATTTGCTAACCTGACAATTACTGGTTTTTTTTGACCATGATCATAGCTATTGGGCTTGTCTTGATCATTGGCGCGATCGCGGTCATCATGGCTAGCAGGATCGGCGGCGGCACTGACCGATGATTTAGTTGGCAGTTTTAGCATGGTCGACAATAATAATCTATGGAATTTATCGAGATTATACAGATCAAGTCAAGACATCAGCATCGGCTAAGGCACTTGATCCGTCTCTCTGTCATAATACTGCGTGAATTTAGCAGCAAACAATGATAAAAACTTGTAAGCTTTTACTCAGTAGATTTGGCTAACAAACCAAGATGCTTGCTATCATTGTCAGCAAAAGCCGCCAATCTACCTTTTGGCGATCGCCACAATGTCATAAGCACCACAATCACCCGAATTACTAATAAATTACTCACAATTTACTAGCAGTCTATTTACCAAACCAACTGAGGAGTTATCAGCAGTGGCAGCGCACAAAATACTTGTAATCGATGATAGTCGCGTAATTCGTAACATGGTACGCGATATGCTCCCGCCAGCAAACTTTGAGGTTATGGAGGCAGCCGATGGCATTAAAGGACTAGAAATGATCCAACAGCAAAAGCCTTGGATGATCATGTTAGATTTTTTGCTGCCAAGAATGAGCGGGTTTGAGGTATACGAATCATTACAGCAAAATCCTGAGTTAAGAAGGATTCCTCTAATCTTGATGTCTGGGCGTAAGGAAGAAGTAACCAGCAAAATTCCTGAGCCCTTTGAAGATAAGCACCTTGTATTTGTCGAAAAGCCCTTTGAGCAGAAGGAATTAATTGCGGCAATCAAAAAAGCGATGGTGCTTTCACAAAAATTGCCACCCCTTTCTGTCATTCCCACCTCACCTTCCGTTTCTGAACCCACACCATTGCCTAGCGACGACTTACTCAAGCGCATTCAAGAGCTTGAAGCTAAGCAAACCGCCCTTGAGCATCAACTCTCAACTCAGCAAAAGCAATTCCAGCAGTTAGTCGATTTCATCAAAAAGAAACTAAAATGATTTAATTTGTCCAAGCATTAGATAATCCAATCATTATGATTACAATTCATCTATGATACAGCCGATTGAGGCTTTGAGTAGTACAGAGATATCTTTGAAAGCGTTACCTCCCGTCACTTTCAAGAATATTTCTAGGTTTTAAGTAAGCGCAAAGCGCTGTAATTCATGGATGGATTGTATTTTGTTTATTGACATATCTTGGCAACCGCTAATATTGACTCATCCAGCTTGCCGAAAACTACTGACTCCGCTTAGCTGCAACGATTTTAAAGATTAACTATACCAACGACAGTTAAAATGCAGCATCTTCGATAAAGTATCCCGCATACCTCTTCAGGATGGAATTAACTGAAACTTAAACATATCTCCTGATAGCCGTTAGGGAATAGTCTAGAATTATGTAGGAGTGTTAAAACACAGTTAAAAAAAATGTAGTTTTTTGGCTGTTTGAGACAACACCAAACTGTGATGAAAATGTCCATGAATCATCAAATATAGGAGAATATAATAAATTTTACAGTTTGAATTGCTGATCAGATGCCTTTAGTCTCTAGATTCATCTGGACATATGCTTGTCTAGTATTACTCATCTATGTGAAAGGTCTCTTAGATCGGAAGTCAAACGATAATTTTTGATGTTCAAATTTTTGCATTCTTGATATTTTCGTTTCTTTATTTTCGTTTCATTCATTGGATATCTAGCTAAGTATCACACCATGACGATCAGTATCTCTCGCACTCTCAACAATAATAGTTCTGAGAATGAATTCAAAGCAGCAAAAGTTTTAGAATCTTTACCCACGCGCAAGCCAATTTCGCAAATTATTCGCGATCGCGTCATTGCGGCTGGCGATCCATTTTTTGCCAATGACTCAATCGCCCATCACATCAGCGAGTTGGAGCGAGAGGAATTAAAAAAAGAAATTGAGGTCAAGCTGCAAAGTGTTTTTGATTCTTTGGTTATTGATACTGCCAATGATCACAACACTCAAGAGACGGCAAAACGGGTGGCAAAAATGTATGTGGATGAAGTGTTTAAAGGTCGCTATCATCCTATGCCCAAGGTCACAGATTTTCCTAATGCCAAGGAGCTAGACGAAATTTATACCCTAGGTCCAATTTCCGTGCGTTCAGCCTGCTCACATCATTTTGTGCCAATAGTGGGGCAAGCTTGGATCGGCATCGTCCCTAGCGATCGCGTAATTGGCATTTCTAAATTTAATCGAATTGTTGATTGGGTGATGAGTCGCCCCCACATTCAAGAGGAAGCGGCGATCATGGTGGCAGATACCATCGAAAATTTGATTAAGCCCAAAGGTCTAGCATTTGTGATTAAAGCTCAGCATATGTGCATGACTTGGCGTGGGGTCAAAGAGCCTGAGACTAAAATGGTTAACTCGATCGTGCGCGGCTCCTTTAGAAATGATCCTTACATGAAGAAAGAGTTTTTTGACCTAATTCGCGCTCATGGTTTTGGTGATTAAAAAACACGCGAGTAGCTTATAGCGCTGACCTCTTACATTCTTGTCGCAAGTGACTTACAAAGCTCTACGCTGATTTACAACCCCGACAACTTTTCAGAGGCAATGCGCCCTGCCGCTTTTGAAAAGTTGTCTGTGCTACTCAAAGCCTCAATAAGCTACATAACTTTTAATCAAAAGTCGGATATTTTGATTCCTTCCCCAAAGTCCAAGCATAAATTAACTTAGAATGACCTGCTTAACCAGTTTTCCAAAGTTATTTGTAACGCCATTTGTAATGTCTTTTGTAATGCCAAACTTTTTCAAAAATATTCTTTACTCTGTTTTCTATCAACTAGTTGCAACATATCGTGTTCGCCAGATTAGCAAAGCGATCGCCTGTATTGGTGCGAGTTTACTTCTAGCGATCGGGTTAAACCTAACAACTAGCCCCCAATCCGTAGAAGCAAAGCTCACCGATGATACTTATGATGGCAACATTTTTGCTCTCTATGGCGGCAATGGCTCCATCGTGCCAGCTCGCATCAACCTTGCCCAATCACTAAAGCAAGGACGCGCCGCCATGCTAGTTTTTTATATTGATGATAGTAGCGACTGCAAGAGATTCTCACCAATCCTCAACCTTGCTCAAGCACAATATGGTAAAAATTTAACCCTAATCCCTGTATCCGTTGACAGCTTAGACTTACAGAGGTCAGATTATCAGCCCACCGAAGAAGCTTACTATTATCGTGGCGTAGTACCTCAGACCGTATTAATATCTGATCAGGGTGAGAAGAATTTTGACCAAGAAGGGGTATTTGGCTTTGAAGAATTAGATGCGGCTATTCGTAATCTATTTAAATTGCCAATAGCTCCGCCATCCCAAAGGTTCCGAAAAACCAATCAACCTATTAATGAGGTAAATCCTTAACAAAGCTCAAACCAAAAAAGCTTTAAAAGCCATGCAAAGCATGGCTTTTAAAGCTGCTCTTGTGATTCGTTTGAGTTTGAAGACCTGCAAGCCAGCACAAAGCGCTTTACTAAAAAAAGAAAGACTTGATCAAGCCTTTCTTTTTTTATGGCTATTCAAAAAGCATTAGTCTTCAGCAGGAGGACTGACTTGCTCTTTGAAAGACTTACCTGCGGAGAAAGCAGGTACTTTGGTCGCAGGAATTTCCATCTTTTCTCCAGTTTTAGGATTACGCCCTTCTCTAGCTTTGCGTTCGCGAGCTTCAAAGGAGCCAAATCCCACTAAAGTAACTTTATCTCCACCAGCAACGGTGTCGATAATTACTTCTAGAGTGGCAGACAAAACTTCGTCGGCAGTCTTTTTGTTGATTTGCACGCCTTTTTCGGATGTTTTTTTGGCAATCGCATCAACTAGTTCACCTTTGTTCATAGGTTTCCCCTTTTTATAAATAGGAATTGATTATGGGTTAAATCTCAAAGCAAACATCGTGCGATCGCTCTTTGCGAAACCCGCACTGACTATGACTTCTGATTGCTTATTCTAATAGTAACTTGCCACTTGTGTATATACGTAATGGTTAATTTATATGGATTTGAGCAGCTTTTTTCAAATACTTATTGGCGCAATTCTCTATAAAATTCTCAAGATCCTTACCAGGAAAGGCTTTTAAGGTTTTGAGTAAATTGCTAATCAGTGTAACCTATGTAGGGCAAGCACTTCACAAAAGTTCAATATAGATTGGCAAAACTCTGAGATCAAGTATTTTGCCCAAATCAAAAAACGGCTACGCCTTAAAGCCCAGAAATACTCTTGAGATCAGCGCAAAGCAATAATCTCAAAAGTATTTCTGCACTACTCAAAGCCTTGATAGGCTGTAGTATTAAGGCTGATAATTAACAATACGTGCAAAACCCGCAGGATCGAGGCTAGCGCCGCCAACTAGCACCCCATCGATTTCTGGCTGAGCCATAATTTCATCAATGTTATCGGGTTTGACAGAACCACCATATTGAATAGTCATATTTTGATGGTCGAGTTTGCTGCGAATTAGGCCAATAACTCGATTTGCCTCACTGGACTGGCAAGTATCGCCTGTACCGATCGCCCAGATTGGTTCGTAGGCTATGATCAAGTTGCTTTGATCAACATCGACTAGGGCATTGGCAAGCTGAGAAAAAATCCAAGTTTCAGTTTCGTTGTTATCACGCTGTAGCTTGCTTTCGCCAACACAGAGTATGGGAGTGATGCCGTGGGCTTGAGCAGTTTTGATGCGCTTGTTTACCGTGTCATCAGTTTCGCCAAAAAATTGACGACGTTCGCTGTGACCGATGACGGCGTACTTAATACCAAGTTCTACCAACATCGGCGCAGAGATTTCGCCAGTAAATGCACCACTGTCAGCCCAATGCACATTTTGAGCGCCAATACTGAGACTAGGGCAAGCTACTGAGGGCAATATTGTTTGGACAATGGCAAGGTTTGTGTAAGGTACACAAATGATAATTTGTTGATCGGCGATCGCTTGCAGATGCTTAGGAAATTCCGAAAAGAATGCTTTGGCTTCAGACTGGTTTTTGTACATTTTCCAGTTGCCAGCAATAACGACTTTACGCAACGCTTATATACCTCTGATTAAAAATCACTTTAAAAATTGTTGTTCAAGATAGTGCTAGGGGGTAGCTATTTTAGTGAAAACTCTGCTTTATGGCGGCGCAGTTTAGCAAGATCACCAAAACAAATCACCAAAAGCTGATGCGCTTCACCAAAAGCCGATGCACTATGGCTTTATTACTTTTTCGTACTGCTTATTCTATCTAAAAATGGGCTTGATTACGGCTCTTGATTTTCTCTACAGAGATTTGCGCTGACTTAAAATCCGTATTAAAACCCGTAAATACTGCCCAAAGCGTCTCAAAGCAATGCTTTCAAAAATATTTATGTACTACCTAAAGCCTTAATAAGCTGCATTTTGATTGCTACTTGCTTAAGACTTACCAAAAACAATATTGTTTTTTGGTTTTAGAATCTAAAAACTTGCCCCAAAAACTCAATGAGTCTAGCAGAAGGCTGCTAGACTCATGTCTTAATATAATTCAATTAGTTATTTTACTAGGGTTTACTCAGGCGTGTTCGGCATTGATCAACTATGCATCTTAGCCTTCTATTCTAACCTAAATTAGCTTGTCTCTGTGCAGTTCAATGATTTAGCACAATGATATGTAACACATTAGGAACCATGCTGCTCAATCTAGAAGACCTTGGCAAAACTTAAGGCTACGGAAGCTATCAAAGCTACACCGATCTTTGGATTCAGCACTTCCCTGTAAAGATCGTGGAATCGCTGGGAGCAACAAAGCGTCAATCCTTATATTGACTAGTGACTCTTTCTTTTTGCCTCTCCTTTCTTAATTTCAGAAATCTAATTTAAAGATCTAAGTTAGGTTTGCTTTGGATTGAGTTGCTCTGTCTCTTGTGCTGATGTATATATACTAACTTAGGACTGTACAGTAATTGCTATTTGTTTACATAAGTTTATAGTTCTTGCAGCGCCCTAGGCTAGGAAATTCATTCCGAAAACAATAAATCCCCCAATTAAGCTGGTTGCATTGGTTAGCAAACTAATCAGTAGTGACTGCCGTATGGGTAATTGTTCAAGACTTAGTGTTGAGATCAACCATGCTTCGTACACTATGGCAAAGACTTCAGAGGCTGGCATTGTCAGTCGATAGGGAATTCCTGTGACGATAGGGAATCTGTTGCCATAGCCAAACCAGAGAGCGCCAAAAATGCCGATTATGTTCAGAACAATGAAAGCAAGTATCGACACAAGAATAATTCTCTTAGATGAATCTCTACGTCTGTTGTAAATTATCAGACCATAGAGGATTGCTATGATCAAAGAGCTAATCCCTAGATAGCGCCCCAAGAGTAGTTGAAAAGCTTCTAGGGATGGAAAAAATGACCAGACTACTGGATAGCTAAATAAATTAACCACCGCGATCGCTGTTAATGTTCTCCAAAATTTTGGTTTAGGTGTTTTTTGCCACCACAGGAAAGGTGCTGCTATTAATAACTCAGAAACAATTGTTAGCAGCCAACCAGTAAAGAACATCTGGCGAGTATATTCTTGCAAAGGCGTGAACAGAGGGTATAAGTACCAATCCTCCTCTTGAATTACCTGTAATGAGTCATTAGTGATTTGCACTTGCCATAAACCACTTAAGGGAAAAAATGTACTTTGTCCTTGGGGATCTTTTAAAGCGGGATTACTAAGACGCAGGCGATCGCTGAACTGTCCAATCAGTCGAAACCATCGCTTGGACTGCTCTTTAGCTTGATTCTGTTGGTTAGCATAGGTATTGACTGTATCAAGAAGTAAGCAACGATTTTCGGCGCAGCCAAAACGGTAGGTGTTTCTAGTCTGTGAGGTAATAGCATTGGGCTGTAGACAGGCTTTGTCACGGCATTCACCGTATTGTATGAGCAAAGTTGGCTGCTCGCAGATTTCTGTATTGCATTCTACTATCTGTAGTCCTTGAAGGGTTTTCTGCCCTGAGGGGTAGGAGAAAACAAACCAATTCATCGGTGGCGGCGGCGGCGCATTGGCAATAGCAGGCAAGACAAATAGGCTAAGGATTATCAAGATCACCAAAATCTTGATTAGATTTGACAACTTCTTTTTCATACAATCTGGGTTGTAAGTCGGTGCAAAGAGCTTTTTTAGTTGATCGGCATTGATGCAGCGATGTCATAGGTCATGAAGTCATGGGCGGGAATCGTATTGGCAAAAATCATGCGGGCTTCCTTGACTAAATCCTCTAGCAAAATGGCATTGCCGGGGGCATAGCGCGGACTGAAATGGGTCATGATCAATTGCTTGACATTGGCTAGAAGTGCCACTTGTGCCGCCATTGTGCTAGTTGAGTGCAACCTTTGAAAAGCCATTTCGGAATCTTGATGGGCAAAGGTGGCTTCATGGATTAATACATCAGCATTTTGGGCGAGGTCGACTGCGCTATCACAGAAAATCGTATCGGTGCAGTAGGCAATCTTGCGTCCTATTTGTGGCTCTCCGCAAAGCTCTTTGCCATTGATCATCCGCCCATCGGCAAGGGTGATCACTTTGCCCTGTTTGAGTTCGCCAAAAATAGGTCCTGGGGTAATATTCATGGCGATCGCCCGATTTACATCAAATTTGCCAGCGCGATCGCGTTCCACTAAGCGATAGCCAAAGGCTGTCACCTTATGCTTGAGGGGAGCCGCCATTACATAAAATTCCTTGTCTTCCCAAACTAAACCTTCCTTAACCCGATGTACTTTAATGGAATAGGAAAGGCGGGTTTCGCTATAGCGCAAACAAGCATCTAGATATTCGCCCAAACCAGAGGGACCATAGAGATCGATATGGCTGACATTGCCTGCCATACCACAGCTTGCCAGTAATCCTGGCAAACCAAAAATGTGATCGCCATGCAGGTGAGTTACAAAAATTTTCGTAATTTGACTGATTTTGACATCACTTCTCAGTAACTGATGTTGGGTGGCTTCGCCGCAGTCCAATAGCCAAGCTTCTGCACGTTGGGGCAACCGCACAGCAATGCTAGACACATTGCGTCCACGGGTGGGAACTCCTGAACTAGTACCAAGAAAAGTGATTTGCATATTTAGTCGTCTACAACAATCTCAATGCGGTTGTTACCGCTAACTTTGTCTGCGCTATTACTCAAAGGGCGACTAGCGCCATAGCCCACTACCATCCATTGATAGGTACGCTCTCCCCTTAGTTTTGCTAAATATTGCTGCACGGCATTTGCCCTTAAATAGGATAGGTTGAGAGCATCAACGCCACTGGCAACATCTGTATGTCCATTGATTCTAATCTTTCTGCCTGTACTTAGGGGCAACTGCGCGGCAACTTTATCAAGCAGTTGAAAACTATCGGTTTTAATTTTGGCAGTGCCGCTATCAAATAGCGCATCGGCGGATAGGGTAAACTGCTGTTTTTTGCTAAAAATATTGATCTCCGATGGTTGCCATACCCATTCGGGTCGCATGATCGCGATCGCTAGTCCGATGCCGATACCCGCGATCGCGCCTATCCCCAAAACTACACCACGAACAAGCAGTCGCAACCAAGGGCGATCTGGCTTCTGCCCCACGGGGTTTGTGACTGCTTTAGATAGAGATTTATCGGGAGTGGGTGAATTGGTCACTACAAGTTTTGCAACTTTGATAATTATTTCTTCTTTGCCTTAGCGCTAACGGTGGTATCGATTAGCTCTAACTCATTAGGTCGAAAGGATACAATCTTTTCCCAGTTGCCGCCACCGAAGATCACAGCAATGCGCCCGTCGCTGACCCTCTGTACCTGTCCCTGAAAACCATAGTAAGTGTCGCCTTCATTGACCACCCGCACTGCCGAACCGGGAAACATAATTGGCTGCATAGCTTACTTAAAACTCCAAAGTATGATTTTGTATATGATTTTAGCTAGGTTCATTCTATATCCTTTTGGATTTTCCCATAGGAAACGGGTAATTTTTCATATGACAACATGGAGTTTGGTGGGTGCATTGCTGCTATCGCTGTCAACACAGGTACTTGATGGTCGTGAGGTGGCGGCTGTGCCGCGATCGCTGATGAGCTATGCCAATCGCCCTGTGCTTGCCGATGCAGTGAATGCCAAGGGAGATCGCGAATCTGTCATGAAGCAGGCGATCGCCACGTTGCTCAAGGATTTGCATCAGGGGGGGATCACCAATCCCAATCAGGGGGTATGGCTCCAGAGTCATGATGGGGCGATCGCCTTGGGGCAGTTGTCCCGTCAAGCCTTGCCATCGGCATCCCTCACCAAAAATGTCACCACCCTTGCCGCCTTGAATGCTTGGGGTTCTAACCATCGTTTTATCACTAATGTCGGCTTTACGGGCAATGTTACGGGCGATACCCTCAAGGGCGATTTGATTGTGGAGGGCGGCGGCGATCCATTTTTTGTGTGGGAAGAGGCGATTGCCCTCGGTAATAAGATCAATCAGTTAGGTATTAAGCGCGTTCAAGGTAATCTGATTATTACGGGTAACTTTGTGATGAATTTTGAGCCAGATGTGAGTAAATCCGCCGATTTTCTGCGAACTGCTTTGGATAGCAGCCAATGGGAAGGGGAAGTGGCACAGCAATATACGACCATGCCTGCGGGAACAGCTAAACCCCAGTTAGCGATTTCTGGCAATAATCGCATTCTCACCAATCGGGCGATCGCGCCTAACTCCACAATTAAGCCCATGATCCGCCACCAATCCTTACCTCTGTGGCAAATTCTCAAGCGCATGAATACCTTCAGCAATAATGAAATGTCAGAATTGTTGGCGCGGCAATTGGGGGGAGGTGGTCAAATCGCGGCGATCGCTGCCAATATCACAGGGCTACCCCCATCGGAAATTAAATTAATCAATGGCTCAGGTTTGGGGCAAGCCAACCAAATTTCTCCCCGCGCCACAGTGGCGATCTTGATGGCTATTCATAATCGCGCCCAAGTTGAAGGCTTGACCCTCGCTGACCTCTTCCCCACCAGTGATTGCAATTGCGGCACGATTGAAGGCAGATCGATTATGCCTAAGGGGGCGATCGTCAAAACTGGCACTTTGTCCGATGTGAGCGCCCTCGCTGGAATCTTACAAACCCAAAAATACGGCACAATTTGGTTTGCGATCGTCAATCGTGGCGAAGGCGATATTGATATGTTCCACCGATCGCAGGATCGCCTATTACAAAACTTGGTCAGCAAATGGGGTTTACCCCCTCTGCCCACCGTCAGTTTTGCGGAAACCCCTTGGCAAGACAGCGATCGCAATGAAATCACTTATTCCAATAGCAGCAAATCGCGCTGAGGTCGGGATAGGTAAGGTAAATGATAATTGATGAGAATAAGAACGCGATCGCCTGTTCAATTTTTCAATGATTGAAAGTAAAAGGCGATCGCACTTTAGCATCATTAATCCTAATCCAGTCCGCCAGAGGATTTGCTAGGTGATTGGGAGATATATGCAGAGCAAGTTGTCTAAATTTGTTATTCTGAAGATTAACTGTTGTCATAGAAACTATGAAAGCTTACGAATTTTCTACTACGATTACACCTGACAGGAAGCTTGAGTTACCTAAGCATCTGAAAAATTTGCCAAAACAACCCAAAGTTAGGGTTATTGTTTTGGTCGAAGATTTGCTAGATATTGATTTAGAAGATCAGGATGAAGTGTTTGATCCAAGTCCACAACAAATTGCAGCTAGTCTTCATAGAGCGTTACATGAGGTAAATACGGGGCAAACTAAACCTATTTCTCAACTTTGGGATAGTCTGGATAGAAACTAGTCGGAATCGTGTTTTGCTCCATTGTTTAAGGCTTCGAAAAATAAGGCGCTCGCTGTCAGCATGATTAATCCAAGTCCTGCTCTCCACAGGATTTGCCAGATGAGGGGGAGGTAAGAGAGAAGGAGGGCGATCGCGCCAAACATTGCGGATATGGGAAAGGCAAGGAATAATCCAACGAGAAAGTAGGCGAAATATTTTAAAAGTGTGATCGTGAACTTAGGCAGTGGTTCCGCCAAGTGAGGATACGAAAGGTATATATGGAGTCAGTCAGAAGACATATTGAATAGAAAACAACTGTGCCCAAGAAAGTCCCACTTCGA